>JAYVGQ010000046.1:0-81717 GCA_043771985.1 Sphingomonadales bacterium
TTTTGAAGTCCGCATGAATGGCCAAGCCATCAACCCAATGAAGTTTCTGGAGGCAAATCCCGATGTTCTCGAAATCCAAGCCGTCGCCGGAAACCGGACTGCCGGGCGGGCCACAGGCTCAAAATAAAGTGCGCAACACCGGACACACTTTTTCGATGATCGCGTCGGACGTTGAAATCGTCGGCAACTTAACGGCGAAGGTCGATTTGCATATCGATGGCAAAGTGCAAGGCGACGTCGTCTGCGGCTCGCTGGTTCAGGGCGAGGGCAGCGTCATCATGGGCAAAGTCGTCGCCGAAAGCGCACGGCTATCGGGTAAAGTAGAGGGATCTATCGAGGCCGCCGATTTGGTGATTGAGGCCAGCGCGCGGATAACCGGCGATGTTCTGTATCAAAGCCTGACGATTGCGCCGGGCGGGCAGGTTGAAGGCAAATTCAAACACCGCAGCAGCGTCGCGCCCAATATCCATAAAACGACGGTCGATTTGAGCAAGAGCGAGCCATTGATTTTAGGCGAAGCTGCAAAGGTCAGTTAAACCAACATCTCCAACGCCGCACCTTGGCCTAAAAAGTTCGCAGGGCTTGCACTGGCACCATAGGCCCCTGCACAGAATATCGCGACCAGATCGCCGGCATCTGCGCGCGGCAACAACGGCTGGTTGGATAGCATATCCAGCGGCGTGCATAGGCAGCCAACGACGCTAGCGACCTCTACAGGCTCCGCCTCAAACTTGTTTGCAATTGCCACCGGATAGTTGCGGCGAATGACGGTTCCGAAATTGCCCGACGCCGCCAATTGGTGGTGCAGCCCGCCATCGGTGACAAGGAACACCTCGCCATGGCTGACTTTGCGATCGATGATCCGGCAGAGATACACGCCAGCCTCGCCCACTAGATAGCGGCCCAGTTCGATGCAGAAATGCGTGCCTTTCAATATATCGGGCAGTGACGACAAGGCCTGCCCCAAAGCGCCGCCAATGGCATTCAGATCAACCGACTTGTCGCCCGGAAAATAGGGAATACCAAAACCGCCACCCAGATTAACATGCGGCGGCGACACACCCGCTGCCTCGGCCAGTTCCGCTGCCAAAGCCAAAGTCTGCGCCTGCATCGCAATAATTGCTTGCGGGTCCAAGGCCTGCGACCCCGCGTAGATATGAAAGCCGCGCCACTCAGCCCCCGCGCCCAAAATCGCGCGGATAAGCGCGGGTACACGGTCAGCATCAACGCCAAATTGCTTTGCCCCGCCACCCATTTTCATGCCCGATCCTTTCAGGTCAAAGCTGGGGTTTACGCGGATCGCCAGCTTTGGCGTAACCCCCAGCCGGTCGCCAATCGCAAAAGCCCGCGTCGCTTCGCCCTCGGATTCGCAGTTGAGAGTAACCCCATGCGCAATCGCAAACTCCAACTCGCGGTCGCGCTTTCCCGGGCCCGCAAAGCTGATCTTATCCGGCGCAACCCCCGCCGCCATCGCCAGCTGCAACTCACCGCCAGACGCCACATCAAAGCCATCCACGCGATCACGCATCCATTCGAGCAACGGCGGAAAAGGATTGCCCTTCATCGCATAATGCAGCGATAATTGGTCGGGCAGTGCCGCCCGCAACTCCGCGATCCGCCGCGTCAGAGCGTCCGCCGAATAGACAAACAAAGGCGTATCCCCCGCTTCGGCAACAAGCGCGGACGCCGTCCTGCCGCCAATGGCCAGTTCGCCGTCAACGGTGGCGAAATACGGAGGGATGGGGCCGGTTGGTTTCATGCGATTGGCGTAGCAGACAAGCGTAAAGAGTTCGCGAACGGTCCCTTCATACCTCGCGGTCCTGATATCGGAATATGCCGAGGATAATTACGCAGTCTTCGCCAACTTCGTATGCGACTTTGAAATGATATTTGATCGTTACCAAACGCCGGTAGTCGCGACCTTCGATTTGCATACCGATGCGAGGAAACTGGGTGAGTTGGTCAATCGCACGATAGATATCAGCGAGAATGTTCGGCAGAGACTCGGGAGCAACATCCTCATAATAGTCCATGATCGAACGCAAATCAGCCTCCGCTTGCCTGCGGAATAGGATTTGCATCATGCGGAGAATGGCTTGCCAAAAATTTTGCTGATGTCTTCTTTACTGGCAAATTCAGGCGCAGATTCGGCAACGCGTTGGTCGATTATCTGCTGTTCCACCTGCGTGAAGGCAAAACGATCAGAGTAGCTCTCCATGATCTCGGCAAGCGCAATTTCAACGCAGGTCAGCCGATCAGTAGGAAGCCTTTCGGCGAATTGCAGGAATTTTTCTAGGACTGTCATGTTATTTTATTAGCATAAAATCGGCGACACTGCCACCCATGTTAGACCATCCCCTTCAACCCATCCCGATCCAACTTGCCATTGGCGTTTTTCGGAAACTCATCAAGCCACACATAATCCGCTGGCTGCATGAAATTGGGCAGCGTGGCCTTCATATGCTCGGCCAGCGCCGCTTCGTCCGCGCCCGCTACCCCCCGCACGAACAGCACAATCGCCTCGCCTAGCCGCTCATCCTTGCGGCCCAATGCGCAAGCTTCGGCGACTAAGCCGCTTTCGATAGCGGCTTCCTCGACTTCGGTGGGCGACACGCGGTTGCCGCTGGTCTTGATCATCGCGTCGTCGCGGCCGACGAAATAGATCAAGCCATCCTCATCGCGCCAGATTGTGTCGCCTGACCAGACCGCCATGCCGCCGTAGCGCGACCAATCGGGTGCGGGTTTGAAGCGCTCGGCAGTGCGCGCTGCGTCTTGCCAATAGCCAGCAGCGACCAATGGCCCTGCGTGAACCAGTTCGCCATGTTCGTTTGGCGCGGCTTCGCTGCCATCCTTTGCCACCGCCATGATTTCGGCAAAGGGGATGGCTTTGCCGATGCTGGTCGGGTTAGCGTCGATCAAATCGGGGTCGAGATAGGTTGAACGAAACGCCTCGGTCAGGCCGTACATCGCAAAAATACGCGCGGGGTGCGGGAAAATGCTGCGCAGCATTTTTACAAGGCTGGGGGTCAATGCACCGCCGGTATTGGTCAAGCGGCGCATGTTCGCGGTGGCCTCGGCAGGCCAATTCTGTTCAGCCAATTGCACCCATAATGGCGGCACACAGCCTAGGGTTGTTACCCCGTGTTTGACGCAAGCCTTAATCACATCACGCGGCGTCAGATAGTCGATTGGCACGACGCAACCGCCCGCCTGCCATGTCGAAAGCAGCTGGTTTTGGCCGTAATCGAAACTCAGCGGCATCACCGCCAGCGTCACATCGTCGGCGGCTAGCCCGAGATATTGCGCCACGCTGACCGCTCCAAGCGACAGATTGGCGTGGCTGAGCATGACGCCTTTGGGGCGACCAGTGGAGCCGCTGGTGTATAGGATCGCGGCTAGGTTGTCGGTGTCGGCGACAGATGGACCAAGCGCCTCAGCTTTTTCATCGTCGATTACAGAAAGCACTTCGACTTCATCCAGAATCGTATAGCTTTCACCGTCACCCTGAACTTGTTTCAGGGTCCATTTATCAGTCTCACGCTCCGCTTCGGGCGGAGAGATGGACCCTGAAACAAGTTCAGGGTGACGTGAGCTTTCAGAGTCGAGATATGCTCCAAGCTGCGCCGCCCTCGCCGCGCTTGTCACTAAGGCTCGCGCCCCGCTATCCTGCAATATATGCCGAACCTGTGCAGGCTTCAGCAACGGATTGACCGGCACATGCACCAGCCCCGCGCGCACCGCCGCCAACGGCATCAAACACGCCAATTCAGTTTTCGGCAGCCACGTCGCCGCGCGGTCGCCCGCAACAAACCCTTGATCAGCCAAAAACTTTGCCAGCCGACCGACACGGATGTTTAACGTCTGATAACTATAGACACGGTGCTTGATACGGAGCGCCGGATTGTCGGCTGCACCGCGCAAGGGAAGATGATCGAGTGGAAAGGCTGGAAATGCGTTTATCATTGGGCCATTTGGTTAGTGTGTAGGGTTAATCGGGGGCGAATTTGCCGGTAAAAGGTGAATATCACGATAATTTCCTGACTGCGCAAGCAGCAGCAGCCGGCGCGATGGATCGCGACCGGCAGGAGTCGCTGTTTGACAGGTTGGACTGGCTGGAGACGCTGCACCGCATGGCGTTGCGCGACAAAGCGCCGTTGCTGGTCGGCGCGCAAGATGGTGATGCGCGGCTATGGTTGCCATTGATGGAACACAGTAACGGGCACTATGCTGCGCTTGCCAACTGGTACAATTTTCACTGGCGTCCGGTATTTGATAATGTAGCGGATGAGGTATCAAAGCTCGCGCTGCTTCGTGAGGCTGCACTGACCGCGCAAAAACGCGCACGGCGGCTGACCTTGGCTCCCTTGCCCGACGAAGACCAGAGCGCGACGCTCATCAGAAACGCGTTCCGCCAAGCGGGCTGGACGGTGTTTAGCGCGCAATGCGACGAGAACCACATATTGGAAGTCAAAGGCCGCAGCTTTGACACTTATTGGCAAAGCCGCCCCAGTCGGTTGAAAAACACCGTAAAGCGCAAAGGCAGATCGGGCGTCGTCACGATCCGCATCGAACGCGAATATCAGCCCGACAGCTGGGCCGATTATGAACGCGTCTATGCCCGTAGCTGGAAACCACATGAAGGCAGCCCCGAATTTTTGCGCCAATTAGCGGAGCGTGAAAGCGTTGCCGGAGCGCTGCGTATCGGCCTTGCCTATATCGACGGTGCGCCTGTAGCGGCGCAATTCTGGACGGTCGAAAATGGAGCCGCATTGATACATAAATTGGCGCATGACGAACGGCATATGCACGCTTCACCCGGGACTTTGCTGACTGCTGCATTGTTTCAGCATGTAATTGATATCGACCATGTTGACGTGATCGATTTCGGCACTGGCAATGATGCTTACAAGGCGGAATGGATGGAGGCAGTGCGTCCGCGGTATCGGCTGGAACTGTTCTGGCCTAACCATCCCGCCAACTGGCCGCACATTGCCATCCGCCATCTACGCGCTTATCGCGCTTCGAAACTGTGAGTGACGTAATTATGCCTTTTGTTGTCGACGAAACCGAAACGACTATCCGCCAATTGCTGATCGATGTGCTGGGGGTTGCACCGGCCAACGTCGCCGCGATGACCGACGACACGCCGTTGTTCGGCGCGCTGCCCGAGCTCGATTCAATGGCCGTCGCGGGGCTGCTGACCGAGATGGAAGACCGGCTGGGTATCATGATCGACGATGATGATGTTGACGGCGATTTGTTTGAAAGCTTCGGCAGCCTAGTCGCCTTTGCAAAGGCCAAGGTTGGCGCCCAAGGATAATGATGTGAGCGCGGCTGAGTATCTTGCCTATACGGTGGCGCAGCGTGAAGAGTTTTGCCTAAGCTTTGGTGGCGATAGCGCGCGGCGCATGCTGATTATCCCACCGTTGTTCGACGAAATGAACCGTATGCGGCGCGTTCTGGTGTCGGCAATGCGCGATTTGGCGGGGCGGGGTGTCGGTAGTGTTCTGATCGACTTGCCGGGATGTAATGAGAGCCTTGCGCCGCTGGCGGAGCAAAGTCTGGCTAGCTGGCGCGATGCGGTGGCGGCTTGTGCCACTCAACTCTCGGTGACCGATATCGCCTCGATGCGCGGTGGCGCTTTGATTGACCACTGCAATCCCGAATTGCCACATTGGCGACTGGCTCCTGTAAAGGGTGCATTGCTGTTAAAAGCGATGATCCGCACACGGATTGCGGGCGAGAAAGAAGCCGGGAATAGCGTCAGCGAGGCACAGCTGCTGATGCAGGCTGAGACCGCCCCGATTGAACTTGCTGGGAATATGCTGGCTCCCAATATGGTCGCACAACTGGCGATGGCAGAACCCGTGGCGCTCGGCAATTTGGTCGAGCGCAAACTGGGCGAGGACATCGTAGGTTCGCCTTTATGGCTCCGCGCCGAGCCGCAGGACGATGCTGTGTTCGCCGCCAACATCGCCGCAGAACTTGACCGCTGGAGCGCATCGTGCGGCGGATGATTGGTTTTGATTGCGAAGGCGCTCGGCTTGCAGCGACTTTGGATGAAGGCACAAGCACAACCGGCTTATTGATCGTCAGCGGTGGCAATGAAATCCGCAGCGGCGCCCATTCAGGGCAAGCTGCAATGGCGGCGCATTACGCCGCAACTGGCTATCCGGTCTTTCGCTATGACCGGCGCGGGATTGGCGAAAGCGAAGGCAACAATCGGGGCTTTGAAAGCAGCGGTGCTGACATCGCCGCCGCCGTTTCAGCGTTTTTCCGTGAAGCACCAACGTTACAGCGATTGGTTGCGTATGGAAATTGCGATGCGGCAACTGCATTGGCGCTATTCAGCGAAGGCGGCGCCATCGATTCTCTGATCCTAGCCAACCCGTGGGTGGTCGAAAACGCATCCACCGAAGAAGCCAGCACACCACCAACCAGCGCCGCGGTTCGCGCACGCTATTGGAACCGGTTAAAAAACCCGCGTAGCTTGATCGATTTGTTCACCGGCAAAATCAATCTGCGGAAACTGGCAGGCGGATTGGTCAAGGCTGTGCAAACGGACAAGCCGACCGGCTTGTCGGAACGCTTGGCAGGAGTGCTTGCACACAGCACCCTGCCCGCAACGATCCTAATCGCAGACCGTGACACCACAGCGTTGGCGTTTATGGCCGCTTGGAATTCGAGCGCGTTTGCCGATGTTAGAACGCGGCAAGGTATCGCGCTTCACAAATGCTCAACCGCATCGCACAGCTTTGCTGACGCGCAGGCAAAAGCTTGGTTGTTGGGGCAGATTGAAGCGCAGCTAAAAATCAACTGACGCCCAGCCACTCATCACTCGCCAAATGTAGTTCGTCGAAATCTAGTATTTACACTTGTAATCGAAACGACTACGCCTGTAATCAATAAAGCAAGGGAGTCGGCGATGAACCAAAAATCAACTGAACGGATTAGCGACGCGGAACTCGCGGTGATGGAAGTTTTGTGGGAACAATCCCCGCTGACCGCCACCGAGGTTTCCGGCCGTGTCGCGTCGCGGCGTGATTGGTCGCTGGCGACGGTGAAGACGTTGCTGTCGCGGTTGGTGACGAAGAACGCGATTGGCCATCATCTTGATGGGCGGCGTTTTCTGTATGCGCCGCTGGTGGAGCGTGACGCTTATGTCACTGGCGAATCCCGTCGTCTGGTCGACCGTTTTTTCGGCGGCAAGCTGATGCCGCTCGTCGCGCATCTTGCCGAGCAGGAAAAGCTATCGAGCGATGACATTGCCGAAATCGAACGACTGTTGAGGGAGATGAAGTCATGACCGAATGGCTTTTCGATACGTTAGTTGCGACGACCGCATTGCTGGTGGTGGTTCTGCTTATCCGCGGCAGCGCAGCCCGGCATTTCGGCGCAAGTGTTGCCTATTGGCTGTGGCTTTTGCCCGCCGCGCGGTTGTTTATGCCGGTGCTGACCAAGGAAGTTACGGTCCCTGCACTGCCCGCCGCAAATGCCTTCATCGAAAGTATCCGCGCGACCCCCGCAACGTATGGCGCGATTGCAACGACCGAGGCCAGCTTCAACTGGCTCGCGCTGGGCCTGTCGATCTGGCTAGGCGGAGCGGCCTTGTTGTTTATCGCGCAGATGGTGCGCTATTGCTCGCTGCGCGACGAAATGCTTGCCGACGCGACCGAGATTGACCGGATCGGCAACATCCGCGTGATCCAAAGCGATCGGATCGGCGGACCCTTGGCCTTTGGCCTGTTCCGCCGCTATATCGCAGTGCCGGACCATTTCACCCGCACATTTACGCCGAAAGAACGCGATTTGGCGTTAGCGCACGAACTGGCGCACCACCGTGCTGGCGACCTGTATGCCAATCTTGCCGCATTCCTGTTCCTATGCCTGTCATGGTTCAACCCGCTGGCGTGGATGGCGTGGCGCGCGTTCCGTTTTGACCAAGAGGCTGCCTGCGATGCACGCGTTCTGGCAGGCACCGATAGCAGCACACGGCAGCATTATGGCCGAGCCCTGGCCCGTGCTGCATCGTCCGACCACATGCCTGCCCTTGCCATGGCAATGGCGCAAAACAGCCCGCGCAACATTATCGAACGATTGAGGAGATTGATGATGAAAGACACCAGCACACGCCGCCTTTGGACTGGCCGGACCGCGATATTTGTCGCCGCCGCAATTGCTCTGCCGCTGACGGCAACCGTGGTTCCGGTCTTTGCCCTCGACAAGCCGACCGAACAACGTGATGTCCAAACTATCACCATCGGCACCAATGGACCTGCTCCCTTTGTCAAAACCATCAAACGCGACGGAAAACTTATTATCCTGCGCACACATAATGAGATGACCGATGCCGACGCCGAAAAGCTAGTCGAGGACGCCGAATGGTCTCGCGCTCAGGCAGAAGTAGACCTTGGCCGGGCAGAGGCTGATCGCGGCCAAGCCGAGGCTGATCGAGGTGAGGCTGAGGCCGCGCGCGGCCAAGCAGAGGCAGCACGAGGAGAAGCCGAGGCGGCACGCGCACATGCCATCGCGATGGTCCACAACATGGACGTCGCATCGTATATTCCCGATATCGACATCAGCGAAATCACCAAGAACTGCGAAGCTGGACAGCCAGTCACGACAGAAGCCACAGGATTTGACGGCAAAAACAAATCCCGCGTTCGCATCGTCATGTGCGGCAAAGGCCAAGCTAAGCTGGCGAAGGCGCACGCCGTCCAAGGCCTACGCGAAGCTCGTGCCGAAATCATGAACGACGCAGATATTCCGGAATCCATGCGCAAATCGATTTTAGACAGCATGGAAAAACAGATTAAGCGGATGCAGGAACAAGCAGACGAGTAAAAATAGGGAAAAATCGTGCTTCCCAGTACGATTTTCTTATGAACTGGGCGTTTCCTTAGGGAGCCGCCCTTTTTCTTTGGCATCAGATGCGCCATATAAACGTGATGAGCGACTGGCCCGACAGCATCCATGCAGGCGAAACCGAACAGCACGAGGCACTTGTGCGGCGCGTGTTAGCGCCCAATCCTTCGCCGTATACCTTTACCGGCACTCAGACGTGGCTGGTCGGATCGGGCAACGAGATTGCTGTGATCGACCCCGGTCCGGCGGGCAGCGGGTTGAGTATTGGCGACCCCAAAGACATCAATGGCGCCGATATGAATGGGATTGGCCATGTTCAGGCAATCCTGCGCGCAGTGGGCAATGCAAAGGTCACCGCAATTCTTTGCACCCACACGCACCGCGACCACTCACCAGCTGCTGCTCCACTAAAGGCCGCCACAGGCGCGCCGATCATTGGTTGCGCGCCCTTGGCCCTACAAGACGATGGCCCGCGCGCCGACAGTGCGTTTGATCCTGACTACGCCCCCGACCGTATACTGGCCGACGGCGAACGGATCAGCGGCAAAGGCTGGACCATCGAAGCCGTCACCACTCCCGGCCATACCAGCAACCACATCTGCTACGCGCTGATCGAAACGGCGGC
Source organism: Sphingomonadales bacterium (assembly GCA_043771985.1). Lineage (GTDB taxonomy): Bacteria > Pseudomonadota > Alphaproteobacteria > Sphingomonadales > Sphingomonadaceae > Sphingorhabdus_B. The sequence goes on from JAYVGQ010000046.1 coordinate 9,491, forward strand.
GTTGTTCACTGGTGACCATGTTATGAAATGGTCCACCAGCGTGGTCTCGCCCCCCGATGGCGATATGGCTGATTATATGGCGTCGCTTCAAAAACTGTATGACCGGCAAGACCGGATTTATTATCCCGCCCACGGCCCCGCAATCGAAAAACCCCGGCAATTGGTGCGTGGGATGATTGGCCATCGGCGGATGCGCGAACGGCAAATTCTCGGCGAGCTGGAAAAAGGCCCGCGACCAATCCCGCAAATGGTGGCGACGATGTATAAGGGGCTTGACCCCCGGCTGAAAGGGGCTGCGGGCAGATCAGTTCTTGCCCATTTGGTGGAGTTGCAAAACAAGGGGCAAGCTACCCAGATCGGTGAGCAGTGGGCGCTGGCGTAAGGCACCGCCTACTGATTGGCTTTGGCTTAGCCGGGCTGTTGCTGATTGCCGTCAGCTGGACCATCACGCGCAGCGTCAGTCCGTCGCCCGAAACCGTCGCCAGCGCGTCCTTAAAAGGCATTCGCGAACAAAACAGGCTGACGGCATTTGTGGCGAATTATTCTGCGGTCGTTACCAGCGAGCAGCGCCGCTTTGGCCTATCGGCGCGCAAGACGCTGATCATGCAGGGCCTTGTGCGGTATGAGGTTGATATGGCGAAGCTTGCGTCGAACGATGTGCGCTGGGATGCCACGAACAATACGCTTCGCGTCCGCATTCCCGATATCGAAGTCGCCGCGCCGCAGATCGATATGCAATCGATACAGGAATATGACGATGGCGGGATCTTGACCGCGCTGACCGATGCGGAGCGTGTGCTGGATAGCGCCAACCGCAATAAGGGTCTGGCTGAATTGTCGCGGCAAGCCGAGGGGCCCGTCCCGATGCGCCTCGCCCGCGAAGCCGCGCGCCGCGCGATTGTCCAGAACTTTGCAGTGCCGATGAAAGCCGCTGGGATGGACGTGCGCGTTGATGCAAAATATGGCGATGAAATGATCGGCAAAGTCGATACCCGCTGGGATTACTCAACGCCGCTTGAAGAGATTATGCGGAAGTAATTCGTTTCACACGAAGGACACAAAGATTTTTAAGCGGGCGGCTTGGATTCTCGGCGTCTGCCGCTATCAAAAATATACTTTAAAGTTTACGGTCATGCATCAGTTGAAGACCAACCTCTTGAAAATCTTCGTACCCTTCGTGTGAAACCGTCTTTGTTCGTTTTACTGGCTAAGCCAGTTTCGTTTGGAGAATACAATGAACGCCCCCATCCCCCGCGAAAACCTTATAGGCGTTGACTTGCTCGCCGAAATCAACCGGCTGAAAAAGGAACGCAACGCGGTTATCCTTGCGCATTATTATCAAAAGCCGGAAATTCAGGATCTGGCCGATTTTGTCGGGGATTCGCTGGAGCTAAGCAAGCGTGCGGCGGAAACTGATGCCGATGTCATCGCCTTTTGCGGCGTCAAATTCATGGCGGAGACGGCAAAAATCCTCAGCCCGCAAAAAACGGTAATCCTGCCCGATATGGCTGCGGGTTGTTCGTTGGAGGATGCGTGTCCTCCCGGACGATTCAAAGCATTCCGCGACGCGCATCCCGATCATATCGCACTCACCTATATCAACTGCTCTGCCGAGGTGAAGGCGTTGTCAGATATCATCGTCACCTCGTCTAGCGCTGAGACAATCCTCGCGCAAATCCCGGAAAGTCAGAAAATCATCTTTGGCCCCGACAGGCATCTGGGCGGATACCTGTCGCGCAAGTTCAACCGCGAGATGGTGCTATGGCCTGGCGTCTGCATTGTGCACGAGGCGTTTTCGGAGACCGAATTGCTGAAGCTAAAGGCGCAGCACCCAACCGCCCCTGTCGCCGCGCACCCCGAATGCCCGCCGCATATCATCGACCATGCGGACTATGTCGGCAGCACCAGCGGCATATTGCAATTCGCCAAAAGCTTTGAAGGCGACACCTTAATCGTCGCCACCGAACCGCACATTATCCACCAAATGCAGCTGGCCATTCCGGACAAAAATTTCATCGGCGCACCAGGAGCCGACGGCAACTGCGCCTGCAACATCTGCCCCTATATGGCGTTGAACACGATGGAGAAGCTGTATCTGGCCTTGCGCGATTTGCAGCCCCAGATCGTGATGGATGAAGGGATAAGGCTGGCCGCGAAGAAGAGTTTGGACAGGATGCTGGAGATGGCAAGCGGGACTGTTGGTCGGGGTGATTTGGGTAGAGCGTGAGTGGACGAAGTTAAATCAAGTTGGGGATAAAGCTATGGCGATAATAGGTTTCTTACTTTGGATTGGAAGCTTGATTTCTGGATGGATAGGCTTCTTGCCGTGGTTGGCTGTGCCCGGCGCGGTATATTTGATCTACGTCATAGCTGCTCACAACCGAGCAATGGAAATGTTCCGTCGTAACGGCATGTCCGGCGACGTGTTTGGTCGCTCTATGCTGAGTTCGAATGTCAGGCTCGTCGTTTGGAATACCGTCGTCAATTCAGTGTTGTTTGGGGTAGGGGCATTAGCCGCAACATTTTTCTGATTATGTGCAAGAGAGTTCGTAATGCTGAACTTGTTTCAGTATCGATCGCGCCACACAGACCACAGGTATGAGAGGCGAAATGGACCCTAAAACAAGCTCAGGGTGACGAAGGGTTATGTGACTAACGCCCAACCGCCTCAAAACTAACCCGCAACTTCGTGCCAGTTGCCTTGGCAAATTTCGCCAGCGTCGTTGTTGAAGGCCGTGACCTGCCGCCTTCCAAACGCGCAACTGCGCTTTGTGTTGTGCCCATGCGTTGGGCGATTTCTTCCTGCGTCAGCCCTGAATTGGCGCGCGCTGCAATCAATGCGGTGGCAAGAGTGAATTCCTCCTCCAGCGCATCATATTCCCGCACGAATTCGGGGTCTTTGAACCATTCATCGCTCAGTTTAGAAAGGGGTAGGGTCTGTGTCATGTCAATGTCTCCGACCGTTTGAGGGCCAATTCGATTTCGCTGCGCGGCGTCTTTTGTGTTTTCTTTCGAAATGCCCGGACAATCACCACGCGTTGTCCGGACATAGTCACGTAAATTGCCCGCGATATCCCGTCGCGTCCGGTCAGTCGCATCTCCCAAAGCTTGCCTTGCAGATGCTTGATATACGGCTCGCGCATTGCTGATAGGCCGAGTTGTTCGATCATATCGGCTATCCGCCGCAACTTCGCCTGCATATCGCCGGGCAGCTCGGCGATTTCGCGCTCAACCGTTGCATTGAGATAGCTTACCATCCAACTCATTACGATTTACATAGCAATAATGCTATAATTGTCAACCTATCGGGTCGTTACATCTCAAACACTGTCTTCAACCTGCAACCATTTCGCACTACGTGTGTTACTACATTATGCATCACCAAACCCCCGCTTTACGTCACCGGCTGATCACCGCGTTTGAGGAATTTGTCCGCGATCCATCGTTTCCCTGTGTCGGTGCAAAGGCAGCGATGGCAAAGCGGCAGATGACCTATGTTGTTGCCCGCGATATCCGATCGGCTTGGGATGATCTGGATATCCACACTGCAATCCGCGGAATTGTGGATTTATACCGCGAGAATCCTGCGCCGTTTCGGTCGCTAGCGGTGATCTTTGATACTGATACCGCTTTGGATGAGCTGGGTTTTGAACGATATCTGTGGGAGCGGTTGCAATCGTTAAGCGACAAGGACGATTGGCTGGGCCAGAAAATCGATGACCGCGTCGCGCATGATCCAAAGCATCCCGAATTCTCGCTGAGCTTTGGTGGCGAAGCGTTTTTCATCGTTGGCCTACATCCGCAAGCCAGCCGCCCGGCGCGGCGCTTTGAGCGGCCGACGATGATTTTCAATCTGCATGACCAGTTTGAAAAGCTTCGCGAAGAGGGTCAGTATGAAAAGCTGCGCGCCTCTATCCTTGACCGCGACGTAAAAATTGCGGGCGACATCAACCCGATGCTGGCGCAACATGGTGAGGTGTCCGCCGCGCGGCAATATAGCGGGCGCGCGGTGGGTGCCGAATGGAAATGCCCCTATGCGCGCGCTGGGGTGCATCCTGATTTGGAGTTCAGTCATGCACTCAACGATTGAACCGCGTTCTGGCGCAGCCTTCACCTTGAACAAAGGCGATATTTTGACAGTTACCGACCCAATGGGTGAGCAAGTCGCGGACCTGTTAGCGTTCAAACAGGGCGATATTGGCGAGGTCATTTCGTCGGGCCGGACGCTGGATTATGCCAACCGCATTTTCCTGACCACTGGCGATAGGCTGTACTCCAATCGAAGCAATGTAATGCTGGAAATTATCGCAGATGATGTCGGTCGTCACGATTTTCTGCTGACCCCGTGCAGCAAAGATACGTTCCGCATTATCTATGGCGACACTGACCCGCATCAGGGATGTTTTGGCAATCTGGCGCATGCATTGGCGCCTTTTGGCATCGTGGAGGACATGATCCCGGTAGCATTCAATGTTTTCATGAATGTCGCAGTGGATGGCAATACGGGCGTGCTAAGCGTCGATCCACCACTCAGCAAAGCGGGGGATAGTATCCGCTTTTTGGCGCACACCGATTTGATTATCGGGCTGACGGCCTGTTCGGCGTTGCAATCCAACAATGGCTCTTTCAAGCCGATTCACTATGAAATTGAGCGCGGCGGTTGAATGCCATTGGCGCCTTTGCAGGGGCAGACCTTCGCGACGTCGCGCTCGCGCCGTCCGGCTGGCTAGCAAAGCTGCGTATCGCATTATGCTATCTGGCCCGCCACCAAAGGCTGGTCAGTTTTGAAAATCCCAAGACATTTACCGAGCTAGTTCAGCGACGGAAGCTAACCGGTCGCGACGCGCGCATGGCGATGTTGGCGGATAAAGTTGCAGTGAAATCATTCGTTGCCGCAACGCTTGGCGCAGAATGGGTCACGCCAACGCTTTGGCACGGCACCGATCTTCCGGACACACCCGCTTGGCCGCTGCCTTTTGTTGTGAAATCGCGCCACGGCTGCAACCAGAACGCGTTTTTCCGTGATCGGGTGGCGGACTGGCCAAAGGTCCGGCTGCGCGCACGGCGTTGGATGAAGCGATCCTATGGCAAGTTACTCGACGAATGGCTGTATACGCAAATCCCGCGCGGGATATTGGTGGAACCCTTTATCGGGGAGCGTGATACCGTTCCCGTCGATTATAAAATCTACACATTTGCGGGCCGCGCAACGCACGTTCAAGTCCATCTTGACCGCGAACACGACCACCGCTGGATGTTGTTTGACCGCAACTGGCGGCGGGTATCAGCGCTAACCAAAGACCACGACCCAGCTCCGCCACAAAGCCTGGCCAAGATATTGGATGCCGCAGAAAAACTTGGCAGCGGCTTTGATTTTGTCCGCTGTGATTTCTATGAAGTCAGCGGCAAACCCATATTTGGCGAAATGACTTTTTATCCCGGATCAGGCCTCGATAAATTCAACCCAATTTCGCTCGACGCCGTTCTGGGCCAACAGTGGCTGGCTGCGGGCGGCCAGTAAAACCACACCGAATGCGGGCCGCACCATTCGTCAATCGATTGCGGAAATTCGTCTCCCTGTCAGAATCATTGTATAACCTTGCAAAATCGGAGTCGTTTAGGCCTTCCATCGCTTGCGTTTTACATTCGCCGGCATAGGACTTGGACGCTACGGCGTGCGTATCTGTGTGATGCGCGCCTCGGCATTTACAAGGGGCATGGCAGTGGTTGTCATGGCTGGAGAGCAACTGTGCTGCACTGCGCCGCACGCAAATGAGGGATAGGTCAAATGGCAGTAGATTGGTTAGCGGATGTCCGCATTTATGATGCCGATGCCGATGAGGGCGTAGTCAGCAAAATCGCAAATTATTGCGGAATTGCGCTGCAAAGCCGCGATGGTCAGTTGGTCGCAATGGCTGACCCAAAAGAATGCGAAACCGTTCGCGAAAACTTTTTGAAAAAGAAACTGGGCCTGACCCAATCCGACGCTGTTTTGGATGAAGCGATCCAATCGGTGCGTGAAACGATGAAGGCTGACCGGACAAAGAACCGCGTCACTGTGTATTATTTGCTCTCGAAACATTTTGGCATGCTGAATATGTTTGGTGGCGCAGCTGGCACTGCCGGATTGACGGCTGCAGCGCTTTCGGGCGATCATGACAACGACGAAAGCGGCTCGGTCGCACCACTTGCCGCTGCGGCGGGTATTGCTGGTGCAGGCCTTGCGGCTGTCACGGGGGCTGCCAGCTCGGCAGGTGCGGCAGTATCGGACGCCGCATCAGGCGCGGCGGATTTTGCCGCTGATGCTGCGGGCACCGTTTCTGCCGCTGCCGCTGCGCCGCTTGCTGCGATACGCGGCGGCTTTGACGATGACGATTCAAGCGGTGGTTGGGGCTGGCTGAAATGGCTGTTGCTAGCGGCGTTGCTGGCCGTATTGCTATTCTTCCTGCTAAAGTCATGTTCTGGCCAAGAAGCAACACCCGTTGCTGAAACGGAGACAGTTGCGGCAACGGAAACAGCTACCCCCGCCGCAACCGCCGAAACTGAGGTTGTCGCACCTGCCGGTGCTGGCGTCACTGCTGGCGAACGCAATGGCAAGCCGATGCTGACGGTCTATTTCGACACCGGCAAATCAGATGTGACCGCCGATCTGGCCGCTGCCTCTGACAAGGTGAAAACCTTTTTGGCCGCCAATGCAGGTACAAAGCTTAGCGTATCTGGCTTTAACGACCCGACCGGCAATGCCGCGGCCAATGCAGAGCTTTCCAAAAAGCGTGCGCAGGCCGTTGGTAAAGCATTGGAAGCTGCGGGCATCCCTGCTGCATCCATCGAAATGGTGAAGCCAACTGAATCCACAGACACGAAAGTTGATAACAACGCCGCACGCCGCGTCGAAGTGGTTGTGCAATAATCAAAAAAATCCTGGGTGAACGAGGAAGGGGCGGAGCCATCGCGGTTCCGCCCTTTTTTGTTGGACGCAGTTCGCCTAGAGTGGATGGGAAACGATTAGAGAGCGAGCACATATATGCGGTTTGATTTACCCGGCTTTGACCTCGACGAATTCGTGCGCGCGACATTGGCTGAGGATTTGGGGCCAGCCGGACGCGATGTGACCAGCGAAAGCGTGATCCCGGCGGATGCGCGGTTTGCTGGTGTAATGGACAGCCGCGATGATATTGTTGTGGCAGGGCTGCCCATCGCCCTCGCCTTTTTCCGGCATCTTGACCCCGAAATGGACATCCGCGTTTTGGCGACTGAGGGCCATGGCGTTGTCGCAGGGTCCGACTTGATGCAGCTGGAGGGCAATGCGCGCGCGATGCTGACAGCGGAGCGGTCTGCGCTGAACACGGTGCAGCATCTATCCGGCATCGCCACAATGACGCGGCGCTATGTAAAGGCGATTGCGGGCACAGGCTGTACCTTGCTGGATACGCGCAAGACCATCCCGGGCCTTCGCGTGTTGGAAAAATACGCAACGCGGATGGGCGGTGCGACGAATCACCGCATGGGCCTATGGGATGCAGCGATGATTAAAGACAATCACGTCGCGGTTGCAGGCGGTGTTGTTGAGGCAGTGCGCCGTGCCAAGGGTGCAGGGGTAGAGCGGATTATCCTAGAGGTGGATCGGCTAGAACAGGTCGAGCCGGGATTGCAAGCTGGCGCAACGCATGTGTTACTCGACAACATGGATGTTGCTGAACTGACCGAAGCGGTGCGACTGGTTGCTGGCCGCGTGCCGACGGAGGCATCTGGCGGCGTCACGCTGGAAACCATCCGCGCCAAGGCGGAAACAGGGGTGACCTATATCTCCGTTGGCAGGCTGACCCAAAGCGCACCTGCGGCGGACATCGGGCTGGACTTCAATGTGGTTTAAGCTTGCGAGCGTAGCGCCGGTTGTTGCGATGCTCGCAGCCTCGTCAACGCATCAGGCGGCAACGGCGCAGGCGTGGCAATGCAAGGCCCCTGCCAACCTGTCACGCCCGACAATCGAAACGCCATCGCCCGGCGAAATCCGCCGCACGCCAATCGCAGGCTATGTCCTTGCGCTCAGCTGGAGCCGTGAATTTTGTCGTGGCCAAGAGAAAGACCCCGCGATGGAGCTGCAATGTTCAGGCCGGATCGGTGATTTCGGCTTTGTCCTACACGGGTTATGGCCCGAAGCGGCGGGACCCGATTATCCGCAATACTGCCGCAAAGCGGGGCAGCTATCGCGCAAAGTGGTTGCCGATAATATCTGCATGACGCCATCGGTACAACTGTTGCAGCATGAATGGACAAAGCACGGCACGTGTATGGCGCGCAAACCCGAAACCTATTTTGGCGCAGCGAAATTATTGTTCGAGGCCATCGAGTTTCCCGATATGGACCGGCTGTCGCGGCAAGGTAGCAAAGAAGGCGAAACACCGCTGAACGTCGCGGGCCTTGCCGAGGCATTTGCTAACGCCAACGATGGCCTACCCGCCAATGCGATCCGGGTGAAAACCAACCGCAAATTTTGGCTGGAAGAAATGAAGATTTGTTTGGATAAACAGTTCAAACCGCGCACCTGCCCCAGCTTCGTCAAAGGCGCCCCCAATAAGGCAGACGTGAAGGTTTGGCGGGGCAGTTAGCCCTACCCCTCAATCACCCTTGTCCCCGGATGGTGCTTATCCAGATGCTTTTTAATAATCCGCAGGTTTTTGCTGTTTGACCGCCAGATAAAGTCAAATACGTCACCCGCCAGCGGGATCGCACCAAGCGCTGTGTCGACGCCTACGTTAGCCGCCATCCGTATCAGTTGAAATTTCGACATCCCAAGATTGCGCGCCTCCCACACCATATAGGCGCCCATCGCGGCGGTGACGATGTCGCCGAGCACAGGCACAAGACCGACAATCGAATCGAGCCCGATGGGAACCTTTGTCCCCGGAATGTGAAAGCTGCGTTCCAGCAACTGTTCCAGCGCTTCGACACGTTGCCGCACAGCGTGCGGTTCGCGGCTTATACTCGGCAATGACTTGGCCATCTGGTCCATTTGCTCTTGTGATAGTGGCATGCTTGGTTCCTTGTTACCCTCTATTTTGGGTCGCGGCCCAGATATTGCAAGGGATGCCAGCCGCGCGCATTTGGCGTGAAGCCCAGCAAGCCATTGCGCGGCAATGACCAGCGGACGGGATTCCCCAGCGGCACAAAATTACGCAAATTCTGTAGCTTAAGTTCAGCTTCACCCAGCAATCGCATGCGTTCATCGCGGTCGGTGGAACGCTGCGCCTCGGCGACTTGAGTATCCACATCGGCATTGCAAATACTTGTCACTTGGCAAGACAATTGTTCCAGATACCATGCCGGGCTAGTCATATCGGCAAGCTGATCGATGAGCCGCATATCTTCCTGCTGCCCCGCAGTCACCCGTTCCGCCGACAAGCCAATCGCGGCAAGGTCGCTTTTGATTCGTGCAAACAGCATCCGGCTCCCCGGTCCTCGTGGCATGGCGATCCGCAGGGGACGAACCTTACCATTGGTTGATTGCCAGTTTTGGATAACCGCAAGCGCATCAGCCTTTCGCTGGTCAATCCGCCGTGACGCCCAATCGGGGCGCGCGACATCGGCGCGGTTAGGTAAAGCCTCGGGCGCTATCGTCAGCATCTCTTTCCAGATATTGACGTTGAAATCGGAAATCATCCGTGGCCGGTCGAACGCTTTGGTTATTGCCTCACGGTTTGAAACGTCGGACAGAAACGGCCCCGTCGCGACAAACAACAACCCGAACATTCCCGGCGGCGAATCATAGACGGCACCCTCTTTGCCATCAGTCGCCGCCAGATAGGGCAGATGTTCAAACCGACCCTCCAACACCAAATCAGATTCGCCGACAACAAAGCGTGCCAGTGCGGTCGGCGCATCATGCGGTGTCAGGGTCAGCCGCGCATCGGCAAGGGCTACGCCGCGCTCTGGGTCCTCGGCACGATGCGACAGCTGTATCACGCCTGCTTGTTTGCGCGCGATCATCGGGCCCGAGCCGACATTTTTCCGCAACAGACCCAATTCCGGCTGAGCGAGCAGCTCCAACAAATTGGGCATCGGCGCTTTCAGGCGGATTTCGACAACTTTGCCGGTCATCGGTACGATCCGGTCAATTACCGCCAGCTCGCTGGCAATCCTGCTTTTCCGCAAATCGATAAGCCGCCGCGACAGGGCAATTGCAACTTCGTCAGAGGTAATATCGCGGCCATCATTCCACCGCGTTTTTTCCAGCCGAAAAATATAGCTCAGCCCATCCTCGGTGGTGATCCAGCGTGCCGCCAGCGCTGGCACAACGCGGCCTTCATCATCAAAACCAACTAGTCCTCGTGCGGTCGCCATCCGCAGATAGGCAGAGGCGGGGGGCAAAGGCAGCGCAGCGACCGTCATTGCGCGCGGTTGGTTTTCGACGACATCGACGCGCAGCCGTTCATTATCGATCCGAGGCCCGCAGGCCGTCAGCATCATCGCGCAGATACCAATCAGGGCCAACTGCACCTTCATGGCGCCTTTAACCCTAAAGTCCGGCTGGGGTGCGTATGCGCGTCATTATCGCGCCAGCCGCTGACATTGGGGCGAACCAATGCGCGAGAGCTGTAATAATAAAGCGGAATGATCGGCATATCCTGCATCAATATCGCTTCTGCACGTCGCATCAAGGCCACACGCGTCACAGGGTTTGCCTCCGCCTGTGCCGCATCCAGCGCCGCATCATAGACAGGGTTGGCATAGCCCGAATAATTCTGCGCGCCAGTGTCGCTGCGATGGACCGACAGAAAGTTTTCAGGCGCTGGCATATCGGCGACCCAACCCGAACGGGCAAACTGAAAATCGGCGCGTTTCAGGCTATCGAAATGCAGGCTGGCCTCGCTGTTCAGCAGTTTCGCCTCAACACCCAGTTCGCGCCACATCGTCGCCATCGCAACCGCTGCACGGCGGTGTTCAGTTGAACTGTTGAACCGGATTTCAAAGCTTAAAGGGCGATTGCGGCCATAGCCCGCCTCGGACAACAAACGCCTTGCCGCCGTCAGTCGCTTTGCCTGCGACCAATCGGCCCATTCTGGGCGATAGATTGCGTTTGCGCCCATAGACTTGGGTAGCAACCCCCATGCAGGCTCATTCCCCGCATCGACCATTTTGCGGGCAAGCCAATCACGGTCAATCGCCATCGACAGCGCACGCCGCACGCGCGCATCATCGAACGGCGGCTTGCGCGTGTTGAACGCGAAATAATAGGTGCCGAGATACGGGTGGCTGTGCACCAGATCGGCATATTGCGCTTTCAACCAGTGATGCCGTGCGGGCGGATAGTCGCTGCCGATATGCGCCCCGCCCGCCAGCACCAGCCGCATCGACGCGTTCATATTGTCCATCGGCCTCCAGATTAGCTTTGGGGTCACGGGACGTCCGCTATGCCAGCGTGGATTCGCCTCTAAACGCAACTGCTGGTTCAGTTTCCAGCCGGTCAGCCGGTAAGCCCCGCTTGTCACTAAGGGCCGGTCAGCGGTCCATTTGTCACCGACGGCTGTTATTCGGTGGAACGGCAATGCAGCCATCGCGGGGTGCGCCAACAACGCGGGCAGTTCAGGAAACGGGTTTTTCAGCCGGATAACAACAGTCTGCGGATCGGGGGCCTCGACCCTCTCTATCACGCCAAACAGCGACCCGTGCGGCGAACCGCTGGCTTCGTCATTGATGCGCGCAAAGGCCGCAGCGAAAACCTGTGCGGTCAGCGCAGTTTCGTCGGAGAAATTCAGACCATCGTGCAGACGGAAAGTCCAGACTTTGCCATCGGCGCTAATCGTCCAGCTTTCCGAAAGGCCTGCTTCAGCTTTACCGTCGGCATCAAACCGCGTCAGTCCCTCGAACAAATCGCTCGCGATACGAACAGAAGCAATGTCGGATATAATTTGCGGATCAAGCCCTCGCGCATCGGCATCCGACAGGCGAATCAGCGTATCCGTTTCACCAACTGCTCCGGTCGGCGCGCCGCTGCTACATGCACAAAGCAGTGACAGCAGCAGAGGCAATAGCAGACGCATGCGGATCGTTTAGGGGCAAGGCGGCGACCTAGCAAGTTTAGCGATCTTGGAATGCTGGTGCGGACGGCGGGACTTGAACCCGCATATCCAAAGGATGACAGATTTTAAGTCTGTTGCGTCTACCGATTTCGCCACGTCCGCACAGTGGGGACGCAATGGCGCGCAATGCGGCTCAGGTCAAATTGTAATGATGCGCTGGGGCAAACTCGGTCCGCTTACTTGTTCAACCGCTCACGCACTTCTTTGCCCGGTTTGAAATAGGGCACGCTTTTGGCGGGAACATCGACCGCTTCGCCGGTGCGCGGGTTTCGGCCCTTGCGCGGCTTACGTTCGCGGGTGGAAAATGCACCAAAACCACGCAGTTCGACACGGCCACCATCGGACAATCGCTGAATAATCTGGTTGAAAAACAGGTCCACGATGCGCTCAACCTCATCCGGCGTCATTCCCGGATTTTCAGCTTCCAGCTTCTTTACCAGCTCAGATCGGATCATCGCACTGCGCCTCCCACGGCCAATAGGCTGCGCGAAACAATTCGAACACCCTATCTTTGACCCACATGATAGTGGCAGAGTTTCAATAGTCTTACAACGTAAATATCCCCGGATGTAAAATCTGGAGCCTAAGAAAAAGGGGGAGTGCCGCGCTGGCACACCCCCCGATTTTCTATCCACCGCCCAAATAGACGGAGAGCAAATGCGGCTTACTTTTTGACGCCTTTAAGGGCTTCACCAAGAATGTCGCCAAGCGATGCGCCCGAATCCGACGAACCATATTGCTCGACTGCCTGTTTTTCTTCGGCAAGCTGCAGAGCTTTGATTGAGAAGTTCGGCTTTTTCGAACGGTCAAATCCAGCGACCAATGCGTCGAATTTCTGACCAACTTGGAAACGATCGGGACGTTGTTCGTCACGGTCGCGGCCAAGATCGGCGCGCTTGATAAAGCCGGTTGCACCATCATCGCCTGCCTGCACTTCAAGGCCGCCATCGCGGACTTCAAGGACAGTGACGGTGACAGTCGCACCCTTTTTCAGGCCGCCAGCCGCAGCAGCGCTTGCGCTGCCACCGGCTGCAGGTGCGCCTTTTTCAAGCTGCTTGATGCCAAGCGAAATACGTTCTTTCTCGGCGTCGATATCAAGCACGATGGCTTTAACCGTTTCGCCCTTGCGGTGCAGGTGAAGCGCGTCTTCGCCCGTAATGCCCCATGCGATATCCGACATGTGGACCATGCCATCGACATCGCCATCCAGACCAATGAACAGACCAAATTCGGTCGCGTTCTTGACTTCGCCTTCGACTTGCGAACCAACAGGGAATTTTTCTGCAAAGCTTTCCCATGGGTTGTTCTGAACTTGTTTCAGACCCAGCGAAATGCGGCGCTTTTCCATGTCGATGTCGAGCACAATGACGTCGACTTCCTGGCTTGTCGAAACGATCTTGCCAGGATGGACGTTCTTTTTGGTCCAGGACATTTCTGAAACATGAACCAGGCCTTCGATCCCCGCTTCGAGTTCAATGAACGCACCATATTCGGTGATGTTCGTGACCGAACCTTTAAGCTTGGTGCCGACAGGATATTTGGCAACCGCTGCATCCCAAGGATCGCTTTCCAGCTGCTTCATGCCCAGCGAAATGCGCTGTGTGTCCTTGTTGATACGGACGATCTGCACCTTGACGGTGTCACCAATGTTGATGACTTCGCTTGGGTGGTTGATGCGTTTGTAGCTGATGTCAGTGACATGCAGCAGGCCATCGATGCCGCCCAGATCAACGAACGCACCGTAATCGGTGATGTTCTTGACCACGCCTTCGATGATCTGACCTTCGGCAAGGTTCTGGATCAGGCCGGTGCGCTGTTCAGCACGGGTTTCTTCAAGAATGGCACGGCGCGAGACAACGATGTTGCCGCGGCGACGGTCCATTTTCAAAATGACGAATGGCTGTGCGATATCCATCAACGGGGCAACGTCGCGCACGGGGCGGACATCGACTTGGCTGCCGGGCAAAAACGCAACAGCGCCGCCAAGGTCAACGGTAAAGCCGCCTTTGACGCGGCCAAAGATAACGCCTTCAACGCGTTTTTCAGCGGCGAATTCGCCTTCGAGCGTATCCCACGCAGCTTCGCGGCGTGCGCGGTCGCGCGACAATACCGATTCGCCGTTCATATTTTCGACGCGATCAACATAGACTTCGACTTCATCGCCAACGGCGAGAGTCGATGGCTGACCCGGCATGGAGAATTCACGAAGCGCAACGCGGCCTTCGGATTTCAAACCCACGTCGATCATGGCATGGTCATTGTCGATTGCGGTAACGGTGCCTTTTACAACGCGGCCTTCAAAGCCACCTTCTGCACCACCAAGTGATTCGTTAAGCAACGCTTCAAAATCGTTGCGGGTCGGGGTTGGCGAACTTGCCATAGGTTAGAGTGTCCTTCACGTACTTTTTGTCCGGCCAATCGGTTGGTTCCGATGGTCTTTGACCAGAAATACCCCCTGAACCCCATGTCCAGACGGTGTTCAAAAAACGGCAGAAATCTGGGCAAGTTCACACTGAAATCGCACTTTCCGCATCGCCGGGAACAAAGCAAAAAAGGCCTGTTGCCAAGCCCTGTCGTTCAACCCAGAAGATACGGTTTATTGCGGCCGGTCTATTATCGTGACCGGTTCTCTATTTCAGCGTTCACCAGCTCAATCGCTTTCTGAACGGTTGCGCGTATACTCAAATCGCTGTTATCAAGCAAGTGTGCGTTTTCTGCGGGTTTCAGAGGCGCGTCGGCACGCTGGGTATCGCGTTTGTCGCGGGTAATGATGTCCGCCAATATGTTATCAAAATCCACATCCAGCCCGCGCGACAGCATTTCTTCATACCGCCGAAGCGCCCGAACCTCTGGCGAGGCTGTGATAAACAGCTTCACATCCGCATGGGGGGCAATGACAGTGCCAATATCGCGCCCGTCCAGCACCGCGCCAGCAGTCTGATTGGCAAAATCCACCTGCCGCTGGTTGAGCGCTGCGCGCACCGCCGGATGCACCGACACGCGGCTAGCTAGCCCGCCAACCTCTTCGTTACGCAAAACAGGATCATCAAGCAGCGCATCGGGAAAGGCACATCCAGCCAGCGCATCTGCCGCCACATCAGCACTGCCTTTATTCAACGCCACCTGCTGCCCAACCGCACGATACAGCAACCCCGTGTCCAAAAACGGCAAGTCATAATGCTTGGCCAACGCTTTAGATATTGTACCTTTGCCAGAGGCTGTCGGGCCATCAACGGCGATGATCATGGATTAGCTACTAAATCTTCAGCATTCATCTTTGAGCGCCTAAGATATTCTTGCATAAGGGCATTGCGGCAATCCCGCCGCATGTAAGGAGCAAATATGACATTCGCAGAAATTTGCCTCTTGCTTGGAGCGTTGTTTGCTTTTGGGACTTTGATACTCAAAGTCGTAGAAGTAGCACGAACTAAGTAGGGCAACGGATGGGGGAGCGTGCAGCAACATGCTCCCCTAAACGAGTTGACCCCCGACCGCAGCAACGGTCGAGGGCCATGATGCAGGAACTTCCTGACATTCGCGCTAAAGGACATAGCCGAACCGACGCTAAAAATCAATGAATTATTGAGAAAGGTCATTCAACATCGCTTCAAACGTAGGAAAGCTGGTCGCAATCGGCGAGACATCGTCCACCGTGACGCCGTGATAGCAATGCTGCGCCGCCACTGCAAAACTCATCGCGATGCGGTGATCTAGCGCACTAGCCACGGTCGCGCCGCCTTCCAACGGCTCGCCACCGCTGCCGTCGATAACCAAACCGTCCTCGCGTTCTTCAACCTTCGCGCCAATCGCCGTCAGCCCCGCAGCCATCAACGCCAGCCGGTCGCTTTCTTTCACGCGCAGTTCGTCTAGGCCGCTAGTGATCGTGCGCCCCTGCGCCATGCTGGCCGCAACAAAGAACACGGGAAATTCGTCGATCATGCTCGGCGCGACATCGGGGGGGACTTCGATGCCGGTCAGCACCGAATGCCGCGCGGTGATATCTGCGACTGGCTCGCCGCCGACAATGCGTTCGTTGGAATAGGTCAGGTCCGCGCCCATCGCCTGAAGCATTTTGTAAATGCCGGTGCGCGTCGGGTTCATGCCGACATGGGTGACGGTGACTTCGCTGCCCGGGGTAATCAGCGCCGCAACAATCGGGAAAGCGGCGGACGACGGGTCGCCGGGGACTTCGATTGCTTGCGGCTTTAATTCAGCCTCGCCCATCAGGCGGATGTGGCGGACGCCTTCTGCATCGACCTCCACCGTCAATTCCGCACCAAAGCCTGCCAGCATCCGCTCGCTATGGTCGCGGGTCGGGATGGGTTCGATCACTTCGGTAATGCCCGGCGTGTTGAGGCCTGCGAGCAAGATCGCCGATTTCACCTGCGCGCTGGCGACCGGCAGGCGGTAGCTAATCGGCACAGCAGGGCAAATGCCGCGCACCATCACGGGCAAGCGGCCGCCAGGCGACGCGGTAAATTCCGCGCCCGTCAGCGACAGCGGATCAATTACCCGCCCCATTGGCCGTTTCGACAAAGACGCATCGCCGATAAAGGTCGCGGTAATCGCGTGGCTAGCGACAAGCCCCATCAACAGCCGCGTCGAAGTGCCGCTATTGCCCATATCCAGCGCGGTTTCGGGTTGCAGCAATCCGCCCACGCCAACGCCGTAGACAACCCATGTGCCGTCACTGGTCCGTTCAATCTGCGCGCCCATCGCCCGCATCGCCGCCGCAGTGGCGAGCACATCCTCGCCTTCCAACAATCCCGTAATCCGGCTTTCGCCCACCGCCAATGCCGACAACATCAACGAACGGTGCGAAATCGACTTATCACCGGGGACGCGGACTATTCCGCGCAGGGGACCTGTTGGAGCAAAGGCTCTGGGTTGGGGCGCCGCGTTGCTCATGATGGATGGCTTTGGCTTTGGGCCCGCTAAAAAGTAAAGGCCTTTTGTCTAAGCTTTGACATTATATTAGGAAATCTCTGCGAGCCCGGGCTGGCAATAACGCAGGAGTGTTTGAATGGACAAAATCAGATTGATGTCGCTGACGCTAGTTGGCACTTTGGCGTCATGCGGCGCGCCAGCAGATGATCCAAAGACGATACCAGTATCCGGAAAATGGATCGAAGAGGCAAAGCTAACTTCGCTCACAGTGAACGGCAGAGTAATCGACCCATCGAGGGTTCCAGAGTTAACTGACATACTGGCAAGCACTAACCAGAAAAAAGAAATCTGCGGAGAGCCGAAAGACCTAAACGAAGCCGAATTTCAGGAAAAAATGGGCAGTGAAAGAGTCGCCAATTGCACGATTGATTCAAGAAAAGTGAACGGCAATCAAACTTTGGAGACGGCGAGTTGTGATGCGTTGAACATGCCCGGTGTAACCGAAAGACTGCGGTTCACATCCGAGACTGAGCAATTTCCCAATAAAGTAGTTGCAAATGCTTCAATCATTATCACAGCTGAGAATCAGAATTCTGGGAACCTCGGGATAATTACTGTTAAGATGCAGGGCAGCTCGACGAGGCTGGGCGATTGCTAAACGGCGCGTTGTCAGACTTGTTTTGACAGTATGGAAACTCTGTGGCAGTGGCGGCGCCCGATAGCGCGAGTCTGGGTAGCAGACACGTATTTGCATAAATTCTGAAAGGATAAGAGGCCCACCATGGTGAAGGCTGAATGGGGAACGAAGCGCACTTGCCCGAAATGTGGCACGCGATTCTACGATCTGACTAAGGGCGATCCGGTTGAATGCATCGAATGCGGCAACCAGTGGACACCCGAACTTGTGCTGAAATCGAAACAGCCATTGCCGTTCGAAGAAGCCGAGAAAAAGAAAGACGACGCTGATCTGGCGGACGACGATCTGGACATCGATGTTGATGCGGTGGATGGCGACGTTTCGCCGGATAACGACGTTGACCTTGGCGGTGACGAAGATCTGGGCGTTGCTGGCACTGAAGGCGAAGGCCTTGACGACCAATAGTTCGGGCTGTCGCTGGGGTAGGTACGCGGGCGGTAATTCGGACTTGCATATCGGCGCGCCTTACGCGTAAAGGCGCGCCTTCAAATCACCATAGCCGCTTTGTTATGCGGCAGATGGGGCCTTAGCTCAGCTGGTAGAGCGCTTCGCTGGCAGCGAAGAGGTCAGGGGTTCGACTCCCCTAGGCTCCACCAGCCTTCGCTCCCTACGGGAGCTTCGGCTGGCAGGCCAGCCAAGCGGCTGGATCACTAAACTCTCTCATAGCTGGCAAAAGCGGCCACTCTCCTTTAAGGGCTGCCCATGCATTTCCTCGATCAAGCAAAAGTCTATCTGCGTTCGGGCTCTGGTGGCCCCGGGGCCGTCAGCTTTCGGCGCGAAAAATATGTCCAATATGGCGGCCCAGATGGCGGCAATGGCGGGACTGGTGGCGACATAATTTTTGAAGCGGTCGCTGGCCTCAATACTCTGATCGATTTTCGCTATGCACAGCATTTTAAGGCACCGCGCGGCGGTGGCGGCTCGGGCCGTGATCGGTACGGCGCAGGCGGCGAAGATTTGATCGTTAAAGTACCCGTTGGCACACAAATACTGGCCGACGATGAAGAACGCAGCTTGATGCTCGATTTGACGCAGGTCGGCCAACGCGTCACCTTCCTAAAAGGCGGCATGGGCGGTCGCGGCAACGCGAGCTATAAAACCAGCACCAACCGTGCCCCGCGCCAACATCAGCCGGGCGAAGATGGGACCGAAATGTATGTCTGGCTGCGGCTGAAACTGCTGGCGGACGCAGGCCTTGTCGGTATGCCCAATGCGGGCAAATCGACGTTTATCAATTCGGTGTCGAACACTAAAGCAAAGGTCGGCGCCTACGCCTTTACGACGTTGCGCCCGCAGCTGGGCGTGGTCAATCACAAGGGCCGCGAATTTGTTGTTGCCGATATTCCAGGCCTCATCGCTGGCGCCGCCGATGGCGCGGGCGTTGGCGACCGGTTCCTTGGCCATATCGAACGCTGCCGCATATTGATCCATTTGATCGACGCAACGGGCGATGATCCGGTGAAGGCGTGGGAAATTGTCTGCGAAGAACTCGCCGAATATGGCGGTGGTCTGGTCGATAAACCGCAGATCGTGGCGCTTAATAAAGGCGATTTGCTTGACCCCGAAATTATGGCGGATATTGCGCAGCAGCTTCAAGCCGCTGGCGCGCTCGACGTGATCTCGATTTCGGGCGCGACCGGCCAAGGCATCGACAAAGTGCTCGACCGCGTGCTCGAAGCTTTGCCCGCGATGAGCAGTATCGAATCATCATCCGGCACAAATGAGGAAGGCGAATGGTCGCCCATCTGAACTCATCCGCCTGCTCGATGCTGGTCGTTAAAGTCGGCTCGTCGTTGCTGGTGGAACAAGGTGGCGCGGTGCGGCGCGACTGGTTGGCGACATTGGTTGCTGACATTGCGGCGCGGCATAAGGCTGGTCAGAAAGTCATTATCGTCAGTTCCGGTGCAATCGCGCTTGGTGCGAAACGGCTGGGTTTTGAAAAAGGCGGACGGGCCAGTCTTGCTGATGCGCAAGCCTCTGCATCAGTCGGACAGATTTTGCTGTCGGGCCTTTGGGCCGAGTTACTGGCCGCGCGAGGCCTGACGGCGGCGCAAATGCTGGTAACGCTGGACGATCTTGAGGATCGTCGCCGCTATTTGAATATCACCGCAACGTTGGACCGATTATTGGGCGCAGGGGCACTGCCGGTCATCAACGAAAACGACAGCGTCGCGACCGAGGAAATCCGGTTTGGCGACAACGATCGGTTGGCGGCGCGGGTTGCACAAGCGGCGGGCGCCCAAGGTGTGGTTCTGCTGTCCGATGTGGACGGTTTGTACGACCGCGACCCGAAGGACCCAGCGGCGCAACTCGTCACCAACGTCACAAAAATTGACAGCCGCATCCGCATCATGGTGTCCGGCAATTCGTTATCGGGCATGGGTTCGGGCGGAATGGCGTCAAAGCTGGACGCTGCCGATATCGCAACGCGCGCAGGGATTGGGTTGGCGATAGCATCGGGCCTGCGCGATCATCCGTTGACGGCACTGGATGCAGGCGCGCCCTCGACATGGTTTGCGCCGCGTGCGGGCGGGAGCGCGCGCAAAGGCTGGATCGGTGGACGGCTATCGGTAAAGGGCCAAATCATCGTCGATGCAGGCGCAGCCACGGCACTGCGTGGCGGAGCGAGTTTGCTGCCCGCAGGTGCATCCGGCGTGACCGGAGAGTTTAAGCGCGGCGATGTCATCGATATCGTTGCGACCGACGGCGAGACCTTGGCGCGAGGGCTGTCCGAATATGATGCCCGCGACGCCGCGCTGATTTGTGGCAAAAAATCGGCGGAGCTTGAAGGCATATTGGGGGCTGTGCCGCGCCAGGTCCTCGTCCACCGCGACCAGATGGTTATGCTGTGAAAATGTTACATTCTCCAAACCCGTTTGTGTCGAGCGAAGTCGAGACACCCCAAAGTCGTGCGCGACCGATGGGTATCTCGACTTCGCTCGATACAAACGGTGAAGGTCGTTGAGTTGGCGGAAAAAATTGTCGCTCTAACTGGGGCAACCGGCTTTGTCGGCGGCGCGACGCTCGACCGATTGCTCGAATCAGGCTGGCATATCCGCGCGCTCACCCGCCGTGAGCAGCCAAAGCGTGCGGGCGTCACTTGGGTCAGCGGCGCGTTGGATCGCTCTGACACCCTTGCGACACTGTGCGAAGGCGCAGACGCGGTGCTCCACATCGCTGGCGTCGTGAACGCGCCCAATGTCGCGGCGTTTGAAACCGGCAACGTCACTGGCACAGCAAACATGCTATCCGCCACCAAAGCCGCTGGCATCCAGCGCTTCGTCCATGTCTCCTCGTTGTCCGCGCGCGAGCCGCAATTGTCGGCCTATGGTGCCAGCAAAGCCAAGGCCGAAAAGCTCGTCGCCACCAGCCTGCTGGACTGGACCATCATCCGTCCGCCCGGCGTATTCGGCCCCGGCGACAAGGACGTGTTTGAGATGTTTCGCATGGCGAACAAAGGCTTGTGCTTGCTACCCCCCGCTGGACTTGGATCGTGGATTTACGTCGATGATCTGGCGCGCTTGCTCGTGGCGCTGCTGCCTGCACATGAAGATGCAACGGCGCGTATCTTCGAAGCTGATGACGGCGAACCGGGCGGCTGGACGCATGAAGGCTTTGCTCGCGCAATCGGCTCAGCGCTGGGCAAGCGCATCAACACCTTCTCAGCGCCGCGCCCGTTGCTATTCGCCGCCGCCTGGGCCGACCGGTTGGTGCGCGGCAACCGTGCGAAACTCACCCCCGATCGTGCCGGTTATATGAGCCACCCCGATTGGGTTATTGACCGCAGCGCAGCGCCCCCCTCTGCTTTATGGACACCGCAAACGCCAACGCGCGAGGCCCTGAAAACCACGGCACGCTGGTATAAGGCAAACGGCTGGCTATAACTGCCATTTTGCCGCCGCAATCGGCTGTCACAGGCAAGATCGTAGACTTTAAGGACCACAAATGACTGACCGCAATAGTATGTTTGACCGCATCGCCGCGCTGATCGAACCGTTCAATAAAAAGGGCACCGAATTGTCCGACGCGACGACGTTCGCCGGCGATCTGGAATGGGACAGCCTGACGGTGATGGATTTCGTTGCCGAGGTTGAGGATGCGTTTGATATTATCATCACCATGAACATGCAGGCCGAGATTGAAACGGTCGGTCAGTTGGTTGATGCTGTGGCGAAACTTACGGACTAAAATATGACCGACCTTTTCTCAAAATTCGACCCCCTGATCCAGCAGCGCGAAACGTTGCTCTCCACCGGCCTGACTGACCCGTTCAATCTGGTGATGGAAAAGGTGCTGTCGCCCACGGTCGCGATTTGCAACGGGCAGGAAACCATCCTGCTTGGCACCTATAATTATATGGGCATGACCTTTGACGATGATGTCATCGCGGCGGGCAAGCAAGCTTATGAAGACTTCGGCGCAGGCACCACCGGCAGCCGCGTCCTCAACGGCACATTCAGCCCGCACCGCGATGTCGAGGCGGCGCTGCGCGAATTTTACGATATGGACCACGCGATGGTCTTTTCCACAGGCTATCAGGCGAACCTTGGCATTATCAGCACAATCGCTGGCAAAGGCGATTACATCATTCTTGATATCGACAGCCATGCGTCAATCTATGATGGCTGCAAAATGGGCGATGCCGAAATCGTCGCGTTCCGCCACAATGATATCGAAGCGCTGGAAAAGCGTCTGAAACGCTTGCCGCCCGAAGCTGGTAAGCTTGTCATCCTAGAAGGCGTCTATTCGATGCTCGGCGATGTCGCGCCGCTGAAAGAAATGATCCGCATTTCCAAAGAAGCAGGCGCAATGGTGTTGGTCGATGAGGCGCATTCGATGGGCTTTATCGGCGAAAACGGTCGCGGCGTGGCGGAGGAGCAAGGTTGCCTTGATGATGTCGATTTCATCATCGGCACATTCAGCAAATCGGTCGGTACCGTCGGCGGTTTCTGCGTATCGAACCATCCAAAGTTTGAGATCCTGCGCCTCGTCTGCCGCCCTTATGTGTTTACTGCCGCATTGCCACCCAGCGTGATGGCATCGAGCGCAGTGTCGATCCGCAAGTTGATGCACGGCGGAAACAAACGCGCGCATCTGTGGGAGAACAGCAAGACGCTACACAAAGGCCTACGCGATCTGGGCTTTCAACTCGGCACCGAAACGCCGCAGTCCGCGATTATCGCAGTCATCATGCCCGACCTGGAACGCGGCGCGATGATGTGGGAGGCGCTGTTGAAACAAGGTCTTTACGTCAACCTGGCGCGCCCACCGGCAACGCCAGCGGGCATGACGTTGCTGCGCTGTTCTTTGTGTGCCGAGCATACAGCGGAACAGGTTCAGGACGTGCTGGGCCGGTTTGAGCGCGCGGGCAAAGCTGTGGGGATTATTTGATGACGCGGCGACGGCTGCTGATATTGGCCGCTGTGCTGATTGCAGTCGTGAACGTCTGGCTGGCGCGAGACTATTTGCACAATCTGGTATCAACGCCAGAGAGTGAATCTCGGGACGAGCGGCCACCGGTTACTAAACTTGAACCTGTTGCTATTTATCTGATGGCAACTCGGGTTAATTTGTTGATAAAGAATAGTTTATTGAATGGTCCGGAAGTGTCGACCAATCCCAAAGGGGTCGACCTAACGACAGCGGAGCGGCAGGAGTTTGAGCAATCAATCAAAAAATCCGTGACCGTTCGGCAAGCCGGGAAAGACTATCCCAGCGGGAGCGATGCCGCGTGCTTCATCCCTCACCATTTTTTCCGCTATTATGACGCAAAAGGCAGGAAAATTGGCGAAGTTGAAATCTGTTTTTGTTGCACCGGCGGCGTGGCCTCGCCTTCGTTAACAACGCGAAACGACGAGCACGAGGTTTTCGACGTCGAGCGCATCAAGGCACTGGTGAAAAAGATGAAACTTCCGACCGACGTAAGTTGCTGAACTCGAGTCGTCGGCTTTCACCGCACCGCCCCCTTTGCCCACAGTCTCGGCACCAACACCAAAGCTGCGACCAAGGGCCATTTGCGCTGCCAGGGCTTAATCTCGATCTTGGTCCCCGCATGGCGGTTAATCTTCCATGCTAGGTAATCGATGCCGCCTGCATAAGTGAACGCGGCCTTGGCAAGGCGCGCGACCGTCAGCATTTTTCCGCGCCGCCGCAAAGTGGGCCAGCGTTTCTGTTCCCGCACGATCCGCCCCTCTGGATCGGCGAGAAGATGGACTTTGCCGTCTTCGCGCACCGCGTTGGCAATGGGCGTGTGGAGCAAAGCGGCTTTGCCGAACGTGCGATAACGGTCGGGGTCGAATTTGACCACCGACGCGGGACGGTTGCTGCGTTCGGCGCGCAGTTCTGCTGAATAGGTCAGCGAAAAGCCCAGTTCCCACAAATCAAGCACAGCATCGTCATGCCCCATATGCGCCAGCGCCCCGTTGAGCAAAGCGGGTGCGGCGCCAGAGATTGCCAGCACCGCCGCTTTGCTCGCGGCATCATCCGCCGCCCACGCCAATCGCGCGGGTTGGGCAAAGCGCGCCCATACGGACACTGCTGATGCGCCCGCGCGGTTCAGATCGTGGAAGTCCGCCTCGCTAAGCACTGCGACTTTGGCGGATAGACCTTCATGCTGCACCGGAAAGACATTGGGCGGCAGGCGGCGGTTCCATATCGCTAGCCATTTACGATCATAAGCCGCATCATAATCCGACACGATCAGGTAGAAATCGAGCATCTGCCCATCAAGTTGTTCGGTACGCAGGCACGATCCGTAGAAGAGAACCGCGCGTGCCGCAGTCGGGTACTGCGCGGCGATATGCGCGGCAAAGGCTTGCACTTGGGGGAGTGCGGGGACGGCGAGTTCTTCGGCGATTAGGTGTTGGAGTGAGTGCATGTATTTATCTTAACGGCCCGTTGGTGAAATTAAAACCGTTCGCCTCGAGCGAAGTCGAGAGGCCATGCCGTTCTGCGCGACTTACAGGTGTCTCGACTTCGCTCGACACGAACGGATTTTGGGGTTGGCGCCTAAGCCGCCAATTTCAAAAACGGTACCGGCGGCGTTGACCGCAGGACAATCGGGTGGCCCAAATAGGCCGAAAAGACTTCGCCATCCAAAACAACGCTGCTGTTATCGCCGTCGATCTGGATCATATCGCCCTCGCCCAGATGCACGCCGCCATAGCGTTTCTTACCGAGCAGACCGATCAAAGTCGCCCAGACAACGCGAAGCATAGCTATCGGACGCTGATCGACCGCAAGCAGTTTCAATCGCCCGCTGCGTTCTCCATCACCAACGCGGCCTCCCATCAACAGCTTTTCCAACGTGGTCACAACCAGCACCGAAAACCGCCCCGAAATCTCTCCATCACGCAGTAAAGAAATCCGCACAGAGCCCGTTCGTGGCGGCAGAAAATCAGCCTTTGCCCCAAAAATCGCCGAGGCGAAAACCGCAAGGAACGTCAGAAAATGGCTGATGCCGTTGGGCAGCCCCAAGGGATAAATTTTGTTGCGGCAATACAGAATCGTATCGGCCAGCCCCGCGCCGCCCAAGAACATACCGATCACCGGCCGCGCATTCGCACTGCCATCGGTCAACGCGATCAATTCGCGCGCAACAATATGCTCGGTCAAATCGCCCTTTGCGAGATCAAGAATGATCTCCAGCGCCTTTAACGGATCACCCTCTGCACCCAGATCAAGCGCAATCAGATTGGTTTTACCATTGGGCAACACCGCTACCGGTGGCGGAGTGCCTTTGAAATGGCCGCCATGGTACAGCTCGGTCAGCGCGGCTTGCACTGTGCCGTCGCCGCCGTTGACCACCAGCACCTTTGGCTTCACCCGCGCGATCATTTCCAGCGCACGCGAGACCTGCCCGACTTCCTCAACCTCGTAATGAAAGATATCAGCGTTCTTCGCGCAAAAATTCCGCACTTCCGGCAACAGCGAGCGATTGCCGGTGGAGTGTGGATTGGAAAGAAGCGCGACGAGTGCCAATTACATGTATTTCATGTTTACGGTGATTGTGGTGACGCCAGGCCCGGCCGAGAATGCGACTTTGCCAACCGCAGGCTTGCCGAGGTTCAGCACGTTGATCGACGGATTATTAGAAAATCCGCCGCCATCGGCCGAAATATCGGTTTTGCCGTTGCTATTTTTATCATGCCGCACCGCAATCGCATATTTGCCCGATGCCGCCAAAGGCACGCAGAAATTCAGCGCACCTGCGCTGGCCCGTGCCTCGACGCGGTGCAACCACCGGCCCTTGGCCAACCAAGCAGACGACGTCGCAGGGTAGTTTTGCACGCGCAGCTTTCCAACGCCGCCTTTGATACCGCGCACATTGACTTGAATCGCAGGGCCTTTTCCAGCGCCGCATTTCGCCATATCATTGGTAATCACGCTGCCTGCTTGGGCGCTTCCTGCGATGGCCAGCAATCCGGCAGCCATCAATGGAATCATGACTTTATGCATTTTACTCTTGCTCCTTGAGCGTTAGGGGCCAACACAGTTACCCGTGCGGGACGATATTGCTCCTGATCTTAAATCTGTATATCGCGTCAATTTGCGGCCAAATTAGGGTGACAGGACGACAATAAGTTGAAATTTCTGACTGCCACCGACCGCTATATCGCGCGGCTTGTCGCGATTCCGCTGCTCAGCACGCTTGCGCTTGCCGCGATGCTGCTGCTTTTGGAAAAAATGCTGCGTCTGTTCGACTTTGTCGCAGCAGAGGGCGGGCCGGTGAATATCGTCTGGCGGATGCTCGCCAATTTGATCCCCGAATATCTGTCGCTGGGCATTCCTATCGGCTTGATGCTGGGGATATTGCTTGCGTTCCGGAGGCTCGCGCTGTCGTCGGAAATCGACATTTTTCGCGCGGTAGGCCTTGGATATTGGCGGCTGTTGCGGGTGCCGTATATTTACGCAATCATCCTTGCGGCGGTAAATTTGGCGATTGTGGGTTGGGTGCAGCCGACCTCGCGGTATTTGTATGAAGAATTGCGTTTTGATCTGCGCTCGGGCGCTTTGGGCGCCTCAATCAAGGTCGGAGAGTTCAATAATCTGGGCAAAAACCTGACCATGCGGATTGATGAAAGCCGCAATCAGGGCAATGATCTGTCGGGCCTGTTCGTATTTGCCGAAAACAAAAAGGGGCAGACGATTGCGGTGACAGCGGAAAAGGGTCAATTTATGCGGACGGAGGATCGCAACACGATCATCCTGCGGCTGACCAACGGCACGTTAGTGCATGATGCCCCAGCGTATAAAAATGCGCGGGTTTTAAGCTTTACCAACCATGACATTCCCATCCCGCTGCCAGAGATTGAAAAGTTCCGCAACAGAGGCGAAAAGGGGCGCGAATACACGCTGCCCGAACTGGTCAAGGTTGGAAATGACGCCAAACGCCCGCCCAGCGAACGTAACGCCGCATGGGCCAATTTCCATTTCCGACTGGTCGAGGTTGCAATGATGTTACTGCTGCCATTGCTCGCCATCGCGCTGGCTATTCCGCCAAAACGCTCGACCTCGGCCCTCGGCGTGTTTCTGTCGATTGTGATCGTAGTGACCTATCACAAGATCAACGAATATGCCGAAAGTGTGGGCGGACGCGGGGAGATTGATCCGTTGATCGCATTGTGGGTTCCGTGCCTGCTATTTGCAGCTTCGATATTGTGGATGTATCATGTCGCAGCGCATGTGCCGGGCGGGCAGCCGATTGGCGCACTGGAGAAATTCGCGGCGCAAGCGGGCAAAACGGTGCGCAAGCTGTTCCGTTTCGGGCGGCGTAAATCGCGGTTGCTAGCGCAAGACGAGGCGGCACTGGCGTAATGGCAATGTCATTCTTTCCCTCACGCCAAATCACGCTTTACATGGCAAAGCTGTTTTTTGTCCGCACTTTGGCCGTTTTGCTGATGCTAGTGCTGATCTTGCAAACGCTTGATCTATTGGGTGAAAGCGGCAAAATCCTTGGTGTTCCCGGAAATGACGATGGCGACCTTTGGCGCTATATCGGTATGCGCATCCCGCAGCTAGTGCAGCGCTTTCTGCCGTTTTCGGTACTGCTCGGGACGCTCATCACCTTTACGACACTGAGCCAGAATAGCGAGATTGTCTCGATGAAAGCCGCTGGGCTTTCGGCGCACCAGATTTTGGCCCCGATGATTGTCGCCAGCCTGTTCGTGGCGGCATTCTCGTTCGTTTTTAACGATACCGTAGTTGCGCCGAACTCAGCGAAGCTGAAACGCTGGCAAGATGTCGAATATGGCCAAATCCCCAAGGATGATGGCATTCGCTATAATGTCTGGGTCCGCGAAGGCCGAGATTTTATACAGGCGCGCACAGTTTCTGGCAAAGGGACGGCAACAACATTAAAGGATGTGCGCGTCTATCAACGCAGCAGCGGAAGCCTGATCCGTGTGATCCGCGCTGATACCGCACGCTTTGCAGGTGGCGCTTGGACGTTAGAAAAGGTCCGCATTTTCGATGTGCGTGCCGCGACACAAGAACGCGCCGAAAGCCTGATCCTGGGCCGCGGAATTGAACCGAAACGTTTTGAACAGAAAAAAGTCGACGGCGACGCTTTGGCCTTTGTTCCGCTATCGAAAGCCGTCGATGAAATGAAAGCATCCGGACGGCGAACCAGTGCGCTAGAGGCCAATTTGTGGCACAAGATTTCAGGGCCATTGTCCGCTGTGTTGATGCCATTGCTTGGCTCCATCGCAGCCTTTGGCCTCGCCCGATCAGGCGCATTGTTCCTGCGCGCGGTGATCGGTATGGGCCTCGGCTTTGCCTATTTCGTTGCCGATAACTTTGCCCTCGCGATGGGCAATCTGGGCGCTTACCCGCCCTATGTTGCGGCATGGGCGCCGTTCCTGTTGTTCCTGTTAATCGGCGAGACGGTGCTTTTCCGAACCGAGGAATGAGCGGCCCGCAGGAAGATGTGCTGACCGCGCCGCAGCCAGTTGTCAGCAAGGAAGATGTCGCCAAGGGCGCGGGATTAGCGGCGGTAGCACGGCTCGGCGCGTTGATCGAGGTTGTCGCGCAACCGGCCTATACATGGATGTTCGGGCTGGCGGGGTACGGCGTCTATGTCGTGCTGTGGGCGGCGATCAATATCCTCGCCAACGTGCTCGACCTAGCCTTTGGACAGGCGTTGCAGCGAATCATTCCGGCGACTGCGGACGAGGACGAACAGCACGGCGCAGTGCGTTTTGCGTTGCTGTTGAGCACCGGTTTGGGGGTGATTGCAGCAGTGATAATTGTGTTAGCCGCCCCGTGGTTGGCAAGCCTTGTCGCAGCAGATCCGAGGGATGCGGCGGTATTGCCGCGCGCGATTGCGCTATTCGCATTCAGCCTGCCTCTGTGGATTTTCGTCGAAACGGCAACGGCGGCGGCGCGGGCCAAGCGCGCATTTGGCCCCGAAATCCGGTTGCGGATATTTTGGGAACAGGTCGCGCGTTTGGTTTTTGCGGCGGGCTTTTTTGCGGCTGGCTTTGGTGTTGAGGGATTGTTGCTTGGCCACCTTGCGTCGCTGGCAATGACCGCATGGCTCGCGTGGAAGCTGCTCGCGCGCTATTACGATCCGGCGCTTTTGTTGCGTGCGCCATTGCCCGCTGCGTTGCGCCGTCAGGTGCTGGCGACGGGCTTTGCGATGCTGCCGCCAGCTCTTGCCCGGCGTGCCTATAATGATTTGCCACCGATCCTGCTCAACGCGATGTTGCCCGGCAGCCAAGGCGCTATTGCTGCTGGACTTTACGGCATCGCGCGCAAAATTGCCTCGATCCCGCTAATCGTCCGGCAGTCGTTCCTCTATGTGCTCGCCCCGTTGGCGTCTGAACAAGGTGCTGCCAACCGCGCAGGCATTGCGCCGCTGTATGCTTTTTCGACGCACATCTCGATGCTGCTGGCTGTGCCGCTGGCGGCGTTGCTGATCCTGATTGCGCCTGACATGCTGTCAGCTTTTGCGCCGGGATCATCGGCGGCCTTGTCGGTGTTGATTGCGTTACTCGTTGCCCGCGCCGCAGAGGCTGCCTTTGGCCCTGCGACTCCTATAATCGAGATGATCGGGCACCCGGGTTTGCCTTTGGCCAATAGCCTGATTGGGTTGGTCCTGTGGATCGGTCTGGGGCTGTGGCTGGTGCCGATTTATGGAGCTTACGGTATGGCGCTTGCCGTTTCCGCAGCCGTTGTAGCTACGGCATTGCTAGCGGTTGGAGAGCTAGCCGTAAGCGACCGGCTGTCGCCATTCACTTCAGGGTTCTGGAAATCAGCATTAGCAGCAAGCCTATTTGTTGCGGCTTTGTGGGTTGCAGGGGACGTATTTAGCGAGTTCGGCAAACCAGCCCGCGCCATCGCGCTGCTAATTCTATTCTGGCCGTTACTGTGGGTCGCGGTGCGGTTCGGATTGGAACCAAGCGACAAAGCAGCGCTCGGCAAACTCGCCGTTAAGTTACGCCTTTAACCGCGCATTGTCCCAACTGAAAAGCTGCTCTTTACCAACCGCGTGACTAGTCCGGGCAAACCATCATAGCTCGCTTTGTTATAAGTCGATTCAGGCGCAAGCTTGGCGGTCAGCCGCCGGTGCGCTTCACCCAAGGCGTGATAGGGCAGACCCGGCAACAAATGGTGCGTCGCGTGATAGCGCAGGCCAACTGGCGCCCATAATGCTGACAAGACATTCGGCGGCGGAACGTTGACGCTGTCGAGGAACTGCGCCGTTGTGCTGACCACCTCACCATCATTTTCCCACAAATGCGCAACTAAAGTGCGGATCTGATTAAAGACAATCGTCGCCGACGAAATCGCCAGAAAGATCAAGAAACCACGCAACGGAATGAAACCACTGAACACGCCAATCAGCAAAGCGTTCGCCCAAAGCGACGCTGCAACCTCTTGCAACAACCACTGTTTTTTCAACTCGCCTTCGGGCGCGCGGCGGCGGAAGTCAGGGTTAATGACTAACCCCGAATAGCGCTCAACCACCAATTTACGCAGCGGCGGGAACAGGAACGACAAAGGCGTCAGCACCGCAAAGCGCACAAACAACACCAAAGGCCCGAACGCGGCGATCAGCACAAACAACGGTACAGTCCATGGCTTCATCAGCGCAAGCGGCAGATATTCGGGGTCCTCGGTTGTGCCGTAACGCGTGCGCGCATGGTGCAGTTGATGCACGCCTTCGTATAAAAAGCTTGGCACCAGCAACGGCACGCCCATAACTGCGTTAAAGCCGAAACGGAACCATGGCAGCTCGCGGTGGCGAACATGGGTAATTTCGTGAATGAAGCTTCCTGCGCGGTAAAGCGCAGCAACCGCAACAGCAGCGGCAACCAGCATCCATCCGGTTGCCGGCGCCATGATCGCAGCAAACAATGCAGCATAGCCAAGCAATGCCGATCCAAGGAAATCGGACCAATATATGGCTTTTTTGGCTCCATTTAGGTCGCGAGTCAGCTCCGCTGCCGCACGAATCATCGCCATATCGTCTGTGCTGATAGCGCGCGCCGTGTTCGTTGCAGCGACTTTTTCCCGGATTTCTGCGGTTTGTTTACAGTTAGCAATAGCGTTCATGTGTTTGGAGATAGGCGATCATCGTGGCAGCATCATGGCAATCTTGACACTGCGCCCAAAAGCGCGACAAGCCGCCTGAAATTTGGATAATAGGGGGCGGCCAGATGGATATGGGTGAAGTGCGGGTAGTGCCAGTCGGCGGCAAAGCAGCGTTGAAGGATTTCATCGACCTGCCCTATCGGCTGTACGCGAACAATCCGAATTGGATACCGCCGCTAAAAGACGAAGTGCGCGGGCTGTTGACGCCGGGTAAAAATCCGTGGTTCGAACATGCCGAAGCGCAGCTTTTCGTCGCTCGCCGTGCGGGGCAAGTCGTTGGACGGATATCGGCGCACATCGACCATCTGGCGCTCGCACAGCCTGTCGAACAAGGCATGGGACCGGGCACCGGATTCTGGGGCTTTTATGAGGCAGTCAGCGCCGATGTTGGCAACGCGTTGCTGCAACAGGCCGAAAACTGGCTGCGCGCAAAAGGCATGACACGAATGCTGGGGCCGGTAAGCTTTGCGATGTGGGACGAACCGGGACTGCTGATAGAGGGACATGACCGCGCGCCGACAGTGATGATGGGCTATCACGATGCGCGTTATCAAGCCTGGATTGAGGCAGCAGGGCATCACAAAGCAGAGGATCTGCTGAATTTTGACCTGACGATCGTGGATAGTCTGCCTGACCTTGCAAACCGTCTTGTCGCAATGGGCGAAAAGGGTGGGAAAATTCACGTCCGCCGCGTCAACAAACGCAAATTCGACAAGGAAGCAGCATTGATCCTTGGCATCCTGAACGATGCTTGGAGTGACAATTGGGGCTTTGTGCCGTTCACCCCAGCTGAGGTTGCCTATGCCGGCAAAAAGCTGAAACCGATTGTATTTAGCGATCTGATCCGCATTGCCGAAATCGACGGTGAGCCAGTCGCATTCATGATGGTGATCCCCGATTTGAACGAGCAATTGGTGAAGTATAACGGGTCTTTATGGCCGTTTAATTGGGCCAAATTGCTGTGGTGGCTGAACGTTGGAACACCACAAGTCAAAACGATGCGCGTTCCCCTGATGGGGGTGATTAAGCGGCTGCAAAGCTCGCGCACAGCCAGCCAATTGGCGTTTATGATGGTGGAATATATCCGCCGCGATGCGATGACGAAATTTGGCGCAACCTGCGGAGATTTTGGTTGGGTGCTGTCATCCAACGGCCCAATGGTTTCGGTCGGTGAAGCTGTCGGCGGTACAGTCAGCAAAGTGTACCGGATCTACGAAAAGGCGCTCTAAAGATTGCGGCCAGCCCGGCCGGCCAGTTCCACCGCATAATGCCACGCGACGCGACCAGATCGCCCGCCGCGCTGATGCGCAAAGACCAGCGCATCGGCTTTATCCCAATCGAGAGCGAAATGTGTGGCATAGGCCGACACCATATCCAGAAACGCCGCTTGATCGGGATATTGAAAGCCAAGCTTCATCCCGAACCGGTCAGCCAGCGCCAGCCGGTCATCGGCAACATCGCGGGTGTTGACGGCGGCTTCTTCGTCTGCGGCATTGCGCTCAACGATATTACGGCGGTTGGATGTGACATATAGCCGGACATTGCCGGGCCGCGCCTCTGATCCGCCCTCCAACATCGACCGCAACCGGCGCGGGCCAGCATCATCGCCTTCGAACGCCATATCGTCGATGAATAGAATGAAGCGGCGATCCGCATCGCTGAGTTTGTGGAATAACAACGGCAGGCTGGCCAATTGGTCAGCGGTGCTTTCGACCAAGGCGAGCGGCTGCGCATCGGCCTGAAGCGCCGCCACAACCGACTTCACCAAAGCCGATTTCCCCATCCCGCGCGCACCCCACAGCAGCACGTCATGCGCCGCGTGGCCCTGCGCAAGGCGTTGGCTGTTCGTCAGGATATCAGCCCTTTGCCGGTCAACACCGACAATCAGGTCAAGCGGAAGCGGCGCAAAGCGCGTGACAGCTGCGAGTGCTTTGCCGTCCCAGTGATAAGCCGGATGCGCCATCAGGTCAGCGGTCGCGGTCGCAGGCGGTGCCAGCCGTTCCAGTGCATCGGCGATGCGGCGGAGTGTCTCGTCGCTCAAGCCGCCAGTTCCTGAGCATCCAGCGCATAAAGCAATTCGGACCCCGCCATCGCACTTCCCGCAAGCGCAAGCGCCTCGGGAACCATCACATCGAGATAATAACGGCAGCACACAATCTTCGCCCTCAAGAATGGGCTATCGCCACCCTCTGCCTGCGCCGCGCGCAATTGCTTGGCCATGAGCCAACCGGATGTCGCGACCGCCGTCATCGTCATATAGGCATAGCTGCCCGCCAGCCGGTCATCAACAGGCGCACCAAGCATATATTCGGTGACCTGCGCAGTTGCCCCGGCCAGCGCTTTCAGACCCGCATGATCTCCAGCCTCCGTACCAATTCGTGCCAGATGCTCGCGGATCGCATCGCCGCCGCGCATGCCCAGCTTTCGGCCAACCAAATCAGCGGCCTGAATGCCGTTTGTGCCTTCATAAATCTGCGCAATCCGCGCGTCGCGGTAATATTGCGCGGCACCGGTATCCTCAACATAGCCCATGCCGCCATGCACCTGAATACCAATCGAGGCGATTTCCTCACCCATATCAGTGCCGTACGCTTTGGCCAGCGGAGTCAACAGATCGACCGTTTCCTGCGCGCCTTCGATGCCCAGCGATGCGCGGTCCACTTGTCCGGCAGCATAATAAGACAGCGCCCTTATCGCTTGCGTCCCGGCCTTCATCCGCAGCAGCATCCGCCGCACATCGGGGTGCTCGATAATCACCACTGGATCACGCGAAGCGCCACCCACGCGCGCTGATTGCACGCGTTCCTGCGCAAACCAGATCGCCTTTTGCGTTGCCCCCTCCGCAATCTGCACACCTTGCAGGCCGACGTTCAACCGCGCGTTGTTCATCATTGTGAACATCGCGCGTATGCCGCCGAATTCGGGGCCAATCAATTCGCCAACACAATCGCCTTCTTCGCCGAACGCCAGCACGCACGTTGGTGAGGCGTTGATGCCCATTTTGTGTTCGATGGAAACGGTCTGGATATCTTGTTCCTCGCCCGCCGAGCCATCCGCATTCAGCCGGTATTTGGGTACCAGAAACAGCGAAATCCCCTTCGTCCCCTCTGGCGCGCCCGGCGTGCGCGCGAGGACGAGATGGACGATATTAGACGCCATGTCATGATCGCCAAAGCTGATATAGATTTTCTGCCCTTTGATCTGAAACGTCCCGTCACCGCGCGGGGTCGCGGTCGATTTCAACGCGCCAACGTCGGACCCTGCTTGCGGTTCAGTTAAGTTCATTGTCCCTGACCATTCACCACTGACCAGCTTTGGCAGATAGGCCGATTTCTGGGCGTCCGAACCATGATGATGCAACGCCTCAACCGCGCCAAGCGACAGCAACGGACACAAAGCAAAGGCCATGTTGGCAGCACCCAGCGAATCGAGCGCAACGGTCGCCAGTGCATAAGGCAGCCCCTGCCCCCCATGTTCGACAGGCGCATTGATTGACGCCCAGCCATTGTCGACAAAAGCCTGATACGCGGCCTTATAGCCATCGGGCATCACGACGCGACCATCGACCAGCCGCGCACCGATGGTGTCACCAATCCGGTTCAGCGGCGCGAATTGATCTTGCGCGAATTGGCCCAGCCCCTCGACAATCGCCTGAACCATATCGGGTGTCGCATCGGCAAAGGCCGCATGCGACACCAGTTCGTCGATGCCGGTCACGTGGCGAAGCACGAATAATTGCTCAGAGATGGGGGCAACAAAGCTCATGGGAGAAAATCCTGTTTCAAAAGTCTTGCACCGCCTATAGCGCGGGATGATGCTAGGCTCAAATCCCCAAGGTAAAGGCCGGATTCTTCTTGCCGACGCGCTCGCTGTGGCCAAGGCCGCGACTGTATTGCGCGATGGCGGTATCGTCGCTGTACCAACCGAGACAGTGTATGGTCTTGCGGCGGACGCGAGTAACGCCAGCGCAGTTGCAAAAATCTATGCCGCCAAAGGCCGTCCCGATTTCAACCCGCTGATTGTGCATGTGCCTGACTTGGAGGCTGCTGAGGCCATCGCGCATTTTGATGATAGGGCCAATGCGCTGGCGGACCGATTTTGGCCGGGGGCGTTGACGCTTGTTCTGCCGATAAGGGCTGACGCGAAAATTGCGCCTGCAGTCTCCGCCGGATTGCCGACGATTGCGTTGCGCTGTCCTTCGCATCCGGTGATGCAAGCGTTGCTACTTGCAAGCGGGCTAGTTGTTGCGGCTCCGTCGGCCAACCGTTCTGGCGGAATCAGCCCGACGACAGCGGCGCATGTTGCCGATAGCCTAGGCGATGCCGCGCCGCTGATCATCGATGCGGGCGCATGTCGCGCGGGGCTTGAGTCTACTATCGTTGCATTACGCAATAATGGCTGGCAGATTTTGCGCCCAGGTCCCATTTCATCGGCACACATCGAGGCAGTGCTTGGCACTCCTCCGCTTAACATTTGCGAAAATGGGATCGAAGCGCGGATAGAAGCGCCGGGCCAACTCGCCAGCCATTATGCCCCGAACAAGCCTGTGAGGCTGAATGTCGAAACGGCGACACCGGACGAATGGCATATCGGTTTCGGCGCAGTATCCGGCGACAATAATCTCTCTGCGAACAGCAACCTTGCTGAGGCTGCAGCTAATCTATTCGCCGAACTGCACCGCGCCGATGCTAGCGACCGGCAAGCAATTGCGGTCGCGCCAATTGCGAATGACGGCATAGGCGTCGCAATCAATGACCGACTACAGCGGGCTGCGGCGCGATGAAACGGCTCATGCTGATCTTCGCGTTGGTAACCACCTCTGCCCTCGCCGCGCCAAAGGCAGAAACTGTCGCTGCTTACCGCGCCATCGCTGCGCAAGACGCAAGGCTTGCAACGGTTGGCCACCGCCTTGCCAATGCGAATGCCCCGTTTTGTGGCCATAAAATGGGCTATAATCCGGGTTGGGTGCTCCACGACATCGCGCAATATCCCGATGCCGAGGCGGCTAAGGCGGCGTTTGGCTTTGCACAACCTGTCGAGGTCGCGTTTGTCGTTGCAGGCGGCGCTGCTGAAACCCAAGGCGTGAAAGCAGGCGATGGTCTGATCCGTATCGGCAATCGCGACATCGCCAGCTTTGCCCAAAGCAAATCCGCCAGCGTAGAACGACTGGACGCCGTACGCGCGTTATTGGATGACCTGTGGGGCCCAAGTTATTTGGCGCCTTTGCGCGTGCAACGGGTCACAGAAACGCGCGAACTTTTGTTCCAGCTGAACCCGGTATGCGCCAGCCATTTCTGGGTCGATGCCAGCAATAAGATTGAGGCTGGAGCAGATGGCGATCAGGTCCGCATAACTTCGGCGCTTATTGATTTTGTCGCCAGCGACGATGAATTGGCCGCGGTCGCAGCGCACGAGCTGGCGCATAATCTGCTCGGTCATCCACAAGGTTCGGCAAAGACACGCAAAAGCAAATCGATCACCGCCACCGAGTTGGAGGCTGACCGGCTGTCGATGTGGCTGTTGACCAATGCGGGCTATGATCCACAAGCCGCTGTGCGGTTCTGGCAAAGATGCGGGCCGAAATCCTGTGTCGGCCTGTTCCGCTATCCAGGATGGAAAAAACGCGTTGCCGGGATCAGCGCCGAAATTGATCTGATCGCAAAGGCGTCCGCACAAAACGGGCGGCGCGACCCGCCTTTGCTAGCAGCCGTCCGCCCGGCGCAATAATTTGCGTTTCGAAATGCAATCGGTGGTTCCCTTGGTGCATCGATTGCCTTAACGACGTGGCGAGAGACGAGGAGCAGTGGGCGCAGCATGGTTAAACGTGCCAATAACCTGATTTTTTTGGCGTTGTCGGTCGCGGCGCTTTATGCCTGTGGCGCTGCGAAAAGTGAAAAAGTCGCGCCTGCCGAAGAAACGTTTGCTGTTCAGATCGTCACCGTTCAGACCGGCAGCATGGTCCGCACGCTAAGCGTGGTCGGAACAGTTCGCTATCGCCGCGAAACGCCATTGGGTTTTACCACATCGGGCAAAGTGTCCACCGTCCGCTTTAACGAAGGCGACAGCGTGACGCGCGGCGCTTTACTCGCGGCGCTGGACACGACAATCGTTGGCGCTGACCTGAATGTGGCTGAGGCCGAACGTGCGCGCGCGCAATCCGAATTCGCCCGAATCGCGGAATTGTATAAAGAAGGATGGGTTACCAAAGCCCGCTATGAAACCGCCGATACCGCCGCCAAAGCCGCCGGTGCACGCGTGTCGCAAGCGCGTTTTGCCAGCGGCACGTCACAGCTTTACGCGCCATCCAGTGGAACGATCCTTGCGCGCAATGTTGAACCCGGACAGGTTGTTGCAGCGGGCATGGCAGCCGTTATCCTGGGCCAAGCCGATCAAGGTTTCGTCTTTCGCGTGCCTGTGGTTGACCGCGATGCGGCACAATTGCGCCCCGGCATGACTGCACAGATTACGCTGGATTCGCTTAGTGGCGGACCGGTCACTGCAACGATTTCTGAAATAGAGGGACAGGCAAACGCCGCGACCGGCGCGTTCACAGTATCGTTCCGCCTGCCAACCCAAGCCAAAATTCGCGCAGGGCAAATCGGCAAAGCGAACATCCAACTACCCGCCGCGAATGACGGTGCAATGCAAATTCCGGCAAGCGCATTGTTCGGTGTCCGCACCGGCGAAGGGTTGGTCTATATTGTTGACGCCAAAACCAACCGTGTTGAAACACGCAATGTGATGATCGAACGCGTGATGGACGATTTCATTATCATTTCCAGCGGCCTGAAACCCGGCGACAGCATTGTGGTGTCGGGCGGCGAAAAGTTGCGTACCGGCGCGAAAGTCCGTCCAACCGCGGTTACGCGCTAAGCGAACTGGCCCAACGCGCGCATGGATTTCACTGAATTCTCGATCCGCCGCTGGCAATTGACATTAGTGTTGTTCGGTTTGCTCGCAGCTTTGGGATATTCTGCGTTTACCTCAATTCCGCGCGCGGTGGATCCGCATTTTCCGCTGCCCGTTGTCGCCATCACTGCTGTCCAGCCGGGGGCCGATGCCTCGGAAATGGAACAGACCGTCGCCAAGCCGATTGAGGAAATTGTGCAAGGGCTGGAGGATGTAAAAGAAATCGTCTCGACCAGCGTCGATGGCAGCACCGTTATCCGCGCCGAATTCGATTGGTCCGGCGACCCTGACAAATACTTCAACGACACAGTGCGCGAGATTACCGCGATCCGTAGCCGACTGCCTGCCGAGCTGGCACGGCTCGATTTCAAAAAAATGCGCACGACAAACGCGTCAGTGCTGCAATTCGCTTTGGTAAGCGAAACCGCAAGCTGGCGGCGGATGGAAAAATATGGCGACGATATTAGCGAAGCTTTGTCGCGCTATGCCGATGTCCGCGAAGCCGAAGTGCATGGGTTAAGCCAGCCCGAAGTCACCGTCGCCATCAACGCCGCGCGCCTTGCCGAATTGCGCATCCCTGCCAGCGCCATTGCCGATGCGGTCAGGCTGGGCGGGTCTGATGTGTCGAGCGGTTCAGTCGTCAGCGGAACCCGCCGTTTCAACGTCGAGGCCGGCGGCGCGTTCAAATCGCTGGATGCGGTGCGCTCGCTTCCTTTGCGGACGAATGACGGGACATTGGTTCGTGTCGGCGACGTCGCCGATGTCGCATGGGGAGCCGAGGAACCGCGCAGCCATTTATACCATAACGGCAAGCGCGCAGTCTGGATCACTGCGAACCAGAAAGTCGGCACTGACGCCACCAAATTGGCTAAGGTTTTGATGGCAGAGATTGCTGTCCAAAAATCCTATCTGCCTGCCGATATCCAAATCATCACCCAGTTCGACCAAAGCCGCGACATTACCAAACGCTTGCAAGAATTGGCGCGCGATTTTGCGCTTGCGCTGGCGTTAGTGATGCTGACGTTGCTGCCGCTTGGCTGGCGCGCCGCTGCAATCGTCATGGTCTCAATCCCGCTGTCGCTCGCGTCCGGCCTGCTGGCGGTTTATGCGGCGGGCTTTAATCTTAGCCAGCTGGTCGTTGCAGGCTTTATCCTGTCGCTGGGCTTGTTGGTCGATGACAGCATCGTGGTGATCGAAAATATCGCCCGCCATCTGCGCATGGGCAAAGACCGGATTCAAGCGGCGATCGACGGCACCAAAGAAATCCGCGTTGCGGTGCTCGGCTCCACCGGCGTTTTGGTCTTTGCCTTTTTCCCGATGCTGTTTCTACCCGAAGGCGCGGGTAAGTTTACGCAAAGCTTTATCTCGACAATTATGTACACCGTGGTGGCATCGTTGGTCATTTCCCTGACCATCATTCCGTTTCTTGCCAGCCGTTTGCTGAAACCCGATGCTGACGAGCACGGCAACCCGGTGTTGCAATGGCTGATGCGCAACATCGACCATTTCTATCGCCCGATTTTGCATAGAGCTTTAGAGATGCCCCGCCGCTTCGTCTGGGGCGCTATGGCGCTGACATTATCGGCCTTTGCCCTTGTCCCGATCCTAGGCTTTGGCTTGTTCCCGAATGCCGATGCCAGCTATTTCCGCGTTCAAATCGATGCTGAGCAAGGAACCAGCCTAGAGGGGACTGGCCGCATCGTCCGGCAAGTTGCAGACATATTGGCAAAAGAACCGTCGATCAAAATCCGCGCAGAAAATGTCGGGCGGCACAATCCATCGGTTTTCTATAACGTATTCGATAGCGCCGAGACCAGCACATCGGGCGAGATTCTAGCGATTATGGACAAATGGCGCGGCGAGGAAAGCTATCGCATGGTCGACCAGCTGCGCGAGAAGTTTGACAGCATCAGCGGCGCTCGCATTAAACTCGTCCTGTTTCAAAATGGCGCGCCGATCAACGCCCCCATCGAGTTTCGCGTGGTCGGCCCCGAACTGGCGGTGTTGAAACAATTGGCCGCCAAAATGCAGAAAATTTTGCATGACACACCCGGCACTCGCGACGTCGTGAACCCCGTGGCGACTGACCGCATCGACCTGGATATGCGGATTGATGATGCCAAGGCGGCGTTGCTCGATATCCCCGCAGGGTCGCCGCGCAGAACAATCCGCCTTGCATTGTCTGGCGAGCGCGCAGGGCTGTACCGCGATAGCGAAGGCGATAGCTACCCTGTCACGGTCCGGCTGCCATTGGACAACAGCCAGCCGGTGTCGGCGCTCGATTCGATCTATGTGCCAACACGCAGCGGCGCCCCTGTTGCACTCGCCGAAATCACCGAACCTGAACTTGTGTCCGTCCCGCCATTGATCAAACGCCGCAATTTAGAGCGTGTGGTCGAAATCACAACGCAGCTGAAACCCGGAGCTGTGACGGGTAAAGTCGCGCAGGATGCGCAGTCGCGGCTCGACAAGCTGAAACTGCCAACCGGCTATTCGATCCGTGTCGGCGGCGAGGCGGAAAAAGTACGCGAAACGTTCAGCGGCTTTGGCCCGATTGTGTTGATTGCCCTGTTCATCATCTTTGGCATCCTCGTTGCCGAGTTTGGAGAGTTTCGTGAGGCATTGGTGGTGGCCGGCGTCATTCCGCTTGGCACATTCGGCGGGTTGATCGGATTGCTGGTCACGGGCAACAACATGTCGTTCCTAGCCGTTATTGGCTTTGTCGCATTGATCGGAATAGAGATTAAAAACTCGATCCTGCTCGTCGATTTCACCAGCCAGCTGCGCGCGCGCGGATTGGGGCTGCGCGAAGCGATTGAACAAGCAGGCGAGGTCCGCTTTCTACCGGTGCTACTCACGTCTGTTACAGCAATCGGCGGGCTGCTCCCGCTCGCGCTCTTTGGCGGCAGCCTTTACGGCCCGCTAGCCATCGTCCTGATCGGCGGACTTATTTCGTCCACCCTCTTGTCGCGCATCGTCACGCCCGCCATGTATCTGCTGGTCGTTCGCGGCCGTGAAGATAAGCGTGAAGCGGCAAAAGTTGCTGCGACCTAAAGGATCACAAATGGCTGAAGCAATTTTTGCAGGTGGATGTTTCTGGTGCACCGAAGCGGTGTTTGGGCAGTTACAAGGCGTATCGGGCGTCGAAAGCGGTTATCTTGGCGGGCATGTTACCGGTCCGACCTATAAACAAGTCTGCGGCGGTGCCACCGGCCATGCAGAGGCGATCCGCATTGCCTTTGACGAAAGCATTATCAGCTACGCCGATCTGCTCGACATATTCTTTGCCACGCACGACCCGACGCAATTGAACCGCCAAGGCGGTGACGTGGGTACGCAATATCGCTCCGCCATATTCCCGTTGGACGACACGCAACGCGCCGAGGCAGAGGCGGGCATCGTCCGCGCTCAACCAGAGTGGCCGGCACCAATTGTGACGACGATTGAGGGGCCCGCGATTTGGTATCCGGCAGAGGATTATCATCAAGAATATTGGGCCGGTGAAGGACAACGTAATCCCTATTGCCTAGCTGTAATTCCGCCGAAATTGGCCAAGTTGAAAAAGAGTTTTGCGACGCGAATACTGTCATAGACAATTAATATTGTTACGTTAGGTGACAAATCATGAACCATAAACCTATTCGTAAAGCCGTTTTTCCAGTAGCTGGCCTTGGCACACGCTTTTTGCCCGCGACCAAAGCGATCCCGAAAGAAATGCTTCCGGTCGTGGACAGTCCGCTAATCCAATATGCAGTGGATGAGGCGCGCGAGGCGGGGATCGAACAGATGATCTTTGTCACCGGGCGCGGTAAAGGCGCGATTGAGGACCATTTTGACATCGCGTTTGAACTGGAACGCACGATGTTGGATCGCGGCAAAGACATCTCGGTTTTAGCGCCAACGCGACTCGGCCCTGGCAACTGCGCCTATGTGCGCCAACAAGAACCGATGGGCCTTGGTCACGCCATTTGGTGCGCGCGCGATATCGTGGGCGATGAACCCTTTGCGATTTTCTTGCCCGACGAATTCATGCACGGCAGCCCAGGCTGCATGGCACAGATGGTCGCCGAATATAATCGCGTCGGCGGCAATTTGCTAAGTGTGCTCGAAGTGCCGCGCGATCAAGTCTCGAGCTATGGCGTCATTGACCCCGGCGCTGCGCAAGGTAGGTTGACCGAGGTACGCGGGCTGGTTGAAAAACCCGCAGTTGACGCCGCGCCATCCAACCTGATCATATCGGGCCGCTATATCCTACAGCCCGAAGTTATGCATGTGTTGGCCGATCAGGAAAAAGGTGCTGGCGGCGAAATCCAGCTGACCGATGCAATGGCGCAAATGATCGGCACGCAGCCGTTCCACGCGGTGACCTTTGATGGTGCGCGCTATGATTGCGGGTCTAAAATCGGCTATCTAGAGGCCAATTTGGCAGTCGCATTAAAGCGGCCCGATATGGCAGATGAAGTGCGCTTGATGGCGACCAGATTGTTAGGGTAGAGTTTTCAAATATCTCGTCATCCTGAACTTGTTTCAGGATAACACGCGACAGTGGTTTGTTATCCTGAAACGAGTTCAGGATGACGAAATTTGGGTGTATGGGTCTGTCTCTACCCCCCGGTACCGCGCACAAACTGCACATCACCAACGACCGCCTCGCCGAGAATAACCGGCCCCGGCATCTCCTTGGCCCGATCCCCGCCCAGCCCCGCAAACAAGAATCCGCCATCGCGTAATATGCCGAATAGCCATTCGCGCAGATGTGGCACAACCACAAAGCAACCCTCGCTCATCCCCGGCTTTCCGCCGCGCACCTGGACCAGGCTAGCGTTGAAATAGCGCCGCCGCTCGGGCTGATAACTGTGCGCAACAATATCACGTATCCGCATGCTGCTGTTACTTTGGTCCAGCCCGTCTAGCCGCAGCGAAAGGCCGTTGATGCCCGTGTATAACTCGCCTCCACGCGCCGCACCCAGTGACGACGCAAGGCTGTTATAAACATTGCTAAACCGTTCAGCGACTCCATCATCATCACGGTCAGACCCCACCCCATGTGCCACCACCACCGGCGTATCCAGCCCCTGCCCGCTGAGCAAATCCACCGCATAAAGCCGCGGCTGCGACGAAGGCTTAGCGAAATCGACGATGACGATGTGCGAGGGGCCAAAGCCGCGACCTTGCGATTTGCGACAGATGTTGCGGTTATAGCTGTCGAGCGCTGTTGCCAGCAGAGTTTTGTCGAGGCGGTTGGGGGGAGTTTGAGGGGGCTCCACGCCTTCGACCAATGCAGGCACAGCGACAGGAACAGCGAAAGGCCGGTAAAACCGCTCTACCCTCTCGCGGGCAGCCGCAAAATCGGTGCAGGAAAACGCAGCGTTTGAGACCGGCATGGGCCAAGGCTCAGCCCAACCCGCAACCGGCTCGCCAGACCCAACGCCCGGCGCAAAAACGATATCCGATTGCGCGCTTGCGGGCGATGCCGTTGCCAACATTATCGCACTAAGCGCCGAAAGGGTCATCCCGAATCTGCTTATGGGTCGCATGTGGTGAAGGTAGCGCGAACGTTGGGGGAATGGAAAGGGGTGTGTTGGATGCTGGTTACGACACGTCCGCTGTCCTTCATGACAAAACATGGTGAGATCATATCATTCGCGCTTGCTTGACACAGGCGATACATCGCATCTCTAGCCAGCAAAACCAAATTGTCGCGCTCAGCGAGTGCTATCATATCTCAGCCACTGTCCGCTTTTGGCACCAATATACTTGGTGCGAAGTCAAAGGTGAAAATGTTGCGCAACCCGAAAGGAGCGCAATGCCTGATACCAGCGGCAGCAATTGATAATTCATCTTAACTCCCTTGATGATTTATCGCCATGATAGTGGCTGACATCAAACACGCCCGTGACC
Source organism: Sphingomonadales bacterium (assembly GCA_043771985.1). Lineage (GTDB taxonomy): Bacteria > Pseudomonadota > Alphaproteobacteria > Sphingomonadales > Sphingomonadaceae > Sphingorhabdus_B. The sequence goes on from JAYVGQ010000046.1 coordinate 53,561, forward strand.
CAAACTACGCCCCCGATAAAAACCCTCGCTTGAATTCCCCGCGTCCCCGCGCCACATGTCAGCCACTCAGCGCCGCCCTCTTGCGCGCGCTGAACAAATATGGAACAAGCTCCCCATTATGTCCCTGACTCACATTAAAGTGCGCGGTGCGCGCGAGCATAATCTTAAAGGGATCGATATCGATCTGCCGCGCGATAAGCTGATCGTGATTACCGGCCTGTCGGGCAGTGGCAAATCGTCGTTAGCGTTCGACACGATCTATGCCGAGGGGCAAAGGCGCTATGTGGAGTCGCTGTCCGCTTATGCGCGGCAGTTCCTTGAAATGATGCAGAAACCCGATGTGGAGCATATTGAGGGATTAAGCCCCGCGATCAGCATCGAGCAGAAAACCACCAGCCGCAACCCGCGCTCCACCGTCGCGACCGTCACGGAAATCTACGATTATATGCGGCTGTTATGGGCGCGGGTTGGCGTGCCTTATTCGCCCGCAACGGGTCTACCGATTACCGCGCAGACGGTGACGCAAATGGTGGACCGCGTGCTGCAGCTGCCCGAAGGCACGCGCGCCTTTCTGCTCGCGCCTGTGGTGCAGGGCCGCAAAGGCGAATACCGCAAAGAGCTTTTGCAGTGGCAGAAAGACGGCTTCACCCGCGTGCGGATCGACGGCGAATTTTACGCGATTGATGAAGCGCCGGTGCTCGACAAGAAGTATAAGCACGACATCGAGGTCGTGGTCGACCGCATTGTCGTAAAGGGCGATATCCAGCAGCGTCTGGCCGAGAGTTTTGAACAAGCGTTGAAGCTGGCGGATGGGCTAGCGTTTGTCGATTTGGCGGATGGGACGGTAGCGGAGGCGATGAGCGCGACCAGCGGAGTGGCCGAGGCGCGCGCGACCTTTACCGCCCAGGACGTCACACCGACCGCCAATGTCACCGGCGGCGCGATGAAAGGCACTGGCCTTGCGCCCAACCGTATCGTGTTCAGCGAGAAATTCGCTTGCCCCGTTTCGGGCTTCACCATCGCCGAAATCGCGCCGCGCTTGTTCTCGTTCAACGCTCCCCAAGGCGCGTGCCCAGACTGCGACGGTCTTGGTGAACGGCTGGAGTTTGACCCCCAGCTGGTGGTCCCAAACGAGGCGTTGAGCCTTAAACAAGGCGCAGTTGTGCCTTGGGCCAAATCCAACCCGCCCTCGCCTTATTATATGCAGGTGCTGACGTCGCTGGCCAAGGCCTATGACTTTGACCTGACCACGCCGTGGAACGCGTTGCAGCCTGACCAGCGGCTGATTGTACTCCACGGCAATGGCGGCATGCCGGTTGAGCTAACCTTCAAAGACGGGCGCAAGGAATATACTGTGCGCAAAGCGTTCGAGGGCGTGATCGGCAACCTCCACCGCCGCCTGCTGCAAACCGACAGCGCGTGGATGCGGGAGGAATTGAGCAAATTCCAAACCTCGCAACCCTGTGAAACCTGCCACGGTGCGCGGCTGAAACCAGAGGCGCTTTCGGTCAAAATCGCAGGCACCGATATCGCCGGACCCACACGGATGAGCGTTGCCGACGCGCTGGCTTGGTTCAGCAGCGTCGATGAAAAACTCACCCCCACGCAAAGCCAAATCGCCAAAGCGATATTGAAAGAAATCAACGAGCGGCTCGGCTTTCTCAACAATGTCGGGCTCGATTATCTCAACCTTGACCGGACCAGCGGAACCCTAAGCGGCGGCGAGAGCCAGCGCATCCGCCTCGCCAGCCAAATCGGCAGCGGCTTGTCCGGCGTGCTTTATGTGCTCGACGAGCCCAGCATTGGGCTTCACCAAAAGGACAATGACCGCCTGCTCGCGACGCTGCGCCGCTTGCGCGATCTGGGCAACACTGTGATCGTTGTTGAGCACGACGAAGACGCGATCCGCACCGCCGATTGGGTGGTTGATCTTGGCCCCGGCGCTGGTGTGCATGGCGGCAAAGTCATGGCCGAAGGCACGCTGAAACAGATCCTGAAAGCCAAATCGCTAACCGCCGACTACCTGAACGGCACGCGCGAAATCGCGGTCCCGAAAACACGGCGAAAGGGCAATAAGAAAAAACTCACCGTCCACGGCGCACGCGCAAACAACCTTAAAAACGTCACCGCGTCGATCCCGCTCGGCACATTCACGTGCATCACCGGCGTATCGGGGTCGGGCAAGTCCAGCTTCACCATCGACACGCTTTATGCCGCCGCCGCGCGCAGTCTTAACGGGGCTCGCGTCATCGCGGGCGCGCATGACAAAGTCACCGGCCTTGAACATTGCGACAAGGTGATCGACATCGACCAATCGCCCATCGGCCGCACCCCGCGCAGTAACCCGGCGACTTATACCGGCGCGTTCACCAACATCCGCGATTGGTTTGCGGGCCTACCCGAATCCGCCGCGCGCGGATATAAACCGGGGCGGTTTTCGTTCAACGTAAAAGGCGGACGCTGCGAAACATGCAGCGGCGACGGCCTGATCAAGATCGAAATGCACTTCCTGCCCGACGTCTATGTCACGTGCGAGGAATGCAACGGCAAGCGCTATAACCGCGAGACGTTGGAGGTGAAGTGGAAGGGCCTCAGCATCGCCGATGTGCTCGACATGACGGTCGAAGACGCGGTCGAGGTGTTCAAAGCCGTCCCCCCGATCCGCGACAAAATGGCGATGCTGGTCGAGGTGGGTCTCGGCTATGTGAAGGTCGGGCAGCAGGCAACGACGTTATCCGGCGGCGAGGCGCAACGCGTAAAGCTTGCCAAAGAACTATCGCGGCGTTCAACGGGGCAGACTTTGTATATCCTTGATGAGCCAACCACGGGCCTGCATTTTGAGGATGTCCGCAAACTGCTCGAAGTGCTGCACCGCCTTGTCGAACAGGGCAACAGCGTGGTGGTGATCGAACATAATCTGGATGTGATTAAAACCGCGGACTGGATTGTGGACTTGGGGCCAGAGGGCGGCGTCAAGGGCGGCGAGATTGTCGCCGAGGGCACGCCCGAGGATGTGGTTAAGGTCGCGGCGAGCTATACCGGGTATTATTTGAAACCGATGTTGGCGAAAGCAGGCATGGGAGCGCCGGAGTTAGCTGTGGCGAAGGCCGGGAAGCCAAAACCGGCGAAAGCGAAATAAACTTGCAAAACTATGACAATGTCATATAATTCTAATATGGCATCAAGAGTAACAAAACCCGTTACCGTGACCCTCGGCGCGTTGACTGAGATGGCGCAGGGCCATGTTGCATCGGGGCGCTATGCCTCGGTCAGCGAGGTCGTCCGCGCTGGGCTCCGCGCGCTGGAGCGTGAGGAAAACACGCTTGATGCGCTGCTCAAGGCAAAGGTCGAAGCAGCGTTGGCCAATCCAGTAGCTGCCATTCCACAAGCCGAGGTTTTTGCCAATTTGCGGGCGCATCACGCAGAGCATAACGCGCGTTGAAGCAATACGAAATTATCTGGCATCCAAAGGCGCGCGCTGACCTGCTTGACCTCTATAATTGGATTGCCGAACAGGCCGATCCCGACACCGCATTCGAATATACCAGCAAGATTGAGGCCAATACCGACAAGCTCGGGAACTTTCCAGAACACGGAACGCCAAGGGACGATTTGGTTCCCCGCATGCGCACGATCCCCTATCGCCGTCGCACGTTAATTGCCTATCGGGTGTTGGACGAGAGCGTAGAAATCCTCGCCATCGTCCACGGCGGACGTGATCTTGGCCGAGTGTTTGATGGGGAATAATGTTGAAATAATCTCCCTTCTCTCCTTAAGGGGAGCCGCAGGCGTGGCGAAGCCACAAAGGATACGAAGCCTTAGCGCCGCAGCTTTGGCTTAAGGTGGTTAGACGAAGTTGGTGACGGGTTGCTGCCGGTTAAGATTACGCAAACTTTGTCTCCTCGCAAACCCAGCCCTCGTGTTCATTTATTTCGCGCAAAGACGCTAAGGCGCAAAGAAGCGCGAAGGGGGCGCGTTACCCCGCGCGCAGCGCTTACTATTTCGGGGAACTAAATTTAATTGGAGCGATGAATGGAAATGACCCTACAGATCCAAATCGCTTCTTTGCGTCTTTGCGTCTTTGCGTCTTTGCGCGAAACCAAAAATGCTTCCCAATCCGCGCCATCGGCAAAGGCTGGCAGTCGCGGGGCAATGCGGCGTTAAGGAAAGCGTCGGGGATTTAGTGCACTGTCACCGTAATTAGGAAAGCGTCGGGGATTTAGTGCACTGTCACCGTAATTGGAGATTTAGTGCACCGTCACCTTAATTCATGAACTAGAGTTGGAAGCGCTTGGCAACACCCAATACTTCCGTGGCCGGAGCCTCAACCGTCTGTTCACCTCGTCGAACATAAAGCTTCCCATCCAGAAAGCTTGGCTGGTTTTGCGCTTCAACGTGTATAATGATAATCTCTTTGTCTTTGTAATTGACTAGGTCCAGCTTTGCCAAAACTGAAGCCTTGAGATCATCACTCAATCCAGAATTTGATATGTTGTCGCGCCACTTCTGATAATATTTTTCGATGGTTATACCAAGAATTTTAGCCTCTCGACCGATTCCTACTATCCATCGCCCCGCTAAGTCAATTGCTTCCACTTCGTCTAAAGCTTTTATTCGTTCCGCGTCAGAATGACTGTCAGCAACGCCCACAAATATCGCACCTTTGTAACCAGCGCCGATATTCGATACGGCACATATAGTCTGTATGACTTTACTAAATACATTATTATCGATTGCTCGATCGCTATCAAGGCGCAGTATTCCTTGTTTCATTTCAAATGTTGGGTTTTCAATTGCGGATCTACGAACCGTATTTTCAATGTCTATCTCTCGTGTCTTACCAAATGCGATTTTCGAAATATCGCCTTTTACAAATGAATCTCTTATTTTACCTTTAACTAAATCTATATTACCCCTACGCTGATCCGGCGACAGTGCATTTCGGCTTGTATTCATATTTGATTGAATATTTTTCAGTCCTGACGACGCCTTAGAAAAATCAGATAATATCATATCTTCTTTGAAAGAAATTTCATGGATAGCGAGAAAAATTGACGAAAATACAGTAGCAAAGGAGTTATTATTTGGATTTTGAAAAATTAACTTGTTCAACGTGACATCGTTGCATTCGTGCACAATTTTTTCTATAGTTTCAATGCAGTATTTAATTTCTTCGCCTAACCTCTCAGTGCCATACGCAGTTAAATTTGCTTCAGCTTCTTTTCCTGGTTCAGAGGTAGGGTTAAAGGCCTCATCAAGCACATCGCGAGACCTCTCAATGAGCTCACTGACAATACATAGCGCGATGTCTGAAATCAATTGCTCGTCAAGACTGTCTCGCAAGTCGGTAGATCGCAAAATTCCCTGCTTTACCCAAAAAACTTCAGTCGCTTTAACCGCATAGCCAGCTTGCTGACGCGGCAAATCTACGCTGATCTCTGGCATTTTATAAAGCGGAAGGGTATCTACAGACACGTCCCCTCGAATTTCACACGACAATTCCCTGACGAAACGGGATATAGTCGTAAGTTGTCCGGCTTGCCTTCGTTCCTGCTCGCTAAGCTTATGCCCGTAAGAATTAATACGATTAAAGACATCCGTAACAACAGCGGGCGATGCGTTTCTTATTATCGAAACCGGAAGTACGTAATCTAAGACCTTTGCCACATCGGATCTAGTTAAATTTCTACTATTCTTATCAATTGAAAACTTTCCGGATTCTCGCTCGTCTTTCGCTCGCGGGAATTCATCGGTGTCGAAAAACATGTCATCCGCCGTCGGATAGGAATTTTCAATAAATGACAGAATGGCATGCAACCGTTGCATACCATCGATTATTTCAAATACCGCTGGGTCTGATCCTTGAGGCTCTGCCAACAGAACAAGAGGAATTGGATAACGGTTCATTATGCTATCAATAAGCTTTTGCTTTTCCGCGAGAGTCCAAACTAACTTACGCTGGTAATTTCTATTTACCATCAGCTTACCGGAACGATACCAGTCATAGATTGTTTGAATTGGCGTTGGTTGAGAAGTAAGCTCGGCCATTTTATGCCTCTAGGTTGGATCAGGCTAATGAAACAGCCCGATGTGTTGCGCGCAATGTGCACTATGCATAATTTTTATATGTTGCCTACGGAATTATACGAAATGTTGTGACAGTGCACCCAATGCATATACCGGCACGCCGATATCGCTTCAATTCCGAGGACGCCAATTCCGGGAATACAATACCAATTAGTCGAAGCGGCGGTCCCAAACGCCTGCTTGCAAAGTAGGATTTGCTCTGCCAGCGTCGCCTCTACACATCGTCAATCGCCCTATGAGCTAACAGGGCCTACCGAATGCTCGCTCCTCCGCCAAGGCTACGGTGCGCAGGCGATCCTACGCCAAGGCTTGCTCCTCCGCCACGGCTTGCTCCTACGCTAGGCTTGCTCCTACGCTACGCTACGGCGCACAAGTCGGCGCGCAGGCCAAACATTGTTTAACGTGAGTCTTTAGTGTGACTTTCCACCGGACACGCGCCATGCACCTTACCCGCGACGCCAAAACAAAAACCCGATTTCAGTGTGAACTTGCGCGGTTTTCTGCGGGTTTGGGACTTTCTAACGCCCCCTCTCCAAGTTCGCCTAGGCTCTGCCGCGCCAAGGCTTCCTATCCTCTCCCGCAAGGGGAGAGGAATACACCCCTCCCTCCCAAACAAAAAACCCCGCTCGGTTGCCCGAGCGAGGTTTCTTGCGACCCTGCTGCTGCCTTCCAAGGGGGTCGGCGGACAGCGGCGGATAAAAATATGTACTTAGGCGCCTATGCTTTACGCAAAAACGCGCCGCTGCATTATGGCATCACCACTGTGTCGATGGTGTGGACGACGCCGTTGGATGCTGCGATGTCAGTTGCGGTGATCGTTGACTTGCCGCCCTTGGCATCGGTCAACACCACTTTGTCACCGTCCATGCTGGCTTTCAATTCGCCACCGGCAACAGTCTTGATCGTCGCGGTGCCTTTGCCATCAGTGATCATCTTGACCACATCGGCTGCCTTCACATTACCCGCAACGACATGATATGTCAGGATTGCGGTCAGCTTGTCCTTGGCTTCTGGCTTTAACAAACCGTCAAGCGTTGCCTTGTCCACCTTTGCAAAGGCGGCGTTGGTTGGCGCGAACACCGTGAACGGACCTGCGCCCGACAGTGTTTCACCAAGGCCAGCGGCAGTGACAGCTGCGACCAATGTCGACAGATCAGCATTGCCCTGTGCCAGTGCGACGATTGTCTTTGGCGCGGTGTCAGCTGCCATTGGATCGGCTGCGGCGGTTTCGTCTTGTACGACTACGTCTTCGGCTGCCGTATCGGCAGTGCCTGAGCATGCGCTCAGCGCGAGTGCGGACAAGCCTGCAATCATCGAAATTTTCAAAGCTTTCATAATCCTAATCCTTTTTGGTTTTTCCCTCAGGCGTAAGAACGCCCGGGGAAGACAAAAGGTTTCACAGGAATTACGAAATTTTACGAGACAGCTTTTATACCAGTGTCCTTGCGAGCACTTGATCCGTAAGTTTGGCGTCTTCGATGGCGCCGACAAGGACCACGCTGCCATCGGCATCGCGCCGCGCCACAAGAACGACGAACTCTTCGGACCCTTGGGCGAACTCGATCAACTCCCTGGCCCGCGCGCTACGCAGGCGCGGACGCGGATCAGCCGCAGTGACCGGGGCGACATGGCCGCCTTTTTCCACTTTGCGCGCGCGGCGTTCAGCCTGAACAACAGCTTTCAGGCCGCCGTCATGGTTGGAAAGTAGGTCGGCAAGCTTGCCCTGCCCAACGATGTTGCGGTGCGCATAATCAAGCGCGGCGGCAAATTCTGTCAGCCGAGTTTTGTCATAATCTGCGCCAAAAATCAGCTTTACGACCGGCGTCATCGGCGCGCGTTCCTGCACCTTTAGCCCGGCATCGGCCAGCAAATCGGCATAATCTTGGGCGTGACGCACAGCGGCAAGCGAGAAGTCATACGCGCGGCCAATCGCCCGGTATAGCGCATCGCGCCCGCGGACATCATTTTCGGCGGCAACATTTGCGCTATTGCGCGCCGCATCCAGCCAATCGGCAAGCTCTGCGCCTTCCGACGGCTCAGCTGCTTCCTCAACGAAAGCGCCAAGTTCAAGTGCATCGTCGATGTCTTCGTCTGCGGCCTCAAGCGCGCCACCAACTGGTCCATCGGCCCATACTGGAACATGTTCGCGGTGTTGTGGCAGATCGGCCAGCGCATCCTCAACCTCAAGCTGCAATGCGGAAACTAACTCCGCCGCCGCAGCTTCTTTCCAGTTGATCACACCATAAATGAAATCAATGGTATCGTCGTCTGATGAATAGGGCAGCAAGATGCCGCGATACATGATGTTGACGCCGCGATCGTTGACGAATTCCGCCTCGAACCCGATGGGCGCGCGGTTGGCAATAATCTGCATATAATGGTCGGTAATCCGCGATAGCAAAGACCGCGGCGGTACTTCGTCCAGATAACCGATCTCGGCCGGCACACCGCATTCCATGCGCAAAGCTTCACCCAAGAACTGGATCGATGGATTTTCAACCCCCGATGTAAAATCCAGCAGGACACTGTAATCGCGGAAATCCTCGACACTTTCAGGGTCAAGTTCTTCGACATTTGGGTAATTGCCGTCGGACAATTGTGACGTCCAGAAGTTATAGGCACGCACCTGCATCCGGCGTTCGTCGTTGCCAAACGAAGGCGGCGCTTCGATACCTGCATCCTCGACGTCTGCTTCTTCGGCGTCACCGGCGGTTTCGATTTCAGCGGACATCTCGTCATCAAACGCGACATATGCCACCGGTTCGTCTTGCCCGTCACTGCTATAGGGGCCTAATCCCCGATACGTGTCCATAAACACTGGTCCCTGTTTGCCGGGCACATCCCGCCCATTCCCGTATCGTTATGCCCTTCGATGGTTAACAGCCGGTAAACTTATGCAACGGCGCACCATATCAGACGGCGGGTGATTGCTCTTGAAATCCTCTCACGCCGACGCTAATCGCCACGCATATAAAGCGCGCCGCTTTAGCTCAGTTGGTAGAGCACATCATTCGTAATGATGGGGTCGTAGGTTCGAATCCTATAAGCGGCACCATTACCTCCGGTAGCAAGGTTCTGCCCTTCCCACCGAACTTACGCAAAATGGACTCCTGCTATTTAACGCCCATTTCCTGGAGCAATCGTTGCGCGCCATCGACTTTATCCATCGTCCACAACATGTATCGGCTGTCGACATGAATTGTGCGGTTGACGCTTGAGTCAAATGCCCAATCCGCGACAACGCCGTCAAGCGTCCCATCAAATGCTAAGCCCACAAATTCGCCTTTGGCATTCAGTGTCGATGATCCTGAATTCCCGTTGGTGATATCGACCGTCGAAAGAAAATTCACCGGCAAAGTGCCAAGCGTCGGATCAGCATAGGAGCCAAAATCTTTTGCCTTCAAGCTAGCAATCGCTGCATCGGGCGCATCAAATTCGCCGCGACCCGTTTGTTTGGCAACAACGCCTTCGGCAGTTGTAAACGGCGTCCAGATTTGGCCATCACGCATTTTACCTGTGACTTTTCCGTACGTGAAACGCAGCGAACCGTTGGCATCTGGGTATAGCGTCCGCCCTTGGGATTTAGCGAATGCCAGTTGTCCCGCCATCACGACCGAACGCGCCGCCTGAAGCCTGCCCGAACGCGCTTTTGCGTTGTTTTCTTCGGCAATCAGCGTTGGATAGGCGGCAACGGCCAGCTGGATAAACGGATCGTCGGACGCTTCAAACTCGGCAACCGACTTATTCAGCCAACTCGTTCGCATCGCGCTGTCACCCAGTTTTGTTTCAGCGTACAGCTTGTCGATACCGATTTCAGCCAGCTTAGTTTCAAATCCGGCATTGCGTTTGTCGGCGGGCACTTTGCCATATTCGGTCATCGCCTGATCGAGTAATATGCGGTCAACACCTGCATCATAACGACGCTCAATCTGCGCCAAACGTTCCGTTACGGGCAACCGGTCGCGTTCCTGATAGCCAGACTCGCGCTGTGCGTTAGGCTTTTGTTGTTCCTTGGCCCAACGATATAGCAGACCCGCTGCTCCCAGCAATTGCGAGCGATTGACTGTCGACAGTCGCAACCCATTCAAACGCGCAGCGTTCGCCTCAGCGACATTCGCATCCAATGCCGCAAGGGCAGCACTATATTGCGCTGTGCGCCCCGCGTCCGCTGCAACCCATTCACGAAACGCGGCGTCAGCTGCATTCTTGCGATCCATCAATCCGATGGCATCTGCACCCGTAATCTCGCCGAGCAGCTTCTTTTTGTAGTTATCGGAACCTTTAAGGATGGACGCATATTTGATTTGTGTTGCCGGGTTACCAGCGGTCGCCTTTGCAATCGCGTCGGAATAATCGGCGCGCAGCTGCTGATCGATTGGGTAAACACTATCGAACACATGCTGAACTTCAGCCGCAGTTTGCAACCGCTGCGTTACGCCCGGAAAGCCGGCAACCATCACAAAATCGCCCTCAGTCAGCGGCTTAGTTGCAACTTTCAACCATGATTTGGGCTTAAAGGGCACGTTGTCTTTGGCGAACGCCGCTGACGAACCATCGGGTGCGACATACGCGCGGTAAAACCCGAAATCGCCGGTGTGACGCGGCCACTGCCAGTTGTCGGTTTCGCCGCCGAAATTGCCGATCCCACCAGCCGGTGCATATACCAGCCGAACGTCTTTAATCTCCAGCTGTTGTTGCAAATAGTAAGTATGCCCGCCAAAATAGGCGCGCACATCACACCGGCGATTAGCTTGTTTTTCGCATGCCTCGATCAAGGCTTTGCGGTTACCCTCAAGCTTTTCATAGCGCGCCAAACCATCCAGCTTTGTTGTGATGCCTTTGTTCATGCCCAAAGTGACATCACGCAGATCTTCGATGACAAATATCCGCGAACCAGGCGCTGCCTGAACTTCATCGGCATTCGTTTTTGCCAAGAAGCCATCAGTCAGATAATCTTGGCCGGGCTTTGAATTATATTGAATCGAGCCGTACACACAGTGGTGGTTGGTCGCGACTAGGCCATCGGGGCTTAGGAACGCAGCTGAACACCCGCCCAACGACACGATTGCATTGAGTGGCGCAGATTTCAGGTCGCTTAGCATTGCTGGATCAATTTCTAATCCAGCCGATTTCAGCTTAGGCGCAAGTTCCGGTGTTTGGCTGGGAAGCCACATACCTTCGTCGGCCATCGCCGCTTGTGACATCAAAATCGCGCTCAAAGCGCCGCTAACCAACAATAAAGAACGCATGTAACTCTCCTCAGAATCCCATCTACACACACCAGAAAAGGTGCAAAGGCAAGCAACAATGAACCGCTGAGTTATCATTTTGTTTCTATACCAACGTGCTTTAGCGGCAAACGTTCGTTCACCGGTATGAGACATGGTTTGGTGCCATACAAACGGTCAATAGCGCGGTACTTGAACAATCTGCATTCCGCTTATAGGTTTCGTGTTACGTACACGGGGAAAGGGCGGAAATACCCATGCAACGCGATGATCTGAGCGAACTGGGTTTATCTGCGCCTGCGACATATCTCGATATCGGGATTACTGGACATCGTAGCGGCCATCCGGTGTTTTCTGCCAATCGCGATGCCATTGCCAAAAGCCTGAACGCGCTGTTGGGCCTGTTGGGAAGGCTGGCAAAAGATGAAGCGCAAGCGACGGATGACGCTACTACGCCGCGTGTGCAGATGCATTCACTATTGGCTTATGGTGCCGATTTAATGGCGGTGGAGGCCGCCATTGCTATTAGTTGGACCGTGGCGGCTCCGCTGCCATTTGGACGTGCCCTGAACCTTGCTATCAACGCTCAGCCGTCTAGCTTGGCGGATATGGATGTGTTGTTAACCGCCGGAGACATCGGCGATACATCGACAGCAAAGCGGGCCGCCGAAATCTCGGCGATTGCCGATCAGGTCAGCCTGTTCGAACTTGCCGAACAAGATCATGACGTGGAGACATTGTACCGAGCGCATTTAACCACCCCCGCTGACGAGAGTGCAAAGCAAGCATTTATGGCGATCTGTTCCGATCGCGCAGCGATGGCAGCACGCGTCATGGTCGAACATTCGGACCTGCTGATCGGGATCTGGGACGGCGTAACGCGCGGCGCAATTGGCGGCACGCGGCATACAATTGAGGCAGCATTGGAACAGGGCATCGCTGTTGTCTGGATTGATGCTCGCAATCCAGAAGCTTGGCATGTCTTGCGCGCGACTGAGGAACTGGCCGGAATCGCGCAGCGCGCAGATGCCGCGCAATCCGTTGATGCGCTGCAAGCAGTTGTAAGAGACGCATTACGCCCGTCGGGCGATAACGCACAAACGGCGCATGGCTCCGAAAAATGGCGCGACAAAAGTAGCGCTTGGTTTCAGGCGTACCGGCGCGTTGAGTTGCTGTTTGGTGAACCAGGCAAGCGCCCGTTCCGACGTTTGCAGCAGCGATACGAACGACCGCGAGATATTACCAGCGGCAGCGGCGCACCAATGCTCGCCGCCGCCAGCGCGCTTCCAGGCGGCGATCCGCACATACCAAAGCGCATTGCGTCCGACGTGTTAACGCCTTTCGCTTGGGCAGACGGCGTATCAACATGGCTGTCTGATGCCTATCGCGGCGGTATGGTCGCCAGCTTTTTCTTGTCCGCCTTTGCAATCATCGGCGGCATCGCTTATTTGCCGTTTGCCTCGGTCAACCAAAAATGGGGGTTTGCGGCGTTTGAATTTGTGCTGCTGGCGATGATTGTCGCGATTTTTTTTACTGGAAAGCGGCTGCGCTGGCACGAACGCTGGTTCGAAACGCGCCGGGTCGCTGAGTATTTTCGTCATGCGCCGATTTTGTTGTTGCTGGGCGCTGCACGTTCAACCGGCCGATGGCCGCGCGGAGCAGATGGAAACTGGCCGGAACATTATGTGCGCCATGCACTGCGCGGCATTGGACTGCCCCGAATGAAAGTGACGCCTGCATTTTTGCGCGGTGCGCTGTCGCTGATGCACGATCATCATGTTCTGCCGCAAAGTACCTATCATCGCGGGAAGGCCGACAGGCTAAAACGCGCGCAGCATAATCTCGACCGCACATCGGAGTTTTTGTTCCTGCTTGCGGTATTGTCCGTCGCCCTTTATCTTTTGATTGAACTCGGCGCTGGTTTAGGGTGGCTGCCCCACACTTTGCCCCATGATGTCGCAAAAACATTCACCTTTTTGGGCGTGCTTTTTCCGACGATGGGGGGCGCGTTTGCCGGTGTGCACTATTTTGGCGATTTCGAACGGTTCGCCGCTATTTCCGCTATTACCTCAGAAAAGCTGAGCGATGTTGAAACGCGGATTGGCTTTTTGCTCGATGCGCCGGATGGCGAGGTTACTTATGCGCGGGTTTCGGGGCTAGCCCATGCCATCGACGATATCGTCGTGGACGAGATTGAAAACTGGCAAGCGGTATTCGGGGGTAAGCACATTACCGTGCCGGTATAGCGGCGTTCTGCGCGATGTGTCTTATCCGTTACGTTTTGTGACATATTGTGATACTGTTTCAGTTATTGGGTCGCGCCAGTAACTTCCAAGGCGGAAAAGACATGACACAACCGAGTAATGGTGTGCCGCGCAACCGGGCTCTTCGGTGGCTCGCTTTCTTCGGAGTTGCATTTCTTAGCAGCATCGCCGCGAATGCGCAGGATAATAATGAAGGAGCCCCAGAGGGTTCCGAATTTTATGTCGAAGGCGACGCCGAGAACCCTTGGCCGGAAATGACCACCCGAACGGTGGTGCGCAAAAAAATCGTTCGCGCCAGCGTAGATGCCGAACCGCAATCTGATATTCCGGAAGAGAATGGCGATTTCGACCCCGTTGAGGAATATGAGGTCGATTTGGACTATCAGGTCTACCTCGACTCGCTGCAATATGTTGACGATCCGAACATAAAGCTGCCGCCCGGAATGCTGGTGGTTGCAGCCGATCAGCCCGACTCCATCCTAGATGCAAACAGCGGCGAACCACGGCGCGCAAAAAGAGCGCGGGGCGGCGGGCGCGTTGGGCCGACGGGTGCGCCGTGGCAAGCGCAAATATATTATCCCAATGTCGCGAAGGCGTATAAACCGATGCTGGCTGCAAAAGTGCCTTTATGGGCCTTGCAGCATTTTTGCGGGGGAACGCTGGTCGCGCGCGGTTGGGTGCTGACTGCCGCACACTGCATTGACGACAGTATGAAGGCGGCTGGCTATAAGGTTCGCTTAGGTCAGAAAAATTTGAGCGGTGGTATCGGTTGGACGTATAAAATCGACCGCGTCATTCAGTTCCCGTCCTATGTTTCGCACCAAGGCGGCGACATCGCTTTGATCCAGATATCCAGCGATACCGGTATCGAACCGCCATTCAGCAATGTCCGGCCGATTGCCCTGTTTCAAGGCGGAGACCTTCCCGCCGGACGGTCAGTCAATGTCTATGGCTGGGGCCGCCAAAGCGATGGCGGGATGCGCGCTAACCAGCTGCTGCTAACAGTCGGTTTGCAAATAATGGCGCGCAAGGATTGTGTTCCCATCGGGAAACGGTTGCGATGGAGTATCGGTGATGGGTTTGTGTGCGCGATAGCGCCACCCAATACCGACCGCAAAACCTGTGCCGGCGACAGCGGTGGGCCGGTTGTTGACGATGTGACAAAGCAGCTTGTTGCGCTCGTCAGCGGTGGCGGCCCAAAATGCGCAAAAGACAACGATCCGAGCTTTTATACCCGGATCGGCGCTTATCTTCCGTGGATCAGGAAAACCACGAATGGAGCGGTGCGGTAAACGCCGCTCCATTGAATCCAGTTTATTGTGCTGGGGCGACTTTGATCCCGCCGGTATGCTCGGTACCTTCAGCAGTGGTCTCTGCTGCAGCCTCTGGCGCTTTCGCTGCTGCATCGGCTGCGGCTGGTTCAGCAGCAGCCTCAACTGGCTCAACTGTCGCTTCTGCCTCGGGCGCAACGGCCTCGTCTTCTTTGGCCGCAGGCTGGCAAGCTGCCAAAATCATAGTCGCTGCAATGGCAGCCGAAACGATGGTCAATGTACGCATTTCTCTTCTCCCCTTTTTTACGAGAGTTGACATGTTAGTCGAAACCCATTGATTTTAGCAAATCAATAAACCGGGGCTGCTGCCGTAACGGATCAAGCATCGGGTCGACGCGTGCTGTCGTTAATCCAGCATCACGCTGTTGATATGCCTGCTCCAGCGCCAGCACGCCGTTTTCCAAGTCACTCCATTGGGCGTAAACTTGCCCCTGTTGGTATAAAGACACCGTATCGGTATCGCCGGTTAGCCCCGCCATCGCGGCTTTGGCAGCAGCGCTGTTACCCAGACGATTGTGTGCAATCGCAACACCTGCCAGCTTCGACCATTTGTGCGTTTCAACATCAAACGCCTTTAACGCCTCCGAATTTTTGTCCTGCATCAACAATGCCATCCCGATACGCGAATGCAGTTCAGACAGACTAGGTTCGATCAAAAGCGCTTGGCGTAAAGCGGCGATAGCCTCTGGATATCTTCCCGCAGCATAATGCACACTGCCTGCGATCCGGTGGATCTTTGCGTTCAGCGGATCGAGCAACACCGCTCGGTCGATACTCAACATCGCGTCCCGGTCGCGCTTTGTCGCTGCGCAAAATGCAGCAAATCTCGCCAAAACCGGCGCATCGCCTTCGCCCAACTTTCGGGAAAGATCAAACGGCGCGCGCGACCCTTTGACGTCGAAATTGCCCTGAAAAAGCATCAGGGCTAGCCCGGATTGCGCGTCGGCAGATTTCGGTGCCAGCTTTACAGCCTGCTGCGCTGATACAATCGCAGCGTCGTACTGAACCTTAATCTCCGCAGCACTTCCATATTGTCCAGATATCGCGGCTAAGGATCGTGCGCGCGCGGCATACGCAGCGGCGAATTTGGGATCAGCAGCAATTGCTGCGTCAAATTGCGCAAGCGCTTGCCGTTCCTCTGTCTCATTTGTGGCATTGGAATAATAGTCTTTTCCGCGCAGGTAATGATCAAACGCGATCACATTCTTGGTCCCGGCGGGATCGGATTTTGCCAATCCTGCTGTGCCAATTTTGGCGCTCAACTCCGCAGATATCGCGCTGCCAATTTCACGCTGCACCGACAATAAGTTAATCATTGGCTGCTCAAATGGCCGGTTGGATAGGCTCACTCCAGTTTTTCCGTCGAGAAGGTCGATCGTCACACTCATGATATCGCCAGCGATTTGCACCGCGCCATCGATCAAATACCCTGCACGTATTTTTTTGGCGAACGCGACAGCATCGTCTTTGCCACGTGCAAATGCCTCGGATGACGCTTGCCCCACTACCTCCAGCGCGCCGTTCCGCGCGAGTGTCGCACGGATTTCATTGGCAATCCCGTCAGCGACATAGGCCTGTTCGCGTTTATCGCCGATGTTATTGAATTTCAGCACAGCGATGCGATTTGATGCGCCTCCACTTCCGCCGAACAACCCCGCCAACCACGCAGCTACACCGCCGCCCAGCGCAACCACCGCAGCACCGCCGAACATCAGCGTCCTACGATTGGCGTGTGCTGGCGGAACGGGCGGAGCGCGATTGACTTGAGCGCCTTCTATGGTGTGCAGCGCTTCTACTTTGCGTAGCATCCGCCGAATTGATTGATCCTTAGCCGACATTTTTGCTCTCGACAGATCAATCACTTGAAATTGGCCAAAACCCAATGGCGGTTCAACGCCGTCAAGCGATAGCGGCACCAACGTCCCGCGATCACGCCCGCGCGTTGCCTCATCATGTACCCAGTGCGATTGGACCGAGGTTTTGGACCAAAGCACAACGACCGCCTTGGCGCGATTGAGCGCGTCCTCGGTCGTATGCGAAAACCGCTCGCCGCCTTCTAACAGCCCATCCCACCATGTGTTAAAACCTGCCTGTTGCAGCAGCTGAATGACGGGCAAAGCGCGCGCTTGGTCAGCTCGCGAATAGCTGACAAATAGCGTTGTCTGCCCTTGCGCAGCATCATTGGTCGTTTGATCGCCATCAATCACAGCCATGTCTGCCACCCCGATTCGAAAAGCGATAAACGCATCTGCCCGACAGATGCATGTGGTCCCACGCTTTACCCCCTGTGACAACAGATATTTAGTGTGAAAAAAGTTCGTGAGTTGGCGAAACGAACGCGCTTTAATCGCGCGCCCGGGCAACGGCGATCATCGATATGGTGCCATCCTCGGCGTAGTGTTTAGCGATAGCGTATCTCTCGCGCTCTACCCCGCAAACAAAAACCCCGCCGGAATTGCTTCCCGCGGGGTTTGTTTGTTTCAGTGCGTCACGCTTATTCTTCGTCAGCCGCTACAACATCATCAATCGCTGCGTCATTAGTGGTGAAGTCATCGGCAATAACCTTTGCCAACACGTCATCACCAATTGCTGCCTCGGGGCCTTGTGCCAGTTCTGCTGCATGCTCCTCTGCCGCAGTTTCCGGCGCGATCAAGCTCTCTTGCAGTTTTCTCATGCTGGCACGAAGCGCGGCATCACGGCTGTTGGCGGCAACGCGCAGACGGTTCATTGCTGAACCAGTCCCCGCAGGGATCAAGCGACCAACAATCACGTTTTCCTTCAGGCCGGTCAGAATGTCCTTCTTGCCCTCAACCGCAGCCTGCGTCAGCACGCGAGTGGTTTCCTGGAAAGACGCTGCCGAGATGAAGCTACGCGTTTGCAGCGATGCTTTGGTGATGCCCAACAAGACGGGCTTACCAACCGCAGGCTGCTGATTTGACGCAAGCTTTGCGTTAATCGCATCCATTTCTTCACGGTCAACCTGTTCAGCGGCCAGCAAAGTCGTATCGCCGCCATCGGTGATTTCAACTTTCTGCAACATCTGACGAACAATCGTCTCGATGTGCTTATCGTTGATTTTCACGCCCTGCAGACGGTACACTTCCTGAATTTCCGCAACCAGATATTCAGCCAGCGCTTCGACGCCCATGACTTCAAGGATGTCGTGCAGATCAGGCGAACCTGCGATCAGGTTATCGCCCTTACGGACGAAATCGCCTTCTTGCACGTCCAGCACCTTGGATTTTGGAATCAGATATTCAATCCGATCACCTTCCTCTGGCACAATCGCAATTTTGCGTTTCGCTTTATAGTCACGGACAAATTCGACACGGCCAGAGATTTTGGCGATGACTGCGCAATCCTTTGGCTTACGCGCTTCAAACAATTCCGCAACGCGTGGCAGACCACCGGTGATGTCGCGGGTCTTGGCCGACTCGCGCGTACCACGGGCAAGAACATCGCCTGCTTCAACGCGTGCGCCATCCTCGACCGACAGCATTGTGCCAACAGCCAACAGGTACCGTGCGGTTTCGCCACTTTCATCATCCAACAGTGTCAGGCGCGGCCGCAGATCTTCCTTTTTCGCACGGGCAATACCGCGGAATTCGGTGACGACGCGCTGGGAAATACCCGTCGCCTCGTCGGTCTGTTCGATCAGCGTCTGGCCTTCGATCAGGTCCTGATACTTAACGATGCCGGCCTTTTCAGTGATCACTGGCATAGTGAACGGATCCCATTCCGCCAGACGATCACCGATCTTGACCTTTGCACCTTCGGCAAGCAGCAACGTCGCGCCGAATGGCAGACGGTGAACTTCCATCTCGCGGCCTTCATGGCCGATAATGGCGAGATCGCCGCTACGCGCCATCGCAACGCGGCGGCCCTTTTTATCGACAATCGACGGCAGATCGCGGTAATTCACGATACCATCGGCCGACGCATCAAGGTTCGACGTTTCGTTCAACTGCGCTGCACCACCAATGTGGAAAGTGCGCATCGTCAGCTGTGTGCCCGGCTCACCAATGGATTGAGCGGCAATAACGCCGACCGCTTCACCGATGTTGACTGGCGTTCCGCGTGCAAGGTCACGACCATAGCATGTCGCGCAAACACCAACCTTGGATTCGCACACCAGCGGGCTGCGGATCTTCAACGCTTGCAGGCCGATTTCTTCAATCGCGGTAATCATCGGCTCGTCAAGCAATGTGCCTGTGGCAAACAAGACTTTGCCGTCTGCACCCATGATATCCTCGGCTGTGGTCCGGCCCAAAACGCGCTCACCCAGCGAGGCAATGGTTGAACCACCCTGCACGATCGAACGCATTTCCAGCGCCCGTTCAGTACCACAGTCAATTTCGACAATGGTGCAGTCCTGCGCCACGTCGACCAAACGACGAGTCAAATATCCCGAGTTGGCTGTCTTCAACGCAGTATCGGCAAGGCCTTTACGCGCACCGTGCGTTGAGTTGAAATACTCAAGGACGGTCAGGCCTTCCTTAAAGTTCGAGATGATCGGAGTTTCAATGATCTCGCCCGACGGCTTAGCCATCAGACCGCGCATTCCGCCCAGCTGCTTCATCTGCGCTGGCGAACCACGCGCGCCGGAATGGGCCATCATGTAGATCGAGTTGATCTGAGCTTCACGCCCATTCTCGTCCTTTGGTGTGGCTTTTAACTTCTCCATCATCGCATTGGCAACGCGATCACCACAACCTGACCAAGCGTCGATGACTTTGTTGTATTTTTCCTGCTGAGTGATCAGACCATCCTGATATTGTTGCTCAAAATCGGCAACAACGGCTTTGGTTTCGTTGACCAGACCAACCTTTTCTTCAGGGATGATCATGTCGTCCTTGCCGAACGAGATGCCGGCCTTGAACGCATGCTTAAAGCCCAGCGACATGATCGCATCGGCAAACAGCACTGTGTCCTTCTGGCCCGTGTGACGATAGACTTGGTCGATAACGTCACCCACTTCCTTCTTCGTGAGAAGGCGGTTGACGGTTTCAAACGGAACCTTGTGCGATTTTGGCAGGCATTCGCCAAGCAGCATACGGCCAGGAGTCGTATTGTAACGCACCATGCGCTCGACACCATCTTCACCAGTTTGCGGGACGCGGCTGGTGATTTTTGAGTGCATTGTAACGGCACCGACTTCAATCGCCTGATGCACCTCGGCCATATCCGACAGCAACATGCCTTCGCCTGGCTCGCCTTCGCGGTCCATCGACAGGTAGTATAGACCCAACACCATATCCTGCGAAGGAACGATGATTGGCTTACCATTGGCGGGGCTTAGGATGTTGTTTGTCGACATCATCAGCACGCGTGCTTCCAACTGTGCCTCAAGGCTCAGCGGAACGTGGACGGCCATTTGGTCACCATCGAAGTCGGCGTTAAACGCAGCGCAAACCAACGGGTGAAGCTGGATCGCTTTGCCTTCAATCAGCACAGGCTCGAACGCCTGAATGCCAAGGCGGTGAAGCGTTGGCGCACGGTTCAGCAACACTGGATGTTCGCGGATAACCTCATCAAGGATATCCCAAACTTCTTTGCGCTCTTTTTCGACCCACTTCTTGGCTTGCTTTAGAGTCATCGAAAGACCCTTTGCATCAAGGCGTGAGTAGATGAACGGCTTAAAGAGCTCGAGCGCCATTTTCTTTGGCAGGCCGCACTGATGCAATTTGAGTTCTGGGCCAGTCACGATGACCGAACGACCGGAATAATCGACGCGCTTGCCGAGCAGGTTCTGGCGGAAACGGCCTTGCTTGCCCTTAAGCATGTCGGACAGTGACTTCAGCGGACGCTTGTTCGCACCGGTAATCGTACGACCACGGCGGCCGTTATCGAACAGTGCGTCAACAGCTTCTTGTAACATACGCTTTTCGTTGCGGACGATGATGTCCGGCGCACGCAGCTCAATCAGCCGCTTCAAACGGTTGTTACGGTTTATCACGCGGCGATAGAGATCGTTGAGATCAGACGTCGCAAAGCGGCCACCATCCAGCGGCACCAATGGGCGCAATTCTGGCGGGATGACGGGAATGACGTCCAGGATCATCCATTCAGGCTTATTCCCTGAATCGATAAAGCTTTCGACCACCTTCAGCCGCTTGATAATCTTCTTTGGCTTCAGCTCCGATTTAGTGACTGCCAGTTCGGCAAGCAGATCGTCGCGTTCCTGAACAAGGTCGAGGTCCATCAGCATTTGCTTGACAGCTTCGGCACCGATGGCGGACGAAAACGCGTCTTCGCCGTACTCATCCTGAGCCGCGAGCAACTCATCTTCGGTCAAAAGCTGGAATTTCTCCAGCGCGGTCAGGCCGGGCTCGGTGACGATGTAATGTTCAAAATACAGCACACGCTCAAGCTGCTTCAACTGCATGTCAAGCAGCAAGCCGATGCGCGAAGGTAGCGATTTCAGGAACCAGATATGCGCAACCGGCGCAGCCAATTCGATATGGCCCATGCGTTCGCGGCGGACTTTCGTGACGGTAACTTCAACGCCGCACTTTTCGCAAACGACGCCTTTGTATTTCATGCGCTTATACTTGCCGCACAAGCACTCATAATCCTTTACCGGACCAAAGATGCGCGCGCAGAACAGGCCGTCCCGCTCTGGCTTGAACGTGCGATAGTTGATGGTTTCGGGCTTTTTAATCTCGCCAAACGACCAGCTGCGGATTTTCTCTGGCGAGGCAATGCCGATCTGGATCTGGTCGAATGTTTCGACCTTAGCGACGGGGTTATTAAATTTGGAAAGTTCGTTCATGTTCTTTTCCTTGTGAGGCATTCAGCCACATAAATTTCGTGCAAGAGCGGAAGAAACGGGGCGGTGTTGCCACCGCCCGCCAGTATTATTCCGCTGCCTCGGCAAAGCCTTCATCATCTTCGACCACATCGTGCGATTTCAGATCAACGTTAAGGCCCAGCGAGCGCATTTCTTTCACGAGGACGTTAAAGCTCTCGGGAATGCCAGCTTCAAAGCTATCATCGCCCTTAACAATGGCCTCGTAAATCTTTGTCCGGCCAACGACATCATCAGACTTCACTGTCAGCATTTCTTGCAAAGTATACGCAGCGCCATAGGCTTGCAGCGCCCAGCATTCCATTTCACCAAAGCGCTGACCGCCAAACTGCGCCTTACCACCCAGCGGCTGCTGCGTGACGAGCGAGTATGGTCCAATCGACCGGGCATGGATTTTATCGTCGACCAAGTGATGCAGTTTGAGCATGTAAATATAGCCCACCGTCACCTTACGGTCGAATTTGTCACCGGTCCGGCCATCATACAAATCGCTTTGTCCTGATGTATCTAAACCTGCCTTTGCGAGCATGTACGAGACATCAGCTTCGCGCGCACCATCAAACACTGGAGTACCCATAGGCACGCCAAAGGTAAGATGCTCGGCCAGATCGATAATTGCTTCATCCGAGCGGCTGGCGATTTCCTTGGCATAATTATCGCCATAGATATCGGCCAGACGATCACGGATTGCCTCAGGCGGAGCGCCGGCCGACGGGTTTGGATTAGCAGCGCGCCATTCCTCAAGCCCAGCCTCAATCTGCTTGCCCAGCCCGCGCGCGGCCCAGCCAAGATGCGTTTCGAAGATTTGCCCGACGTTCATACGTGAAGGCACGCCAAGCGGATTCAACACGATATCGACAGGCGTTCCATCGGCCAGGAACGGCATATCTTCTTGCGGCAAAATCCGCGAGATAACACCCTTGTTCCCGTGACGTCCGGCCATTTTATCGCCCGGCTGCAGCTTACGCTTCACCGCAACGAAGACTTTGACCATTTTCAGCACACCCGGCGACAACTCGTCACCACGCTCAAGCTTTTCGCGGCGATCATCGAATTTCTCGACGATCAGTTTAACGGCATCGTCATACTGCGTTTTAACAGCCTCTAGGTCGCCCTGAGCTTTGTCATCGGCAACCGCGATTTTCCACCATTCAAAGCGCTCAACTTCAGCCAGATTGGCTTCGTCGATTGTGTCGCCTTTTTTCATAGGCTTTGGCGCGGCGGCAGCAACTTGCCCGATCAGCATGTCTTTCAGACGATTGTATGTGGCGCGATTAAGGATCGAACGTTCGTCTTCACGGTCCTTTGCCAGGCGTTCGATTTCTTCGCGTTCAATCGCCATTGCACGTTCGTCTTTGTCGATACCGTGGCGGTTAAACACACGAACCTCGACGACTGTTCCGGCAACGCCGGGGGGCATCTTCAACGAGGTATCGCGAACGTCGCTTGCTTTCTCGCCAAATATCGCGCGGAGCAATTTTTCCTCCGGCGTCATTGGGCTTTCACCCTTTGGCGTAATTTTGCCGACAAGAATATCGCCCGGATGCACTTCTGCACCAATATAGACGATCCCGGCTTCATCGAGGCTGCGCAACGCTTCCTCGCCGACATTGGGGATGTCGCGTGTGATATCTTCAGGACCCAATTTGGTATCGCGGGCCATGACTTCAAATTCATCGATATGGATCGACGTAAACAAGTCATCCTTCACGATGCGTTCCGAAATCAGGATCGAATCTTCGTAGTTATACCCATTCCAAGGCATAAACGCGACGAGGCTGTTTTTGCCCAGCGCCAGTTCGCCCAGTTCTGTTGAAGGGCCATCAGCGATGATATCGCCAGCCTCCAACACATCGCCAACCTTTACCAGTGGTTTTTGGTTGATGCAGGTGTTCTGGTTTGAACGCTGGAATTTCTGCAATGTATAGATGTCGACGCCTGATTGGCCGGGCTGAACTTCGCCAGTTACACGAACGACGATACGCGTGGCATCAACCTGATCGACGATGCCAGCGCGGCGTGCGCCGATAGCAGCACCCGAATCGCGGGCAACGGTTTCTTCCATGCCAGTGCCGACCAATGGTGCCTCTGCACGCAACAAAGGCACAGCCTGACGTTGCATGTTCGAACCCATCAGCGCGCGGTTAGCATCATCGTTTTCCAGGAACGGGATCAGCGAGGCCGCAACCGAAACCAGCTGTTTCGGCGACACGTCCATCAATGTGATCTGTTCTTTTGGCGCCATCAAGAATTCACCTGCCTGCCGCGAAGAGATAAGCTCTTCGACAAGCATGCCGTCAGCATCGGTTTCAGCATTCGCCTGCGCAACTGTGTGCTTTTGTTCTTCCATCGCTGACAAATAAACGACGTCGGTTGTGACTTTGTTGTCCTTAACCAGACGGTACGGCGTTTCGATAAAGCCGTATTTATTCACGCGGCTAAACGAAGCCAGCGAGTTAATCAGACCGATGTTCGGGCCTTCTGGCGTTTCAATCGGGCAGATACGGCCATAATGCGTCGGGTGAACGTCGCGGACTTCAAAGCCTGCACGTTCGCGGGTCAAACCACCAGGTCCAAGCGCCGAGACGCGGCGTTTGTGCGTCACTTCGGACAAGGGATTGGTCTGATCCATAAACTGCGACAATTGGCTTGAACCAAAAAATTCACGCACCGCAGCAACCGCTGGTTTTGCGTTAATCAGATCGTTTGGCATCACCGTCGACACATCGACCGAGGACATGCGCTCTTTAACAGCGCGCTCCATACGGAGCAGGCCGACGCGGTATTGGTTTTCCAGCAATTCGCCAACCGAACGAACGCGGCGGTTACCAAGGTTATCGATATCGTCGATTTCGCCCTTGCCGTCTTTCAGGTTCACCAGTTCTTTGACAACGGCAAGAATGTCTTCGTTGCGCAAAGTGGTGTGATCATCTGGCGCATCCAGCTGCAAACGCATGTTCAGCTTTACGCGGCCAACCGCCGACAGGTCATAACGGTCAGCATCGAAGAAGAGCCCCGCAAACAAAGCCTCGGCGGTTTCGCGCGTTGGCGGTTCACCGGGACGCATCACGCGGTAGATCGCATCAAGGCCCATGTCGCGGTTCTCGGCCTTGTCAGCTTTCAAGGTGTTGCGCATCCACGCACCAGTGATCACATGGTCGATATCGAGTAGCTGAAGCGCGTCGATACCTGCAGCATCCAGCGCTTCAAGATTTTCAACGGTAATTTCGTCACCGGCCTCAACATAAATGCGACCGGTTTTGTCATCGACCAGATCGAACGCGGAATACCGGCCAAAGATTTCCTCAGTCGGGATCAGCAAATCGACCAAACCGTCTTTGACAGCTTTATTAGCAGCGCGCGGTGTTACTTTTGTGCCCGCCGGGAAAATAACTTCGCCCGACTTTGCATCCACGATATCGAACGTCGGTTTCGACGCGCGCCATTGATCGGCGTTGAATGGAATTTTCCAGCCACCCTTTGCGCGGGCAAAGGTAACGGTGTTGTAGAATTGATTGAGGATTTCCTCATCATGCATGCCCAGCGAATACAGCAACGTCGTGACCGGAAGCTTACGTTTACGGTCGATACGAACGTTGACGATGTCCTTTGCATCAAATTCAAAATCGAGCCACGAGCCACGATACGGAATAACGCGTGCGGCGAACAGGAACTTGCCCGACGAATGCGTTTTGCCGCGGTCATGATCGAACAGGACGCCCGGCGAACGGTGCATCTGCGATACGATAACGCGCTCTGTACCGTTGATAAAGAACGTGCCGTTATGCGTCATCAACGGCATGTCGCCCATGTAAACGTCTTGTTCTTTGATATCGAGAACCGAGCGCGCCTCGGTTTCAGGGTCAACTTCAAACACGATCAGACGCAATGTTACTTTCATCTGCGCCGCATAAGTGATCCCGCGCTGACGGCATTCTTCAACGTCATATTTTGGATCTTCGAGTTCGTAATGAACGAAATCCAGTTCAGACGTTCCGGCAAAATCTCGGATCGGGAACACCGAACGCAGCGTTTTTTCAAGACCTGACACATAACCAATCGACGGATCAGAACGCAAAAACTGTTCGTAGGACTCGCGCTGCACCTCGATCAGGTTTGGCATCTCGATGACTTCATGAATGTCGCCAAAGATTTTGCGAATACGTTTTTTGCGGGAAAGTGCTTCGGTATGTGCCGGATTTACCATGTGCTGATAGTGTCCTTAGATCAAAAATTAGTTCAATAATTCTGGCGCGGGACGTTTTCGACAACAAAAAGGCCGCGTAGCAAAGCACCCTGAGTCGGGAGCCAGCCAGCAGCCTGTCGCGTCGAAAAAACCACAGCTTTCCATTCGTTAGGGCAATGCGCGTTTCTGCCCCGATCCCGAAAACTCCGGTCGGATACATAGGATATAGGCGCGGGATGGGTTTTGGTCAAGCGGATGCGGCAGGGAATTGAGGGGGCTATTTATCGTCGCCAGCACACACCGCCTCCATAGCCACCGCCGCCTTCTTCGCCGCCCTAAGCAAATTCAAGCTGAAATCACCTGCGCTGT
This sequence comes from Sphingomonadales bacterium, assembly GCA_043771985.1. GTDB lineage: Bacteria > Pseudomonadota > Alphaproteobacteria > Sphingomonadales > Sphingomonadaceae > Sphingorhabdus_B. The sequence continues at coordinate 79,834 of JAYVGQ010000046.1, forward strand.
CTCCATCCGCGTAGTCGGTCACAGCTTTGATTGCACACCAAGGCAAACCGAGAACTTCAGCAGCTTGAGCGGCCGCCGCGACCTCCATGTCTACCAGCTGTGCGTTTAGTTTCTTTGCAAGCGCCTTTGCTGTGGCGGGGGATTCAAGGAAGACGTCGCCGCTGATGATGCTGGCATGCGGCAACCCCACTCCCGGATCGGGCATCGCGGTGAACGCCGGGTCGCGGGCGTCGCCCATTGGCCAGTCGCCTGCGCGGTAATGGGAAATACGCTCGGCCCCCAGCGCGCCGTAATCATGCTGGATGGCGCGAGTGATCCAAAATGTGTCGCCTTCGATTTCAGCAATCCGCCCGCAGGTGCCGGTCATGGCGATCAGCACACAGTCGGCATCGGCATAGCGCCCGACAGCTAGCGCCGCGTTGACCTTTCCCAGACCACAGGTGACGATTTTGATTTGGCCGCTCGCCTGTTCGATCACGCGCATCGGGTGCGGTTTGGTTTGGACAATAGCGCCTTGGTTGTGATGAAAGGCGTCGGCTTCTTCTGGAAGTGCGGCGATGAGGAGGATGTTTTTTGGCATGTTGGCTTTTGGCAAACTCCCACCCAAATGAAAACTGTTATGCTGGCCGCATTAGGCCTTAAGTCCGCAGAAATATCGTTTATCAATAAACTGCTTGCCATTTACCGAATTATGTCATATTGATTATCAATAATATCAACATTGGAGATCGATATGACTGATAATACCCAAAACCGCATCCTGCGCGTCACGCGTTGGCTGGTGTACCTGATTATGGGGCTGGTGGCCTTTGTTGGCGTGGTGCTCGCGGGCGTCAGTGTCATCCTGCCATTTTTCTGGAACGAGGCAGTCAAGGAACTGCTGACCAACCATCCCGGCATGAACGTAACCGAATTGATGCCTTTGTTGCTCGCGGTGTTTGCATTGGGAATCGTGGTGCTCGGCTTGCTTTGGACAATGATGCGAAAGCTGCTCGCGATCATTGCCAGCGTGGAAATCGGCAATCCGTTCGTTCACGCCAACGCACTGCGGCTGAAAGCCATCGGCTGGATGATGGTCATTCTGCAACTGGTCGGAATTCCGCTGGCGATCCTTGCGGGCCATGCTGCCGATATGTTTGGCGAATCCGACACAGGGCTGGACATATCGCTGAATGGCATCCTCGCCATCTTGCTGGTCTTTATCCTCGCGGGCATTTTTGAACGCGGCGCGGAAATGCGCGAAGAGTTGGAAGGGACAGTCTGATGCCTGTGACCGTCAACCTTGATGAGCTGCTGTATCAACGGCGGATGACACTGACCGAATTGGCCGAACGTGTGGACATCACACTTGCCAACCTGTCGATCCTGAAAACCGGCAAAGCCAAAGCGATCCGGTTTTCCACACTAGAAGCGATCTGCCGCGAGCTGGAATGCCAGCCAGGCGATTTGCTGGGCTTTGATGTGGAAGGAGAGGCATAATGCGCATCGCTTTCCGCGTAACGATTTCGCCTCCGGTCATGACGATGCTGTGTGTTCTGGTGATTATAGTGGCGGCGTTCGGGCTGGCTTAGCGCGCGGCAACTGCCCCTTAACCCCAAAACGAAAAAGGGCGGCCCCTAAGGACCGCCCTTCCCTTTTCCCCCGTCAGGGAAAACTCGATAACTTGACGTTAGTGAATTACTTCACTTCGACAGTGCCGCCAGCAGCAAGGATCTTCGCCTTGATGTCTTCAGCCTCGGCCTTGTTGACGCCTTCCTTGATGGCTTTGGGAGCCGATTCAACCAACGACTTGGCTTCTGTGAGGCCAAGCTGTGTGATTGCGCGGACTTCCTTGATGACAGCAATCTTGTTGCCGCCGTCGCCGGTCAGGATAACGTCGAATTC
>JAYVGQ010000047.1:0-91140 GCA_043771985.1 Sphingomonadales bacterium
CCGCCTTTCTTGGGGCACGCTGCTGTAGCTCAGTGGTAGAGCGCGTCATTGGTAATGACGAGGTCGGGAGTTCAATCCTCCCCAGCAGCACCATTCCCCATATTTGGGCAATACACACGATGGATTCTGTCAGCAACGACACTGCGGCAGAGCCGAGCTTCCTGAGCCCGCGTGTGTTTTTTCCGTTTATGCTGGTTTCACTGATCTGGGGTTCGACCTGGTTTGTGATTCGTGACCAGCTGAACGTTGTTCCTGCAAGCTGGTCTGTAACATATCGTTTTGCGATCGCGGGCGCAGGCATGTTCATGCTTGGTGCCGTCATGCGACTGCCGTTCCGGCTCGACCGACGCGGTGTCGTATGGACAGCGATATTGGGCGTGATGCAATTCGCGCTGAATTTCAACTTTGTCTACGAAGCTGAACATCACATTACATCAGGCCTTGTCGCTGTGATGTTTGCGCTGCTGATAGTGCCGAACGCGTTGCTTGCGAAATGGTGGTTGGGCCGCGAAATAGGACGGCCATTTATGATCGGGAGCATCGTTGCCTCGATCGGTGTCGCGTTGCTGATGATTCAGGAATACCGCGCCGCCCCCGTTGGCAGCACTGCGGTGATTATCGGCTTTAGCCTCGCGATGGCAGCTGTGTTCTGCGCGTCGTTCTCTAATGTGGTGCAAGTTTTGCCACAGATCGCACGCTTTCCATCCATCACCGTTTTAAGCTGGTCGATGCTGTGGGGGACTTTGTTCAACGCATGCTGGGCTTGGGCGAATTACGGCCCGGCCGTTATCGACCCAAGACCATCTTATATCGGCGGCGTGTTTTATCTGGCCATTATCGGATCCGTCGTCACCTTTCCGCTGTATTTCCGCCTGATCCGCGACATCGGCCCCGGCAAAGCGGCCTATACCGGTGTGCTTATTCCCGTGATCGCGATGCTGCTTTCGACGGTGTTTGAAGGCTATGTATGGACGCCGCTTGCGATAGGTGGCGCGCTGTTTGCCACTGCCGGATTGGTCATCGCAATGCGTCCTCGTTAGACCCCTAGCTTTCTGTGTTTCTTCGTTCTAACTTCCCCGCAAACATGCATAAAATGGGAAAAGCGATATGGAGCAATTAAGCGGGCAAGACGCCAGTTTCGTCTATCTGGAAACACCGACAACACCAATGCACATCGGCTCGGTCGGGATTTACGATCCATCGTCTGCGCCTGGTGGTTTTGTGCGGTTCAAAGACATATTGGCGCACATCGAAAGCCGGTTGGATAGAGCGCGCAGTTTCCGCCAAAAACTGGTCCGTGTGCCGTTTGACCTCGACCATCCCTATTGGGTCGACGACGCCAATTTTGATCTGGAATATCACGTCCGCCATGTGGCTTTGCCAAAGCCCGGCGACTGGCGCCAATTGTGCATTCAGGTCGCTCGCCTGCACGCGCGCGGCATGGATATGACCAAGCCGTTGTGGGAGTTTAACATCGTTGAGGGGCTGGACAACATCCCCGGCCTACCCCCCGGCTGTTTTGCGCTTGTCGCCAAAGTCCACCATGCCGCGATTGACGGCATGTCCGGGGTGGAGCTGTCGGCCGCTGTGCACGACATCGAACCCAAGCCCGTCGAGCATGCGCCCAAATCGAACTGGAAGGGCGAGAACGAGCCAGCAGTTACAGAAATGCTGATGCGCACTTGGATGAATTCAATCACACAGCCGGTACGCTTTGCCAAAACACTGGCGCAGACTGTGCCCGGCGCGGCGCGATTGATCCGCGAAGTCGCGGGCGGCGATGTATCACTAAAAGGCGCAAAGATGGCGCCGCAAACTTTGTTCAACGGCAAAGTCAGCTCGCACCGTGTCTGGGATAGTGCAGTGCTGCCACTGGACGGCGTCCGCGCGATTAAGAATCGGATTGATGGCGCAACGGTCAACGATGTTGTCTTGACGATCATCGGCGGTGGATTACGCAAATATCTTATCAGCCGAGATAACTTGCCCAAAGAAAGCATGACCGCGATGGCCCCGATCTCGGTGCGCGCTGATGGCGAAAAAGAGGCGATGGGCAATCTGGTCTCTGCAATGCTGGTGCAACTGGGTACGCACGTCGCAGACCCGATGCAGCGGCTCGCGTTCGTCCGCAAAGAAGCGATGAACAGCAAAGCCATGACCAACGCGGTCGGGGCGCGGACATTGACCGATTATAGCCAGTTCATCCCGTCGGGCCTCGCCGGTCTTGCTGCGCGGCTGTACACGCGCGTTGGCGCGGCCAACCTGCACTCGCCAGTGTTCAACTGCGTTGCCACTAACGTTCCTGGCCCGCGTGTGCCGCTGTATTTTGCTGGTGCAAAAATGGTGCGGATGATGGGAACGGGGCCGGTGTTTGACGGCATGGGCCTGATCAACGCGATCTATAGCTATGGCCCCGATGTCGCGATTTCATTCACCAGCGACCGCGCGATGATGCCTGATCCGGCGAACTACGCACAAGCATTGCGCGATTCGTTTGCGGAGTTGTTAGCGGCTGGGGATAAGGTGCCTGTGAAAGCGGAAGCGGAGGATGTGGCTAAGGTTAAGGCTGCGCCGAAAGCGAAAGCGGCTCCGGTGAAGAAGGTGGTGGCTAAGGCTGCGGTGAGGAAAGCGGCTGTGAAGGTAGAACCCAAAAAGCCACAGAGCAAAGCCGCTCGCGTGAAAGCGGTCGTCATAAAAGCCGCCGCCGCAAAACCTAAACCAAAAGCGAAAAACTAACGTCGCACCGGCGGGCCAAAGGTGCGACGATGTTTGTATTGTGTAAGGTTAGTGCCCCGAGGATGGATATACTAGCGACTTCAGCCCCGACCGCTCAAACGGCTTCCACTGGCCCTCTGGCAAGGCCAGCCGATCCGCAACCGCCCACATGACAGTCGGATTGACGCCAAGCCCACAGTGGCTACCCTTAACCTCGATGTTATCCGTCTGCGGCGCCTTGGCCTCTCGGCTGGTCTGCCATGCGACAACGCCGTCCTGCCGCGAAAAGATTGCGGTTGATGGCACTGGTGGCACTTCATGGCTTTCGGCCATTTGCGCTTTCACTTCGGGATCATCGATTTTCTGACCCGTCATCCATTGATACGCGCGCCACGCATTGGTCGATTTTGGGCTGCCGCTAATTGGCGAACCTAGCGAAACCACTTGCCGAACCAGATCGGGACGGCGACGCGATAATTGCCGCGCAAGCGTGCCGCCCAATGACCAGCCGACAAGGCTGACCTTGCGACCGGTTGCTGCATAGATTTCATCCAGACGCGCGATTAACCGCTCACCTTTGTCACCAATCGCTTTTGGACCCAGATTGCGGCCCAAATCCCAATGGTGGACGTCATAACCCAGTTTGCGCAAATAGCGCGCCAGTGGCTTCATCGAATTTTCGGTCGCCATGAAACCGGGCAACAACATCACCGGATGGCCATCGCCTTTGGGGGCTTGCATCAAAAACGGGCTGGCCAGCGGGATCGAGCTGAATTCTGCAATCGCACGCGGCAATTCGGTTAAAATAAGGAACAGCGACGGACGCGACACCGGTTCGATAGCAATGGTTGCCAAAATTTAATCTCCTGCGAACTTCATACGCCGGATGGGCGCTGGCTACCCAGAAGCTTAGGGAGCAGCGGAAATCCGTCAATGCTAATCTTTTGTGACCGCATGCAAAATTGCATCAAGGCCTTGTTTGTAATTGGAATAAACCGGATTCCAGCCAAGCAGCCTTTTGGCCTTCCCGTTGGAAATGCGCCGGTTTTCGCCATAAAAGCCCCGCGCCATTGGCAAAAGCTTCGCTTCGTCAAGCGACTGCATCGGTGGCAGCGGCATGTTTGACAGCGCGCAAGCATATTCGATTACCGCATTCTGGCTGCAAGGAAAATCGTCGGTCAAGTTATAGCAACCGCGCGGTCCGTTAATTCCCGCGATGACGCCCGACACGAGGTCATCGACATGCACGCGGCTGAACACTTGGTCTGGCAGATCAATGCGGTGCGCTCTGCCCGATTGGACGCGGTCCAAAGCCGAACGGCCCGGGCCATAGATGCCGGGCAAGCGGAAGACCGAACCAAGCTGTTGCCATTCCCGATCTGCATCTGCGCGGGCGGTCCTCCTGCCAGCGCCAACGGGCGCGCTTTCATCGACCCATGCGCCTTTTGTGTCGCCATAGACGCCGGTGGCAGACAGATAGCCGATCCAGCAGTTGGCGTTCGCTGCGATGTCAGCGCCGTAGTTGAGAAGCACAGGATCGCCGCCCTGCGACAGCGGTGGAACCGATGACAAGATGTGCGTGGCCGATGCGATGGCTGCCTGTACAGACGCAGCATCGTCAAACGTTATACAACCGTCGGTCGGTTGCCGCCGGATACCGGTGACTTTCCATTCCTGCAGCCGCAATTGCTCGGCTAACCGTCCCGCAGAATAGCCCATTCCGAAAATCAATAATCTGTCTGTCATGTCGGTGCTTTCCGGTTTCGCACGCCTTGCGTCAAGCATGTTGCCAATCGCGCGCGCGGCTGCAAAGAGTGAGGCATGGTGGAGAGCAACGATCCAATCGAAATTTTGCGTAGTAGTAAGCTAGGCGACATCCCGCACGGCTTTTTGGGTCGGCGCGGCGGTGTATCAACCGGCATTTTCGCCAGCCTGAATTGCAGTCTGGGTTCTGACGACAATCGTGACGATGTGCTCGAAAACCGGCGCAGAGCAGCCGCAGCAGTCCTGCCGGGTTCGGCGCTATCGCGCGTGTACCAGGTCCACTCCGCAGATGTCGTCACGGTCACCGAACCTATCGACCAGCATAACCCGCCCAAGGCCGATGCTTTGGTCACTAACCTGCCCGGCTTTCTGCTTGCAGTGCAAACCGCCGACTGTGTCCCGGTGCTATTTTCCGATGAAAAGGCCGGAGTCATTGGCGCCGCACACAGCGGCTGGAAGGGCTCGATCACCGGCGTCACTGACAACACGATCCTTGCGATGGAAGCACTGGGCGCAGACAGGGCGAATATCGCCTGCGCCATTGGCCCGTGCATCGCGCAGAAAAGCTATGAAGTGGACGCTGCCTTTTTCGCGCGCTTTGCCGAAGCCGATGCAGCAAACGAGCGCTTTTTTTCAGGCGGCAAGCTCGGCCATTACCAGTTCGATATCGAAGGCTATGTCGCCGCACGCCTTGCCGCCTTTGGCATCACGCGGATCGAATGCTTGGGGCAAGACACATACTCTCAGGCTCACCGTTTCTTCAGCTATCGCCGCAGCTGCCACAAAGGCGAAAATGGCTATGGCGGACAAATGGCGCTGATCGGGCTGCGAGCCTAAATGGCCATATCACGCAAACGGCTAACCTCCATCATCGGCGGCTCCGCTGGCAATCTGGTCGAATGGTATGACTGGTTCGCTTATGCCTCGTTCGCGATTTACTTCGCGCCGGTTTTCTTTCCAAAGGCAGACCCGACCGCGCAGTTGCTCAGCACCGCCGCTATCTTTGCCGCCGGATTTATCATGCGTCCGTTGGGGGCATGGATCATGGGGCGCTTCGCCGATTCCAAAGGGCGAAAGGCGGGGTTGAGCCTGTCGGTGGCGTTGATGTTCAGCGGATCGGCGCTGATCGCGATTGCGCCGACCTACGCGCAGGCCGGGTTAATCGGCCCCGCCGTCCTTTTGTTCGCCCGCATCCTGCAAGGGCTATCGCTTGGCGGCGAATATGGAGCCAGCGCCACGTATCTGTCCGAAATGGCGCCAAAGGCCAATCGCGGTTTCTGGGCAAGTTTTCAGTATATGACGCTGATCGGTGGGCAGCTTTGCGCGATTGCCGTTGCGATCATATTGCAGGGCCTTTTGACCGAGGCTGAATTGACCGCTTGGGGCTGGCGCATTCCCTTTGCCATTGGCGCGGTGCTGGCGCTGCTCGTCTATCTGCTCCGCCGCAATCTGGCCGAGACGCCATCGTTTGAAAATCTCGCCCCCGACCGCCCTGCATCGACGGTAGCAGCTTTGTGGAAACACCACCGGCGCGAATTCATCCTCGTCATGATGTTATCCGCAGGCGGCGGCGTCAGCGTCTACACCTTTACCAGCTATATGCAGAAATACCTGTTCAACACCGTCGGATTTCCCAAAGCGACTGCGACCTATATCGTCGCCGCTGCGTTGTTATGGTTCACCGCGATGCAGCCGATTTTCGGGGCGCTGGCGGACCGGTTCGGACGCAAACCGATGCTGTTGATTTTCGGCATCGGCGGTGCGCTTGCGGCGGTGCCGGTATTCTTCGCGCTGGAGCAGGTCACCTCGCCGGTCACAGCAACGTTGCTGCTGCTGATCCCGCTGACGCTGCAAAGTGGATATAGCGCGAACAATGCGTTGGTGAAGGCAGAGCTGTTTCCGGCGCATATTCGCGGGCTGGGCGTGGCGTTTCCGTACTCCATTGGCAATGCGCTGTTTGCCGGAACAGCCGAGATCATCGCTTTGTGGTTGAAAGGTGAAGGCGTTGAATCGTTGTTCTATTATTATGTCGCCGCCGTCATCTTTATCGCGGGGGTCGCAACAATGTTGCTTCCCGAAACGCAGCACCGCAGCTTGATTACCGAAGATTGAATGGCGCAATATAGTTTCATTTGAAACAAATTATGTTAGTGCGGCAGGAGTAGGAGATTGCCGCATATGACTGACGCCCCCACCCCCGTTCGCTATAAACCAAAACCGCATGTCGAGACGATTGGCGGACGCGCGCTAAAGCCTTCGACGCTGATGATGGGGCATGGCTATGACCCGACCCTGTCCGAAGGCGCGTTGAAGCCGCCGATCTTTTTGACCTCTACCTTCGCGTTTGAAAGCGCACAGGCGGGTAAGACGTTTTTCGAACATATCACCGGCAAGCGCAAAGGCCCGGCAGAGGGGCTGGTCTATGGTCGCTTTAACGGCCCCAATCAGGAGATTTTGGAAGACCGGTTGTCGGTGTGGGACGGCGCGGATGATGCGCTGGTTTTCTCCAGCGGCATGTCGGCGATTTCGACTTTGCTGTTAGCATTGGTCAGCCAGAACGATGTGATCGTCCATTCGGGGCCCCTTTATGCAGCGACCGAGACGCTGATTGCGCGGATATTGTCGCGTTTTGGCGTGCATTATTTCGACTTTCCGGCAGGAGCGACACGCGATGAAATCGACGCGGTGCTGGAACGCGCCAAAGCCAAGGCCAGCGAGACCGGCGGCAAAGTCGCACTCGTTTATCTGGAAAGCCCCGCCAACCCGACCAACGCTTTGGTCGATGTAGAGGCAGTACGCGCTGCGCGGGATGCGGCGTTCACGGGCGAGCAGAAACCCGCCATCGCCATCGATAACACCTTTCTTGGCCCTTTGTGGCAGCAGCCGATTAAACAAGGCGCGGAGCTTGTCGTCTACAGCCTGACCAAATACGCAGGTGGGCATTCGGATTTGGTCGCAGGCGGCGTGTGCGGCGACCAAGCGTTGATCGACCTGATCCGCCCGATGCGTAATGTGATCGGCACAATCTGCGACCCCAATACGGCGTGGATGCTATTGCGCAGTCTGGAAACGCTCGAACTGCGGATGAGCCGCGCTGGCGAAAACGCGGCAAAGGTCTGTGCCTATCTGAAAAGCCATCCCAAGGTCGAAGGGCTCGGCTATCTCGGCATGATCGACGATGCGCGGCAACAGGACATTTACGACCGCCATTGCACCGGTGCGGGGTCAACCTTTTCGGTGTTCATTAAAGGCGGTGAGGCGGAGAGTTTTCGTTTCCTCGATGCGTTGAAAATTGCGAAGCTGGCCGTCAGCCTTGGTGGCACGGAAACATTGGCCAGCCACCCGGCGGCGATGACGCATTTGTCTGTGCCGCAGGAACGCAAGGACGCGCTGGGGATTACCGACAATCTGGTGCGGATTTCAATTGGTATTGAGGATGCCGATGATCTGATTGCCGATTTCGAACAAGCGTTAAATCAAGTCTGACCACCAAAACTAAACTTCGTCACCCCCGCAACGGCGGGAATGACGAAGTTTGGTGATGTCGGGATCAGCGCAAGATGCTGTCCCTTTTTGCCGTCGCCACCTGCCGCTCAACCGGCGCTGGTTCAGGCGCTTGTTCATGCACCCACTCCGCGACTTTCCGGCCATGCCGCGTCACTGCACCCATGTTGAAAAAATGCATGCCGCCTAGCACCAGTACCGCAAGCCCAACATACCAGCCTAGGAAGCGCATCAACTCTGCGCCGCCCTCGACCTCGCCCGCTGTACTCAATGCCAGAGCAATAAAGCCGAAATTGACGAGATAGAACCCAACGACCAGCAAATGGTTCACGCTGGTCGCAAGCTCCGCATCATGGCCGAAACAGCGGATAAGATAGATTTTGCCATTATGGCTCAACGTCCACGCGACCCAGATTGTCATGCCAATCGCGAGGATCAGGTAAAGGCTATAGGCTAGGATGGTCATTGTCTTGCCCTTTCTTGGGAGAGAGTATTTCTGTTATTTCAGGAATTATCGAAATGGTGACATACGCGAATGTTCGGGTGGCATGGTCTTTTCTCCTTGCTGTAGTTAGTCTTTGCCGCCGGGTATGAAGCGCGCAACCTTTGCACCCAGCTTCATCAGCGAAATCAGCGTCGATTTTTTCAACCCGCGCACTTGGCCATACCAGGTGGTCAGCGTGCCAATAAAATCATGCATCTGGCCAATGCGGTCGCGGACATAGTCGGGCAGATCGCTGTTCGCCGCCATCCGCTCTTTCAACTCGGCAAGCTTGGCAATCACCGGATCGATCTCGCGGCGTTTGCGTTCAGCGGTGATCGCCATGAACATGTCCCATAATTCGGTCTCGGCGACAAAGTGATCGCGCCGGTCACCCGCAACGTGCGTGCGACGGACAATGCCAAAGCCTTGCAGTTCTTTCAGCGCGGTGGAAACGTTGGAGCGCGCCAGATCAAGCGCTGTACAAATTGCCTCTGCATCCATCGGCTTGTCGCTGAGGTACAGCAACGCATGGACCTGAGCCACCGACCGGTTCGCCCCCCAATGCGTCCCCATCTCCCCCCAATGCAGGATAAACTCCAGCGCCTCAGGATATTTCTCAACGCCCATTGCGACTCGTCCTTTTCGTTATTTCTGTTTTTACAGAAATAACGGGAATTGTCAATCGGCGTTTAACTCGACCCAAGTCGGCGCGTGATCGCTTGGCGTTTCCCGCCCGCGATGGTCCTTGTCCACACCGCAGCTCACCAGCCGGTCGGCGGCGACGGGGCTAAGCAACAGGTGATCGATGCGGAAGCCGTGGTCTTGTTGCCAAGCGCCGGCCTGATAATCCCAATAGGTCCAGACGCCGCCCTGCGGGTAGTGCGTAGCCAGCGCGTCGGTCCAGCCGTCGGACAACAAGGTGCGATAGGCGGCGATGCTTTCTGGTTGGCGTAGCGCGTCGTCCACCAATGCCTTTGGCGACCAGATATCGTGCGTGTGCGGCACGACATTATAGTCACCAACCAAGGCCACGGGCAGTTCAAGCGCGGCAAGCGTTGCGGCATGGGCGCGAAGGCGTTTCATCCATGCCAGCTTGTAATCAAACTTTGGCCCGGGCAGTGGATTGCCGTTCGGCAGGTAGATGCTGGCGACGCGGACTCCGTGAACGTTGGCCTCTAAATACCGCGACTGTTCATCGTCTGGATCGCCGGGTAGGCCGCGTTGGGTCTCCACTGGCTGGCACCCACGCGCCAGAATCGCGACGCCGTTAAAGCTTTTCTGCCCATGCCAGATCGCGCCATAGCCCAGTTTTTCAAACTCGGCGGCGGGGAAGCCTTCGTCTTGGGTTTTAATCTCTTGCAGACAGGCAATGTCGGGCCGGGTTTCGTCGAGCCATTCAAGCAAGCGTGGCAGGCGGGCTTTGATGCCGTTAATATTGTAAGTGGCGATGCGCATAAGGTAGTTTTAGCGGGAGTTGCCGAAAGCGCAAATCCCTACACAGAAAAACTAGACCCGCACCCGCACCCTGCTTGCGCCTGCGGGTTGGTTACCTGAAAACTTTTGCCGCCCAACGATTCGACAAAATCGACCGCGCATCCGCGCACCAGATCCAGGCTGACCGAATCGACCACCAATTGCGCGCCGTCGCCATCAGCAACCGTATCATCGGCATCAATGCCCTCGGCCAGACCGAAACGATATTGAAAGCCGGAACAGCCGCCGCCATCAACCGACAGCCGCAGCACCGGATCTTTACCCAGCTTTACCGCGATTTCAGCCACACGGCGCGCCGCGTTTGGAAGCAAAGTGATGTCGGCCAGAATGATTTCGGGAACTGCTGTCATGTCACCCAATATAGGGACAAAAAAATGGGGAGCAAGGCGTTGCCGCCTACTGCCCCCCAGAATACACCCTCTCCCAAAGGTGATGCGTTCGGTAACACAGCCTATTCGGCGGGTCCACCTTGAGCGGTATTAGCAGGCGCTTTTGCTGCAATCAAGGTATTTGACTGATTTGTGACATTTGCTGGCTGCGTGATTGGTGCAAGGAACGATGTGGGGTTCACAGGTTCGCCCGCGATGCGCACTTCATAATGCAGATGGCTGCCAGTGGAACGACCGGTAGAACCCATAAAGCCGATAACATCGCCCTGCTTTACGCGTTGGCCGGACACCACGTTCATTGCGGACATATGGCCATAGCGGGTCTGAATGGCGTTACCATGTTCAACCTCGATGTATTTGCCATAACCAGACACCCATTGCGCACGGCCGATAATGCCATCGGCGGTTGCAAAGATCGGTGTTCCGACCGGGCCGGGAATATCAATCCCTTTGTGGTTTTTGCGGCGACCCTGAAACGGGTCAGTGCGATAGCCGTATTGGCTGGAAAAACGCATCAGCTCGACAGGATTGATCGACGGGATCGAAACTTCGGCTTTCACCGGAGCACCGTCAACGCGGCCCCAGCTGCTGTGCAGAGAACGGAATTCTGGGTCGGATACGCCAAGCGGTGTTTTATTGGCGGCGACATCTTCAGGGGCAATGCGGAAGCTATCCGAAGCGTTTGCAGCGGCCGCATTGGCGGACGCGGAGGGAACTGTCAGTGCCAGGGAGAGCGAAACTGCGCCTCCTGCAAATACGAGCTTGCCCATCAGTGATTGGCCTATGGCCAAAGCGCTGCGAAACATAAAACTCAAACCCTTTTTAAGCGATCAACACCAGATTTAGCTTTCGTCCTGTTGGACTAGACCGTGATGCAGACCGCGTGACCCGAAAGAGACGGTTTACTTGCCGCCCTTTATGCTCGGACTGTGTAGGGGGGTGTTTCAAACCAATGCAACCTTCACCACCCGTTCGCGGGTTAAACCGGCCCTCGAACGCGGCGAGTTGTTAAATGATGTCATAATCATCGCGAAGAAATGGCGGATTACTGGCATTTTCCGATAACACTTTGCCTCCATCTTCGCCGCGTGGCGAAGCGATTCATCGCTGATTCTAGCGACAGGAATTTGCTTTCCCGACCGTCAAAATAGGCAATCGTTAAAGCGTCTGCGCCGCCGCCAGCACAGCCTCTGCGTGCCCCTTCACTTTCACATTGTGCCACACTGCAGCGACTTTGCTGTCCTTACCGATCAGGAAACTGCAGCGCTCAATCCCCATATATTTTTTGCCATACATCGATTTTTCCACCCAAACGCCCATCTGCTCGGTAGCGTCGCTTTCTTCGTCGGATAGCAACGTCAATGACAGGTCGTACTTGGAAGCAAACTTGGCAAGCTTAGCCGGCTTGTCCTTTGACATGCCGTAAACGGCTGCGCCGATTTTGCCGAATTCAGCTGAAAGCGCTGTAAAGTCTTTCGCTTCATTGGTGCACCCCGGCGTGTCAGCCTTAGGATAATAATACAGGACAAACGGTCCCTGCAATTCACTTAGCGCGACATCTGCGCCTGTGCTGTCTTTTACGGTCACTTTGGGAAGTATGTCACCAATATCGGTCATTTTGCTGTCTCCTTATAATCGTGCCACACGGCAGAAATTATCGATTTGGCCTTTGTCACCGCGGCCATCAGGCGTTCCCAATCATCGAAACCCAGCGCCTGTGCCACCAAAATCTGCGCAGGCTCCGGAGGCGTTTCGCTGTCTGGAGCCACCAACCGCAACAGCACCAATAATCGCGTTAATAATGCTTGAGCCTCTGCAAAAGCAGGCGGCAAAAGGCAATTGGAGATTAGCGCCTCTGCCGCCACGGGCAATTGCGGATTAAGCCCCAGGTGATGTTCCAGTTGCAGCGCGTGGATGCAAAATTCGGCATCAACCAGACCGCCGGGGCATAGCTTTACGTCAAGCGTACCCTTGGGTTGCTTATGCGCCGCCATGTCTTTGCGCATCGCAGTGATATCCTTGCGCAAAGTCGCCAGATCGCGCGGTCTTGCCAGAATTTCAGCGATAATCGCCTCGACGCTTGCCTTTGGCCCATAAAGGACCCGCGCTCTGGTCAGCGCCATATGCTCCCAAACCCACGCTTCATCGCGCTGATACTGTGCAAAGCTTTGCAGCGAAACGCACAGCATCCCCTGCGTGCCCGACGGGCGAAGGCGGGTGTCAACTTCGTACAAAGCCCCCGTACCCGTCTGCACATTCAACGCCCCGACCACGCGCTGCGCCAGCCGGTTAAAATACTGCGTCCCACCCAAAGGCCGCCGCCCATCGGATTCAGCGCCGCTCTCGCCGGTAAACAGCAACACGATATCAAGGTCAGACGCATGTGTCAGCGCTTGACCACCCAGACGGCCATAGGCCAGAATGACCAACTCGCTGCCCGGCACTTTACCGTGCGCCGCTTCGAACTCGGCGATCGTTGCTGCGGTCAGTGTGCGCACCGCGACCTCTGCCAATTGCGAATAGGCCAGCGACACATCCAAAGGATCTTGCCGCCCCTCGATCAACTGCACGCCAAAGGCAAAGCGCTTTTCGCCGACAAAAACGCGGACGGTATCGAGCAGACGCTCGTAATCCTGATCGCCAATACGGGTGTCGAGTTCAGCGGCTAACCCGTCCAATCCAGTGGGCAAATCGAGCGCAGTGCTGTCAATCAACCCTTCGAGCAATTCGCTGCGCCGCGCCAAAGCATCCGCCAAAGTCGGCGCATAACTCAGCACATCGGCGAGCAGTTTGCGCAAGCCGGGGCGGGCATCGAGCAGATGGAAAAAATTGATGCCGCTTGGCAGTTTTTCCAGCAGATTGTCGAAACGCGACAAGGCCCGGTCTGGATCAGGAGCATGCGCCATTGCCTCCATAATCTTGGGCAACACAGTTTCAAAAGCATCGCGTGCAGAGTTGGAGCGGATTGCGCGAAACTGCCCGCTGCGCCAGCGCGTCAGGCGCGATACGACCGACGGCACATCGGCATAGCCCATCGCCTCTAGCTGCTCATGCAAAGGCAGGCCTTGATCGGCAAGGCGTCGCGCACCGGCCCCCTCTTCCTCGCCAGCCAGCCCATCATAGATCGCACCAACGCGGACAACATGCTGTTCGAGCATAGCAATCAACGCTGCACCATCGTCTAGCCCGTGCAGTCGCGCAACGCGGTTAAGTTCCTCGGCGTCCTCGGGCAGGCTATGCGTCTGCCGGTCGTTGACCATTTGCAACCGATGCTCGATTGTGCGCAGCTGCGTATAAGCCTCAGTTAGCGCATCGGCCTCATCCCGCCCGATCCGCTGATTATCCGCCAACAACGCCAGCGCCGTTCTGGTGTCCCTGATCCGCAAAACAGAGTCGCGGCCACCGTGGATCAGTTGATGGGCTTGCGCGAAAAATTCGCACTCGCGAATGCCGCCGCGCCCGCGTTTCAGATCATAGCCAGGCCCCAGCAACTGACCCTGATGATAATGATCGCGGATCTGCCCAGACATTGCCCGGATATTCGCCAGCTGGCCGAAATCTAGGCTTCGCCGCCAAATAAAGGGCTGAATATTCTTTAGGAAATACGCGCCCAACTCGGCATCACCAGCCGCCACGCGAGAGCGGATAAATGCCGCCTGCTCCCATGCCAATGCGCTTGATTCATAGTAACTGATCGCTGCCTCGACTGGAATGGTAATCGGCGTGACTTCGGGCGAAGGCCGCAGCCGCATGTCGACGCGAAAGACATAGCCATGCTCGTCGCGCGCCGACAGCAATTCGATAACCCGCCGCCCGATCCTCACCGCGCTATCGGCGACATCCTCGCGGTCACGATGCGGCAATGTTGCGGGGTCATACAGGAATATGGGGTCGATGTCGGAGCTATAGTTCAATTCTTGCCCGCCATGTTTGCCAAGGCCGATCACGACAAAGCCGCGCACTGGGGCGTCAGGCACGCGTTCGGCAAAGGCGGCGTTTATCGCGGCATCCAACGCCGCATCAGCAAAGTCCGAAAGCACGCGGGTGACTTTGGTTAAGTCCCATGCAGCGGCTAGGTCAGCGATCGCTGTGACCAGCGCTACGCCCTGCCGCTGTTTACGGAGCGTAGCGCCGACGTCGCCTTCGACTTGGACGGCTAAGGCTGCGGCCAGCGCCACATCAAAATCGCCATTTTTGAGTTGCGCAACCAAAACAGGCTGCCGCTCAATCAGTTGCGCAAGGAACGGGCTATTTGCCCTCGCTCTGTCCAAGGCGCTGTTGATCGGAGCGCTCATTATTTCAAATAATCCCGCCTAAACGCACTGGCAAACCCCGCGAACGTCCCCTCGCCAATCGCCGCGCGCATCCCGGCCATCAGGCTTTGGTAAAAATGCAAATTGTGCTGCGTCATCAACATCGCGCCCAGAATTTCGCCCGAACGGACAAGGTGGTGGAGGTAGGCGCGGGTCCATGTTGAACACACGGGGCAATCGCAGCGTGGATCAATCGGCCCTTGGTCCTCAGCATGTTTGGCGTTGCGGATATTGACCGGGCCGTCCCATGTGAACGCTTGCCCGTTACGCCCGCTGCGCGTGGGCAGCACGCAGTCAAACATGTCGATCCCGCGCTCGACCGCGCCGACCAGATCGTCGGGCTTACCCACACCCATCAAATAACGCGGCTTGTCCGCTGGTAGCATATCGGGCGCGTAATCAAGGCAGCCAAACATCGCCTCTTGCCCCTCGCCCACCGCAAGCCCGCCCACTGCATAGCCGTCAAAGCCGATGTCGATCAGCGCGCCGGCGGACCGTTTGCGCAATTCTTCGTCTAGCGACCCTTGCTGAATACCGAATAACGCCGCCCGCGACGCATGTTCGCCGCCGCTGTCAAAGCCATCGCGCGACCGCTTCGCCCAGCGCATCGACAGCTCCATCGATTTGATCGCACCGTCGCGGCTAACGCCATTGGCGGGGCATTCGTCGAACGCCATGACAATGTCCGACCCAAGCAATCGCTGTATTTCCATTGATCGTTCGGGGGAGAGCATGTGTTTAGAGCCGTCAAGATGGCTTTGAAATGATACGCCTTCTTCGGTGATTTTGCGCAAGGCGGACAGACTCATCACCTGATAACCGCCGCTGTCGGTCAGGATCGGGCGGTTCCAGCCGGAAAACTGGTGCAGGCCGCCAAGGCGCGCCACGCGTTCAGCCCCCGGGCGCAGCATCAAGTGGTAAGTATTGCCAAGGATAATGTCAGCGCCGGTTGCGCGGACCTCGGCAGGGCGCATGGCCTTGACCGTCGCGGCGGTCCCCACCGGCATAAACGCGGGCGTGCGGATTTCGCCGCGCAGCATCTGAATGCTACCCGTACGCGCTTTGCCGTTGGTCGCGCTGATTTTGAAATCGAATCGTTGTGTCATAAGGGACCAGACCCATTAAGAATGCTTTCGAGGCGTCAAAATGGCAAAGATATCGGAGCAAAATGTCCGCCACAGGCAGTTATTCTGCCTGCAAGGGCGTTTTGCTCCGAGATCGAAGCCATTTTGGCGTCCTACGGATTTGACCCATTTTGTCCATTGCTTCGTTGGCAAGCTAGGAAATATCGACATATTCCCGTCGCTTGCCGTCTCGCACTGAACAAAATGGCCTCAAACCTCGAACGCATTCTTAATGGGTCTGGACCCTAAATGCGCCATAGCTGGCAGTGGGATTAGACGCTATGCCAGCATAATGGGGCATGGCGGGCAGACCGAATTGTTAAAGCTAGCCAGCGTGTTGCTGGCGACAGCGACGCTGGGTGCGTGTAGCAAAGCGAGCACTGACATCACTTACGACGACATTGACAGAGGCATGGTTATGCCGCAGCCTAAAAAGGCAGACCGCGAGAAATGTTACGGCGTGGCGCGGGCGCAATATAATGATTGCGCGGCTGGCCCGAGCAGCGACTGCGCAGGCACAGCGACGAAGGATTACATGCCCGACCGGTGGAAATATGTGCCAACTGGGCAATGCGATGATCTGGGCGGATCGCTGATACCCGGCGAGCCTTTGACTGATGCATAACGCCGCTACTGCTTTGGCTGAGGCCACACAGACATTGCAAGCCACCAGCGAAACACCGCGGCTGGATGCGGAATTGTTGATGGCGCATGCGATGCACATTGATCGTAGCGCGTTGTTACTGGGCGTGCGCGATCTGACTGTGCCGCCCGAATTTGACGCATTGGTGGTGCGGCGGGCAGCGCATGAGCCGATTGCCTACATCTTGGGGTTTCAGGATTTTTGGGACTTATCGCTGGCGGTCACACCCGATGTTTTGATCCCGCGCGGGGACAGCGAAACTTTGATCGAGGCTGCGCAGAACCATTTCGCAGCGATAGCACCGCCTCTGCGCATTCTTGATCTCGGCACTGGATCGGGGGCGTTGCTGCTCGCCGCGTTGTCACTGTTTCCGGCGACGATGGGGATCGGTGTCGATGCGAGCGCGAACGCTTTGGCGATTGCGCAGCGCAATACCGATTGCCTGGGCTTTGCGAATAGGTGCCAATTGCTACACGCAAGTTGGCGCAACAACGGCTGGGCGGGCAATCTCGGAACATTCGACCTGATCTTGTGCAACCCGCCTTATGTGGAAAGCACCATATCGCTGATGCCATCTGTGCAAAATTTTGAACCGCACTCGGCGTTGTTTTCTGGGGCTAACGGACTGGATGATTACAACATCCTCATGCCGCAAATTCCGGCGTTGCTTTCACCAACCGGCGTTGTGATCTTTGAAATCGGCGCTGGTCAAGAACATGCCGTTACCGAAATTGCCACTGGAGCGGGATTGACAGCGTTTGCCCATGCCGACCTTGCGAACATCCCAAGGGCGCTGCTGATGAGCGTTAGGGCAGCATAATTTTTTTCGCTTGGATTCTTGCAAATGGCGGGCTAAACGATTTCTATCGTTGCAAAGATAGGCAGAAATTCAGCCCTCCTCGCAAGGTAGCCCCAACGCATATTGAGCATGAGGCAGCCACGGATTGGCTGAAGCGTTGCAGGGTAACACTCTGAACCATTGAGTTTATTTTATCAGGACGGGTCAGTCTCTATGAATATGCGCCAACCCCAACGCCGTCGCGGCCGGGGCAATAATAACAACAGCAACCGTACGCAGAGCAATAATCGCAACGGTTATGATAATCAGAATCGGGTCGACAATCGGGCGCGCGGCAACGCAGCGCAGATGTTGGAAAAATTCAAAAAGCAGGCGCAGGATGCGCAGCACAATGGCGACCGCGTGCAGGCGGAGTATTATTTTCAGTTCGCAGACCATTATTTCCGCGTGCTCGCCGATGTTCGCAGCCGCCAAGAAGAAGGTCGTCCAGCGCAGCGCGAATGGCGCGGTGATGAAAATGAAGACGGCGAAAATCGCGATTGGCGTGATGAAGAGCGCGGCACTCGCGACGACGGCGGCGAAAGCGAAGCCTCTGCCGAGGCATCCAATGACGATGATTATCGCCGTCCGCAACAACGCCAAGAGCGCCCCGAGCGGAATGATCGCAATGACCGTTCAGACCGGAATGATCGTCCGCAACAAAACGACCGCGAAGACCGTGGTACTCGCAACGCAGACCGCAATGACCGGCCCGCGCGTAACGACCGTCCGGAGCGTAATGATCGCCCTGAACGCGCCGAGCGTAATGATCGGCCCGAGCGGACCGAACGTCCTGAACGCAATGAACGGCCTGAACGTAGCGAACGCCCTGAACGTAGCGAGCAGGCCGACCGCAACACCCGCAGCCGCGCCAATCCGCGCCGCGAACGCGAACCACGCGAAGATCGGCCTAAGCAGGAAGAGGCGGGCCTTGACCTGTCGATCCTTCCGCCATCCATCGCCATTGCCAGCGACGAAGGTGTTGTCGAGGCTGCAAAGGAAAAGCCAGTCCGTAAGCCACGTGCACGTCGGCCGAAAACTGCGAATGACGATGTCGAGGTTGCAGCTGCGGAGTAATGCAATACGGTTTGAGTTTTATACTTAGTGCTGAGCTTGTCGCGGCACGTCCCTTGGCACTGCGGGACGCCGTCAGCCTTCGGCTACCCTCGCTTTCGACAGGCTCAGAGCTAACGGTTTAGTGAATCTGACCCTCGACCGAGACTACCCCCACCCCCGTTAAGCCTCTGGTCATATTTGCAAAACTAGCTATTCTTTGGAGTGTTCGTCACAGGGGAGAAGCAACATGCGCGCATCTTGGCTATTATTGGCGGGGGCTGCCGTTGCGGCACCGCTTCTCGCTCAGTCAGCAACAACCGTAGCCGTTCCCGGCGAAGCGACCGCGCAAGGCGATGTTGCCGTCACCATTTACCAAAGCGGACAAAGTCTGATTCAGGACCGGCGGCAAATGAATATGCCAGCTGGTCGTTCGAAACAGGAATTCCCCGACGTGTCGGCCGTTATCCGACCCGAAACGGTCACGCTGACCGGCCCCGGCATCGGCATTGTCGAACAGAATTTCGATTACGATCTCCTGACCCCCGCCAAGCTGATGGAAAAGGCTGTCGGGCAAACGGTTACGCTTATCCGCACAAACCCCGCCACCGGTGCCGAGCAACGCGTGTCGGCAAAGGTGCTTGCGGCGAATGGCGGTGTCGTATTGCAAATCGGCAACACTATCGAAGTGCTGCGCGACGACGGTCTACCTGTCCGCGTGATTTTCGACAAAGTGCCGCCCAATTTGCGCGCGCGGCCAACGCTGTCGGTGACGCTGGAATCAAAAGGCGGTCTTGTCCCTGCAACACTTACGTATCTGACCCCCGGCCTTGGCTGGACCTCCGATTACGTCACCCTGTTTGATGATGCTAAGCAAACCATCGATGTGCAGGGTTGGATCACGCTGACGAACAACACCGGCACCGATTACACCAAAGCCAATGTCTTGCTGGTTGCGGGTGACCCTAATCAGGGCGGTGGCCGCCGCAACTGGGGCAGCGGATCGACCGGAACGATTGATGCGGCAGGAACCGAGAGCAACGATCGCGAACGACTGGGCGATTATTATCTCTATCCTTTGGCCGAGCGCACTACGATTTCCAATGCGCAGCAGAAACAGGTCAGCTTCCTTGATGTGAAAGCAGCCCCTGCGCGCAAAGTGTACGAGTTCAACAATGGCTGGCTGTCGACCAATGAATCCGCCAGCGCATCGTCGGTACTGAAATTCTCGACCTCACGCTCGGGCGGATTGGGCGATCAGCTGCCGTCTGGCACCATGCGCGTCTATATGCGCGACATGCGCGGTGACCCGCAATTCATCGGCGAAAGCCAGATTGAAGCAACGCCCATGGGCAGCGCAATGTCGATCCGCACGGGCGAAGCGTTTGACGTAAAAGTCAAAACGGTTGTCACTGAACGCACGCGCGTCAACAGCAACCGCTGGAAAACAAAGATGAGCTATGAAGTCACTAACGCCCGTAACGAGGCGGTGACGGTGGATCTTGGCCAATCGGGGCTATGGGGCGATGTCCGCGTGACGGACCAAAGCCAGACCGGCACGCGCGTTTCCGCAGACCGGATGGAATGGAGCGTCAAAGTGCCCGCGAATGGTAAAGCGACACTGACAGCAACCTTCGACAGCCGGTATTGAGGCCGGACCAGTGCGAGCTGTGCTCGCCCTCCTGACGTTGATCGTCGCAACCCCCGTTGCGGCGCAAAACGTCGCGATTTCGCCAAAAGCGGACAGCGTCACACTCACCGTGTATCGCGCGCCCTATCGCGGCGAAGCGCCGATTGATAAAAACTGGCCGCAGGGCTACGCGCTGATCACTGAAACTCGCACAATCAGCATTCCCGCTGGCGAAACTGTTATTCGCTTTGAAGGCGTATCCGAGGGGTTGTTCCCCGAAACCGCCATTGTCACCGGCCTACCCAAAGGCGTCCGCGAAAAGAACCGCGATGCCCGCTTGCTCTCGCCCGCTGGCCTGGTCGATGCCTTTCTGAAACGCGAAATAAAGCTATCGCGCACCAACAAAGCCACGGGCAAAATGACCGAACAAACGGCGATGGTCACGGCTGGCCCCAATGGCGGCGTCATTTTGCAAACAGCAGAGGGATACGAGGCGCTCCGCTGTACCGGCTTACCCGAACGCATGCGTTACGGCGGTGTGCCAAAGGATCTGTCGGCAAAGCCAACATTATCCGTCATCACCAACAGCGACAAAGCCATCACCGCGAAAGTCACGCTCACTTATATGGCAGCGGGCTTTGACTGGCAGGCAAGCTATGTCATGAACGCAGGCGAATTTGCGCCCGATCACAAGTTTGACCTTGATGTGTTCGCTTGGCTGACCATTGCCAATGGCGGCAACCAAAGCTTTCCCGATGCTAATGTCATGGCGGTTGCGGGAAAGCCTGCTCGCGTGGGAAATGCCGCTTTGCCGCAAGGTCGCCCGTCTGCTCTAACGCTGACATGTTGGCCGATGCAACGCACTGACCAAGTGCCGTTTACGCAACCCTTTGGCGATTTCTATAACGACGAATATCCCATTTATGACGCCGAAGAAGACAAGATGATGCTGCGGATCGAAGCGGTCCCAATGCCGGTCATGTATAATGTAGCTCCCGCAAGCCCCCCCGCCCCCGCCGTTATCGCGCAACAAGAAGACCTTGGCGACCTGAAACTCTATCGCATCCCCGAACGCATGACCGTCAACGCCAAGGGACAAAAACAGGTCGCGATGCTCGTCCAGCCCAAAGCCAAATTCCGCCGCATCTATCGCGCCGACCCCATCGGCTATGGCTGGCATCAGCCGTTATTGAGCCTGACGCCGACGCTGATTGGTAAGAACGAAAAACTCGATGGCCTTGGCCTACCGCTGCCATCCGGCACCGGCATGGTGTTTGAAAACAGCGCCTATGGCAGCCAGCTGATCGGCGAGATTATGGTTAAGGACCGCGCGATTGGCGACGAAATCGAACTCAGCCTGCCTGCGTCAATGGCGGTCAAAATTGCGACCACGCGAATTTCGCAGGATAAGAGCCGCATGGTTTATACGATGCGGCTGTCCAACGCGAATCCCTATGCGATCAGTGCCGAAATCCGCATGCCGGATACCATTCGGGATATGCCGCAAGGCGTTCGCAAAAAGGACGGACGGCCAACCTGGTTTGTGACAGTTGCGGCGAATGCGGACAGCGAACTAACGGTGACTGTGCCGTTGCAATGAGGGGCACCGCGATCCTGCTTGCTGCCTTGGCAACTTCAACGGTTTCGAATGCCCAACAGTTAGTCACATCCTCAGAACCCGAAGCCGTATCGCTCACCATCTACCGAGACCCGTCACGCGGCGATGCACCCATCGATGCTGATTGGCCGAGCGGCTACGCGCTGATCACCGAAACACGGACGGTGCAAATCCCGGCTGGAGAATCGCTCGTCCGGTTTGAGGGCGTGTCCGAGGGCATGTATCCCGAAAGCGCCATTGTCACTGGACTGCCCAAAGGCGTGCGTGAGAAAAACCGCGATGCGCGGCTGCTGTCACCATCCGGCCTTGTCGATGCCTATCTGAAACGCGCCGTGACGCTTACTCGCACCGACAAAGCCACTGGTAAAACGCGTGAGCAGCAAGCAATGATTACTGCCGGCCCCGATGGCGGCGTGATATTGCAAACGGCGGAGGGTTTTGAAGCACTGCGGTGTACCGGCCTTCCCGAACGCATGGCCTATGGCGGTGTGCCTGCGAACCTGTCGGCCAAGCCGACGCTGTCGGTGATGACCAACAGCGACAAAGCAATCACCGCGATATTGACCCTCACTTATATGGCCGCCGGGTTTGACTGGCAGGCCAACTATGTGACGCAATTGTCCAAGGATGAAAGCGCCTCGCCAGAGGCTGTCGGCAAAACCAAGGTCGAGATGTTTGCGTGGATGACGTTGGCCAATGGCGGCAACCAATCATTCCTGAATGCCAACACTATGGCCATCGCGGGCGAGCCCAATCGAGAGGATAATGCCGAACCGCCACGCGCAACCGGCGCGGCGCTGACCATCCGCTGCTGGCCAGAGCAGCGCACCCATGAAGTACCTTTTCGCGGGCAACAACAGTTTTACAATGCGCGTGGCGCTACCCTTGAAGATAATATCATGGGCTATGAAAACAGTGAAGAAATCGTTGTCACTGCATCGCGGCGCAACAAATCCGCTTTGATGGAAGCACCGATGTCGATTACCGCAGTCACCGTCGCAGAACTCGAAGATCTGGGCGACCTGAAACTCTACCGCATCCCCGAACCAGTCACAGTCAATGCAAAGGGCCAGAAACAGGTCGCGATGATCGTAAAGCCCGATGCGAAGTTTGACCGGCTGTATCGCGCGACATTGGACGAGCCGATCTACATCCCCCTCGGCACAAGCATGCCGCTGTCGATTTTTCTGCGCACCGAAAACAAAACCGAAAACGGCCTCGGTCTGCCGCTACCATCGGGGCAAGCAATGATTTTTGAGGATAGCGCGTTCGGCCCCTTACTGGCGGGCGAAGCTGCATTGCGCGACCGCGCGATTGGCGAAAAGGTTGAGCTGATCGTTGGCAGTGCGTCTGACGTGCGTATGGTCGTCACGCAAGTGTCTGAGCGCAAATATCAAAAGGGCTATAAAGTTACGATCTCCAACGCTCGCAACGAAGCGGTGAACGCCGAAGTCGAAATCCCCTTTGACCTGCGCGGTAAACCCAACGGCATTCGCAAGGTTGATGGTATGCCGACATGGGGAGCGACTGTTCCGGCGAATGGCGAGGTAAGTTTTGAATTTACGCTGAAATTATCGCGGGAGCGGTAGCGGTTAATCCAGCCGCCCGTCCACCCACTTCTGCTATTATCACCGCTGTTTACGGCGCTTAGCGAAGCCCTTAAACCTTCCCACCTGAATCAAAGGTAATCATGTTCGGTCAGGGGCTGTGCCTGCACGTTTGCTAGCGCCACTGGATTCGTGAGTTCTGCATTTCGCCTTGTGAAGCCCTTGTGCAAATCGGCAAATTGCGTGACAAGAAGCGTTGAACGGGCGGGTGCCGTTTCTAAAATTATGCGGCTGCGCTAACGATGTTGGCGAGGCTCCAAAGGTCTATGAACGATGCCAAAAAACAACAGCGCGCCCATACCGATTTGCGAAATCGAAACTAGTCTGTCCGACGGAAGACCCGTTTGTCTTCGCACCATTCGCCCCAGCGATGAGGCCCGAATTCGCGACGGCATTCGCGAGATGTCAGATCGTTCCCGTTATCTGCGCTTTTTCTCGGCGTTCCGCGAACCGCCCGAAAGCGTCGTCAAACAACTTGTTGCAGTCGATGGCCACGATCATATTGGTTGGGGTGCGATACTGCTTGATGGCAAGCATTACCCGCCAGTGGGTGCGGCCCACGCAATTAGGTCGAAAACTCATGCCGCCACGGGCGAACTGGCCATTGCAGTGCTTGACGATTTTCAGGGTCAGGGACTGGCTCGCATGCTGATTGCCGCGGTCCTCGTCGAATGTAGTCACGAGGACCTTCCAATTCTGGACATCCAAATTCTGGGCGAAAATCGGGTCGCAGCCAATCTGATTGTTTCAATCGGCGCGCAGCGTCTGAAAGGCGTTGGCAGTGTGCAAAACTATCAGATAAATGTCGGCGAAGCGTTGGATAAACTCTCGCATACTGCCCAACCACCGGGCGTAAACGATGTGCTTACCGTGCTGAACGGCAGATCCCATTAGGCGAGCCTATAAGCAGAGATAACAATGCCGCGTTTCACGCGGACCTTTGTTGCCTGTGGCTTTGGCCTAAATCTGCGGTAACGCCCTTGGCTTATGCTGCTCGTCAAGGGCCACAAAAGTAAACAGCCCCTCGGTCACTTTCACCTGTTGGTCGCCGCTGTCCCGCATTGCGATAACCTCAAGCCGGATTGCCATCGACGTCCGTCCGCGCCGTTCCAGCCAGCCATAGACCGAGACGATATCGCGCATCAAAATCGGCGCGATAAACTCCATCTTTTCAATCGCCACCGTCGCGCATGCACCTTGGCAGATTTTGCTGGCGATAATGCCGCCGGCAATATCCATCTGCGCCAAGACCCAGCCGCCAAAAATATGGCCATTGGAATTGATATCCGCCGGACGCGGCGACACGCGCAATATCGGGTCTCGGCGGTCATAGGTGGTCGGCTCGTTCATAATTGGTCTTCTTCGGGAAAGGGATCTTCGATGGCCTCATCATGGCCTGTGCCGCTGGATAGGAACACCAGCCCCATCAATCCGGCCATCAACATCATTGACGCGACAATGGCGCCTGCGGTTGCGATAAAGAAATGGATCGAAACCATGCCGTTGAACCACCAAAATGTCGTCAACGCCGCAGCGGTTACACATATCGTAAACGCAAACATCCACCGCATCAGCCGCCAATAGCGGCTCCACGCAAATTCGGCGTATCGGGGGTCATCAAGCGGGGATTTACGAGTCATATGTTCACCTTGCGCCCACCTATGCTATATTGCGCCTTGGGAGCAAGCAGAGGAGATCAGTAAATGACAATCGCTTTTATTATGCAGAACCACGGCACCGATATTTTCACCGCATCGCCCAGCGATAGCGTGCATGACGTGACCGCAAAGCTAGCGGAAAAACGTATTGGTGCACTGCCGGTTGTTGAGGACGGCCGGATTGTGGGCATATTCTCTGAACGTGATGTGATTTACGGTCTCGCAGCGCACGGCCCGGCGATGATGGACAAGAAAGTCGGCGACGTGATGACGTCGCCTGCGATCACGGTCACTGCTGATACGCCGATACTGTCGGCTTTGTCCCTTATGACCCGCCGCCGCATCCGCCATTTGCCGGTGGCAGACGGCGACCGGCTGGTTGGGTTCGTCTCCATCGGCGATCTGGTCAAACACCGGATCGAACGGATTGAGGCCGAGGCCAGCGCGATGCGTGACTATATCCAGATGGCGTAAGCGGAATTAACGCTGTTTTGCAATGCTTAAGGGGTCCTTTACTGTAAGCCGCTAATGCTCGTTTTATGAGGGGCAGTTGGTTATTTTTGCGCAGTTTCACGGCTATGCTGTGCTGTGTTGTCGCGCTGTTGCTTTCGCCTGCCCCTGCACTTGCCAAATCTACCGATCTATACCCCTGCCTGCGCGCAGCCAAAACGGGCGAGACTGTCGCGGCGATGCTCGCCAATCCCGGAAAATTTGACTGTAAAGTGAACCAGAACGCTTTGCCGCCCGGCGATTACTGGGCGCGTTTTACCGTGCCGATGTCCGCTGCAACCGACAGCCGCCCGATGGTTTTCCGCACCGCTAGCCTGTGGGACGACGGACTGGAGCTAACGGTGATCCGCGATGGCGGCAATGTCGAGCATTTCGCCCCGTTTTTGGCGGGGGACAGCACCTCGTTACGACTAGGTAGCACCATTGTCATTCCAATCGGTCAAAACGATCAGCCAATCAAAACCATCTATGCCAAAGTTCAACAAAGCGCAGCGATGCGCGGTGTCATCCTGCAATCGCAACTGTCGCTGGCCGATGATGCCGCTCGTTACGAGATGGTGCTGGCTGTATTTTATGCAGCATTTGCCGGGTTATGCATAGCTTTGCTGATTTACAATCTGGCATTGTGGCGTGCCATGGGCGCGTCATTTTTGCTCGCCTATTGCGTGATGCTGGTTGCTGCATTGGCATATGCGTTTGTCAGTTCCGGGGCGCCGCATTATTTTTCGGCTGCATTGTCCGGGTCGGAACGATTGCGGATGACGCTTGTGTTGCTCGCGATGAATGCTGCGACTGTGATGATCTTTATCCGCCACTTTTTCGAGGCAGCGAGCATCCCGAAATGGCTTGTGCGGGTGACCTATATTCAGGCGGCGGCGTCAGTCACATTTTCGATCATCTACGCTGCATTTGCGCCAGATTTTGTGAAAGAGCTGGACCCGGTTTACGTCTGTATGTTTGCGCCATTGCCGGTCATCGTAAGCTGTTATGTTGTCGTCGCGTTCCGTCGCCGAGATCCATTTTTGGGCTATTTCCTCGCTGCATGGTCGGCACCGGCGATTGCTGTTGTCGCGCGGGTATCCTTCGGAATAGGGCTGCTGCCATATCATATAATCATTGAAAACAGCACGCTGATGGCGCTGGCTGTTGAGGCTTTAATCAGCTCGCTGGCCATCGGAAAGCGCATCCACTTGCTCGCCATCGACCGTGACCGTGCCGAATTGGCAGAGGCGCGCGCGCTGGTGATCGCCGATACTGATGCGCTAACGGGCCTTCCCAATCGCCGCGCCTTTATCCGTACATTGTTGCAAGAACCGCTGGAATGGCAGCTTGTATTGGTCGACGTTGATCATTTTAAGCGGATCAATGATACGCTGGGGCACGTCGTCGGGGACGAAGTGCTGGTGAAGCTTGCGACAATTATCAAAGGCTATGCCAATGACCGGTCCATTGTCGCGCGGCTGGGCGGTGAGGAGTTTGCAATTGCAACGCGAACAGCAGGCAAAGACAGCGGATTAGTCGTTGCGGACAGGTTGTTAAGCTTGATCCGCCAACACCCTATGCCCGGCGGATACAGAGTCACAGCAAGCGTCGGCGTTGCGACACGGGCAATCTGTGAAGAACAGGATTGGATCGTCCTTTACCGCGCCGCAGACATGGCGCTTTACCGGGCCAAAGCCGAGGGCCGCGACCGGCACGTCGATTATTCGATGGGCCGCGCCGCCGCCTAACGAGCCGTTTAGCCGGTTGTTTGGCCCGATGCCGGCCCTGCTGCCGGCACCAATACGGGGCCTGCTGCTGGCACGGCAGGATGTTGCAAATTCCACTCGGCAATATCGACCTGGTATTTTGCGTAGGCATCGTAGAAATTGAGGAATATCGTGTCAAAATCCGTCAACCCGCCAATCGCATATTCAGGGAAAGCGGCCACTGGCACAGCGATGGCCTCTTGCGATTTGCTCAGCGCCGCGTTGCAAAACGCCTCTCGCACCGGTGGCAGCGCAAAATAATTATACAGCTCGGTCGTGCGGGTGTCACGCACGCGTAGCGCGTTTTGCCCGACAAAACGTTTGCGGTATTCATTGTCCACCGCCGTGTTTGCCACCGTCAAACGCGCTTTGTGGATCACAATCATCTGGTTGTAATTCTGCGCAATCACGCCCCAGACCGGACCTTGGCAATTCAGCGCTGCCACGTTAATCGCCGCACGGAAATTCCAGATTGTTTCCTCGCGTGAGAGCCCGCGATTGGGCGTCGCGCGCATGCCGTCGGCGGCATAGGCTGGCAATTTTGTGGATGACGCCGCACCACCCGGGGGCAACGGCATAACCGGCGGCGGCGGCGGTGGCGGAATATAGATCGGCGCAGGCGGCGGAACTGGCAGAGGTTTTGGCGGTGGCGTGGGGCCACAAGCCGCAACTGCGCCAATCACAAAAACCAAGGCCAAATTCTTACCGAAATGATGCATGCCAACCTACTCCTCGACCCACTTACGCAACGCATATGTTTCAACACAATCTGGTTAAAAAATAAAGTGCGCAGTCGGAAACTTATTAAGAAAAGGGCCCGGCAGTTTCCCGCCAGACCCTTCCTGTAATCTGTATCAGCTTAACGAATGCTGGATTATTCGCGGCTGCCCATAAAGCTTAGCAGGAACTGGAACATGTTCACAAAGTCCAGATACAGGCTAAGCGCACCCATGATCGCAAGCTTGCCAATCGATTCATGTTCTGCAAAGTGCAGATATTCGCTTTTGATACGCTGGGTATCATAGGCCGTAAGACCTGCGAAGATCAGGACACCAAGGAAGCTGACGACCAGCTGCAATGTGCTGGAACCCAGGAATAGGTTGACGATTGAGGCAAGGAACAGCCCGACAACACCCATGATCAAAAAGCTGCCCATCGCGGTCAAATCCTTTTTGGTGGTATACCCAAAAAGGCTAAGTGCGGTGAACGACGCTGCCGTCACAAAGAATGTGCGCGCAATTGACTCACCCGAAAACACCAAGAAAATCGACGCCATCGACAGGCCCATGACCGCGGCAAAGGCAAAGAACATTGCCTGCAGCGCGCTGGTCGACAGCTTGTTCATGCCAAAGCTGATCACCATGATAAAGCCCAGAGGCGCAAACATAAGCACCCAGCGCAGCGGCGTATTCAGCACCTGTGCCGCCATGCCCGATTGGGCAAACAGCAACGCGACAATGCCGGTCAACAGCACGCCTGACGCCATGTAATTATAAACTTTCAGCATGTGCGAGCGCAGACCCTGGTCGATTGCGACCGAGCCCATTGCTTCGCCATTGATGGTAACGCCCGCACGATTTTGCGTCGCCCGCGGATCAGACCATTCAGCCATTTTAAGTTACTCCTCAAAATACGCGGCGATATGGCCGCATGGTTGCAATATCGTATGGATTTGCTTCAATTTCAAGTGAAACCGGACAGGATATTGCATGCTCGCTAAATCCCAGATTTGGCAGGAAGCAGGTTGGATCGACGCGGAGGCGCAACGGAGCAAAGTGAATGCCGCGTTTCAACCCAAAACCGCCCGCCAAAATCCTTTACCCGCTTGAGTTTTGTATCGCCTCTGCTAGCCAAAGCGGTGAGAGAAAAACACAACGAGGAGATGGGTGTTGAGCGCAGCAAGCGACGTGGAGTCATTGGGAAACGCCGTTCCGCAATCTGAAACCAAAGCCAGCAGCTACAGCTGGTATGTGCTTTGCGTCCTTGTTGTCGTGTACATATTGAACTTTATCGATCGCCAAATCCTTAGCATATTAGCCGTCGATATAAAGGCTGACCTCGGCCTGACCGATTCCGATATGGGATTTTTGGGCGGCGCGGCCTTTGCTGTGTTTTATGCGCTGTTCGGTATTCCACTGGGGCGGCTTGCCGACAATTGGAGCCGGGTCAAATTGCTGTCCATCGGCCTTGCAATCTGGTCGGTGATGACGGCGTTATCGGGCTTTGCGCGGAACCAAGTCGAGCTGACCATGGCGCGCATGGGTGTTGGTGTCGGCGAAGCGACCGCAAGCCCCACCGCCTATTCGTTGATTTCCGATTATTTTCCTAAACGGCAACGCGCGACCGCACTCGCGATCTATTCGTCGGGGCTTTATCTTGGCGGCGGGGTGTCGCTATTTATCGGCGCGCTGATCGTCAAAGCTTGGAACACGGCATACCCATTGGGAGGCCCGATGGACTTGGTCGGATGGCAGGCCGCGTTCCTTGCCGTCGGCATTCCCGGGGTTTTGGTCGCATTGTGGGTTGCCAGCCTGCGTGAGCCAAAGCGTGGTGCGATGGATGGGCTCGACACGCCAAGCCACCCAGCCCCGTTCCGCGCCTTTGCCAGCGATCTATCGATGATCGTGCCGCCCTTCACCATCTGGGGCGCGTGGCAACGCGGCCCTGCGGCATTGGCGATCAATCTTTCCGCAGGGGTTGCGATTGCCGCCTTTGCCTATTGGATGATCCAGCTTACCGGTAATTTCCCGCAATGGTCGTCGGTCGGATTTGGATATTACGCTGTGTTTTCATGGGCCTGTGCATTGCGCGCGCGCGACCCTGCAACGTTCAAACTGATTTGGGGAACGCCTGCATTTATTTGCACAACTTTGGGCTATGGCCTTGTCGCGTTGGCGGCCTATGCGCTTAGTTTCTGGTCGGCACCCTATGCCGAGGTTGTGCTGAAATTGCCGAAAGCGGAACTTGCCTTTATCCTTGGCGCTAATGGTGCGTTGAGCGGATTTTTGGGTGTGATTATCGGTGGCCGCGTTGCCGATGCGTTGCGCACGAAAAATCCCGGGGGGCGGATATTGGTCGTCATCCTTGGCGTTGTTGGCCCGATTATTCCCATCTGGATCGGCTTTACGACGGATAATTCAACACTGTTTTATACCATGAGTTTTGTCGGTGGCCTGTTGGGTGCAACAGCACTTGGCGCTGCAGCGGCAACGACGCAAGACCTTGTCCTTCCGCGGATGCGCGGCACAGCGACAGCGGCATTTTTCCTGGGCACTACGCTGGTTGGCCTGTCCTTTGGTCCGTATATGGTCGGGCAGATTTCCGACCTTGCCGGAACGATGGTTGATGGAAAATTGGTTGGCGATTTGCGCGTGGGTATATTGTCGCTGATCGGGGTGGCACCAGTTGCGGTGGCACTGCTGATTGCGGCATATCGCATGTTGCCAAATGCCGAACGCACGATTGTTGAACGCGCGCGTGCTGCGGGGGAGCCAATTTAATCGCGCGATTAAATTCTATCTTGACGGACGCGTCAACTTGTTGTCCTGAAAGCGACGCCCGCAACTCTTGAAAGATTACCAGCCATGTCGCTCGACCTGATTCCGCGCTCCGCCTATAATGAAGATCACGAAGCGTTCCGTCAGACCGTCCGCCAATTCCTGCTCAAAGAAGTCGCGCCCAATGCCGATAAATGGGCGGACGACAAAATTGTGCCGCGCGAAATTTGGCCCAAGGCAGGTGAACTAGGCATGCTGTGCCCGACTGTTCCCGAAGAATATGGCGGCCTTGGTTTGGACTTTGGCTACAACGCCATCGTCGATGAAGAATCGGCCTATTACGGCCGCGCCGCCACCGGATTTTCGCTGCAATCCGACATCGTCGTCAACTATCTAACGTCCTATGGGTCTGAGGAGCAAAAGAAGCATTGGCTGCCAAAGCTTGTCTCTGGCGAAGTGATTACCGCGATTGCGATGACTGAACCCGGCACCGGTTCCGACCTACAAAGCATGCGCACGACCGCAAAGAAAGATGGCAACCATTACGTCATCAACGGGTCGAAAACCTATATCACCAACGGCCAGAATGCAGACCTGATCTTGGTTTGTGTAAAGACCGACACCGAAATCCAGCCAGCCTATAAAGGCATTTCTATCGTTCTTGTCGAGGCGGATCGTGAAGGGTTTAAGCGCGGGCGCAACCTTAATAAAATCGGCATGGATGAGGCGGATACGTCAGAGCTGTTTTTTGAAGATGTCCGCGTGCCGATGACGAATTGCTTGGGCGAAGAAGGCAAAGGCTTTATCTATTTGATGAGCGAGTTGCCGCAAGAACGCTTGTCCATCGCAGTGTCGGCGCAAGCCAGCGCGCAAAAGGCGTTCGATGACACCGTCGAATTTTGCCGTGATCGCAAAGCCTTTGGCAAAACGGTATTGGATTTCCAGAACACCCGTTTTGTGCTCGCCGACCTAAAGTCGAAACTGCAAGTCGGCTGGGCGCATCTGGATTGGGCGCTGGCGCGGCATTTGAAAAAAGAGCTGACCGCCGAAGAGGGCGCAGCAGCAAAGCTGTGGCACACCGAGCTGCAATGGGAAGTGATGGACAAATGCCTACAGCTGCATGGCGGTGCTGGCTATATGAACGAATACGCCATCGCCCGCGCATGGCGCGCCGCGCGGGTCACCCGCATCTTTGGCGGCACTAGCGAAATTATGAAAGAGCTGATCGGGCGCAAGCTGTAATGGCGAAACCTGACCCATGGCGGATGGATATCGAGAGCTATCCGTTCGTTCATTCGACAGAGACGCGGTTTGCCGACCTCGATCAATTGGGGCACATCAACAATGTCGCAATGGCTGGGCTTTTCGAACACGGTCGCGGGCTGTTCACGCAAACGATTGGCTTGCACAGTTTTGCCAAGGACCATCGCTGGTTGATCGTGCGGGTGGAGATTAACTATCTGGCCGAAAGCTATTTTCCCGAACACGTCAAAATCGCCAGCGGCATTTTGCGCGTTGGAACGTCCAGCTGGGAAGTCGCATCCGCCGCGTTCCAAAGCGGTAAGTGCGTTGCGACGTGCAGCACAACAACAGTGATGACGAGCAAGGACGGCGCGTCGCCGATATCTGATGCTTTGCGGGCGGCTTTGGAAGCGTTGCGGGTTACGGCACCCTAATCCGCGAAGACGGGTTTCCGCTTTGCCATCGACGCCATCACCGCCTCGATCTGGTTCGGCTGGCGGATGATCTTCACCTGCTCATCGCTTTCGGCTTGCAGCAATTCAGCATCGCTTGCGGTGGCCATGATGTTACAAAGACGTTTCGCACCTTGAATCGCGTGGGGGTTTTTATTCGCAATGACGTTTGCCAGTTCCATCGCCGCTTTGTGCGGATCATCCGACACATGCGTGGCAAAACCCATCGCCTTGGCTTCCACGCCGGAAAATTCACGATTGGTGTAGATCATTTCGCGCAGCACATCGTCGGCGACTTGGGTGCGCCATAACGGCATGCCGCCGACATCGGGAACCAGACCCCATTTCATTTCCATAATCGCGACGCGTGTGTCGGGGTGGATGATGCGGATGTCCGCGCCCGCCATGATCTGACTGCCTGCGCCAAAGGCGACGCCGTGAATCGCAGCGATTACGGGCACAGCCAGTTCGCGCCAACCCCAGGCGACATATTGCTCGTTATTGGCAATGCCTTTGGTGCGGACGGCAAGGTCGCGGCCAGTGCTGCTGATACCCGGTTCGCGCTCGCCCGCCATACTGGCCAGATCGAGCCCGGCGCAAAACGCGCGGCCTTCGCCCGACAGCACAACGACACGAAGCCCCTCAGTCGCTTTCAACGTATCGATAGTCTCGACCAAAGCCGCCCATTGCGCAGCATCAAGCGCGTTCATCTTGTCCGGCCGGTTCATGCGGACATCGGCGATGCCGTCGTCAAGCATAGTGATTGTGACACGATCGTTCATACAGGCATCCTTTTTAGTGCGGCTTCGACAAGGGGCAGCTGGTCGTTGCCAAAATACATGTCAGTGCCATCGACGAATATGGTCGGCGAGCCATAGCCACCGCGCGCGATGACTTCGTCGGTGTTGGTGCGGAGGCGGACTTTGATGGCATCGGTTTGAGATGCGGCCATTACCGCCATTCCATCAAGCCCGACACTGTCAGCGACAGCCGCCAACACCACCGGATCATCAAGATTTTCTTGGCGGCCAAAATAGCTTTCAAATGCAGTTGCCGCAAAACGGCGGAGTGCCATTTGGTCATTCTGCAGCGCGCAACAAAACCGCATCGCGTTCACGCTTTTCGCTGGATGCCAGCGCGAGGGAAAGTTCATTTCGGCACCAGCCAGCGCTGCCCAATCGTTCAGCACTTTCCAGCTGTGTTTCAGCTTTCGGTTGTCGCTCGCCTCGCGCGCTGCATAAACGCCCTGATTAACCGCATTGAACACGCCGCCGACGAGGATCGGGCGCAGCACTGCTTGCTCGCCCGTGCGTTCCACCATCGGCCATAGATTGGTGAACGCCAAATAGGTCCAAGGACTGGACAGGTCGAAGAAAAACTCGACCCGCGCGCTCATTCGGCTGGCACCGTTTCAAGGCTCGGCGCATTTTTGGCCGAGGCGTCAAAATCTGTGAACACCGATTTGATCCATTCGGGCAATACCATCGGCCGGTGCGTATCCAGGTCGACATAGACGCTAACCAGTTCGATTTCGGCACGCAGATCGTCACCTTTGGCCCCGTGAACTTCAACGACTTTCGTGATGCTCGTGCGCCCAATTTTGGTCGTGCGGCACATCACCTCGATCAGCTCATCCGGAAAGATCGGCGCGTTCCACAGCACTGTCGCTTTTTTGACATGAAACTCCAGCGGCTCGCCGGGATTGACCAAGCGGATGCCACAGGCTCGCCAATACTCGGTCACGGCAATGTCGGCATAATCCAAATAGCGCGCGTTAAAGACTACGCCCTGCGCGTCAGTCTCTGACCAGCGTACGCGAAATGTGTGATGATAGGCAAAATCGTCGCGCGCCACAGCCTAAATCGCTTTGGATTGGCTGGGCGTGTTCACACCCATCGACTGCAAATAGCGTTTGATGTTGCGCGCCGCCTGTCGCAGCCGGTGTTCGTTTTCGACCATCGCGATACGGACAAAGCCTTCGCCATCCTCGCCATAACCAACGCCCGGCGCGACCGCGACTTTAGCATGGGTGAGTAGCTGCTTGGAAAATTCCAGACTGCCGAGATGCGCCAGCGCAGGCGGCAACGGGGCCCACGCGAACATCGACGCACGCGGCGCGGGGATATCCCACCCTGCCCGGCCAAAGCTTTCAACCAGAACATCGCGGCGTTTGTGATATAGCTCGCGATTGCGCTCAACGATATCCTGCGGGCCGTTCAGCGCTGCGCAAGCCGCTGCCTGAACCGGGGTAAATGCGCCGTAATCGAGATAGGATTTGACCCGCGTCATCGCCGCAATCAATGTCGCGTTCCCAACCGCAAAGCCAACGCGCCAGCCCGCCATTGAATAAGTTTTGGACAACGATGTAAACTCAACCGCAACGTCTTTGCCGCCCTTTATCTGCAAAATCGACGGCGTGGGGTTGCCGTCAAAATACAGCTCCGAATAGGCAAGGTCAGACAGCACCCAGACTTTGTTCTCCTTCGCCCAAGCCACAAGCCGTTCGTAAAAGGCAAGGTCCACGGTCTCCGCCGTCGGGTTAGACGGATAGTTGACCACAAGTATCGACGGACGCGGCACAGTGAAAACCATCGCTCGGTCCAGCGCGCGAAAATAATTTTCATCGGGCGTGGTCGGCACCGACCGGATGGTCGCCCCTGCGATAATGAATCCAAAGGTATGGATCGGATAGCTGGGATTGGGTGCGAGCACGACATCGCCGGGACCAGTGATTGCAGTGGCGAGGCTCGCGAGCCCCTCCTTCGATCCCATTGTCACCACAACTTCGGTTTCCGGATCGACATCGACGCCAAAGCGCCGCGCATAATAGTTGGCCTGCGCTTTGCGCAATCCGGGAATGCCCTTTGATGCTGAATATCCATGCGCATCGGGTTTCTGCGCTACTTCGCACAGCTTGTCGATCACATGCTGTGGCGGTGGCAAATCGGGGTTGCCCATGCCCAGGTCAATAATGTCCTCCCCGCCTGCACGGGCCGCCGCGCGCATCGCATTGACTTCTGCGATGACATAGGGCGGCAGGCGCTTCATGCGGTAGAATTCTTCGGACATGGCTTCCGTTTCGGCTTTGTGACTAGACGGATTTGCCATGCGCGAAGTTTTTACGCTTTTCCAGCAAAACTAGTATTAGCGCGGGCGATTGCCTTTTGCTTTGAACTTTACGCCGTGTTTGGTGCGCGGTGGACCGTCGCTGCGGAACGGACGTTTGCCGTCGCCGCCACCGCTTGGACCGTCACGACGCGGACCGCCGCCAAAGGGCTTTGGGCTTAAACGTTCGCGCCCCGAATTCGGCGCGCCTTTGTTGCTGCGGCGCGGTGCGCGGTCAATCTGCGGCGGGCCGTCAGAGGCGACGATTTCGACGTCATTATCTTCGTCATGCCCCGGTTGCGCCACTGATTTCGCGAAACGTGCAGCTGCCGACGCGGCAATTCCAACGAAGGTTTCATCAGGTGTAATCCGGATCGCACCAATATCGTTCTTGGTCACGCCGCCACGGCGGCACAGCAACGGCAATATCCATTTCGGATCGGCATTGTTGCGGCGACCGATGTTGAGACGGAACCAAGATGAGTCATCGAACCCGTCGCGGTGATTGTCAGACGGACGTTCACGCTCACGGTTGCCATCATCGAGCAATTCTTCTGGCGCTGGCATTTTTGCACGATGCGAACGGACAAGCGCTGCCGCTACATCTTCGGCACTCAACGTTTCGAGCAACTTCGCACCAAGCGCGCGATCGTCTTCGTCGATTTCAACGGGCGTCAGCAATGTTTCGAGCAACCGCTCATGATCCTTGACGCGGATGTCTTCAGCGGTGGGGACTTTGATCCACTGCGCCTCAATCTTTGCACCGCGCAGCATCGATTCGACGCGCTTGCGCCGCTGATACGGCACGATCAAAACGGCAGTGCCTTTGCGACCCGCACGCCCAGTGCGGCCCGAACGGTGCTGCAAGCCTTCGGCGTCGCGGGGAAGTTCAACATGAACCACCAACGACAGGTTCGGCAAATCGATGCCGCGTGCTGCAACATCGGTTGCCACACAAACCCGCGCGCGGCGGTCGCGCAATGCCTGCAACGCCGTGTTGCGCTCGGCTTGGCTATGCTCACCCGACAATGCGACGACGTTAAAGCCGCGATTGGTCAGCTTGGAATAGAGATGCCGCACGCTTTCACGTGTGGCGCAAAATAGGATTGCGGTTTCGGCTTCGTGCAAGCGCAGCAAATTAACGACGGCGTTTTCGGTGTCAGGCGGAGCAACCGTGACAACCTGATAGCTGATGTCGCCATGTCCGCGATCTTCGCCGACGGTCGAAATGCGCAGCGCGTCGCGTTGATAGCGTTTTGCCAGCGACACAATTGATTTGGGCATCGTCGCCGAAAACAATAATGTCCGGCGACCTTCGGGCGTTGCGTTTAATATGCCTTCAAGCTCTTCACGGAAACCCATGTCGAGCATTTCGTCAGCTTCATCGAGCACAGCGACTTTTAACGCCGACAGGTCAAGCGCGCCGCGTTCCAAATGGTCACGCAAACGACCAGGAGTTCCGACAACGATCTGTGCGCCTTGGTTCAGGTTCCGGCGTTCTTTCGACGCATCCATACCGCCGACGCAGGTGGCGATTCGCACGCCAGCCTTTTGATACAACCACATCAATTCACGACTGACCTGCAAAGCAAGCTCGCGGGTCGGAGCGATAATCAGCGCAGCAGGGGTGCGGGCGAGGCTAACCAAGCCGCCGTCAAGGATTTCCGGTGCCATCGCGAGGCCAAAGGCCACGGTCTTGCCAGAGCCGGTTTGCGCCGAGACAACAAGGTCGCGACCCACAGCTTCGGGAGCAATAACGGCGTTTTGAACAGGGGTCAGCGTGGTGTATTCACGCGCGGTAAGCGCCTCATCGAGAAGCGGGGGCAGGTTTTCAAATGTCATGATGCAGCGCCCTTTGCTCCAATTATATGCGAATGTAAATGCTGCACTGCACAACAAATCCTCGCTTCGCCATTTCGCGACAATAGGCTATGCATAAAACATGGCTGATTCACCTGAACTCCCGCCCTTTATGGACTCCGAAATTTTTACGAAAATGACGGAGCAGTTTGGCGGCAATGCGGCTGATCCGCTCGCGGCATACAAGTACGGGCTCGATGCGTGGGGGCAAGTACTGAAGCCGCTTGCCGCCGCTGGCCGCGACAAAGTCAATCCGCGCGACCGCCGCTTTAACTCAGAGCAATGGGAACATCCGGTATTCGACCTGATGCGCCAAGGGTATCAGGTCATGTCCGATTACATGCTGGGCGCAGCAGACCAGATCGAGGGGCTGGACCCTGCGCAAAAGGCCAAAATCGGCTTTGCCATCCGCACCGTGGTAGATGCGATGAGTCCCGCGAACTCGCCGCTGACGAATCCGGTTGCCTTGGAAAAGGCGGTCGAGACTAAGGGCCAAAGCCTGATGGCGGGTATCAGCCATATGGTGCGTGATATGCAGCAAGGGCAACTGACGCACACTGACCCCGATGCCTTTGAACTCGGCCGCAACATCGCGTGCACGCCAGGTAAAGTCGTGCATCAAACTCCGATGTATCAGCTGATCCAATATACCCCATCGACTGACCAGGTCATGGAAACGCCGCTGATCATCTTTCCGCCGTGGATCAACCGTTTCTACATCCTCGATCTGACAGCGGAAAAAAGCTTCATCAAATGGGCGGTGGATCAAGGGATTACCGTTTTCGTTGTGTCGTGGAAATCCGCCGATAGCGATATGCGCGATGTCATCTGGGATGATTATATCGCGGCGCAGATTGACGCGATTGATACCGTGCGCGCCGTATTGGATGTGCCGTCGGTTAATGCCATCGGCTATTGCGTTGCCGGAACGACGCTTGCTGCGACGCTATCTATTTTGCATGCCAAGGGTGAAGAAAGCAAAGTCAACTCAGCGACATTCTTTACTGCACAGATTGATTTCACCCGTGGCGGCGAGTTGCTAAATTTCATCGACGACAGCCAGTTAAAGATGGTGGAGGCAATGGCGTCGCCGCAAGGATATCTCGACGGCCGCTTTCTTGCGCTGACTTTTAACCTACTGCGCGGAAACGACCTGATCTGGTCCACCGTCGTCAAAAACTATCTGTTGGGGGAAGATTATCCCGCCTTTGATCTGCTCCACTGGAACGGCGATGTCACCAATCTGCCCGCCAAATGGCATAAGGATTATTTGTGCGATCTGTACCGCGATAACAAGCTAATCGAACCGGGCGCAATGTCCGCGCTGGGAACACCGCTTGACCTGACCAAAGTCAAAACGCCGTGTTACATTCAGGCTGGCCGCGAAGACCATATCGCCCCTGCAGCCAGTGTCTGGAAAATCCGCGAACATTTCAAAGGACCGTTGAAATTTGTGCTGGCGGGCAGTGGCCATATCGCGGGGGTTGTCAATCCACCTGCGCAGATGAAATACCAATACTGGCTGAATGACGATGCCAAAGTGTCTTCGCTGGATGATTTCATCGAAGGCGCGACGGAGATCAAAGGCAGTTGGTGGCCGGATTGGCAAATCTGGCTGGCGGCGCTTTCACCAACGACCGTAGCCGCCAAAGGGCCGCGCATTCCGGGCGAGGGAAGCCTAAAGACGATTGAAGATGCGCCAGGGGCATACGTAAAGACGCGTTAGCCGCTAACGACAACCCGCTTTATGAACCACCGCAGAACTGGTAGGACAATAGTCGATTCGGGGGCAAAATCGCTTCACCTCCGGTAAATTTGCTGTCGTGCAATTGGGCGTCGTGATGAACAGGATTAGATGGTTTGCAGTTTCGTGCGCAGCGCTTTCGCTGACGGCTTCGGTCGCCGCAAGCGGACCTGTGGCTGAAATGAAGCAGGCCGCTGCCAAAGCAACTCCCACCACCGGCTATCGCATCGTCGGTGTTGGCGACATGATGCTAGGTAGCGATTATCCGATAGAATATCTCGACCCGCGCGTCACCGACGGCGGCGATCCTACCGCCGTCCTCGGTCAGGAAATGACGGCGTTGTTCAAATCCGCCGATGTCACTTTCGGCAATTTTGAAGGTACAATGCACAGCAGCACCGAGGGCGCCAAAGCGTGCGGCAATCCGAAAGTTTGTTATACTTTCCGAAGCCCGCCCTATCACGCCGCCTATATTCGCAAGGCTGGCTTTAACATGCTGTCCAACGCCAATAATCATAGCCGCGATTTCGGCGAAGCGGCGCGGGCGGTTACGTTTAAAAACCTGACCGGCGCTGGTTTCGCCGTATCGGGGGCAGACACGCCCGATACCCACTTTGGCATCCAAACAATGAAAGACGGCACGAAAGCTGTGCTTGTAGCCTTCGGCCACAACCCCGGCCTGATGAAAGTCCAGGAACTCGCCCGTGTCAAAAATTTGGTGCAGGAAGCGCAGAGTAAAGGTGACATCGTGATCGTGTCGTGCCACATCGGTGCAGAGGGCCGCGCGCATAACCGCGTGACCCGCGCACCGGAATTGTTCCTCGGCGAAGATCGCGGAAATCCGTTCGCCTTTGCCCGCACCGCAGTGGACGCAGGCGCAGACGTCGTTTTCTGCCACGGCCCGCACATCGCTCGCGCGGTTGAGGTTTATAGGGGGCGCTTCATCGCATACAGCCTCGGCAATTTCTGGACGTATGGCAGCTTCAACCTGCGCGATGAAAATGGCCATGCGCCGATTGCGGATATTCGCGTGGCCAAGGACGGCGCGTTGCAGTCGGCACGCATCGTTTCGGCGCGGCAAGATAAACCCGGCGGTCCGTATCTGGACAGCAGCCACGCGGCGGCAAGACAAATCGCGATGCTAACGGCGCGCGACTTTCCAGAGACCGGCGTCACCGTATCGCCCGACGGCGAAATCAGCTGGCCAGACAAACCCAAAACACCCTGACAAGCAGTTGACGTTTACGTAAACGTCCGGTAGTCCAAAAATCTGCATCCAGCGGCATGATTCGCTGGCCTGCCATGCTTTTTGAGGAGATCTGCCATGGATATGGAATTTAACGCACAAGACCTTGCATTCCGCGATGAGGTCCGCGCATTTATCGCGGAAAACCATCCCGATATGGGCGCCAAGAAAGACGCTGGCGAAGAAATGTCGAAAGAGGATTTTCTCAGTTGGCACCGCATCTTGCATGGCAAAGGCTGGGTCGCCCCAGCATGGCCCGTTGAATATGGCGGCACTGGCTGGACCCCGACGCAAAAATACATCTGGTCCGAAGAAACCGCGCGCGCGGAGTGCATCCGCCTGATGCCATTCGGTTTGTCGATGGTTGGCCCGGTCATCTACACGTTCGGCACGCCCGAACAAAAAGCGCAATTCCTGCCCCGCATCTTGTCGGGTGAGGATTGGTGGTGTCAGGGCTATTCCGAACCCGGCGCTGGTTCCGACCTTGCTTCACTGCGCACAACTGCGGTTCGTGACGGCGACGATTATATCGTCAACGGCCAAAAAACATGGACCACTATGGCGCAACATGCCGATTGGGGCTTTTTCCTTGTCCGCACAGACAAGGACGTGAAGGCGCAAGAAGGCATTTCGTTCCTGCTGATCGATATGAAGTCACCGGGCATCACGGTGCGCCCGATCATCACCCTTGGTGGCGAACATGAAGTCAACGAAGTATGGCTTGAAAACGTCCGCGTCCCCGTATCGAACCGCGTGTATGAAGAAAACAAAGGCTGGACCTGTGCCAAGTTCCTGCTCGCGCACGAACGCACAGGCATCGCTGGCGTTGCATCATCCAAGCGCGGGATTGAACGCATTAAGGACATCGCAAAATCCGAACAGGATGGCGACAAGCCGCTGATCGCCAATGCGTTCTTCAAACGGAAAATCGCTGAATTGCAAATCGACTTGACGGCATTGGAGTTCACCGAACTGCGCAGCCTTGCAGGCGAAGCGGCGGGCAAAGGCCCGGGGCCTGAATCAAGCTTGCTGAAAATCAAAGGTTCCGAGATTCAGCAACGGATTACCGAACTCGCGCTGGAAGCTGTAGGCCATTACGGCGCGCCTTACTTCCGCGGTTTTGGCGAAGGGGATAACGAACATCCCATCGGCCCTGATTACGCTCACCGTGCTGCGCCGACATATTTCAACGCGCGCAAGACGACGATCTATGGCGGATCGAACGAGATTCAGCGTAACATCATCGCAAAGATGGTGCTGGGTCTATAATCGCATCACCGTCGCCCTCTGCTGATGCGGGGGCGACGTGAGTTTATTGCAGCAGCGTTCGGGTAAGCCTGCTGCGGTCCCCAACTTCGCGGGGATGACGAGAGAGGGACAAGAATAATGGATTTCACCTACACCGAAACGCAGGACATGATCCGCGACACGCTGTCTCGCTTTCTGGCCGATAGCTACAGCTTTGATGCACGCCAGAAAATGATCAATAGCGATACGGGGCGCGATCCCGGCATCTGGTCAGCGCTGGCGACAGAGCTGGGCATGTTGAGCGCACCGTTTTCAGAGGATCATGGCGGCCTTGGCGGCGGACACCTCGAAAACGCGCTGATCATGGAAGAAATGGGCAAGGTTATGGCAATTGAGCCGTACTTGCAGACTGTCGTGATCGGTGGCGGTGCGTTGAAAGCGGTTGGCGGTGCACAGGCTGACGCGATTATCCCGGGCATCATCGGCGGAGAAACGACGATCGCCTTTGCTTATGCTGAGCCACAGGGTCGTTATGACTTGACCAATTTGCGCACCACGGCAAAGACCGACGGCGCAGGCTATATCTTGAACGGTCATAAAGGCGTCGTCTATTGCGCGCCATGGGCGACGCATCTGTTGGTGACAGCGCGCACTGGCGGCAACCACCGCGAACGCGCTGGCGTTGAGCTGTTCCTGATCGACGCTACCCTGCCCGGTATCGTCCGCCGGGATTATCCAACCGTCGATGGCAACCGCGCTTCTGAAATCTACTTTGAAAATGTAGCCATCCCCGGCGACGCATTACTTGCGGGCGGCATCGACCTGATCGAACAGATCGTCGATCAAGCCACCATCGCAGTCTGCGCCGAGGCTACAGGCGTTATGGCAAAGCTGCATGACGGGACGCTCGATTATGCCAAACAACGTCAGCAATTCGGTCAACCCATCGCGCGTTTCCAAGTGTTGCAGCACCGCATGGTCGATATGTTCATGGAAGTGGAGCAGGCTAAGTCGATGACTTTGTACGCTACACTCCACCTCGACAAGCCCGCCAGCGAACGTATGGCGGCGGTGAGCCAAGCCAAAGCAAAAGTGTCGCGCGGCGCGCAATTCGTTGGCCAAAACGCGATTCAAACGCATGGCGGCATCGGCATCACGCAAGAACTCGCCATCGGCCATTACTTCAAACGCGCCACGATGATCGAAAGCCAGTTTGGCTCGTCCGATTATCATTATGAACGGTTCGAACGGTTGGTAATTGATTGAGGCAGCGAAAGCTC
This sequence comes from Sphingomonadales bacterium, assembly GCA_043771985.1. Lineage (GTDB taxonomy): Bacteria > Pseudomonadota > Alphaproteobacteria > Sphingomonadales > Sphingomonadaceae > Sphingorhabdus_B. Next base: position 42,767 of record JAYVGQ010000047.1, read on the forward strand.
GAAAATAACCATATGCTAAACTTCGTCTTTCCCGCGAAGGCGGGAATCCATCGCCGGACCTGTAAATTTCTAGTGTGGGTGATGGACCTCCGCCTTCGCGGGGATGACCATGTTAGGTTTTTCGAGCGAAGCACATCGCTCTGCCCTAACCCGCTGTAACAGGCGGATTTTATTTTTTGTGCACTGCACCATTTTTTGTTGACCCGACTCGCGCACTTGTATATTGTGCAGTGCAACAAAGAAGGAATGGTGCAATATCATGGCAAGCAAAAGTGAAGCATCCGCAACTAAGGCCCGCAAAGTAGCGGCGTTGAAAGCTGCACCCGCAACACCAGTCAACGCTGTGGTCGAAAAGGTCGAAGCCGCCGGCGAAACGGCAGAAAAGCTGGTTACCCGCATCGTTTCTGTCAATGAAACACCGCTTTCTGATGGAGTATCTAAAATGACCGAAACCGTAAAAAACACCGCAAATGAAGCTCAGGCAAAAGCTGCCGATTTCTTTGCCGACATCCGCGAAAAAGCAACTGTTGCTGCTGATAAGGGCAAGCTGATTGCTGCAAACGCGAACGAATTCAACAAAGCAAACATCGAAGCAATGGTTGCAGCCGGTAAGATCGTCGCCGCTGGCGCGCAGGAACTGGGCAAGACCAACATCGAATACGCCAAGAAGAATTTTGAAGAGCTGCAAGCTGCCGTTAAGGAAGTCACGGCCGTCAAATCGCCAACCGATTTCGTGAAGCTTCAGGGTGAACTGGCTCGTAAAAGCTTTGACACTGCCATCGCTCAGGGTTCGAAGAACACCGAAGCGTTGGTTAAGCTTGCCAACGACATGTTTCAGCCAATCTCCAACCGTTTTGCGGTTGCAGCTGACCTGTTCAAGAAAGCTGCATAAGCTTTCCTGATATTGCGCCGGGCCGTTATTGCGCGCCTGCCCCCTCTCCTCTCCTCCTCGGAGGCAGGAAGGCCAAGATGACCGGAGCACAAAGAGCCGTCCTTGCAGCAATGCAAGGGCGGTTTTTTGTTTTAGGCCGTGAACTCACAAATATCCCCTTCGAGGCGTCGAAATGGCGAAGATATCGAAGCAAAATGCCCGCGGTCGATAGTCATTCTCACGGCAAGAGTATTTTGCTTCGAGAACAAAGCCATTTCGACGTCCTTCGGATTTGACCCATTTTTCCATTGCTGCGTTGGGCAGCCTAAACTTAGAACCACTAAGCCCGCGGCTACCCGCCTTGCACTGAACAAAATGGCCTCAAACCTCGAATGGGATATTTATGAGTTTACGCCCTAGCATTATCCCCTCTTGCGGACTTGCCCCTCGATACCCTATTTCAGTTTTATGAAGCTACAGAATCCCATGCAGATACGTTCAGGCCCAGACGGCGGCGGCGATGATAAAAACGATGACCGCGGCGGTCGCCCTGGCGTCGGACTTGCCACACGCACGCGCCCGAAAACGAAAAAGCCCAGCCAGTACAAAGTGCTGCTGCTGAACGACGATTATACCCCGATGGAATTTGTCGTCCATGTGCTGAAAGCATTTTTCCAGATGGATACCGAACAAGCGACGCGGGTAATGCTGCATGTCCACCAAAAAGGCGTCGGCGTCTGCGGGATTTTCACGTATGAAGTCGCCGAAACCAAAGTGACGCAAGTGATGGATTTTGCCAAGCAGAACCAACACCCGCTGCAATGCACGCTGGAAAAGGCTTAAAGCGACAAAATCATAAAGGGGATGCGGTTTGGGCGCAGCACTGATTATCGGCGCAGGTGACGCAACGGGCGGCGCGATTGCGAGAGCCTTTGCCGCCGAGGGTCTTACCGCTTGCGTCAATCGCCGCCCGCGCCATGCCGATACGCTGGAAGAACTCGCGCAATCAATCCGCGATGCGGGGCATAACGCACAAGCCTACCCAGCGGACGCGCGTGATGAAGCGGCAATGATCGCGTTGGTCGACAGCATCGAACGCGACGTTGGCCCGATTGAGGTCGCGGTATTCAACATCGGCGCCAATGTCCGCTTTAACGTCACCGACACCAGCGCGCAGGTGTATCGCAAAGTGTGGGAGATGGCAGCCTTTGCCGGTTTCCTGATGGGCCGCGAAGTGGCCCGGCACATGATAACGCGGCAACGCGGCACGATTATTTTTACTGGCGCGACCGCGTCTATTCGCGGCGGTGCTGGCTTTTCTGCCTTTTCCGGCGCCAAGGCGGCGTTGCGGATGCTCGCGCAATCGATGGCGCGCGAATTGGGGCCGCAAGGCATCCATGTCGCGCACAGCATTATCGATGGCGGCATCGACACCGAATTTGTGCGCGGGTTAAGACCCGATTTTGACAATGCCAAGGCCAATGATCTGGTCCTGTCGCCCTACGCCATTGCGGCGGCCTATGTGGGCCTGCACAAGCAACACCGCAGTGCGTGGACGCACGAGCTGGATTTGCGGCCCTGGGGAGAAAATTGGTGACAAACGCCATTGAATTTCTGTTCGATTTCGGCGGCCCCAACAGCTATCTGGCGCACAAAATGTTGCCAGACCTCGCCGCGCGAACCGGCGCAAGCATCACCTACACCCCCATCTTGCTCGGCGGCCTGTTCAAGCTCACTAACAATCAAGCCCCACTGATCCGCTACGCCGAAACCCCGGCAAAACAAAAATACGAGACGCTGGAGTTTGACCGTTTTGTGAAAGCACACACATTGCCCTTCCGCATGAATGCGCATTTCCCGATCAACTCGCTGTACCTAATGCGCGGAGCCGTCGCGGCGCAACATCTGGGCTGCTTCATGCCTTATGTCGAGGCAATCATGGCCGCGATGTGGGAGGATGGAGCGAACATGGGCGACCTAGAGGTGGTAGCCGATGTTCTCGGCAAAGCAGACCTAAACAGCGCCGCAATCCTGACCAAAGCCGAAGACCCAGCGGTCAAAACCGAACTCGCCACCAACACCGAAGCCGCCGCTGGGCGCGGAGCCTTTGGCGTCCCGACGTTTTTTGTCGGTGAGGAGATGTTTTGGGGTAAGGAACGGCTGGCGCAGGTTGAAGCGGCGGTGGGCAAAGGATAATCTTGCGCAGACAGCCCATCACGTTAAAGCCGGTCTATGGACAAAATCATCATTCGCGGCGGCAACCGGCTTAACGGCAAAATACCAATCTCTGGGGCAAAGAACAGCGCGTTGACGCTGCTCCCTTGTGCACTGCTGACCGACGAGCCGCTGACGCTGCGCAACCTGCCGCGATTGGCGGATATTGACGGGTTTCAGCATTTGATGAACCAGTTCGGCATCTCGACCACCATCGCGGGTTCCCGGCCCGAGGACTTCGGGCGGGTGATGACGTTGGAGGCGACGCGGATTACCTCGTCCGTCGCCCCTTATGAGCTAGTGCGCAAAATGCGGGCGTCAATTTTGGTGCTCGGACCGATGTTGGCGCGGATGGGCGAGGCGACGGTTTCGCTGCCCGGCGGCTGTGCGATTGGCAACCGGCCTATCGATTTGCACCTGAAAGCATTGGAAGCCATTGGCGCGGAGATTGAGCTGGCATCTGGCTATGTCAAAGCGATTGCGCCTAAGGGCGGGCTGCCCGGCGGCAGCTATAGCTTCCCTGTAGTCTCCGTCGGTGCGACAGAGAACGTCCTTATGGCCGCTGTCCTCGCCAAAGGCACCAGCGTGATCCACAACGCCGCGCGCGAGCCGGAGATTGTTGATCTGTGCAACATGTTGGTCGCGATGGGGGCGGAGATTGAGGGCATCGGATCATCCGACCTGACCATCCACGGCAAACACCGGCTGCACGGTGCGACCTATCGCGTGATGTCTGACCGGATTGAGGCGGGCAGCTATGCTTGTGCGGTGGCCACCACGGGCGGCGATGTTGAACTGGTCGGCGCGAACGAACCCGAAATGCAAGCGACGGTGGATGCGCTGCGTTCCGCTGGCGTGACCGTTGAAGCGGTCAAAGGCGGGCTGCGCATCGCATCCGATGGCAATCTGCAACCGCTGACGATTTCGACGTCCCCGTACCCAGGCTTTGCCACTGACATGCAGGCGCAGTTTATGGCGATGCTGTGCATGGCCGATGGCGCCAGCGTGCTGACCGAAACGATTTTTGAAAACCGCTATATGCACGTGCCAGAGCTGAACCGTATGGGCGCGCATATCGAAACCAAAGGCCGCACCGCTATTGTCCATGGCGTCAAGGGCATGACCGGGGCGCCCGTGATGGCCACTGACCTGCGCGCATCGATGAGCCTGATTATCGCTGGCCTGGTCGCTGAGGGCGAAACACAGGTGCAGCGGATCTATCATCTTGATCGCGGATACGAACGGCTGGAGGAGAAATTGCAGCTGGTTGGAGCCGATATCGAGCGTGTCGGGGCAGATTGAGCGAAAGACAATCGCGTTGCGCAGTATTGCACTTGCCAATTGTCGCTAAGACCACCATCTTGCGCAAAGAAGGATGTAGTGTGATGACGGAAAAATTGGTTTCAGTGCGAAAGCCGCACCCGGTGCTGGCGTCCATTCAGTTTAGTCCAATACCAACGGTCGTCAGCGACCCGAAATTGGCGGATAATCCGCTTGTCGCGGTAAACGCCGCATTCCTTGAATTAACGGGTTATACCGAGGATGAAGTGATTGGTCGTAACTGCCGATTCCTGCGCGGCCCGGACACTGAAAATTCTCAAACAGCCAAATTGCGCGAAGCGATCTATGAAAAGCGGCCGACCTTGGCTGAGTTGATTAACTATCGCAAAGATGGCAGCCGGTTTCGCAATGCGGTGATGGTTGCGCCATTGTATGACGATGACGGCAAAATTGAGTATTTCGTCGGATCGCAGATCGCAGTGAAAGCGGACGAAGAAAGCATCGCCACTGTGCGGCAAGAGCAGTCCGCTGCGATTGTAGAGCGTCTGTCCCCGCGGCAGCGCGAGATACTGCAACAAATGGCGCAAGGTTTCCGCACCAAACAGATCGCCTACATGCTTTCACTCAGTGAAAAGACTGTGCAGATGCACCGTATGCTGTTGTTCAAGAAACTGGAGACATCCAATGCGGCTGATGCTGTGCGGATCGCTGTTGAGGCGGGGCTTTAGGACGCAAAGGGTTCTAGCCCAGTCTCAACGCTGAATTTCACGCAATCCCAATACAAAAAAGGCGGCCCCGCAGGACCGCCTTTTTTAATGTCGATTACAGATTCGTTTAGCGTCCGGAACCGGAAATTGCCGATTTACCAAACACGCGATAGTTTTCATTACCGACGAAACCGAACTTGGTTATCTTACTGCGTTTTACCACAGCGAGCACTTCATCAACAATCACATAGGGCGCATTTTCAGTTGGTTGAAACTGAAGCTCAGGCTCCACTGCCATCGCTTTTGTCTGCTTTAGAAAATCCGCAACCTGTTGTTGCGAAACAGCTGTCCCATTCCACTGAATCGCACCTTGATCGTCGATAAAAATCTTATTGACCACAGGGTCAATTTCCGGCGCATCCGTTGGCGGTTGCGCGATCGGAAGATCAATATCGACCATATGGGTCACAGGGGGGATGGTGATCATCAGCATGATGAGGAGCACAAGCATAACGTCGATCAACGGCGTTGTGTTCATTTCCATCATCGGCTGGCCATCATCGTTGCCGCCACTCATTGCCATGATTTATTCTCCTAAACTTAAGCGTCGGATCAGCGAGACGAGCTCAACAATTCCATCGGTGACGAAACAAAACCAATCCGCAAGAAACCGGCAATCTGCATATTGAAGATCGCGCCGCCGATGCAGCGATAGGGTGTGTTCACGTCGCCGCGAATGTGAGCCTCAGGAAGATCCTCTGGCAGCACATCACCCGATTGCAAAGCATCCATACCGCCCAGCAACTCGATCTGATCTTCCATGTGCTTTTTCGCGAACGATTCAAGCTCATCAGAAGAAATAGGCGTTGTGCCAGCGTAAATACGACACTGCCCCCCCGGGTTTGCGCCTTCAAAACCTTCCGTACCCGGCTCACGCCCAGCAGCATCGGTTGTGGTGACGGACAACAGGATATTTTCCCGCTTTGCCTTTACCGGTTCATATTTCACCACTGGCAGATCCATTTTCACGGACTGGAGGGTGACCGGAATAGCGATAAGAAAAACGATCAGAAGCACGAGCATAACGTCCACAAGTGGCGTTGTGTTAATGTCTGACATTGGCTTCTCTTCGACGCCTCCGCCTGTACTCATTGCCATTGGCTATACCTCTCTAAATCAAAAGACGTGCTGCACAGTAACGGTTTCGTTCCGGTGCGCTGGTCAGGGACGCAATCGGCCCTGACCAAACTCGCCCCTTATTTCTTTACAGCGGTCGCGGCAGGCGCAGCAGCCTTTGGCGCTGGTGCAGCAGGCGTTGCAGGCTTTAAGCGACCGCCCGACGAGATGTAGCCAAGGACGTCGTTCGAGAACCCGGCAAGGTTACGAGCAATCGACTTGTTACGGGCCTGGAGCCAGTTGTACGCAAGCACAGCAGGCACAGCAACCATCAGGCCAATGGCCGTCATGATCAGCGCTTCACCAACAGGTCCAGCGATCTTACCGATGTCAGCCTGACCCGCGATGCCAATTTCGATCAGCGCGCGGTAAATACCGATAACTGTACCGAGCAGACCGATAAAGGGAGCCGTTGCACCCACCGTCGCCAAGAACGAAAGACCACCGGTCAGCTTGTTGTTGATGGCGCCTTCTGAACGCATCATCGCACCGTGCAGCCAATCATGCGCTTCGACCGGATCAGTCAAAAGGCTGTGCTGTTTCGATGCCGATACGCCGTCATCAACAAGTTGACGATAAGCGTTGTTTTTGTCGAGCTTTGCAGCGCCTTCTTCGAGGGTGTTCGCACGCCAGAAACCGGCACGAACAGCATCATACTGCTTCATGACCTTGTTTTGGTCGATCAGTTTTGTGAACAAAATGTAGAACGAGAAGATCGACATGACGACCATGATAATAAAGATGGTCCAGCTGAGTGCTCCGCCGTGGTTAAGTGCTTGCCACAGGCCGAAGTTTACCGGAGCTGCAGCGCCTTTTGCGGCGCCAGCTGCAGTGAGAATTGCAATCGACATTTTTACTTCCTCTCAAATAATCAAAATATATAGGTCAAAATTTCCCGGAGCCGAAGTCCCCTGAACCGGGCCGGTTATTCTTTTGGTATCCGCCACGTCACGCGGTTGGAGTAAGAACCCGAAGTTGGGCTGCCATCGTTGCTGAGTGCAGGGTCGAACCGAGCACGACGTTTCACATTGCTGCAGGTAGCGGCATCAAGGTCGCCATGACCGCTTGAGCCGGTCACCGAACAATCCGTTACTTTACCATCCGAGCCAACGGTGACGCGGAAAGTCGTTGTACCTTCGCGTTCTTGCGAGAGCGCACGTGATGGATAATCGTTAGTTGTGGCCCAACTACCAGGGTTGTTCTTTGGCTTTGCCGCACGCGCTTTGTTTTGCACTGGCGGGCAAGAAGCACGCTGCGACGCTTTCACAACTGTTTTGCCATCTGAGCAAGTGAAGTCCTGATCAACCGCGGCGCAGGTTGCAGATTCAAGAACACGGCTACCATCCGGGCAAGGCTTGTATGCCTCGGGAGTTGGATCTTTTTTCGTGTCGTCTGGTGTCACCAACTTGGAATCGTTGTTCGATTTGACTGGCAATTCGATCGCGAAGCTTGGCGGAGGCGCAATAATAACCTCATCAGGCGGAGGCGGCTCGTCTTCTGGAGGCTTCTCTTCATCGATTTGGATGACTTCCATCTTTTCCTTAACCTTTTGAATGGCATTATATGCCAGGCCGGAAACGAGTGCGAAGCCAAGACCGGCGTGTAAAGCCACCACCAAGATGATCGCAATCATCCGGTTTGTGCTCATCGGTTGTTGGTCAGCATATGCCATGCGGAAACGACTCTCCTAACTTCCCCATAAAGGCGCGGTTCGTCGGTGGTTGGCAAAAAAACTCAGACATGCCACCCCAACAAGCCCGCGCAGTCCTAAACTGTCTATTGGCTGATTCACCCCTTACTTAGCGACGCGAAAATATACAGGCAATCCGATTCTGCCCGTTTATGCGATTCATTTGCTGATTCATCTGGTTGACAGGGTATTTGCTGCATAGAACATACGAATTCCCGTTTGAAATGACGCTTCGGTGAAGGATGGAAAAGCAATGAGAACGTTCAAATCTGTGCCGATAATTGCCGCAATTGCGTTGGTTTCGGCCAGCTCAGCGGCTTGCGCTCAAAGCGCGGCAGCGCCTGCGACATTTGCTGTGTCTGCCTCTAACGATAGCTATGCAGATATTGCTGATTTGGTGGTGATATCGCCGTTAATCGTCGATGCGACCGTTAAAAAGGCCACAAAAATTCCCGCTGAACAAGCAATCGGCGTCCCTGCGAATCTGCAACGGATGCTGATCATCGCGGATGTTTTGGCGTTGGTTCGCGGCAATGACGGGATCGCCGGGCAGGTCCGATTTCTGCTTGATGTGCCCAAAGACGCGAAGGGCAAAACCGCAAAGCTGCAAAAACGACGCTATTTTTTATTGGGCAGCAAAGCCGCAGGGCTGACTGGCACAATTCGGTTATCGCGTCCCGATGCGGTTATTGAATGGAGCGCAGCCAATGACGCAATGCTGCGGGCGATCACCAAAGAGGCAGTAGTAATCGGCGCGCCACAGCCGATCATCGGCGTCACCAGCGCGTTTCATAGCCCCGGTACAATTATCGGTGAAGGCGAAACGCAAATATTTGTCGAGGCCAAAGGCAATCAGATCTATTCACTATCCGTGTTTAGCCAGCCAGGGTCTGCGCGGCGCTGGGCGGTATCAACCGGCGAAGTTATTGACGAATCGGCTAGTGCGCCGGTCAAAAACAGCCTGTTATGGTACCGGTTGGCATGCGGCCTGCCACAAATGTTAGATGCAAAGCTTATCGAAACCAACGAAGGCGAAAGCACCGAAAAGACGCAAGATGACTATCGGTTTATTGCTACGTCGCTGGGGCCGTGCGACCGAACACGGCAGAAACGTTAGCGTGACGCCCCGGGCACCCACAGAATTTCGCCGCCCTGCCCTTTGTTCACCAAACGGCTAAGGACAAACAGATAGTCGGATAACCGATTTATATAGGCCAAAGCCAGCGGGTTTAGACATTCTGCCTCTCCCGCTGCGACCATTCCGCGTTCAGCACGCCGAGTGATTGCGCGCGCCAAATGCAGCGCCGACGCCGATTCGCTACCGCCCGGAAGGATAAAGCTGGTCAGCGGTCCGACTTGATCGTTAGCTGCATCAATCGCCGTTTCGAGCCAATCGACTTGTGATGCAACGATCCGCAAAGCCATCTGCGATGGTGCAAAATCCTCACCCGGCGTTGCAATATCTGCGCCCAAATCAAACAGGTCGTTCTGGATACGGCGCAAGCCAACGATACATTCCGCGTCATATTTTGAGCGTTCGAGCGCAGAGATCGCTATGCCCAATGCGCTGTTTGCTTCATCGACATCGCCGATGGCGCCCATGCGGGCGTCAGATTTAGACCGGCGCGAACCATCTACCAAACCAGTGGTGCCATTGTCGCCAGTGCGTGTATAAATTTTGTTAAGCTTGACCATAAAGATCGCGTTATCAGGTCGTTGCGCCGCGGCCTAGCATTAAGATGACTACCACTAGGACAGCGATCGCTTGCCACTTAACGCGGGAAAACATCATCTTATTCTGAATTACTAAAGACTTCGGCACACCATTCTCATCCACCTCGTTGGGCTGCATGTTCGCAAATGCCCGCAAGCCGCGCACAACCGCCGTTACAACAAAGCCCATCGCAATGAGCAGCAAGAGAATTAAGAATGTGTCCATAACAGGGTCTCTAAGCCCCGATCCACAGTATCGCGATACGGGTGTGCGCCCTATTTAGTCGTTGCCGCCCGTTATTCCAAGGGGCAGCTTGCCTCGGCGGAGTTGGTCGACCAATAGCGTGCCGTCGATACCCTCTGCGCGATATTCCGCTATCGGTCGCGACAAGCGGCTTTTGGCTAGCTTTTCGCCCTTGTTGTCAAGCAGCAAGCCATGATGCCAATAGATTGGCTGTGGCAAATCGAGCAGCTCCTGCAGCACGCGGTGGATAATGGTGTAGGCAAACAAGTCCTTGCCGCGCACGACATGGCTGATACCGTCAGCGGCATCGTCAAGCGTCGCGGCCAAATGGTAACTTGCGGGCGCATCTTTACGCCACAGCACAACATCACCGAACTCTTGCGGGGCGCCAGATTGCTCTGCTGCCACAAGGTCAGTCCAAGACACCAGCCCCGTCCGCTCCATCGCTGCAGCCATATCCAGCCGCCAGCAAAACGGGCCTTTGCGCACCACCCCGCGACACGTGCCGGGATAGACCGGACCATCGGGACCGTGACGCACTGGCTTAGCCCTCAACGCCTCGGCAATCTCGCTGCGTGTGCACCAGCACCTATAGACCAACCCCATATCGCGCAGCGTTTCTAGCGCGGCGGCGTAACGCTCCACCCGTTGCGACTGGAAAACCACGTCGCCATCGTGGCGCAATGTCAGCCATTCCATATCCTCGATAATCGCGTCGATATGCTCCGGCCTGCTCCGCGTCCCGTCAATATCCTCTACCCGCAGCTGAAACTTGCCACCAAAGGCGCGCGCAAAATCATGCGCGCACAGTGCCGCATATGCATGGCCAATATGAAGCCGCCCGTTTGGGCTTGGCGCAAAGCGGGTGGCGCGCACCAGCCGTGTGTTGGCCAACTGTGGCGCAAAATCCACGCCCATCACATTAACCACAGGAATACCACATATGGTGGCTTTTGCCCCCTTGACGTCAGAATAACCACAAATAGGTTAGCGACTGTCAAATTGCTGTAACGCAAATCGTTAAAAGCGGATACAGTTTGCGGCACAGGGAGAATTAACGGCGTGTTTCATGCAGGAACCCTTCAAGCGACCGGCAGGTCAAGGCACCCGGATAATTGTCCGGCATTGGTGCTGAACGCCGATTACACGCCGCTGAGCTATTATCCATTAAGCCTATGGCCATGGCAAACCGCGATCAAAGCGGTGTTTCTGGATAAGGTCGATATCGTCGCCAATTATGACCAGCATGTCCATAGCCCCAGCCTGGATATGCAAATCCCGTCAGTGATCGCGCTGCGCCAATATGTGAAGCCATCGGAATATCCGGCATTCACGCGCTTCAACCTGTTTCTGCGTGACAAGTTTGAATGCCAGTATTGCGGGTCGGGGCATAACCTGACCTTTGACCACATCGTCCCGCGCCGGTTGGATGGCCGGACGAGCTGGGAAAATGTCACCACGGCGTGTTTGCCCTGCAACCTGAAAAAAGGCGGACGCACACCAAAGCAGGCGCATATGCAATTGCGCATGGCCGCGATCCGCCCGACCAACTGGCAGTTGCAAGATCGTGGCCGGGGCTTTCCGCCGAATCACCTGCACGATACGTGGCGGGATTGGCTGTATTGGGATATCGAGCTCGACGAATAGGGATATCGCCCGACTTGCGGTAATTGGGCGCGCGAGTATTCGCGCTTGATGCTTACCAGCTTTCCAGAACTGATAACCGCATGCGTCTTTGGCGCATCTGGCGGTATTGGTGCCGCGTTTGTTGAGCAATTGGCGGCTGATCCTGCGGTGAAATTGGTTCATGCGGGCTCTCGGAAACACATTGCGGTCAACGCAAAAATCCACCCATTCACTTTCGATCTGACCGACGAAGCCAGCATTGCCACCGCCGCTGCGCAGATCGGCAAGCTCGACCTCATCATTATCGCCACCGGAATGCTTCACGACGACGCGCAACAACCCGAAAAATCATTTCGCGCGCAAAGTGCCGATGCCTATGCCCGCGCCTTTGCGATTAACGCCATCGGCCCTGCTTTAATCGGCAAGCACTTTCTGCCCTTGTTACCGCGCGACCGGCGCGGGGTATTTGCGGCATTGTCTGCGCGAGTCAGCTCGGTCAGCGATAACCGCCTCGGCGGCTGGCACGCGTATCGTGCGGCAAAGGCGGCACTGAATATGATCCTGCGCAATTTCGCGGTTGAACTGGCCCGGACGCACAAAGATACAGTCATCGCGGGTCTGCATCCCGGCACCGTCGCCACATCACTGTCAGAGCCGTTTCAGCGCAATGTTGAGCCAGCGAAACTGTTCACTTCTGAATTTTCGGCAACACAAATGCTATCCGTGCTAGACACCCTAACCTCAGCCGACAGCGGAAACCTGATCGCATGGGACGGCCAAAGGATCGATTTCTAACCGATGCCCAAAATGCGCAAAAAATCCGATCTGCCGACCAAAGACTGCGCCGCCTGCGGGCTACCGTTCACGTGGCGCAAGAAATGGGAGCGGGATTGGGACAATGTCCGGTTCTGCTCAGACCGATGCCGGTCAGGAAAGGCCGCTCAGAAAGCGGGTTGAATCGTCGGCGATTTCGGCTTTGCGTTCATCTGTAAACCGGTCGTAATTGCGCACCATCTGCGCCATGCGCGGGTTGCTGGCGACGCGTTCGCGGTGGCGGACGATGAAATCCCAGTACAGATAGTTGAAAGGACACGCCTTTACGCCCGCTTTTGCCTTCACGTCGTAAGCACAGCCTTTGCAATAATCCGACATGCGGTCGATATACGCTCCGCTAGAGATATAGGGCTTGGACGCCAGCAAGCCGCCATCGGCAAACTGGCTCATGCCGACCACATTGGGCGCCTCCACCCATTCATACGCATCGGCATAGACCGCCAGATACCATTCGTGGAGTTCGTGCGGATCGACGCCCGCCAGCAGCGCAAAGTTACCCGTAACCATCAGCCGCTGAATATGATGCGCATAGGCCTCGTCGCGCGTCTGTTCGACGCATGAGCGGACACAGGCCATATCGGTTTGCGCGTCCCAATAGAATGACGGCACAGCTCGCGTCGCGCCCAAAGCATTGCGGCGGACATAATCCGGCCCTTCACGCCAATAGATACCGCGGACATATTCGCGCCAGCCGATGATCTGCCGGATAAAGCCTTCGACCGCATTTAGCGGCGCCCGCCCCGCGTCATATTCCGCCTCTGCAGCGCGGCAGACGGTTAGCGGATTGAGCAGCCCGCAATTGAGGTAGAGCCCAACGACAGCGTGATACAGGAACTTCTCCCCCGCCAGCATCGCGTCTTGATAATCGCCAAACTGCGGCAGCGCGGTTTTCAGGAAATGCGCGAACGCCGCCTCTGCATCGGCGCGAGTCGCGCCAAACCAGAACGGTCGCAAGGTGCCGAAATTATTACCAAAACGCGCCTCGACCAAATCGAGCACATCCTGCGTGATCGCATCGGGTGCAAAGCGCAAAGGTTGCGGCATCATCAGGTCGCGGGCGGCGGGCTTGCGGTTATCATGATCGAAATTCCACTGGCCGCCGGTCGGCTTGTCGCCCTCCATCAGGATATCGGTTTTGCGCCGCATATCGCGGTAGAAAAACTCCATGCGCAACGCTTTGCGACCCTCGGCCCAGTCTTCGAACTCTTTATGGCTGGCGATGAAGCGGTCGTCGGGCAGGATCTCAACGGCAAAGGCCGCATCCAGCCCTTGCAACTCCTCCAGCAGCCGCCACTCGCCAGGTTCAGTCAGGCGCACAGATGTCGCTTCATGAAGCGCCGCAATCCGAAACACTTCACCCACCAACGACCCGCTGTTGTCAGGATCGTCCAGCCGAGTGTACTCGACCGACCAACCGGAAGCGCGAAGTTCCTCAGCAAAATGCCGCATCGCTGAAAATAGAAACGCGATCTTTTTCTGGTGATGCCGAACATACGTCGCCTCGGCGATCACTTCGGCGATGAGCACGACCGAACTGGCAGGATCCGCACCTCGCAACGACGAAATATCTGGGGTCAGCTGGTCACCGAGGATAAGAATGAGCTGTTTGTTCATGACACGCGCTTAGGCCCTAGGGCGCAGCGATACACTACAGCCGTTTGCTTGTGTTGGGCGACATACCTGCGCCGCGTAGTGCGACTTGATGTCACAGCCCATCCGTCCATTATCCCCAACCGCGCTGCAACTCGGCTATGCGGGGCTATTGCCCCAGGCATTCGCTGTATTCCTGCTGCTCGACGGCAGTGAAATGCGCTGGATCGCGAGTGCGGGCGGTTTTGGCTATGCTGCGATCATTTTCAGCTTTCTAGGCGGGTTATGGTGGGCGATGGCAATGCTGAACCCGTCGGCCCCGCGTTGGATCTATGCCGCGGCGATAGCACCCAGCCTGATTGCGCTTTTAACGTTTCTGCCATGGACATGGGGATGGGATTGGCCGGGTCCGTCGTTATTAATGCTTGCTATCGGCCTGATGGCCTCGCCCTTAATCGACCGGCAAATTGTGCAGCACATCACCCTGCCCGACGGTTGGATGCAGCTGCGCTGGCATTTGTCCTTGGGTCTCGGCGGGTTGACAGCCGTGCTGGCCATCGCCGCCTTTGGTCAGCCTTAATCGATTTTGCGCACTTTAATCGCCGGGACTGCTGCTGCTGCATCCTCTGGCGTAATCCCGGGGGGCGGAACAGCAGCCAGTGTCGATTCGCGGCGCATCACCCGCGCCGCCCGCTGCACAGCATCGCGAAGCCGCGGATAGACACCGCAGCGGCAGATATTGGCAATCGCTTCGTCGATATCGGCGTCGGTCGGATTGGCATTGCGCTTCAACAAAGCAGACGCCGCCATAATCATGCCGGGCGTGCAAAATCCGCACTGCACCGCGCCTGCCGCAACGAACGCTTGCTGCAACGGATGGCTGCGATCAACCGACAGTTTTTCGATGGTCGTAACAAAGCGCCCCTCAGCCTCAGCCAGCGTCACGATGCAGGATTTCAGCGCTTCTCCGTCGATATCGACAATGCACGCGCCGCAATCGCCCTGCCCGCAGCCGAATTTCGTACCCGTCAGATTCGATGCATCGCGCAATGCCCATAACAAGGGCGTGGCCGAGTCCATTTTATACTCGACGGGGCGATCATTGACGGTCAATTTGGTCATACTCGGCTGCTGCTATGCCGATGGCGAAGATTAGATGCAACAACCAGCGATAAATCCGCCAGATTCAGGGTTGAATTTACCGGCGAAGCGCTTTAGTTGCCGTAAATGTTGACGCTGCATCCTGTGCGGCGCTATTTTTCTATTTACCAAATCATAGGCGTTAGGGTGTCAGCACGGCACCACGCCGGCAAGAATGCGGAGTGTGGGTTTTTATGCAAATTATGGTTCGCGAAAACAATGTTGATCAGGCGCTCCGGGCCCTGAAAAAGAAATTGCAGCGCGAAGGCGTTTACCGCGAAATGAAATTGCGTCGGCATTTTGAAAAGCCATCGGAAAAGCGCGCCCGCGAAAAGGCTGCTGCTGTCCGTCGCGCTCGCAAGATGGAGCGTAAGCAACAAGAACGCGACGGCGCGAAATAGGCTTTGGCTTTTCCGCTAATGCGAAAAAAGGGAGCGTCCGGCCGGGCGCTCTTTTTTTTGTCCCGCGTTCCGCTATGGAATTGCTCAAATTGAACTGATTGAATTAAGGATTACCGATATGTCTGTCACTACCGTTCCAATTCAGCCTTTGAAAAAGGGATCAATCGCCAAATTTTGGATCGGGATTGTCGCAGTCATTTTGGCAGGCGGCGGCTTGGCATATTGGGGCACCTCCTCGATTCGCACCGAATATGCAGGTGATGATGCTTTCTTTGCCGACAATGCTGATGAAAAGGGCGTAGTCACCACAAAGTCTGGCCTGCAAATCCTGACGATCAGCGGCGGCGAAGGCAAATCGCCGACTAACGACGACGTCACTTTGATCAAATACAAAGGCACGCTGCGCGATGGCACAGTCTTTGACCAGAACGACCAGGCACCTTTGCCCGTGAACGGCGTCGTGCCGGGCTTCAGCGAAGCGCTGCAGAAAATGCAGGTCGGCGGCAAATACAAAATCTGGATTCCTGGCAAGCTCGGCTATGGCGAAAATTCTCCGCCGAACCCGCAAACCGGCCAACCCGCATTTGAACCTAATGCAACGTTGATCTTCGAAGTCGAAATGCTCGATTTCCGCTCACGCGCAGAAGTAGAGGCGATGCAAAAGCAGCAAGAAGCCGCGCAGAAGAAACAAGGCGCAGCGGGCGGTCCGCAAGGCGGCGCACCGGGTGGCCCACAAGGTGACGGCCAAGGCGGATTACCCCCAGAACTCCAAGCACAGCTAGAAGCGCAAATGCGCGCGCAACAGGGGCAGTAGGGCGTTGGTTGGGTTGTTTATTTCAACAGCAACCAAAAACTGCTAGTTCGTCAGCGTATTTTCCGTCATCGGAGCTGAAATCAATATGGAACGTGTTTCAATTGAAGACTTCGAGAATAATCCGAATGGATTCACGCGTCGTATCGAAGCTGGCGAAAGCTTTGAAATCACTCGAGACGGCAAAGTATTTGCGACTGCCAGTCCACCAAAAGCAACCAGCGAAACTGTGATAAAAAGCCCTACTAAGCAGCCTTTGCCGCATAAATAGCAGGGCGGTATCGAGGTTCAGGAACTAAATCGCCGTGTTGTTGCGCCGATTCTAACCACAAATCGATTGCGACCTGCGCCTCTGCTGCAGCTGATTCAACGGTATCGCCATGCGCGCTGCATCCCGGCAAATCCGGCACGTCGGCAATCCAGCAGCCATCCGGTTGCGACCAAAATAGGTTAATGTGGTATCGATGGGTCATCATTGTCGTCCAGCCTCAAAGCGAGCTTTTCGACCATATCAAGAAACTGGTCAACCTGATAGCGTTTTGCATCTTTGCCGTTTGGTTGAATGATGCGTTTATCGCCATTCGCGGGATGCCGCCACGAAGCATGGCTACCGCGCTGCCCGACTTTCACGTAGCCGAATGCCGCAAGCAAACGCTCGAACTCTGCGAACGAAATTGGCCTGCCGTCGAGCAGTTTTTGGTAAAGTTCGGCGATGCGTGTCATAATCCGGCTTTCGAACTAAAAATCGGATCAACCAGATACAGACATATTTAGACAAGCCAAGGGAGTGTGGCGTCAAAAATCTGAAATAAACCGGCTTGACTCGTCATCATCGAGGCTAATGCGTCAAAATAAAGCTACGATACTCCCGCCAACAACCCTTCCTCAGCAATCTTCTTTTTCCAAACCGCAGGCGCGCTAACGTGCACATTCTCGCCGGTGCTATCGACCGCAACCGTCACCGGAAAATCGCTGACCTCGAACTCGTAGATCGCCTCCATACCTAGATCGGCAAAGCCCACAACTTTGCTGCCCTTAATTGCCCTCGCCACCAAGTACGCCGCTCCGCCCACAGCCATCAAATACGCGCTTTTGTGTTTGGCAATCGCTTGCGTTGCCGCTGGGCCGCGTTCGGCTTTGCCGACACATCCTAGCAAGCCTTGTTCCAGCATCATGTCCATGAACTTGTCCATGCGCGTCGCGGTGGTTGGGCCGGCGGGGCCGACGATTTCTTCGCCGACGGGATCGACGGGACCGACATAATAGATCATCCGGCCGCTGAAGCTGACAGGCAGTGCTTCTCCTTTGGCCAACATATCAGCGATGCGTTTGTGCGCAGCGTCGCGGCCTGTCAGCATCTTGCCATTCAGCAACAGCCGGTCGCCCGCTTTCCAGCCCGCAACGTCCGACGCTGTCAGCGTGTCGAGATTGACGCGGATCGCGGCGCTATCGGGTTTCCATTCCACCTTTGGCCAGTCATCCAGATTGGGAGTTTCAAGGAACACCGGTCCGTTACCGTTCAGCGTGAAATGCGCATGGCGGGTGGCGGCGCAATTGGGGATCATCGCCACAGGCTTTGACGCGGCGTGCGTAGGGAAATCCATGATCTTGACGTCAAGGATCGTGGACAGCCCGCCCAGCCCTTGAGCGCCGATGCCCAACGCATTGACCTTGTCAAAAATCTCGATGCGCAGCCGTTCAATGTCGTTCTGCGGCCCGCGTGCTTTCAGCGCACCCATATCAATCGCGCCCATCAGGCTTTCCTTAGCCATCACCATCGCTTTTTCCGCCGTCCCACCGATGCCGATACCCAGCATTCCGGGCGGACACCAGCCAGCACCCATCTGCGGCAGCATTTCCAGCACCCAATCGACGATGTTGTCCGACGGATTCATCATTTTGAACTTGGTTTTGTTTTCGGACCCGCCGCCTTTGGCCGCAACATCGAAACTTACGGTATCGCCTGGAACCATCTCCAGATGCACCACCGACGGTGTGTTGTCTTTGGTATTCACGCGCGTAAATGCAGGGTCCGCAAGGATTGAAGCGCGCAGTTTGTTTTCTGGGTTCAGATAAGCACGGCGCACGCCTTCATCGATCACTTCTTGCAAAGATCGGTGCGACTCCAGCACACAGCTCTGCCCCCATTTGACGATGACAGTGACGATGCCTGTGTCCTGACAAATCGGCCGGTGGCCCTCTGCGCACATCCGGCTGTTGGTCAGGATTTGGGCAATCGCGTCCTTGGCGGCTGGCCCTTGTTCCTTCTCATACGCCTCACCCAGCGCGCGGATATAATCCATCGGGTGAAAATAGCTGATATATTGCAGCGCGTCGGCAACGCTTTCGATAATGTCGGTTTCAGAGATTGAGACGGTCATGAGATTGCCCTGTAGCTGCGGTTATCACTGTGCCTTTAGCCGCCACCGCTGGATGTTCAAGACCCGTCGGGATTGACCAGAAAGACGACATAGCCTTTGAAGTGTGGGTCCGAGGACAAAGCGGTTGGCGCAGACCATTCTCCGCCCTGAACGAGGCCCAATTTATACGGCACGTCCAGTCGGTCCAATTGTTCCAGATATGCAGCATATCCCGGGATGGTTTTGCGGCTCTGATAGGTTTGAATAACGATTTCATCGACGATGCCCGTTATCGCTTTCAATCCGCGGGGGTCAGCGCGGCTGCTCCAATCCATCAAGCCAGTGACGCCGAGTTTTATGTCCGTAGGTAGTCTGGTGCGAAGTGTTTTCAGGAACGCCGTATATCCCTCCAACCCTCGCGTTGCAGCGTCAAAGTCTATCTGCACACCAACTGTGCGGCTACCGGCTTTTTTCCAGCGGGCAAGATCGGCATTAATCTGCCGGGCAATATCTGGTCCCCATTCGATCGTTTCGACGCGATAGACCAGCCAGACATCGGCATGCTTCACACGCGGCGTGCCGCCACGCAGACGGTTGATGCGTGGGTTTGGTCCGGTCCGGATTTCGCCTTCCAAGATGTAAATTGTTTGGGCACTGTCCAACACCGGTTGCGGCTTTACGCCCGCCCATAGCCAGAACGCGTCGTAATCGGCGGCGTTGACCGGCGGTGCTTCGCGGGTGCAGGCGGTGATGAGTGCCAGCAGCGCGACGGCTGGCAACAAACGCCAAAAAACCCTCACCAATAGTATTTCAACTTCGCAGTCCAGGATGACGCCGGATAGGTCTTTTTCAGCTGGTTATACCACGCCTTGCGCTGTGCCTTTGGCACTTCGGTTCCCCCGCAGCTGTTATAGCCGCCGGGCGCATAGCAATAAACGGCGCGATACAACGCATAAGCTTTGCTGGTCGCCGGAGCCACCGGATCGGCGATCACGCCCTTGTAGATTTCCAGCCGCGAAAATGGTTTTCCGGGGAACATCGTTGCTGTGCCACCCAGTTGATCTTTCGGTGGCAGAACGTCCAGCGATTGCGGCAGATCGGGCCAGCTGCCCCCGGTATCAAAGCCATTATTCCTTGCAAATTCGGCCAGACACAACAACGACGGCGCATCCTTTGGCGCGCCCGCCAATGCTGTCGCCAAAGTAGCGAGCGATGGACAGGCAAAGCCTTCTTTCGCCCCAGCCCAATTAAAGATCGCGATGTTCGTGTAAACAGGCGTTGTGTAATCATCCTCCGCTTTTGGCCGCACACCCACCGGGATCAACGCCTGATCGCGCAGAAAATCCTTATACGCGCCGCGCGTAATGTCTTTATACAACAATGTGTAAAGCGCGACTTGGCGTTCTTGTGCATCTGCTGTCTTTGCCACCGCTTGGGCACGAAGCAGCTTTGGTCCGGCAGCATAACGCAACAGCCGCTCGCGCACCTCGGGGTCTTTAACTAATGAATTCGCTGCAAACACACGCTCTAGTCCAGCGGTGCGTTCATCGTGCATCGCAAGCGCTAGCTCCATCGCCCCCCGCTGAAGTGGCCTTTTACCACTGGTGAGCGCGGATATCAGTGCTTCACGCGCTCCCGCATCGCCTTTGCTATCGAGCGCCAAAGCGCGCAACGCCCGCTGGCTATAGGCGAAATAGCTGTCGCCCTCTGCCTGCGTAGGCAACAAACGAAGCGCGCCATCGGCATCCTTTGCCACGAACAAAGCATGCGCCGCGAGGACATAATTATACAGCGCCTCTTGCCCTGCAAAAAGCGGCTTTTGCGCCTCAATCTGCGCGCGGCTGATCGGCTTTTCGCCGCCCTGCCTATCGGCATCGTCGCTATAGCGCATCGCCTTTAGGTTCAGCATCGCAAGAATATACGGATCGCTGACTTTCGATGTCTCCAACCTCTCGCCAAGCTTTACGTCCATTTCCTGCACAAGATCGGCAAGCGATACATTGGAGCCATTCAAGTTCTTCCGTTTGAATGCCGCGACATATTCGGCAAGCAGCTTATCGTCATTCCTTGCCAGCCAATACACTTTGCGCAGCAGACCGCTGGCAGACACCGAATAGCTGCCCTGCGGATAGGCTTTCAGATAATTTTTGAACGCCAACTCCGCTGCAGCCAGCTCGCGGCTGTTGTCCGCGTTCTCGGCGGCATAGCCATAATCGTCGAACGCACCTTCCATTGCTAGGTTCAGCTCAACGCGGCCGAGCATATAAAGCGACGCTTCTTTGGGCCATGCGCTTTGTCCTTTCGACAAAGCCACAAACGCCTGACGCGCACTTGCAAAGTCGCCATCGTAGAACGATGCGGCAGCCAGCAAATAACCCGCAAAATCTTTTCCAGTTTGCGACGATATATTGGTTAGCTTCGCCTCAACCGCAGGACGCATCATGGCGTCGTCACCGCATTCAGGTTGCAACGCCATGCGCGCGATGACCAATTGCGCGACTTCGTTGGCTGGCAGTTTTTGCTTTGCAGCAACAAGTGCTGCTTCAAATGCCTTTTGCCCGCTGCTGTTGCTGATGCAACGGTCGCCATAGCTTCGTGCTTTATCATCCTCGGCAGGCTTTTGCCCCAAAGCCAGCGAGAACAGGCCATAATCAAAAGGCTGCGCATCGCCGCGCCGGTTCATCATACCATAGCTGGTGGCATGCGAGACACCGACGTCGCCGTGGCGGTCGGCGAGCAGCATCAACAGGTTGATCCGTGTATCATTGCCCGGCGACAGCAAAGCCATGCCGTTGCAGCCGATCATATCGGTGTGTTTTACTTTCCATTCAGGATAGCAAGTCGTGTCGGCACTGGCCGCAGCGGGCGCAGAAAAGGCAAAAGCGCATGCCATTGCTACAATCGAAAACAACAGCTTAACGATCATGCCAGATTCTCCCGATCATGCGAAGTTCGCGGGTCGTTACTATCACGAAAACTGTGCAGGGAAAGCGCGTTATGTCCGGGTTACGTTCTCAGCCGGATCAACCCTTCTTGGGCACATGTTGCCACCAACCTACCGTCACGCGTGTAGACGGCGCCGCGGTTAAAACCACGCCCGCGCCCGGTCCACGGGCTGTCGCAACTGTACAGCATCCAATCGTCAACGCGGAATTCATCGTGCAACCATATCGTGTGATCAAGGCTGGCCGTCATCATCCCCGGGGTGAGCCACGTAACGCCATGCGCTAGCGTGCAGGTGCCGAGCAACCAGCTGTCGCTTTGATAGGCCAGCATCGCGCGGTGCATCGCCGGATCATCCGTCGTCGGCGCGCGTAGCCGGAACCAAATGTCTTGCGCTGCAGGCATGCGTTTTTCTCCGCCCATCCAATCGCGCGGATCAACCGGGCGGCTTTCGAACGGTCGGTCGCGAAAAAAATTGGCGCGAAATTTTTCGGGGATTAAATGACCATATTGTTGGCGCAGATCAGCTTCGGGAAGCAGGTCTTCGGGCATAGGCACATCAGGCATCGAGTCTTGATGATGCAGGCCATTCTCCAGTTTCTGGAACGATGCTGTCATACTCAGGATTGGCTTATCCTGTTGCAGCGCGATGATCCGCCGCGTGGAAAAACTGCCACCATCAAAATCGCGTTCAACACGAAAGGTAATTTCGTAATTCTCGTCACCTGCCCGCATAAAATTTGCGTGCATCGAGTGCGGGATACGTTCGCTGCTGACCGTGTCCTGTGCTGCTGCCAGCGCCTGCGCAATCACTTGCCCGCCAAAGACGCGGCCAACGCCATCGGGCTTGCGTTTACCCAGATACCAGCCGTCGCCCATGCGGTTGACGGTCAACAGGTCCTGCAGCTGTGTTACCAGTGCTTGCGCGCTTTGTTTGCTTTCGGTCATAAAGCGGGCGTTAGCAGCACGGCTCGCAACATGCCAATCATAGCCGACGCTTTTCGTGACAGCAGATAATATCACCCAGATTTATGGCAAAACAATATTTTATAGTACTTGCCTTGAACCATTTGCTGGAGTTTCAATGCAGGCATATGATCACCGGTCCGTGTGAACGCTTCAGCGCCGCCATACACACTCGGCTCTTGAAACGTAGGATTTCCTATGCACCTCAGCAGTTTAGCCGTGCGTTCTCATCGCACAGTCCTTCGCCAACATCGCGGAGAAATAACAACGGTTAAAGTGAGACCTGAGTGTGACTTTCCGCCGGAGCAGAACAGCATTTTAACTTTGCGCCCCATATAAACCTCGTCATAGTCGCCATAGTGCATCGGGGGGTCGAATGGCTGAAGTATTTCTGTTTTACGCGCTTGCCGGGGTTATCATTTGGTCGCTTTTCCAACGTAATAAACTGGCGCAACTGCAACGGCGGGTTTCCGCGTTAGAGGACGCCGTTACGCCAGTTTCAGCAGCAGAAACGGTGTCGGAGCCGATAGCCCTTGAACCGGTCGTGCCGATTAGGGTCGCTGCGAAAGCAACCCCTCGCCGTGTTGCTGCGGTCATTAGCCGCAGTGCTAATCCTGCGCCCTTCTGGGATGCGCCTGAGGAAATCACACCGGAAGCAGCATTCAAAAACCCGCTGGCAGGGGCCAGTTTTGAAGATCTTATTGGCGGGAAATTGCCGATCTGGATTGGCGGTATTGCGCTGGTTTTTGCCGGATTTTTCCTTGTTCGTTATACGATTGAGGCAGGGCTGCTTGGGCCCGGTGCGCGGTCGATCCTTGCGACTCTGTTTGCGTTGACGCTGATTGCTTTGTCCGAATTTGGCGGACGGCTGCCCAAAATCGGCGAATCGTTCACCGCTGATCCGCGTGTGGCGCAATCGCTGGCGGGGGCGGGTGTCGCGACGCTCTATGGCACTTTGTATATGGCGAGCGAGATTTACGGACTGATCGGGGTTGCAACCGCATTCCTTCTCGTCATTATCATCACTGCCATCGCCTTTGTGCTGGCCCTGCGCCACGGCCCGCCGACCGCGTTGATGGGCCTAGCGGGAGGCTTTGCCGCGCCGTGGGTCGCGGGCATGGGGGCGAGCAATCTGCCGACGTTGCTGCTTTATCTGGCGGTCTTCATCGCGGCATTATTCGGGCTGGCGGTGTGGCGACGTTGGCTTTGGCTTTTGGTGCTGGCATCTGGTGGTGGCGCGTTGTGGAGCTTTGCGATGCTGCTCACCGCCGAGGGCAACTTCGCCTATCTCGGCCTGTTTATCGTCATCAGCGCAGCCGCCGCTATGTTTGCGCTCGACCGTTTTGGTCAGATCGACAGCAAGTGGCGGGACGCCGCGACGTTTGCCCCAATGGCCCTCGCTTTGCTTCAGCTAGCAATGCTGTTGCCGCAGATGGATTTCTCGATTGTTGCTTGGGCGTTTTTCGGGGCGCTATCGGCATTGGCAATCGCGATGGCGTGGCGTGAGGCGCGGATGGCTTTGGTCATGCTCGGCGCGTTATTGCTTTCCGCATCGCCATTGGCGGGCGCTTGGGCGGAACGCGGAGCTGATGGCGTTACCATCGTTGCGTCATTTGCCGTCATGTTGCTGTTTGCCGGCGCGGGCCATTTCGCGCTTTGGCGGGATCGTCAGCCTGTCGTGGCATGGGCAGCAGCAGCATTGGGTGCGCCAATTCTGGTGTGGCTCTGCGCGGCGCTCTCTGACACGAACGGCGACGAAATTTGGGGATTAGCTGCGCTTGCCATCGCGGCGGTCAGTGCAGCATTGGCTTGGTATCAGCACCAACGGGAGAAGGAGGTTGTGCTTCAACGCCTATCGGTTGCAGCCACTGTCCTAATGGCTTTAATGGCCTGCCCCCATCTGATCGCTGACGGATGGGTCGCTGTATACTGCGGCGTAGTCGCTATGGCTGTCGCCGCTTGGGCATTAGTCACCGACGACCGTATCATACGCCGCATCACGATGGCTCCGTTGGCGATTGCGATGGGTTGGACGGCGATGTCGTCTTACACGATCATAGGCGCATTTACGGCGTCATTATGGGGCGATAGCACCGTTTTTGCACAGTTGCCCGAAATCGGCGACACTGTGCGGACAACGTTAATCCCGGCGCTCTTGGCGCTCGCCATCCTGTCGACCACATGGTTCAGCGTTGGCGATAAAACACGCAAAGTCATCTGGGCCTTTGGTGGTGCAGGGCTAGCAGGCTTTATCTGGCTGATCGCTAAACAACCAGCCGCCATCCAAAGCCCCAGTGATTTTATCCGGCTGGGCTTTGCCGAACGCGCGGTGTTTACACAGACCCTGTTTTCGCTCGGCTGGCTGGCATTATCGCAAGCGCCCAAGCGCCTCGAATGGCCAACGCTTCGCACAATCGGCTGGGCGCTTGCCGCAGTTGCGGTATTCCGCGTAGTCTGGTTTGACCTGATTTTGCTGAACCCTGTAATGCGGACGCAGATGGTAGGGCCAATTCCTGTCGCTAACCTTGCCACCGGCCATTTGGTGCTGGTTGCAATTTGGCTGTGGCTGCTTGGCAATTTTGCGGGCGACCTCAGGCAGCAGCTGGTCCTGCGCTTGTTAAGCTTTGGTAGCATGATGCTGACCGTCCTTGTCACTATCCGCCAAGCGATGCAGGGTACAATTATCTCCGACGGCTTCATCGGTACTGGTGAAAACTACCTCTATTCCGTTGGCCTACTTACCCTTGCCATTGCGTGGCTGGTGCGCGGAATGATGGCCGAATCGCGATTGTTACGCATGGCGGGTCTCGCTCTGTTGACGGCGGTGACGCTTAAAGTTTTCCTTATCGATGCGGCATCACTCACCGGGCTGCTGCGGATCCTGTCATTCCTTGGCCTTGGTATTGCGTTGATTGGCATCGGTTGGGCTTATGGGCGGGTTATGGGAACCGCAGGAAAAAACGTGGCCGGGGGAACATAGGCTGATCCTACGAGTTTCCTTCGCCACCAAGGAGACCAATTTTATGACCGAAGAACGCATCACCGAACGTACAGACGCTGCGGGTAACATCATCGAACGCACCGTCGAGCGTAGCGACCCGATGATGGCTACACCACCCGTCACCTCATCTGGCGGCGGAACAACTGCCATCGTCCTGTTCATTGTGCTGATGGCAATCGCAGGTGCCGGATACTTCGTGTTTGCCAATCAGGGCGTTTCAAAAAAGGACGCCGCGATTACCAATGCAGCCGATAATGTCGGCAAAGCGGCAAAGAAAATCGGCGATTCAGCCGAACGTGCCATCGACGGTATCGACAAGAAATAGGCGGAGTCGATAGATTGAAATCCGCCATTCGGTGCCGCGTGGCGGATTTCCCTTAGACAATCTGGCGCATGCGCAGTAACCCGCGCCGATGCTGAAACGCCTGTACGAATGGATGATCGAAAAAGCCGCGCACCGCCAGGCGGAACGTTGGCTGTTTATGTTTTCGTTTATCGAAAGCAGCTTCTTTCCCATCCCGCCGCATCCGTTGCTTGGGCTGATGTGTTTGGCGCGGCCGGACAAGGCCTTGCGCTTTGGCTTTATCTGCACTTTGGCATCGGTGCTCGGCGGGTTGTTTGGCTATGCCATTGGCTATTTCGCGTATGAAACCATTGGCGTATCGTTGCTGAAGGCGCTCGGTTTATGGGACAGCTTCCCCGCTGCCGCGTGCTATCTGCGCGAGTTCGGCACCGAAATTATCCTGATAAAGGGTGCAACGCCAATCCCGTTCAAACTGCTGACGCTGACGGCGGGTTTCATCCACATGAACCTGTTCGATTTTGTCTGGGCCAGCATTCTAAGCCGCGCGTTTCAGTTTATGCTGGTCGGCATATTATTCTGGAAATTCGGCGCACCGATTAAGGCCTTGATCGACAAATATCTGGCTTGGGTCAGCGCCGCATTTATTGTTGCGGTCGTTGGCGGCTTTGTGGCGTTTACGATGTTGGCCGGTGGCGGCAGCAAGGCTGGCGATAAATGTTCGGGCGTGACCACGATGGAACAGGTTCTTCAGAAACCCTAAGTCGCAAAAATCTGCGCATCATCGGCGAACGCCTTAAATTCCAACGCATTTCCGCTTGGGTCGGTAAAAAACATCGTGGCTTGTTCGCCGACCTGCCCCTGAAAGCGGATATGCGGTTCGATACCGAAAACCGTGCCGGCCGCGTGAAGCCGCTGCGCCAATGCTTCCCATTGCACCATATTAAGGATTATGCCGAAATGCGGCACAGGCACAGCATGGCCATCGACTGCATTGTGGATGGGACGCGGGGTCATATCGGGGTCGAGATGCGCGACAATTTGATGGCCATAAAGGTCAAAGTCGATCCAGTGATCGGACGATCGCCCCTCTCCGCAACCAAGCACATCGCGGTAAAAGGTCCGCGCCGCAGAAAGGTCATGCACTGGAAATGCGAGGTGAAATGGGCGCAGGCTCATTGCCCTGGTGCCGCTTCGTCGGCGCCTTCTGCCATATCAATCGCGCCCAAATTTGCGTTCATTGCGCCAACGCATTTGGTCAATCGCTCTTGGAAACCGGTCGCAGGCTCGTCTGCCGCGCCCAGCTTATCCTGCTCCGCCTTCACTGCCATCTGGATCGCCAGTGCAACCGCTTCACGCGGTTGGCCTGTCGCCTCTGTCACGCGGCCACCGACAATCCCGGCCCAGCGTTTGCCGTCTTCGCCCAGATTGGGGTAATTCGAAAGCGCGCCTTGTTTGCTCCGCTGTTCGTGCGCGGCGATGCCGATAACGGCGACACAGCCGATATCCTGCATCTGCGATGGGTTGATCGGCATGGGCGGGTTGGGCGCAAGGATCAGCGCGAATATGGGCAATATGTTCATGGCGTTGTTGCTAGCAGGCGGAGGCTGAACGGCAAGCAACAAAAGCTGGCGCGCCTCATCTGGCTGATTGCAAATGTCACAATTGCGCGTCAAAGCTGCGCGCAATGGAAAAGGTCGCAGCTCTGATTGCTAAATATCCGCGCTGGATCGCTTTGGTTGCGGGCGGCGCATCAGCAACGGGCTTTGCGCCGCTGAACCTGTGGCCGTTGACGTTGTTATGCTTGGCATTGTTGATGCACTTTGTCGCATCGGCGGGCAGCGGCAAGCGGGCCTTTATGATCGGATGGCTGTTCGGCGTGGGCCATTTCAGCATCGGCAACAACTGGATCGCCACCGCCTTTACCTATCAAGCTGCAATGCCCGTATGGCTGGGCTGGATCGCGGTAGTGTTGCTGGCGCTATATCTGGCGGTTTATCCGGCGTTGGCATGTTGGGGCGCTTGGTGGGTTGCACAGCTCCATTCAAAACAAGAAATTCGTCACTCCCGCGTAGGCGGGAGTCCAACACCGGACATGGCGTCAAAACCGAACGGTCAGGAGATGGATTCCCGCGTTGACCTTCGGTCGCCTTCGGCTCGCGGGAATGACGAAAATAGTGGGAATGGAAATGGCCTAAGCTACATCCTAGCCTTTGCCGGTTTCTGGATCATCACCGAATGGCTCCGTAGTTGGGTATTTACAGGCTTTCCGTGGAATCCCTTGGGTGCGATTACGCTGCCAATGTACCGATATGGGTTCGCAACAGGAGTGGGAACCTACGGGCTTGCAGCAATACCTGTTGCCTTTGCTGGAACCATTTGCCTGCTGGTTACAAAACTGTGGCCGCAAGGTTTGTCGATAGCGATAATTTTAACGCTATGGGGAGGCATTGCTACCCCTCAGACCTATCTCAAACAGGGAATGGGGGAACCAGAGCTGCCGAACCTCACCATCGTTCAACCCAATATCAGCCAAGTCGACAAACACACCGCCGGATATGAGGCCGTAAACTTTGTCCGTCTTGCGCAAAACAGCAGGCCAAAGGGTGACCATCCCCGCCTGCTGCTATGGCCCGAGGCCGCCATTCCTTGGTGGCTGGATGACGGCTATCCGCGCCAAGCCTATTTCAACCAGCCGGGCGGCACGGCAGTTGGCACACGCGCAACATTGGCGAAACTGCTCGGCCCGAAAGACGTACTGCTAACCGGCGGCGACCGGCTTGTGTTTGGCGCGAATGGTAAAGTTGTCGGCGCGCGCAATTCGGTTTTGGCGATGGACGCTGAGGGTGAAATTCTATCGACATACGACAAGGCGCATTTGGTGCCGTTCGGCGAATATCTCGCTTTACGCTGGTTACTGGAGCCATTGGGCGCAACGCGGTTGGTGCCGGGTGTTATCGATTTCTTGCCGGGGCCGGGACCGCGCACTTTGGATCTGCCCTTTGATGGCAAGCGCGTCAAAGTCGGTATGCAAATCTGCTATGAGATTATCTTTTCCGGTCACGTCGTTGACCCCAAAAACCGGCCTGACTTCATTTTCAACCCATCAAACGACGCATGGTTTGGCAGCTGGGGTTCTCCGCAATTTCTCGCCCAAGCGCGGCTGCGCGCGATTGAGGAAGGCCTGCCCGTTGTCCGCGCAACACCCACGGGGATCAGCGCAGTGATTGATGCCGATGGGCGCGTTGTCGAGAGCCTACCCTCGGGCAAGGCCGGACGCATCGACGCGTTTTTGCCCATGGCCAAAGCCCCCACGCTCTTTGCTCGTTATGGCAACATCCTGCCGCTCGGCTTTGCCGCACTGCTCATCGCGCTGGCATTCTTGCCTCTTGTCCGCCGCCGCATTTCCCGCTAAAGCGCGCACCGATATAAAGATTTCTTTATACGCAGACACAGCCAATAGACTGGATAAACCATGCGCGACAATTACCTTTTTACCTCCGAATCCGTGTCCGAAGGCCATCCTGATAAGGTTTCTGACCAGATCAGCGATTCCATCGTCGATCTGTTCCTGTCGAAAGACCCCGAAGCGCGCATCGCCTGCGAGACTTTGACAACCACCCAATTGGTAGTCCTCGCCGGAGAAATCCGCTGCAAAGGTGTTTACGAATTCGGGAACGAAGTGTGGAAAGATAACGATTTCTGGGCACCCGGAGCCAAGGAAGAAATTGAAGCGACTGTGCGCGCGACCGTGAAAGAAATCGGTTACGAACAATCAGGTTTCCATCATGAAACACTGACGTTCATGAACAATCTGCACGGCCAATCTGCGCACATCGCGCAAGGCGTTGATGCCGGTAGCAACAAAGACGAAGGCGCTGGCGATCAGGGGATCATGTTCGGTTACGCGACCGACGAAACTCCAGATTTGATGCCAGCCACGCTCTATTACAGCCACAAAATCCTGGAACGCATGGCCGCTGATCGCCATTCGGGCGCAGCACCGTTTTTGGAACCCGACGCCAAAAGCCAGGTTACTTTGCGCTATGAAGGCAGCCTGCCCGTGGCCGCAACCGCCGTCGTCGTTTCAACGCAACATGCGCCGGGATATGACGAAGGTGCCAACGAAGCCGAGCTGCACGCTTATGTGAAAAAGGTGGTCGCCGATGTGATTCCGCCCGTATTGCTGCGCGAAACCGAATATCACATCAACCCGACCGGTAGCTTTGAAATCGGTGGCCCCGACGGTGACGCTGGCCTGACCGGACGCAAGATCATTGTCGATACCTATGGTGGCGCTGCACCACATGGCGGCGGCGCGTTTTCGGGTAAAGACCCCACGAAAGTGGATCGTTCGGCGGCGTACATCACGCGCTATCTGGCAAAGAACATCGTCGCCGCTGGCCTTGCCACGCGTTGCACGATTCAGCTGGCCTATGCGATTGGCGTGTCAAAACCGCTGTCGCTGTATGTCGATACGCATGAAACCGGCAAGGTTGGCGACGACAAGATCGAAGCAGCGATCATGCGCATCGAAAAACTGGGGGGCCTAACCCCGCGCGCAATCCGTACGCATCTTGGTCTGAACAAGCCAATCTACCGCAAAACAGCTGCCTATGGTCATTTCGGGCGCAAAGCAGAAGGTGATTTCTTCCCATGGGAACGGACTGACCTGATTGCCGATTTGAAAGCAGCTTTGGCTTAATCGCTATCGCTTAATTCCATCTGCTGACGCAATTTTTGCAGCGCGGACTTTTTAATCTGACAGATACGGGCAGCGCCAAAGGTAAAATATCCATCACCTTTCGGGTGACAGGTCGGCATTGGGGAGAACGCTTATGACGGTAGGCTCAAAGGACATTGATCAGCTATTTGGCCAGAGCATCGCGATGCAAGCGTTGCTCGTCGTTTTGTGCAAAGCCCTTATTGATGCTGGGCTAAAAGTTCAGATCGAAAAGGCTTTAGCAAATGTAGATCGCGCCATCGAAGTCGGTGCTATTGCCCGCGGTCCAAGTGCTAACATTCACCATATGCAGGCTAGCCTTGCTACAATTGAAGCGTTGCGCAACGCCATATTCGACCAACCTGTTAGTCCTAAAAAACAGGTTTAGCCGCTTTCCGTAGGCTTTAGATAAAGGGCGCCGGAAACACGGTCGCATCTATTTGACATCGACCGCCACGAATTTGACAGATGCCAAATCGCGGATCGAAGATGCCGATTTCTCGGCAGAATCCACAAAGCTGGCAGCAGCGCAAATCCTGTCGCAAGCCTCGACCGCGATGCTAGCACAGGCAAACCAAAGCCAGCAGGGTGTGATGAATCTGCTCCGCTAATCCGATTTAACACGGCCATTGAGACTGGTCGCTCGTGGCCCAACGGAAATGCCCCGGTTTTCGCCGGGGCATTTCTGGTTCTCGCGATAGTGCGTTGGCGGGTCAGTACGTGACGATTTTGACTTTCTGTCCTGCCTTTAACGGTGATGCACTTGTCATGCCGTTCAGCGCCAAGAACCGGTCGGACTGATAGCTCTTATACGCCATCCGGCCTGACAGCGATGCTAAGCTGTCTGACCTACCGACGGTCACGACCCGCAGTTTACGCGGCTTGATGCTATCCGCTTCTTTTTGGCTAATGCGCGAAACGCTTTGGTACATCGCGGTAAACGGTGCGCCGGTGCTTGGCGCCATCGTCACGAAATGGAACGCCTGATTGGCGGCAAATTCATACGCGTAAACCGTGAGGCGAACCACGCCGTTCTGCGTGGTTACATCTGCGGTCGAGGTGAACGCAGGAATGCCGTTCACTGTAGTTTCGCTGATCGCACTCGCAGTGATCGGTTGATCTTTGCCGACAACAGCCAGGAATGCGGCATCAATATACGCCTTTTTATCACCGCTATAGGCCTGCGTTGTAAACAACGCCTGCCCGCCACTGCCGCTTATCGACACCGCTTGCGCACCGTTGGACATGCCGAAACCGGTTGGCACCGAGAATTTCAGCTTCAGGTCGGGATGGATAAAGTCCTGCCCATCAATCACGCCCTGTTTTGGATCATCATCATACAACATGCCGTCGATAGCTTTCAGGTGGCCGTCGGCGTTGCGGAAAGTCGCTACGGCAAATTTTTTCGCATTCGTCGCAGCGCGCACAACGCGCTTAGCTGGATCGGGGTGTGTGCTTGCCCATTCGGGGATCGGCCCGCCCAAATTCCCGGCCGCTTTGCCGTCAACCGCCGTTTGCAACGCCAGTGACCGCAACATGTCGGACAGCGCTGATGGATCATAGCCCGCTTTGCTAAGATACTGAATACCCAGATCGTCAGCTTGTTCTTCCTGACCACGTGAAAACGGCAAAGCGATTAGCCGCTGTGTCAACATCATAGAATTTTCGCGCGCAAATCCGCCGAGAGCACCGAGCAAGCCGCCATTGTCGCCAAGCACAGCACCACCAACAGTGCCCAGCACGCCCAGAATTCCGGCCAGTCGTGAGTTACTGGCGCGCTTTTTACTGTGCCGCGCCGCTGTATGGCCAACCTCATGTCCCAACACGCCGGCCATTTCGGCTTCGCTATTGCAAAGCGCCGCCAATTGGCGCGTGATGTAAACATACCCGCCCTCGATGGCGAAGGCATTGTTCACCGGCGAGTTCAAAAAGCTGACAGTGAAATCGTTTTCAGAGTTTGAAAGGCCAGATTGCAGCGCGATCTTTTTGCCGACTTTAACGACATAGGCCGTTTGCGGGCTTTGATACACGTCGCCGAATTCTTTCATGATTTCGGGATGATATTTTGCGCCAGCCGCTTTTTCGCTGGCAGTAAATGGCTTTGGCGCCTTTACCGCTTTGGTCTTGGCCGCCTCCAATGGTGTGGCGACATATCCGGTCACCATCAGAAACGATGCCCCAAGGGCCAGCAATGCTTTGTTACGCATGTTTTCTTCTCCCATATTTGGTAATAGCCTAACACCGAATAACTGTTATCGCGCGTAAAAGTTTCACACGAACGCGGTGAACGCAACCTTACCGATGGTTAAAAATCGAAGATGCCTAGAACTGCCCCATTTTCAGGAACTTTGCATGCCGTTGCCGCCGCAAATCACCGCGGCTTAGTTTAGTCAGGCCGTTCAACGATTGTTCAATCGCTGCACCCAAATTGGCAATTGCAAGAATGGGGTCGCGGTGTGCGCCGCCGAGCGGTTCGGGCACAATGCTATCAATAACGCCGAGCGACTTGAGATCAGACGCCGTCATCTTCATTGCCTGCGCAGCATCGGCGGCCCGGTCATTGGTGCGCCATAATATCGATGCACAGCCTTCGGGTGAAATCACCGAATAGACCGCATGTTCAAACATCAGGATGTGGTCCGCCGCAGCAAGCGCCACAGCGCCGCCCGATCCGCCTTCGCCAACGATACACGCGACCATCGGCACACCCAGTTGCAGGCATTTTTCGGTCGAGCGCGCGATGGCTTCGGCTTGGCCGCGTTCTTCGGCCTGAACGCCGGGAAATGCGCCCGACGTATCCACCAAAGTCACCACAGGCAGCCCAAAACGGTCGGCAAGGTCCATCAAGCGGATAGCTTTGCGATAGCCTTCGGGCTTTCCCATACCGAAATTGTGCCGCAAACGGCTTTCGGTATCGTCGCCTTTTTCATGGCCAATCACAACCACGCGGCGGTTGCCAAGACGTGCCAATCCACCCAAAATCGCCTGATCGTCACCAAAGGCGCGATCGCCCGCCAGCGGCAGAAAATCCTCGAACAATCCAGCGACATAGTTTTTGAAATGCGGGCGTTCTGGATGCCGCGCAACTTGCGTTTTTTGCCACGGAGTCAGCTTTGCATAGGTGTCCTGCAACAGCTTATCCGCCTTTGCCGTCAACTTGCCTAGCTCTGCCGAGACGTTGACATCGCTTTCGCCGGCAGCCTCTTCAAGCTCGGATATGCGCGCTTCCAATAAAGCGACGGGCTTTTCAAAATCCAGATAAACAGTCATTGCGCCGCGATAGAGCGTGGTGGGCTGTGGGTCAATGAAACAGCCCAATATCCCAAGGGCCGCTTTACCGCAAAGGCGTGTGCGTTATCGCGACAGCGTTCGCTTTGCCAATGGATGGCGTTGATTCACCAGTTCAACCAACCGGCTGCTTTCCACATGCGTATAGATTTGCGTCGTTGCGATATCGGCATGGCCCAGCATCGCTTGCAGCGCACGCAGGTTCGCGCCACCTGCCAGCAGATGCGTGGCAAAGGCATGGCGCAGCACATGCGGGCTGACTTTGGTCGGGTCGATACCTGATTCCGCCGCCAGCTCGCGGATAATCTGAAACAGGCGGATGCGGCTAATATGGACATCGCCTTTGCCTGCCGCCCGCGCTGCGCGAGAGGGGAAAAGATAGCGTGATTCGCGCGGTACAAACGCATGCCAGACGCCGACGGCTTGGCGCGCGCGGTCCGAGATCGGAACAAGCCGTTCTTTATCGCCTTTGCCGGTCAGAATGATAAACGGTTGATCGCGCATGACCGAGGCGCGGGGCAGCGCGACCAGTTCAGATGCCCGCAATCCAGAGCCGTAAAGAAGTTCAACCAACGCAGACAGGCGATAATCCAGCGGTGACGGTTTGGTTTTGGCCAAACGTGTTTCGATCGATTTGAACAACGCCTCGACTTCTGTTTGATCAAGGATTTTGGGTAGCCCGCGCATTTGCACAGGGCGCGGCAGTGCCGCCGAAGGGTTATCTTTACGAAACCCTTCTTGTTCCAGAAAGCTGAAAAAACCGCGCAGTGCCGCTGCTTTGCGTGCAACTGAACTGGTAGCAAGCGAAGTCCAGCCAGCAGCGAGTGTCTCAAGCGATTCTTTGGTGGCTGCAATCAGCGCGCCCGCTAGCGCATCGGAGGCTTGTGCCAAATCGCTGCTATAGGCGAGCGCAGTGTTTCGCGCGACGCCCCGTTCAGCGACCATCATTTCCATATAACGCTCGATCAGAGCGCCGTCAGTGTCTGCGGCAAATGCTGGACCGCCCCCTGAATTGGCGCGATCACCCAAGACTGACCGCTTCCGCTGCAATCATCCGCGCCTCAGCGTCAAGGCCGACGGTGCGAAGGGCGCTGACCATATGATAGATGTGATGCGCGGGGACTTTGCTCCAGTCCGACGCTTGCAGTCCAGCCGCTGCGAGCAATGCCACAGTGCCACTTTCGCCGCGTACCGCCGCAGCACGAATTGCCCGGCTCCAATTGGTTTCTCGGGCGACATTCGTTTCGATGTCCGCCTGAAAGCTGGTCAACGTATCTTGCGACACACGGCCAAGGCCCGCCAAGCCGGCCACCAGTAACGCAGATTTACGGTATTTTTCGCTGTCGTCATTGCCCAGAAAATCATCCAGTCCACCGCTATCGACCATTTCGCTCCATTCGGGTGAGCCTGTGGCTAACATACCCCAGCCGAGTGAACCTTCGTCAACAAAGCTGATCCAGCGTGCTGCCTGCGTGTCAAAGCCGCCGCTAAGCATCGATGCTATTAACCGGTCCGCATCGCCTGCATTGCCCGAATTGGGCGCTATCAACGCGGCGGCCCGTGCAGTCAGGACCAGCATCCCGCGCCGCTGCGTTTCATTTGCCGCGCCGTCCCACAGGCTCTGCATCGCCGCAATTTTATCACCGTCGCTGCTGCCAACAAAAGCCGCGCGGACATTGTCGGCACGCGTGCTGATGTCATCGGCACTATCCTGATCTTCAGATGCTAGCCCGTAAATATCGACCATATCGCGGTTTGACAGCACACCCAAAGCCGCTGCGCCGGGTGCAACGGCAACGCGGGTTTTTATCGAAATCATTGGCAGCTGCACACGCCAGCCATCGGCTTGCTTGCCAAGGCCTGGATACAGCGCCTCGGGCGGTTCGATGCCGGTTGCCTGCGACATTCCGTGCCGCCAATTGGTCATGGTCGTGACCTTGTCCCACTCAATCTTCACTGTGCGGCGGCCATTCGTGCCAGCGCCCACAGCCTTTTCAGTCAAAAGATAATCAACGCCTTTGACCCAGCCTTTGTAGCGGACCTGATTCAACAACGACGTTGCCCGCGCCTGTTCCCCGGCAAGCGATGCACAAATCGACAATGCCGTTTTCCATTCAGGCGAATTTGTTTTCTGGCTGCCGGCATCAGCAATCGGACACATGCCCGACAAGTCGGCATTGGCGAGAAAAATCGGCATCGATTCTTCTAACAGTCGTTTTGAATAGACGCCCGAGTCAACTTGTTGAATCAATTGCCGCGCAACCACAGCGTCGCCCATCCGCAAAATAAGCGCTGCGCGTTCGGCAACCCAATCAGCACCGCTGACATCGGCGGGGGTATTGGTTCGGCTGGCAAGCGCACGGCGCGCCATAATCGTGCCCCAGCGCGATGCGAGTGGACCCTTGGTATTCCGCGCAGCGCTAATCAGGAATTCACCTTTGATGCTGCCAAAGGCAGTGACAGGAAAACCGCCGCTTGCCTCTGACATAATGCCGACTTGTTTCAGCGAACGCCGTGCGGTGGGCGGCACGTCATAGCGGATTTCGGTTTCTTCATCGTCTTCGTCATCTTCTTCGGCCTTGGCATCAGTGGATGGCTTTGCCGCGCCAGTCGACGTAGTTCCCGTGGAAGTCCCCGATCCATCCGACGCCTGCTTAGGCACTGGTCCTTTACTCGAAGGCGGCGGCGGGGGTGGCGGATCACCAAAGCCCGGCGGCAACAGCGACTCTGGCCCCTGCTGACCGAGCACAGGCAATGCAGCGCCAATCGCGACAACCCCTGCGGTCACAAAAATCAGCGATGATACCTGCCGCAGACGCATATTCTTCCTTTATTGTCGCGGTCTCGTCGCTGGGTCTTTTGCAACCGGCACGGCGATAGGCGACTCGACCCAGATTTGTGGCTGCTCACTGCCAAGCCGTTCAAAGAAAAATAGCAGTGCGATGGCCAGCAACGCAAGTGCCGCGATGATCGGCACACGCTTTCGCCAGCGATGTTTTCGCACTCTTCCTCCTCGAATCCGCAACAAAGCAAACCTCTTCCCGCCAACGCCTAGCCGATATATAGGCCGCATCGCAATGACTTCGGCACCGCCTCCTCACCGATTCAATGCCGCCCCGCAAATACGGCTGGAGCGGCCCGTCGTGCTGGTCGGGATGATGGGCGTTGGCAAATCGACCGTAGGGCGCTTGCTCGCGGCGCAATTGAACGGCGATTTTGTTGACACTGACGATGAAATCGAACGTGCAGCCGGGCTTTCCATCGCCGAAATCTTTGAACGTTTTGGCGAGGACTATTTCCGCGATGGCGAACGCCGGGTGATTGCGCGGCTAATCGACGGCGGCCCTAAAGTAATTGCCACCGGCGGCGGCGCGTTTATCAACGATGCCACCCGCGCGCTGATTAAAGAAAAATGCCATTCAGTTTGGATCGATGCTGATCTGGATATCCTTGTCGCGCGCGTATCGCGCCGCAGCCACCGGCCATTGCTGGTCGGCAAAGATCCCAAAGTCGTCATGACTGAATTGTTCGCCAAACGCGGCCCGATCTACGCGCTAGCCGATTTCCGCGTTTGCAGCGATGCGGCTCCGCATGGCAAGACAGTCGACCAGATTATGAAAGTGTTGGAACCATGCAGCAAATAGCCGTAGCCCTTGGCGATAGCAGCTATGACGTGTTGATCGAAAGCGGGCTGTTGGGCCGCGCGGGGGCGATGGTTTCTGCACATGCACGCGGTAGCCGGATGCTGGTGGTGACCGACAGCAATGTTGCGCAGCATGTCGCGCCCGATTTTCTCGCCGGACTGAAAACGGCCGGTATCGACACGATTGTGCACACTCTGCCCGCTGGCGAAGCGTCCAAAAACTGGGCGCAGCTTGCCGGTCTGGTGGATTGGCTGCTCGCCAACCATGTTGAGCGCAGCGACCACATCATTGCGCTGGGCGGCGGCGTTGTTGGCGATATCACTGGCTTTGCCGCGCATATCGTCAAGCGCGGTTGTAGCTTTATTCAAGTGCCAACGACGTTGCTGGCGCAAGTGGACAGCAGCGTTGGCGGCAAGACCGCGATCAATACAAAGGCGGGAAAGAACCTCGTCGGGGCATTTCATCAACCCTCAATGGTGTTAATTGATCCCGATGCGCTGCAAAGCCTGCCAAGGCGCGAATTGGCCGCCGGTTTTGCCGAGGTGGCAAAATACGGCCTGATCGATGATCCCGACTTTTTCGATTATTGCGATAATAATGTGCAGGCCTTTTTCGAGGGCGATGCAGCGGTCAGAGCCTATGCCATTGCGCACTCGGTCCAGTCAAAGGCCCGGATTGTTGCAGCAGACGAACGCGAGTTGAACGGAACACGCGCGTTGCTAAACCTTGGCCACACGTTTGGGCACGCGTTGGAGGCTGATACCGGCTATTCCGAAAGACTGCTGCATGGCGAAGCCGTTGCCGCAGGGATGGCACTGGCGTTTCGCTATTCTGTGCGGCGCGGGCATTGTGCGGCAAACGATGCGGCGCGCGCAGCATCGTTGCTGCACAACGCGGGGTTGCCCACGACTCTGGCTGAGGCAGGCGCTACCGCTGGCGGTGCAGAGTTGGTCGAGCATATGCTGCACGACAAAAAGAAAACGGGCGGCACGCTGCCATTTTTACTGGCGAATGGTATTGGCCAGACGTTTTTGGCGAAGGATGTTGATTTGGCCGACGTTGCCGCGTTTTTGGACGCCGAAGCTACAGCCTAGCCTTCATCCAGAATAGGATCATCGGACTCCGCGCCGCCAAAGCTGTGCTGCGCGCCCGCATGCATATCGCCGCTTTTGAACTGAGCCTTTAACCGTGTCCGGTCGCGGCGGCGGAATTCAGCGA
The DNA here is from genome assembly GCA_043771985.1 of Sphingomonadales bacterium. Lineage (GTDB taxonomy): Bacteria > Pseudomonadota > Alphaproteobacteria > Sphingomonadales > Sphingomonadaceae > Sphingorhabdus_B. The sequence goes on from JAYVGQ010000047.1 coordinate 81,509, forward strand.
CGGCTTCGGCGGCTTTGTCTTTATCAACACCCAAGGCAAGCAATGCCAGTTTCGCCATCGTCACGGACGATTCAAAAACCTCCCGCGTAATGTGCAGACTGGGATCGGGCATCAACGCCATCGCTTGCAACCGGTCATACGCACGCACAAAAATTTTCGTTTTGGGAAACGTATCACGCACCGGAATCAATGCGTCGGCATCCAGTTCGCGGTCGTCGATGCAAAACAGGATTGCGCATGCTTGCGCCGCACCTGCACGGCGCAAAAGGTCAATCCGCGTTCCGTCGCCGTAAAACACTTTACGGCCGAATTCGTCGCTGGTGTCGATCTGTTCTGGTTTATGATCGATCAAAGTGATGCTGTGTCCGGCGGCCTGCATAATTTGCCCGACGCTTTGCCCGAACCGGCCATGGCCGACGATGATGACACTAGAATTTTCGGCCAATTCTGGATCATCCAGCGCGACATTGGACTTGCGGCTGTTTTCCGCGAGCCTGCCGGCAAGGATCATCAGGAAGGGCGTTGTCGCCATCGAAAGCGTTACAACTGCGCCAAACAGGCTGGCCGCCTCAGGCTCGATCAACAATGCCGATTGCGCCGCCGCAAACAGCACAAAGCCAAATTCACCGCCCTGGCTTAGCAACAATGCCATGATGATTGACGCGGAATTGTTCAGCCCGAACATGCGGCCAAGGCCAAAAATCACCCCGGTCTTTACCAGCACTAAAGCGGCAGCAAGGCCGATAATCAGAAGCGGCTGTGCGGTAATGACATCAAGGTCGAGCATCATCCCGACTGCAAGGAAAAATAGCCCCAATAGTATCGAGCGGAACGGATCGATGTCCGCCTCCAGCTCGTGCCGGTAAGGCGATTCAGCCAGCATCACGCCCGCAACAAACGCGCCCAATGCTGCCGACACGCCAAGCGACTGCATCAACGCCGCACTGGCGCAAACTGCGAACAGCCCGGTGACGATAAACAGTTCACGCTCGGAAACGCGGCCCACAAGCTTCAACAAGGGCGAAAGCAGGTAGCGCCCCGCCAACACCAACCCGACAACCGCAAGCGTCGCATAAAGCGCCAGCATGCCACCGCTTGGTGCGCCCTCGGCAGTTGGTGCGCGAGAGAGTGCAGCGATAATGGTGATCAGCGGGACGATCGATATGTCCTGAAACAACAGGATCGAAAAGCTCTTCTCACCATAATCGGTTTTCATTCGTCCGCGTGATTGCAACAATGGCAAAACCTGCGCGGTCGATGACAGGCCAAGCGGCAGCGCCAGCGCTAAGGCCGCTTGCCAGCTGAACGGCATCGTCGTGAAGATGATCGCGTACATCGCAAGGCCGCACAAAACGACTTGCAACGGACCAAACAGCAGAATGTCTTTACGCATCAGCCACAACCGGCTTGGCGACAATTCTAGCCCGACAAGGAACAGCAACAAGATGATGCCGATCTCGGCAAAGCTGAGGATTGTTTCAGCCTCCCCAATCAGCCCCAGCCCGTCTGGCCCGATAATGATCCCGGCGACCAAATAGCCAAGCACCGCGCCCAGCCCCAGACGGCGAAAAATCAGCACCGACATCAGCGCAGCGCCAAGCAATATAGTCCCACCGAACAAAACGTTGGTCAGGACATGAGCGCCAGTTTCCTCCATCAATGCGCCGCCTTTTCAAGCGCGGCGATGAGTGTGTCGAATGGCAGCATGATCGCGCCGTGCCGGGCGGGAAAGTCGCTGGCGTAACGGAATGGCTCTAGTTCCGGCCAAGCCAAATCGCCGCTGCCGTTTTGCAACGCAGTTTTCAGACTGTCGCTAACCGCCCGGATTTGTGCGACGTCTTGGCCAAGTGCTTTGGTCCGCAATACTGCGGCAGACGCTTGGCCAAGCGCGCAAGCTTTGGCGCGGATCGCAAGGCCGGTTATGTGGGTGTTTTCATCCAGCGCCACGTCCACGGTCATCTCGCTACCGCATAAAGGCGCGCGGCAAGTTGCGCTGGCATGGGGCGTGTCGAGCGTGTCGTTGTGCGGAAGCGAGGTTGCCAGCCTCAAAACATCAAGGCTGTATAGCTTGTGCGCGATTGGGGCGTTCATGGCGCCTCTTTGCCGGCGCTACCGCCCTCTTGCCGTTCGCGGATGAATGTCGACAACGCATCGCCGCTGGCATTGAGCAACGGGTAAGTCCGCGACGTCGTCATCCATTCCGGCCGTTCGGCCTTGCCGCCAAACGCTGTTTCATAGACCATCACGAGGAACAGGAAGATCAGGCTCGCGCCGATCAATCCTTTGACTGCGCCAAAGCCGAAGCCGAGCACACGGTCGACTGGACCCAGCACCGATTTACGCGATTTCTCACCCAGTTTTTTTGCAATGAAGCGGCCCAGCGCGTAGGTCACAATGATTATCGCGATGAACGCCAGCACCGCTGCCCCTGCCTCGGTTCCAACAGGTTCAGCCAAAAGCTGAGAAACAGGCGCGTGCAAGATGCGGATCGCCGCTATGATCAACACCCATGCTATCAGCGAAAATGCCTCCTGCACAAAGCCGCGCATAAAGCCCAAAATCGCGCCTGCGCCGATCAGAAAAAGTACGATGATGTCGAGTGCGGTCATACCGCTTAATTAGTCGCGGGCTAGTATGTGGTCAACGAGATTGGCTAGCGTGCGGAAACTCTTCGTCGATATACCTTTGGCGTCGGCGACCGAGGGCGGGACCATCGCCTGATTGAAACCAAGCTTTGCCGCTTCTTTTAATCGCAGCCCGCCATGGGAGACAGGGCGGAGCTCACCGGACAAAGACACTTCGCCAAACAGCACCATGTCCGATGGCAAAGGCCTTTCGGACAAAGCCGATACCAAAGCCGCCGCAACCGCCATGTCCGCCGCGGGATCAGAAATGCGATATCCGCCGGCGATATTGAGATACACTTCGCAGGTTGAGAAACTCAAACCACAACGCGCCTCTAGCACCGCCAAAATCATGGCGAGCCGGCCGCTGTCCCAGCCGACAACCGCGCGGCGCGGGGTGGCACCACTGGACAGTCGCACCGTCAGCGCCTGAATTTCGACAAGCACCGGCCTTGTGCCCTCCAGCGCGGGAAACACCGTTGCGCCGGTTACTTGCTCGGCCCGGTCAGTCAGGAAGAGCGCGCTGGGGTTGCCAACTTCGCACAGCCCCTCCTCGGCCATTGCGAACACGCCGATTTCGTCTGTGCCGCCAAAGCGGTTTTTGTTGGCGCGCAAGATGCGATATTGGTGGCTGCGTTCGCCCTCAAACGCGAGCACAGTATCAACCATATGTTCAAGCACGCGCGGGCCAGCGATACTGCCATCTTTGGTGACATGGCCAACGAGCATCAACGCTGTGCCGCGTTCCTTGGCAAAGCGGATCAGTTCTTGTGCCGACGCGCGCACTTGGCTGACAGTGCCCGGCGCGCCTTCGATCTGGTCGCTGTGCATTGTCTGGATCGAATCGATCACCACCAATGCGGGCGGCTTCCCCTGCCCCAAAGTCGTTAGAATATCGCGCACAGACGTTGCCGCCGCGAGCTGCACCGGCGCATCGCCAAGGCCCAGCCGCCGCGCGCGCAAACGCACCTGATCGACCGCCTCTTCACCAGAAATATAAGCCACATCCAACCCGCGCCGCGCCAGATTTGCTGCTGCTTGCAATAACAATGTAGACTTCCCGATCCCGGGATCGCCACCCAGCAAAGTCGCTGACCCCGCGACTAACCCGCCGCCCAAGGCACGGTCAAATTCGGCAATTCCGGTCGAGGCGCGGTCAGGCAGCTTAATATCGCTATCAAGCCCCGCCAGAACCATCGCGCGACCACCCGATTGCAAATGGTGCTTCATCTCAAAAACGGTGGCGCCTGCCTCCTCGATCAGCGTGTTCCACGCGCTGCAATCCTCACACTGGCCCTGCCAACGCGACGCAACGCTTCCGCATTCCTGACAGACATAGCGTTTTTTGGGTTTTGCCATGGGGGCGCTATATTCAGAACGTATGGGGAACGCAAGAGCCACTTCATGCCTCGGCGACGCGCAGTCCCACCAGCCCCACCAACTCGTCGCCCCGCACTTGATGCGGGGCTTGGCTTTTTTTGGGACCTCGCGCCAGAAAGCCTAACCCCGTGTCAAGCACGGGGTGACGAAGAGGGTTAGTGTTAGTTGAAGGGGTAGCTTGAGTGAATGGCACTCAATCCCTGAAGCTAGGATCCATCCGGTCCAGTTTCCGCAACAACGCGGGCCAAGCCAGTGCCTGCGACACCATCGCCATCCCCTTGGCAGGCGTCTGCCCCTCAACCTTTTGTGGCGTCCCTTGCGGCGGATTATACAGCCGGTCGTACCCTGCGCTGAGCATCTTCACCTGCGCATCACAGGCACGTTCGAGGAAATAGAGCCGCAGGAAACAATCGGCCACTGTCTCGCCCACTGCCAGCGTGCCGTGGTTACGCAGGATCATTGCGTGCTTTTCGCCCAGATCGGCGACAAGCCGCTCGCGTTCTTCAAGGTCGGTCGCGATGCCTTCATATTCGTGATAGGCGACATTGTGCAGCGCGATCATCGCGGTTTGCGTGTGCGGCAACAAGCCAAACTCCATCGCGCTTACCGCTTGTCCCGCGGGTGTATGCAGGTGCATCACCGCGCCTGCATCATCACGCGCCATGTGGATCGCGGAGTGGATGGTGAAGCCGGCGGGATTCACCGGATGCGAAGTTGGCACGACCGGCTGTCCCTCAACGTCGATCTTGACCAGCGAAGAAGCGGTGATTTCCTCAAACATCATGTCATAGGGATTGATCAGGAAATGATGCTCAGGCCCCGGAATGCGCGCCGACAAATGCGTGAAGATGATGTCATCCCAGCCATAATGCGCGACCAGCCGGTAGGCGGCGGCCAGATCAACGCGGATTGCCCATTCGGCATCGGACACAGCGGCCCGGATATGGTCGTCATTGGCAGGTTTTGCGGCAGTGGCCATGATGTTTCTCTCCTGGGAATTTGTAATGCAATGCATAGTGCATCGCCGCGCCGGAGTCTGTCAAAAACGCTACGGTTGGGCGGCTAGCAGATGCGTCCGAAACCAGTCGGCCATTTCCTCTTCGCTCAGTTCGCCAGCGGCGAGTGAGAGAAAGGCAACCACCAGTTCAGCATCACTGGCCACCAACTGATAGCCATTCAGCACCAGAAATGTTTCAGAGACAACCGCCGCCGTCCGTTTATTTCCATCGGCAAAAGGATGATTGCGCGCTATACCAAAGGCATAAGCAGCCGCCAGTTGAGCTGCATCCGGTTCGCCATAAGCGACAAGATTTTGCGAACGCGCCATTGCGCTTTCCAACAGGCGCGCATCGCGCACACCCGCTGCACCGCCATGTTCGGCAAGCTGTTCAAGATGCGCCGCCTGAGCCACCGCTATCGCGACCCAGATCCAGTCCTGAGCCATGTTTTATTTCGCGAGTTCGGCCAGCGCCCGCTTGCGCCGCGCCATCACATCGCGCGCCGCCGCCATCTGGGCATCGAAATCAACCTCAGGCGCGGAAAGTTCGATCCCGCGCGGCGTTTTGGACACGGACAGAGTCTCACCCACCGCCGTTTCAAGATGGGCAAGCAATTCCTTGGGCAGGACGATGCCTGCCGAATTGCCGATCTTAGTAACTTTAAGCTGCATGTTCATACGCGCGTTATAACTCGCGTGCTGCAATCAATCAAGTTCTAAGTTTTGACGTAATCTGGCGGCGGCTTTGGAACGCGGGCTAATGACTTCCCTTCATCCACGTCGCTTCGAATTTCATAGGAAGACTATAATGTCTCAGCTCGATACCCGCCGTGAAGGATATCCGAGGTTCCAACACGATATGGTCATCCACAATTTTGATGTTTGAAACGATTTTGAAGGCGTGGGTGTGATGCCTCAGAGCCACTTCGTCCTGCTGCAATAACACGTTCGTTTTTTTGTCGAATGCCTCAATTCGCATAATCGGTTTGTCGCCGGGATCAGCCACATTTATCGTCGCAACGATACCGATATTTCTGATCGTTCGTGATTTTACGAGGAACCGTATCTCGCTGCCGTCGATAATCGCGGCGTCGCAAACAGAATTGATCTCGTTAAATTTGTCCGGCGTCAGTTTCAAAAGAGCATCTCGCACCGCCTGAAAAATGATTCTATCTCGTGAAGAAAAATCCAGTTCCCCAAAATTTTCGCAAACGGGAATATTCGCATACAACATCCAGTGCTCAACCCCAGCTTTGAACGTTATGCAATCGTTGCCCTGTGAATTTGCTTGCGGAGTTACGTACAAATGCGTCGCCGGTCCAAAGCAGTATCCGAGGGATCGCAAGCCAAGCACGACCCTTTCGGTGAAGGGGACAATCATCCCAGACCCCTTAAGGATGTCAGACTGGCGGTCCCAATATATTCGAATATCTGCTATCAGACTATCAGCGCCAGCTTTGGTCATTCAGAACTTCCCCCACAAGCCCGAAACAAACCCAATGTCCGCTCCCGCGCCAAATCGCTGCTTTCTTCGTGATAATCCTTGCGCCGGTCACTGTTAAACCCATGGTTGGCATCGTAAACGAAAATCTGCGCGGTCGGGTGTTGCTTGGCGATCAGCGCCTCGACACCCTCCATCGGAATACCCGCGTCATAGCGGCCGAAATGCGCGATGGTGGCGCAGCGCGGGGCTTGGTCGGCGAACATTGTGGGGACTAAGCTGCCATAATAGGTGCTTGCTGCCGCCAAATCGGGGCTGATCTGTGCCACCCGCCAAGTCACTGACCCGCCATAGCAATAGCCGGTCATGAACACCGAGCCTTTCGCTTTCAGCGCATCGATGCACGTCTGCGCATCGGCCAAGGATAACTCAAACGGATGGATTTTGCGCGCAAGCTCGACCGCCCGTTCAAACTCTGGCCCGGTATAGTCACATTCAAACCCGGGATGTTCGCGGTCGAACAAGGCAGGGGCGAGGACTTCATAACCGTCCGCCGCATATTCATCGCACAGCTCGCGGATATGGTCGGTCACGCCAAAGATTTCCTGGATGAGGACCAACCCGCCTTTGCGCTCGCCCGCTGGTTGCGCATGATAGACAGCGATGTCTGCGCCGTCGGACATTTTCATACTGATCATTTTGCCCATAGCTCGCTTATCATCCTTCTTTGTTGCTTCGTGGCTTTGTGTGAGCATTCTTTTTTATCACACAAAGCCACGAAGCAACAAAGAGAGTAAAAACGCGAACACAATGTGGCTTAAATTTGGAGGCTGCTGCCTGCAGCCGACTCCCATCTTGCATCGCAGCAAAAGCCCTGCTAGGCGCGCCTCGACTTTGCAGAAACCTCGTGTTTCGGCGGCTCTGGTCACACACACAATCCAGTCTGTTTTTAAGGACCCAAACGCGTGGATAATTCCAGCGGCAACCAAGCTAATGTGCAGGCCAGCCTTGCCGGACGCTATGCCACCGCCCTGTTTGAACTCGCGCGCGAATCGAAAGCGGTCGCCGCTGTCGAGGCGAGCCTTGGCACTGTGCAAAAGGCCTTGGCCGATTCGGCAGATTTCGCCTCGCTGACGACGAATGCCGCTGTTTCGCGTGATGACGCAAAAAAGGCTGTCGCTGCAATCGCCAAGGCGATGAAGCTGGATACGTTGACCACCAATATTTTGGGCGTGCTTGCCGACAACCGCCGCCTTGCCGAAACCGGCGCTGTTGCCAAAGCATTCGCTGCGCTTGCTGCCGCTGATCGTGGTGAGATTACAGCGGACGTTACCTCCGCTCACGCACTAAGCGCTGCACAGACCACAGCGATCGCCGCCAAGCTGAAAGCGCGCGTCGGTCGCGATGTCGCTATCAACGCCAAAATTGACCCCTCGATCCTTGGCGGCTTGACTGTCAGGATCGGAAGCACCCTGATCGACAACTCGATCAAAACCCGTTTGAACACCCTCGCAACCGCAATGAAGGGCTGACGGCAGCCGCCGTCGGTGAAAGGCTAAGTAGCAACATGGATATCCGCGCCGCAGAAATTTCAAAGGTCATTAAGGACCAGATCGCCAATTTCGGCACCGAAGCGAAAGTTTCGGAAGTCGGCACTGTGTTGTCGGTGGGTGACGGCATCGCCCGTATCCACGGCCTCGACAATGTTCAGGCTGGTGAGATGATCGAATTTGCCAATGGCATTAAAGGCATGGCGCTGAACCTTGAAGCCGACAATGTCGGCGCGGTTATCTTTGGCTCTGACGCCGAGATTAAAGAAGGCGATGTTGTTAAGCGCACTGGAACCATCGTTGACGTTCCCATCGGCAAGGAACTGCTCGGTCGCGTAGTCGACGGCCTTGGCAACCCAATCGATGGCAAAGGCCCGTTGAAAACCACACAGCGCGGACGCGTTGAAGTGAAAGCGCCGGGCATCATCCCGCGCACCTCGGTGAACGAACCTGTTCAAACCGGCCTGAAAGCGCTCGACGCGCTTGTGCCGGTTGGTCGCGGTCAGCGCGAACTGATCATCGGTGACCGTCAGACGGGTAAAACAGCCGTCGCCATCGATACCTTCATCAACCAGAAGGAAGCGAACAAGGGCACCGACGAGAGCAAGAAGCTGTATTGCATCTATGTCGCTGTCGGCCAAAAGCGTTCGACCGTGGCCCAGATCGTCCGCGCATTGGAAGAGCAAGGCGCGATGGAATACTCCATCGTTATCGCTGCAACCGCTTCCGAGCCTGCACCGCTGCAATATCTTGCGCCCTATACAGGGGTAACGATGGGTGAGTATTTCCGCGACAATGGCATGCACGCCGTCATCGTGTTTGACGATTTGTCGAAGCAAGCCGTTGCCTATCGTCAGATGTCGTTGTTGCTGCGTCGTCCTCCGGGTCGTGAAGCGTATCCCGGTGACGTTTTCTATCTGCACAGTCGTTTGCTGGAACGCGCCGCAAAAATGTCCGACGCCAATGGCGGCGGTTCACTCACTGCACTGCCGATTATTGAAACACAGGCTGGCGACGTTTCGGCGTATATCCCAACCAACGTGATTTCGATTACTGACGGTCAGATTTTCCTTGAAACCGACCTGTTCTATCAGGGCATCCGTCCTGCGATTAACGTCGGTCTATCGGTGTCGCGCGTTGGTTCTGCGGCGCAAACCAAAGCGATGAAGAAGGTGTCTGGCTCGATTAAGCTGGAATTGGCACAATACCGCGAAATGGCGGCGTTTGCGCAGTTTGGTTCCGACCTTGATGCCTCGACGCAGAAGCTTCTCAATCGCGGTGCGCGTTTGACCGAGCTGTTGAAGCAAAAGCAATACAGCCCGCTGCCGTTTGAAGAACAGACCGCGTCAATCTTTGCCGGCACCAACGGCTATCTCGATGGCATTCCGGTGACTGACGTAACCCGTTACGAAGAAAGCATGCTCGCCGATCTGCGCGCCAACCATGCCGACATCCTAAAGGGCATCCGCGACAGCCGCGATTTCAGTGACGACAGCAAAAAAGCGCTGGTTGCTGCACTCGACAAGTTCACGAAAACCTTCGCGTAATCGGAACCGATAATGGCGAGCCTTAAGGCCCTCAAAATGCGGATCAACTCGGTCAAATCGACCCAGAAGATCACAAAAGCGATGAAGATGGTC
>JAYVGQ010000048.1:0-4727 GCA_043771985.1 Sphingomonadales bacterium
GACCAGTTTCATGTTCATCCGCGCCGGAAGCCCGCCTACATTGTGGTGGCTCTTGATCATGACCGACGGCCCGCCTGTGAAGCTGACGCTTTCGATCACATCGGGGTAGAGCGTGCCTTGAGCCAAAAAATCTGCACCGCCAATTTTCGCGGCTTCTTCCTCGAACACATTGATGAATTCGCCGCCGATAAACTTGCGCTTAGCCTCCGGATCGGTGAGGCCAGATAGGCCCGACATAAAGCGTTCTTCGGCATCGACCACGACCAAAGGAATGTTGTAATGGTCGCGGAACAGGCTCTCGACCTGTTCGCGCTCGTTCAACCGCAACAGGCCGTGGTCGACGAACACACAAGTCAGCTGCTCGCCAATCGCTTCGTGGATCAGGATTGCAGCGACCGATGAATCAACCCCGCCTGATAACCCGCAAATCACGCGGCCCGACCCAACTTGTGTCTTTATCTCGGCGATTTTGGCGGCGCGGAATTCGCCCATCGTCCAGTCGCCCGCCAACCCGCAAATGTTATGGACGAAATTCGACAACAGCTTTGCGCCATCGGGGGTGTGTACCACCTCTGGGTGGAACATCGTGGTGTAGTATCTTTTGGCCTCGTTCACACAGATCGCGAACGGCGCGTTGGGCGATGTGCCAATGACTTCAAAACCCTCGGGCGCCTCAACAACGCGGTCGCCGTGGCTCATCCACACTGGATAGCGGTCACCGACGTTCCAGAAACCGTCGAATAACGGGCTGGATTTCAGGATTTCGACATCGGCGCGGCCAAATTCGGCGGCGTGCCCGCCTTCGACTTTACCGCCCAGTTGCGTGCACAATGTCTGTTGCCCGTAGCAGATCGCAAGGATTGGCAAGCCGCTTTTAAACACGCAATCGGGTGCGCGCGGGCTGCCTTCGTCCGTGACAGAGGCAGGGCCGCCCGACAGGATCACGCCTTTGGGTTGCATCCGCGCGAACGCCTCGGCGGCGGAGTTGTACGGCGCAATTTCGCTGTAAACGCCCGCTTCGCGCACGCGGCGGGCGATGAGTTGTGTGACTTGGCTGCCGAAATCGACAATCAGGATGGAGTCAGAAGGCTGAATAGACATGAGGCCCGTTAATGGAGAGGCCCGCCGCTGTCCAGCCACAGCACCTAATCAAAAATATCGCACAGCCAGCTCTTTTGCTTTTTCTTATACCCATATTGCGCTTTGTGGCCATATTGCGGGGCCTGGCCCGGATAGGCGTTTTGCGGCGGCGCTTCTCGCGCAGGGGCCGCAGCCGGGCCGCTGCGTTCAACAATCTTGTCAAGTTCGCCGCGATCAAGCCAGACGCCGCGGCATTGCGGGCAATAGTCAATCTCGATGCCTTGCCGGTCGCTCATCGCCAAAGGCACGCGGCAAACGGGGCAGGGCATCGCGGCAACTTGATCTTCGGTGCGCATTTGGGCGGTCCTTTTGTGGAAATTATTTTGATTAAAATCGGAAGTCAGAGGCGATAATTCAAGGGCGCAGTACATTATCGGCGCTGTTGCCAGCCGCGCGATTGCCCGATAGGCTTCAGCATATAAGGGGGAACGTTATGAATATGATATTGCGGATTATAGTCGGCCTATGGGGCGCAGGCTTTGGATTGCTGGCGGTGCGGGGGATATTGGACCCGAATGTTTTTATCGGTCAATTCGGGTTTCAGGCACCGGGGGCGTCGATCAACACGATTCGCGCGGATTTCGGCGCGTTCTTTTTGGTCTCGGCGATGGGCGCATTATGGGGCGCGTTGCAGCCAATCAAGGCAAAGCTGTTATATGTTCCCGCCGCATTGTTTGGCACAGCTTTGGCTGGCCGTTTGCTGGGGGTGGCGATGGGTGATCCAGGATCCGATGCCAATAATCAGGCGATGATTATCGAAGGCATCAGCGTAGCTTTGATGCTGTTTGCGGCAAACCGGTTTGGGGCAAAGGCGGTTTAATCTCCCCAAACCTATGACGCGGTCTTAATTCTCTGGAATAGCGGCCTGTGCGGTTTGGCCGTCACCTTCTGGCGCGGCGATGATGTCGCGGGTCACACTGCCTTTGTTCACGGTCACTGTGTCCGGATCGCCAACGGTGGAGCGGATACCTGCCTCGGCGGTTCCGGCAAGTGTTCCAACTGCTGTCTCGCCGACAGAACGCTGCGCAGGGCCGCCGAACAAAGCATCAAGAACAACCTCTTGCTTGCCTTCATTGGCGCGCACGGGTGCAGCCTGTGTGGGCTTTAACGCATAATCGGGCGGTACAACCAATGGCGCCACGCGGCTGGTAGTCTGCTGTTGTGGCGCGTCGTTACCCCGAATATCCAGATCATAAAGGCCTTGATAGGCTTTGCTGACCGATTGACAGCCGGAAAGCGCTGTCATCAGCAGAGGCAGAGCGAGCAATAAAGCAGATTTTGATTTCATCGATTTTTCCTTGTCGCCCATTACTGCTTTGGCGCGCCGAACATGGCGTTCAGCATTTCTTTTTTGGTATCGGCTCCTGCGCGTTCCGCCCCGGGTTGCGGCGTCGGCAAAGTCGCCATATCGGCAGGCACAGTCAACGGCGCAGCTTTTGTGACAGCAAATTCATCGGGACGCTCGCGGTCCAATACGCCGGACGAGCTGCATCCGGCCAAAGTCGCGGCCAAAGTCGTGGACAGCGCAAACGCACCAAAAAGGGTCTTCGATTTCATGGTTTCTCCGCGCATTTTCTATTCGCTTAGATTTGGCTGACTTGCCACTTCCTGAACAGCTTCCTTTTCGCGCATCAAGAACGCGCGGGCAAGCAATATCAGCACACCGATGGTGATCGCGGCATCGGCAAGGTTGAATATGTAAAACGGCCGGAACGTGCCGAAATGCAAATCGGCGTAATCCACGACATAGCCGTAACGGATGCGATCGACGATATTGCCCAGTGCGCCGCCAAGGACGAGCGACAATGCCAGCACATCGCCGCGCAGTTTTTCGCGCCACATCCAAACGGCAACGACGGCGGCAATCACTGCGGTCAGGCCAACCAGCGCCCAGCGTTCCAACTCGCTGCCTGCCTGTAAAAACCCCATCGAAACCCCGCGATTTTCGGCCCAGGTCAGGTCAAACATCGGCAGCAAATGGATCTGCCGGCGGCTTTGCAGCGCCAATGGGCCGATCATAATGAACTTCACAGCCTGATCGGCGATGAAGATAAAGCTGGCGAGCATCAGGCCCTGCAGGCGGAATTTTGGGTTTTGGAGTGTTGTCATGATTGCCAATTACCCGCCAAAACCCAAACCGTCACCCTGAACTTGTTTCAGGGTCCATTTCGCCTCTCTCCCCTTCGGCCTGTGTGGCACGATGGATGCTGAAACAAGTTCAGCATGACAAGGAAATGGGGGGAAAGCGTAAACTGAACTCCTTGGCGTCTTAGCGTCTTTGCGCGAAACCTCTTTTTGTTCGCGCAAAGGCGCAAAGGCGCAAAGAAGATTAGGCATTAAGGACATCCTTACACCGATCACACAGCGAGCCGTCTTCGGTCACTTCGGGGAGGTGACGCCAGCATCGGCCGCATTTGTGGTGGGTTGTGCGTGTTACCCGTATGCCATCGTGGTCATCGAGTGACACCGAGGCACAGATAAATAATTCGGCAGGATACCGTCCTTCCAACATCGTTTCAGTATTAACTGTACCAAATCTACTATCAAAGGGCGCTTGCGATAGACTTACCACCGCCTCGTTGCTGGACCCTATGATTTTATCGCGACGTAGCGGTTCAATCGACTCCTGAACTAACTTGCGCAATTCGCGTAAGTGGTCCCACCCCATTCCCCAAAGCGAGAAACTTTCAAACGTATGCACCTCAGGCCATTCCAGCAAATGCACCGAACCCGTATCCGGGAACCTAGTCCCCCAAACTTCCTCTGCGGTAAACACCAACACCGGCGCGGCATAGCGGACCATTGCGTGGAACAAGATGTCGAGCACCGTGCGATAAGCCATCCGCTTTGGATCAGTCGGCGCATCGCAGTACAAACAATCTTTGCGGATATCGAAGAAGAAGGCCGACAGGTCTTCATTGGCAAAATCGGCGAGCAGGCGGACGTAAGTGTTGAAGTCATAATCATCGACCGCAACTTTCAACTTCGCGTCCATGTCTGCCAATAGGTGCAGTACATAACGCTCGAGCTCTGGCATATCCTCGACGGCCATTTTTTCCGCATCAGAAAAGCCATCCAGCGCGCCGAGCATATAGCGGAATGTATTCCGCAATTTGCGGTACTGGTCAGCCACACCTTTCAGGATTTCGTCGCCGATGCGGTGATCCTCGGTATAGTCCACCGACAACGCCCACAGCCGGATGATGTCCGCGCCGTTGGTCTCCATGACCTTTAACGGATCGACGGTGTTGCCGACCGATTTGGACATTTTCAGTCCCTTTTGGTCCATGGTGAAGCCGTGCGTCAGCACCGCGTCATAAGGCGCACGCCCGCGTGTGCCGCAGCTTTGCAACAGTGAGCTTTGGAACCAGCCGCGATGCTGATCGCTGCCTTCCAGATACAGATCGGCGGGCCAGCTAAGCTCTGGCCATTTGCCGCTTTCCAGCGTGAAGACATGCGTGCAGCCCGAATCGAACCAGACGTCGAGAATGTCGAAAACCTGTTCGTAATCATCGGCGTTATAGGCGTCGCCGAGATATTCCTGCGCGCGCGCCGCCTCCCACGCATCGACGCCTTCGATCTTGATC
>JAYVGQ010000049.1:0-43195 GCA_043771985.1 Sphingomonadales bacterium
CCGGACAAAGTTGTTTTGCCCGATCCGCCTTTTTGTGATGCTAATGCGAGAACCCTCACACCAATCCCCTTTTGGTAAGCTGTTTGAAAAGGGATATGAGGGAACAGGGCTAATAATCGGTTAACGCCGTTCCCGGTTTCTGTTCCTCTGCCATAGTCATAAGGGCAGTTCAGCTTAACCTTTTAAGTGCGTAAATCGTAGCCGACACGCATTGCACAATAGTTAAGCTGTTCATGAAATCTGTTTACCAATTTAGAGCAACTCTATGATATATGCTGCACAAAGGCAGCCTATGGAGTTGGGTCGATGAAGAAACTGGGTCTCGTCACAAAAACTGTTATCGCGGCGCTGTCGCTATCATTGGCGGCTCAGCCATTGTTTGCCGATGTCAAAATGGGCGTCGATGCCTGGACGCGCGGCGAATATGATAAAGCGGTCAAGCAATGGCGCGATCCGGCCCTAAAAGGCGATGCAGACGCACAGTTTAATATGGGGCAAGCCTATAAGCTGGGTCGCGGCGTGAAGACCGATCTGGACGTAGCTGCCGACTGGTATCTGCGTGCTGCGCGACAAGGGCATATACAAGCGTCAGACTCTTATGGTCACTTGCTGCACTATCGCGGCAAAATTCCCGAAGCGATGCCGTATCTTCAGGCATCGGCAGATCGCGGCGATCCACGTTCGCAATATCTGCTTGGCACCGAATTGTTCAATGGGAACAATGCGCCAAAGGATTGGGTGAAGGCGTACGCCTATATGACCCGCGCTTCGGCATCGGGCCTTTCGCCAGCTTCGCGCAGCCTGTCTCAGATGGACCAGTATATCCCGCTTGAAACGCGTCAACAGGGTGTTGCGATGGCAGGAGACTTAGAACGCCGCGCCGGCAAAACGCGCAACGATCAACTGGCTGGTTTCGACATCAACACCAAACCGCCAGCGCCGATTACAAAGCCAGTCGTGCTGCCCCCATCAAAGCCTGCACCTGATACAACCCAGCCCGGCTTCCCCGGCGATATGCCGCCGATGCCGGGCGAAATACCCTATGAAAAACCGGTGTCGAAGCCAATTCCCGCACCCGTTGCGACCAGCGGCAACTGGCGGATCCAGCTTGGCGCGTTCAGCAATGAAAACAACGCGAAAAGCCTGTGGACGTCACTTGAACGCAAGATCGGCGATCTTGCCGGGCTAACGCCTTATCTGAAGGCTGCGGGCAACGTGACTCGCCTTCAAGCAGGGCCGTTTGCAACGCGCAGGTCAGCGGAGGCGATGTGCATTAAAGTCAAAGCGGCCGGTCAACCCTGTCTGGTGACCAGCAACTAAGGGCAAAGCCGTTCTATATCGCGACCCAAAGTCCGGCGGGCGCTGGCGTTACCCGGTTCGGTGAAATAATACGCTGTTCCACTCATGCTGGCGCGCGATGAGCAATAGCTGGCACAACCGGCGGGTACAGAGCCGGGAAAGCGCAGTTGGATGCCGTCAAACTCTGCATCGAACGCGCAGTTTTCCTTGCCGCTTAACGTGACGCGGACTTTCTCATCAGAAAATTCAGCGCTCCCCTGCGCTTCGCATTTGCTGTCAGGGCCAAACACCGCGAGCATACCGATATCAAAACGGCCTTTGTCGCCAACTGCACAGAATTTATCGACACCAAGGTCGCTGCGGGTTTCAAAACGACCTGCCAATGCGCGACCTTCTGGGTCGGGCAACAAGCCTTTAGCAATCGCCTGTTCGTCCAAGGCGCGGCTGGCGTTGGTACTTGGGGCTTGTTTTGGGCCCTGATCGCCGCACGCGACGAGCGGTAACGTCAACAACAATGCCAATAGACCGCGGATCACAGCCGCTCCAAACCATCATCGCCGATACGCCGGTAAAAACAGCTGCGTTCGCCGGTGTGGCACGTCGGCCCATCGGGCTTTGCTATGATCAAAACGGCGTCCTGATCACAATCAACCCGCATCTCAACTACGTGCAAAAAGTGCCCACTGCTCTCGCCTTTTTGCCACAACTTGCCCCGGCTGCGCGAATGGAAATGAACAGTGCCGGTTGCACGCGTGGCGGCCAATGCCTCGTCGTCCATAAAGCCAACCATCAAAACCACACCATCGGCAACATCCGTGACCACCGCACACATCAGCCCGTTGGCGTCAAATTTGGGGTTTAATTCCAATCCAGTTTCGCGCGCGTTATCCATGCTTTGCTGCTAGCTGACTGACCCACGCTAGGCAATCTATCCCTTAATGTGACGAAACGATAACAAGGGGCAGACAAAGCTGCTCCCTTTGCCTATAGGCCCAACCAACAATCGCGGGCGGATTCGGAACATGACGTCAATGCTAACGACCAATCCATTTGACGACGACAAACTCCGCGAGGAATGCGGCATTTTTGGTGTTTACGACACTGATGGTGCAGCGGCGATGACAGCTCTTGGCCTCCACGCGCTGCAACATCGCGGACAAGAAGCGGCGGGCATCACCAGTTACGACGGCACCGAATTTCACACCCACCGCGCCATGGGCCATGTCGCAGGCAATTTCGATCGCGAAGAAATAATCTGCAGCTTGCGTGGCCGGATGGCGGCGGGGCATGTTCGCTATTCGACGACGGGCGAAACATCACTGCGCAATGTGCAGCCACTTTACGCGGAGCTATCAACTGGTGGTTTTGCGGTGGCGCACAATGGCAATATCTCAAACGCCAGCTATCTGCGGCGCGGGCTGGTCGGGCGCGGATCAATATTTCAGTCCACGTCTGACACCGAAGTCATCATCCATCTGGTCGCGACGTCGGGGCAGCGGGCTTTGCTTGATCGCTTGATCGATGCGCTTCGCCAAGTCGAAGGCGCATATTCGCTAATTTGCGTGACCTCTGAAGGGCTAATCGCTTGCCGCGATCCATTAGGCATTCGGCCGTTGGTGATGGGCAAGCTTGGCGACTCAACCATATTCGCATCAGAAACGGTCGCGCTCGATATCGTCGGGGCCGAGTTTGTCCGTTCGGTTGAGCCCGGCGAAATCATCATCGTCAACGAAACCGGCATCAAATCGCACAAACCATTTATGCGCGGCCAAGCCCGCCCCTGCATATTCGAACACGTCTATTTCTCCCGCCCCGACTCCATCGTTGACGGCAACAGCGTCTATTCGGTGCGCAAAGCCATCGGCGCAGAGCTGGCCCGCGAAAATGGCGTCGATGTCGATTACGTCATCCCTGTTCCAGACAGCGGAACACCCGCAGCATTGGGCTATGCCGAGGCATCGGGCATCCCGTTTGAACTGGGCATCATCCGTTCGCATTATGTGGGCCGTACCTTCATTCAACCTGGCGATGGCGTCCGCCATCTTGGCGTGAAATTGAAACACAACGCCAACCGCAATCTGGTTGCTGGCAAAAAGATTGTCTTAATCGATGATTCCATTGTGCGCGGCACAACCTCGCTAAAAATCGTGCAGATGATGCGCGAGGCAGGCGCAACCGAAGTGCATATGCGTATCGCCAGCCCGCCGACCATGAACAGCTGCTATTACGGCGTCGATACGCCGGAACGGGATAAGCTGCTCGCCAGCAATATGAACGTGGAGGAAATGCGCGAGTTTATCCACGCCGATAGCCTCGCCTTTCTGACCATAGACGGGCTATACCGCGCGCTCGGCGAAAACGGACGCGATCCTGAACGTCCATCGCATTGTGACGCATGCTTCACAGGCGATTATCCAACCAGTCTGACCGATCAGGATGAAGTTATGTCTGCTGGCCAATTGAAATTGCATGCGGTTGGCTAAGACATGAGTGTGTTTGCTGGACGTATCGCGTTGGTGACGGGCGCAAGCCGCGGCATAGGTGCAGCCATCGCCGAAAGGCTGGCAGCCGACGGGGCGCACGTCGTCTTGACTGCGCGCACCGCCAAAGATCTTGAGGCCGTCGAAGAACGCATTTTTGCCGCGGGCGGCAGTGCAACCATCGCGCCGCTCGATCTGACTGAAAGTGGCAGTATCGACCGGCTTGCAGCGGCGCTTCGCGAACGCTGGGGCAAGATTGACTACATGGTGCTGAATGCAGCGATGCTCGGTACGCTGTCTCCGGTCCAAATGATTGACGCCGCGGAATTTAACCGCGTGCTGACGCTTAACTTGCTTGCGCAACACGCAATGATTGCCGCGTTCGACGATTTACTCCGCGCAAGTGACGCAGGGCGGCTGGTTATCATGACCAGTAGCGTAGGCAGCAAACCCCGCGCCTATTGGGGAGCCTATGGTGCATCAAAAGCGGCGCTGGAAAGTTTGGCACTAAGCTATGCCGAGGAAGTGCAAAACCTGTCGCGGGTTAAAGTCGCGATTGTCGACCCGGGCAAAACACGAACCGCAATGCGCGCCAAAGCTTATCCGGGCGAAGACCCTGCAACGTTGAAAGAACCAACCGTTGTCGGTGACGCGATTGCCAAATTGCTAGTTAGAGATTTCGAAACCGGACAGCGCCTCAACGTCGGCGAATAGAGCGTCAAAAGGCGGAAAGCAAACGAGCCGCCAAGGGCTAGTGCATCGCCGTCTTATCTTTTTTCCATTCCGGCTTTTTTACAATTACTTCCCTTTGATTTTGGCATGAGCTGCCAAAGCCCGCTCGCGCGCTTCGCGGTGGCCGATAATTTTCGCCGGGTAATTCTTTGGTCTGCGTCCGAACTCGTCTGGGTCATGGATATACGGTCCATCCAGCCCAGCTAACTCCGGCACCCATTTGCGGATATAGGCAGTCGCGTCGAATTTCTCTGACTGTGACAGTGGCGCCATGATGCGGACGAACATGTTGCTGTCAACGCCCGTCCCCGCCGTCCACTGCCAATTGGTTGCGTTGCTACCATAATCCGCATCGACCAAAGTATCCCAAAACCATTGCTCACCCACGCGCCAATCGATCAGCAGGTGCTTGATCAGAAACGACGCTGCGATCATCCGCACGCGGTTGTGCATCCAGCCTGTCGCCCATAATTCGCGCATCCCGGCATCAACGATGGGATAGCCGGTGCGGCCTTGCTGCCACGCCTTCAATTGCGCCGCGACGTCGGGATCAGTCGCATCGCGCCATAGCAATCCGTCAAAAGCCTCACGCGCATTTTTGACGCCATAATCGGGAAACTGCGTAATCACATTCTGACTATACTCGCGCCAGACGAGCTCTTTCAAAAAGACCTCAACTGACCCGCCCGCGGCCATCGCAGTATGCCAGCATTGGCTGGGCGTGATTTCACCGAAATGGAGGTGCGGCGAGAGGAAACTTATCCCTTTAATCGACGGAAAATTCCGGTCTTCGTCATAACGGTTGGCGCGGGGCAAAAATACTGCAAGCCGCTCGTGCGCGCCTGCTTCGCCGGGAATCCACATATCGCGCATACCGCCAGCCCAATCAGGCTTTATCGGCAGCAACTGTAAATCATTTAGCGCCTCACTGTGTGGCCAACTCTCCGGCGAGACGATCCTTTCCGGCGCAGCCAAAGGCGCAGGCGGCGGCATATGCGCCGACAAAGCCCGCCAAAACGGCGTGTAGATTTTGAAATCACCGCCGCTGCCGGTTTTCACACTACCCATCGGCATCAGGTAATTGCCGTGGTGGCGGACCAGATTGATCCGCTCCGCCAACACCCGCTCGGCATTGCGCCACCACGGTTCGTAATGGCGGATGCAATGCACAGCCGATGCGCCGGTTTCTGCGACCAACGAAGGCAATACATCACACACATTCCCTCGCCGCAAGATCAGCCGCGAGCCTAACTTGCGCAGATCAGCATCCAGCGAGTCCAAACTATGATGCAGCCACCACCGCGATGCACCGCCAATCCGGCGATGTTTGGGCGTTTCATCGTCGAGGATAAAAACGGGGATCACAGCCTCACCGCTTTCGACAGCCGCCAATAGGGCAGCCTGATCGGCAAGGCGTAAATCGCGGCGGAACCAGATGATTTCGGTCATGCCATTGTCCTAGGCGCAGGTGCGACCTGTGCGTGATACAGGGTTATGGCTTAGGCTTTGCGATACGCAGCGTAAAGCGGTCACCAACGCGCGGATCGGTAAAACGCTGGTCGCGGATTGTGGTTTCTTTGTCCGTTGTTTTGAGGACTGGCATGCGTGACCAAAACAGGTATGCGGCGGCATCGCTGCCCTTGTCGGCGACAACGCGGAACGGCATCGCACGGCCCTGCCCCATGTTATGCGCGCGAACTTCGCCGGACAGCGTCACGCCAGAACCGAAGCTATACTGTCCAGAGCCGTAATCCGCCCCATCGCGCCAGACGATATCTCGCTGCCAAAACGCAACGGGCACAGGGTTAGCGACCACAATTGGTTCAGGCATCGAGGCTGTCTTGTCATACCGCGCCACAACGAGATCGCGCGCGCGCGATTCGGCCTGCTCGGTGATTATTCCATTGGAAAAGATATAGGCACACAGTGCGAAAAAGCCGACAAGCGCTGGTCTTTGCCAATTCGCGCCGCCCCGCTTTTCGCGTCGGCGCGACATCCAAACACCGGCAATAAGCGCCGCCCAAATCCAGATGTCGATGATTAAAATGCTATCGCCATAAAACCAGCGGCTCGAAAACGGCTCCAGCAAACGCACACCATAGCTGTTGAGCCAATCGAGCGCCGGATGGCTGATCGTGCCGATATACGCCAGCGCCAGCAGCCAGCCCTTATGCACCGGCAGCCGCTTTTCATTGGGACGCCATTTATCCCAAGCCAACATCGCCGCCCACAACAACACCGGCAACAAAGCCATCGCAATCGGCCCATGCGTCAACCCGCGCCGCAAAGCCAAATGCTGATGTCCGCCCAGCAACACCGCCGCTGCATCAATATCGGGCAAGTTTGCCGCAATAATCAGCGTCGGCATCGCAAGCCCGGTCTTCGTCTTCAGCCCCATTTGGCCCAGGATTGCGCCGGCGAGAGAGTGGGTCAGGTTATCCATTTTGTGCTCTCACTAAGGCTGAGATAATTTCGCGCAAAGACGCTAAGGCGCAAAGAAGGTTATTTGGGTTCGATGTAATTGTTAGCTATCCGGCGCACACCTTCTTTGAAGGTTGGCGCACCAAAGTTCATTAATAGCCCAAGGGGCAGTTGCATCAATCGAAGATATGTACTCACTTGCTTGGCGTGAACGGGAGCGTGTTGTTCGGTGGATTTAATTTCTAACAGCAGACATTTTTCAATCAAAATATCTGCTCTGAATGCATTGTCGATGACAATGCCGTTGGCTTTAAGATCAATCGAGACCTGACGCTCGACAAACAATCCTCGTGCAATCAGGCTTTCAGCCAACAACAATTCATAAGCTGACTCCAAAAGACCCGGACCGATTTCGCGATGGATTTGAAAACCGCAATCGACAGCCACCTTTGCAAGTGCCTCAATCCGATCCGTCAAAACCCGCCGCCCTTCTTTGCGCCTTAGCGTCTTTGCGCGAAATCAAGCTAGCTCTCGGCAATCACTCAACAGTCCAAGTCTGCCCCTTGCTGATCAGTTTCTGCAAATCGGGAACTTTGCCCTCGGACAGCTTCGCGTTCTGCTCCGTCACTGCCGCATCAAAGGTTGGGCGAGGATCGTCATACAACACGCCGAGTGCCATCGGGAATGCGCCGAAGGGCATTTCGACCAGCATATGCGCGATGGAGCGGTTAGTGACGTTGTGGACGATCACGCCCGCCGCTTCCCAATCGCCATCGACCACATCGACGACTTTCAGGTTCAGCGTATCGACGTCAAGCGCGATGCCTTTGGTACCGCCGGTCTTTTCGCTGCCGAACAGCATCGGCTGTCCGTCATACAGCCACAGTTGATGGTCTTCTGCGCCCTTTGGAATGGCAAAGGCTTCGAACACATCTTTGTTATAAACGATGCAGTTTTGGAATATCTCGATAAACGCCGCGCCTTTGTGCGCGTGCGCCGCCTTCAAAACTTCGGGCAGGTTTTTCGATATATCAAACCCGCGTGCGACGAACCGTGCGCCTGAACCCAGGGCGAATGCACAAGGATTGGCGGGGCGATCCACCGAACCAGACGGCGTCGTCGGGCTGGTTGTGCCAACGCGGCTGGTGGGTGAGTACTGGCCTTTGGTCAGGCCATAAATCTCGTTATTAAACAGCATGATCTGGCAATCCAGATTGCGGCGCAGCAAGTGCATCGTGTGGTTGCCGCCAATCGACAGCGCGTCGCCATCGCCGGTGATGATCCAGACATCAAGGTCAGGATTGGCCAGCTTCACCCCCGTCGCCACCGCAGGCGCGCGGCCGTGGATGGTGTGGAACCCGTATGTTTCCATATAATAGGGGAAGCGCGACGAGCAGCCGATGCCGGAGATAAACACCGTATTTTCAGGCGTACTGCCCAGTTCCGGCATCGTGCGCTGCACAGCCTTAAGGATCGCATAGTCCCCGCAACCGGGGCACCAGCGGACCTCTTGATCGGTCTCCCAATCCTTGGGAGAGCCTTTGGTGATAGGGGTCATGTCATTCATGCTTGCACCTGTTTGCGGGGAAAATTAAAATGAGAAAGGGTTGCTACGAACACTACGCAAAACAAAAATATTACAATGTATTTTTTCTGAATTACAGAATTATAGCCATCGGTGTAAAATTCAAATGCAGCTATGAAACCGAGAAAAGAAAACAACACAATGATAGGAAATTGAAATTTTTTCGTTTGCAAATTGTAAACTACACTATCTTTGTTGAATTTTCTAACGACTAACTCAAATACCACGCCATATAGAAATCCAAATAGAGGCAAATATTGAAATAGATCACTATGTGCTACAACGTAAGCGCTAACAGCTGCCCCTGTAACGAGAAGCAAGCCAACCAAGTTTTTTGATAGCCAGGCGATCACCCCAAAGCCTCCTCAATGGCGGCTTCAATTTCGGCAATCCTGAACGGCTGCCCGCTGACTTTGTTCAGCGGCTTTGCGTCCACCAAAAACTGGTCGCGCAGCACCGTCTTAAATTGGCCAGTATTCATTTCCGGCACAATGATCTTGTCATAGCTTTTCAGCAGGTCGCCCAAATTGGCGGGCATCGGCCAGATGTGGCGGACGTGGATGTGGCTGACGTCATGCCCCTTGGCGCGCGCCTTGCGAACCGCCTGATGGATCGGACCAAAGGTGGAGCCCCAACCAACGATGGCCAGCTTACCGCCTGCTTGACCCAGACACACTTCCTGTTCGGGGATGTGCGCCGCGACGCCATCGACTTTGCCTTTGCGGATGTCGGTCATCGCTTGGTGGTTGGCCGCGCCGTAATTCAGATGTCCGGTATCGACCTCTTTCTCGATCCCGCCGATGCGGTGCAGCAGGCCGGGTGTGCCGGGCTTCACCCAAGGGCGCGCTAGCTTATCATCACGGCCATAGGGTTTGAATCCGCCTTCGGGCACGTGGTCAAGGAACGTGACCGGAAACGGTTTGTACGTCGCCATGTCAGGAACCTTCCACGGCTCCGCTGCATTGGCGATATAGCCATCGGTCAGCAGGATTACCGGCGTCATAAACTGCGTCGCAATCCGCACTGCCTCAATCGCGCAATCGAACACATCGCTGGGGCTGCGCGCCGCGATCACCGGCATCGGCGTATCGCCATTACGGCCATAAACCGCCTGATACAGATCGGATTGTTCAGTCTTTGTCGGCAGCCCGGTCGATGGCCCGCCGCGCTGCGAATTGATAATCACCAGCGGCAGTTCAGTCATCACCGCAAGGCCCATGGCCTCTGTCTTTAACGCGATGCCCGGACCCGATGAAGACGTTACGCCCAATTGCCCAGCATAGGATGCGCCGATGGCGGAACAGATCGCGGCAATCTCATCCTCCGCCTGAAACGTGGTAACGCCATATTCTTTGTATTTCACCAACGCGTGCAGGATGGAGCTGGCTGGCGTAATCGGATAGCCGCCAAAGAACATCTTCACACCCGCCAGCTGACAACCGGCGACAAGACCAAGCGCGGCGGCATCAGCGCCATTGATGGTGCGATAAAGCCCCGAATCAACCGGAGCCGCACCCACATGGCGGCGCGGAATGGCGACCGAACCGGGATTGCCGATTTCGGCAGTCTCACCATACGCATGGCCCGCATTCAGCGCCGCGATATTGGCGTCGGCAAGGATCGGCTTCTTGGCGAACTTTTCCTTCAACCACGCCTCAATCGGCGCACGGTCGCGGTCAAACATCCAAAGCGCCAGCCCCAATGTCCACATGTTTTTGCACCTCAGCGCGTCTTTGTTACCCAGACCAAAGGGCTTCACTGCCTCAATCGTCAGCGCCGAAATATCAAATTGCACTAGCTGCCATTTGTTAAGGGAGTCATCGGTCAGCGGGTTGACCGCATATTGCGCTTTGGAAAGGTTGCGTGCGTTGAATTCTCCGCTGTCGGCGATAATCAGGCCGCCCGGTTTCAAGTCCACGACGTTGGTTTTTAGCGCCGCAGGATTCATCGCCACCAGCACATCGGGGGCATCGCCAGCGGTTTCGATATCGGATGCGCCAAAGTTAATCTGAAACGCCGAGACGCCGAACAAAGTCCCTTGCGGAGCGCGGATTTCTGCGGGAAAATCGGGGAAAGTTGCAAAATCATTGCCCGACAAAGCCGCCGACAACGTGAATTGACCGCCAGTCAGCTGCATTCCATCGCCAGAGTCACCCGCAAAGCGGACAACGACGGATTCTGGGTTCATATTGTCGGCTGGAGTCTGGGTATCGATGCTGCGCGCGGCAGTGGCCATTTCGTAAAATCCCGAATTTCAAATTGTTCTGTTGGGCTGTCCCTATGCGCGCTTTTGCGTCAAATCCAAATAGGAATTCTGTGGTAGTCCACAGTCTGGCTTTGTCGTGGACGCCGCTTTCGCATGCCGTTATGCCATGCATCCACACCGAATAGGAGCAAGAGTATGAGCGAACATTTTATACGGCCCGATGTCGCAGCATTCCTTTCGTTCCTGAACGCGCAACCGGGCTCGAAAATGCACGAGATGTCGATCGACGATGCGCGGCTTTCAATGGTTCTGGTCGGTTCTTTAGCAGAAGCGGATATCGGACCGCTGGCCGTGATCCGCGACCTTTCCATCCCCGGACCTGCGGGAAACATCCCTGCCCGGCTTTATGACGCGCGCGAAAATCGCGGTGCGGGGCCGGTGATGGTGTTTTATCACGGCGGTGGTTTCACCATCGGCGATTTGGAAATCTATGGCCCCTATTGCGCCGAGGCCGCACGGCAGCTGGACATGCCAGTAGTCTCCATCGATTACCGACTTGCGCCCGAACATCGCTTTCCAGCAGCAGCGGTTGATTGTGAAGCCGCCACGCGCTGGATCGCGGAAAGTCCCGCTGAACTGGGGCTGCACGTCACAGGCCTTGTCACCTCGGGCGATAGTGCCGGCGGGAACCTGACCATCGTCACCACTATGGCGTTGCGCGATAATCCCGCCGCTGTGCCGGTGCTGGTGCAGCATCCAATCTATCCCGTCGTTACCGACAGCACCGATTGGCCGAGTATGCGCGATTTTGCCGATGGCTTTTTGTTAACCGCCGATTCCATGAACTATTTCACCGATGCCTACGGGGCCGATAACAACGATTGTCGCGGTGCGCCGTTGAAATTTGATCACACGGGAATGCCGCCTTCTTTAGTGACCACCGCCAGCTTAGATCCATTACGCGATCAGGGCATCGCCTATGTCGAGGCTTTGAAAGCCGCCGGTGTGCGCGTCGAATATCGCAGCGCAGAGGGCAACATCCACGGCCATATCACGCTGCGTAAAGCCATTCCATCGGCGCAAGATGACGTCACGGGTAACTTTAACACCTTGAAGGATTTGCTCGCAGAGGTCATGGCGCCCGCATGAACGCAAATGAATCACTCCCCTACCGCCCATGTGCCGGTATCATGCTGGCAAATAGGGCGGGCCAGGTTTTTGTCGGCCAACGCATCGACAGCATTAGTAACATCGCCTGGCAAATGCCGCAGGGCGGAATCGACGACGGCGAAGACGCAGAGGACGCGGCTTTGCGTGAGTTGGAGGAAGAGACTGGTATCACACGCGGTCTGGTCGATGTGCTTGCGCGATCAAAAGACGAATATTTCTATGACTTGCCCGATGACCTGATCAGCAAGCTGTGGGAAGGCCAATGGCGCGGACAGCGGCAGTGGTGGTTCCTGATGCGATTTAAGGGCGCGGACAGCGACGTCAACATTGCAACCGCTCACCAAGAATTTTCCGAATGGCAGTGGGTTGAACCTGCGGATTTGCCCAGCCTGATCGTGCCGTTTAAGCGGCGGCTATATGAGGGGTTGCTGGCGGAGTTTGCGGAGTTAGTTTGAAGTAGAAGCGCGCAGTTTTTTTTAAAACGGCTGCAGCTGTCGAGGCCCGACTTATTTATTATCGGCCTCGCCCTCACCCACAACCGGCTTAATCTCTACCGCGCTCGCCTGAACCACCGGCTTCGCTTTCGCCTTGTCAATCGACAGCGCCAGATTATCAGCACCCGAACAATCGGTGCGGCACAATATCCGCAAGCGCGCCAAATTCTTTTGTGCAGCTTCGATTGCACCTTTGGCCACCATCACTTCGCTTTGCGCAGCGATGATCGCCTCGTCGTTGGGTTCAATCTCCAGCGCTTCACGGTAAAACCGGATCGCTTTGCCTTTTAGGCCCTGTTTGACGGCTACCTCGGCCAGCCCCACATAGGCCGCACGGTTGAGTGGATCGACGGCCAACGCGGTTTCGTACCAGCTCATTGCCCCATCGGCATCGCCGGTTTTCAGCGCAGCATTGCCCTGGTCAGTCAGTGCCAAGGATTGCGGATCAATCTTATAATCGGGCCGTTTGCCGATGCTCATGCTAGAGGCTGTCGCAAGCACGAGCGAAAGGGCAATGGCAGCGGGCGAAAAGCGCATAATCAATGTCCACATAAAAATATCAAGCCCCGAGCATTACAGCCTTCGCATCCGGGCGAAGAAAAATCCATCGCAATTATCGTGCGCGGGGGTCAGCAAGATTCCTGCACCATACGCACGACCAGCAGGTAGCGCCGTGATAGGCTCAGCTTCCCAACCAGCATTGTCATTCAGGAAGATATCCACCTGCGATTTGCCCTCGGCGTCCAGGACCGAACACACCGCGTAAATCAGGCACCCACCGGGCTTGACCATTTCGGCGGCGATGCGGAGCAGCTTTGCCTGCTCTTCGATGACGCGTTTCAACCGAGCGGAGTTCAGCCGCCAACGCGTCTCGGGACTACGCCGCCAAGTGCCGGTCCCTGAACATGGCGCGTCCACCAAAACAACGTCGCAATAGCCGACAAGCTCGGTCATCATGTCGAGCTCTTTACCCGGATTAAGCAACAAAGGCTCGATCAAACCAGCCGCCGCCCGCTGCATCCGTAGCCGCAACTGGTCGAGCCGGTTGCGGTTGGTGTCAGTCGCAATCAGCTGCCCCTTGCCCCGCATCGCAGCCGCCAAAGCCAGCGTCTTTCCGCCTGCGCCCGCGCATAGATCGAGGACTGTGTTGCCAGGCTTCACATCGCAAGCCGCCACGATCAACTGGCTGCCATAGTCCTGCACCTCAATCAGCCCGCGATTATACGCGGCGTGATTATCGAGCACGAAATCGGTTGGCAGACGAAGGGCATCGGGCAAAGCCAAAGGCTGCGCTTCGGGTAAGTCAACCAACACCGTGTCGCGGTCGGACAGCAGAGTGTTGACCCGCACGTCAAGCGGCGCACGCTCCATCAACGCGCGCTGTTCGGCCTCGTCGATGGGTGCAGCGAATTGCCCTGCTAACCACGCAGGAAGCAGTCCAGTTGCGACCCGTGGCTCATCGGGCGTAATCACCGCAGCGCCGTATCCGTTGCCGTCAAAACAATCGGCAAGCTCGGTATCGCTATCCGCCAACGTCACGATGGCTGCCCGCCCACCAACAGGGCGTTCCCCAAAGGCACGGATCGCCCGCCACACCAGTTCGCGGATTGCGCGCCGGTCTTTGGATCCCGCATAACGCCGCCCCGCAAAAAATCGTTTGGCGATGTGGTCAGCAGCGGAACCATTATCGCGGGCTGCTGCAATGATCTCGTCGAGCAGATCTATAGCCGCTTGAGCGCGGGCGGATGGGGTCACTTTTGTTCCTTTTTATCGCGTTCGGCGCGTTCGGCTTCTAATTCTTTCAGCCGTTCTTGCCACGCGATGTCAGTTTCATTTCCTGATGCCGAACGGATGCACTGAAACTTCACTTTCGTCCCGCCGCGTTCATCGACATACAACTCGCGATGTGCCGCGATCTCGCGCCCATCGGCTTCGCACGCTTCAACTGAAGGATAAGCCAATTCCGCCCGTTCAATCTCCACCTGCCCGGGTTGGCTCGGATGCCAAGCAACGAGCACAAGGATGTAGGGGACGAACTCTTCCATTTAGCGTCCTATCGCGTTGGATAATTGGGGGCTTCGCGGGTGATCGTCACATCGTGCACATGGCTTTCACGCAGCCCCGCGTTGGTGATGCGAACGAACTGCGCGCGCTGTTGCAGGTCAGTAATCGTCGCCGAACCGGTATAGCCCATCGCCGCCTTTACGCCGCCAACAAGCTGGTGGATGACATCTGCGGCGGCGCCCTTGAACGGTACTTGCCCCTCAATCCCTTCAGGGACCAGCTTCAACTGATCCTTGATATCCTGTTGAAAATACCGATCCGCCGAGCCCCGCGCCATTGCGCCGACCGAGCCCATGCCGCGATAGCTTTTATACACGCGGCCTTGGTACGGGAACGTCTCGCCCGGCGCTTCTTCGGTGCCAGCCAGCAACGACCCGACCATGACGCTTGCGGCACCCGCGGCTAAGGCCTTGGCAACATCGCCCGATGTGCGAAGCCCGCCATCGGCAATGACCGGAATGCCTGATTTTGCAGCTTCCTCAGCTGCATCCATGATTGCGGTTAGTTGCGGCACACCAACGCCCGCAACAACGCGCGTGGTGCAGATCGACCCCGGTCCGATGCCGACCTTTACGCCGTCTGCGCCAGCGTCAATCAACGCGCGCGTGGCTCCAGCCGTTGCAACATTGCCCGCAACAACCTGCACTTTACTCGATAGTTTTTTGATTGCCGAAACCGCCTCTGCGACCATTTTGCTATGGCCGTGCGCTGTATCAACGACGATCAGATCGCACTCGGCATCAATCAGCGCGCGCGTGCGCTCGATGCCTTTTTCGCCAACGGTGGTCGCTGCCGCCACCAGTAAGCGGCCCGTCGCGTCTTTGGTCGCCGATGGATAATTCACCGCTTTCTCGATATCCTTAACCGTAATCAAGCCAACGCAATGAAACACATCATCCACCACCAGCAACTTTTCAATGCGCCGTTGGTGCAGTAAACGCCGGGCTTCCTCCTCGGAAACTCCGGCCCGTACCGTCACCAGATCTTCATGCGTCATCAATTCAGAGACAAGCTGGTTCGGATTTTCGGCAAAGCGCACATCGCGGTTAGTCAGCATGCCAACCAGCTTGCCACTCGCCTCAACGACCGGGATGCCGGAAATCGCATTGTCCGCCATTATCGCCCGCGCCTGCGCCAGCGTAGCATTCGGCGCGACAGTGATCGGGTTGACCACCATGCCCGATTCAAAGCGTTTCACCTGTCGCACTGCCGCCGCTTGTTCTTCAATCGTCAGATTGCGGTGCAACACGCCGATGCCGCCCAATTGCGCCATGACAATCGCCATCCGCGCCTCGGTCACAGTGTCCATTGCCGACGACAATATGGGGATATTCAGCGCAATCGATTTGGTAATCCGCGTCCGCGTGTCGGCTTGGCTGGGAAGAATATCTGACTCGCATGGCTGCAACAGCACATCATCAAAAGTCAGGCCTAGGCGGATTTCAGTCATATTGCCACTTTGCTATCTGGGTGTCGATTCGTGGCGGCCCATGTAACCAGTTGCCCCGTTATCCGCCAGTGTTGTTGTCAGCCTTTTGGGTGGCCTTTTCAGCAGGCTGTTTGCGCGTGCTGGCAAAATGCTTGCCCAGCGCGACATGCAGCATGGCATCCTCGGCGGCACCGCCCAGTTCAGTGGCATCGGTCAGCTCATCATCGGGACCGTGATAATCGTCTGACAAAAACGCCTCTAGCAATGCACCGTCTGCAAAGGATCCGCCAACCATCAACGCGGGCACACCCTTTTGGCTTAATGCCCAGCCGTCCTGCCTGCGGATGAAAGCATTGGCTTCAGTCGATTCTTCAATGTTACGTTTAGCCTTTTTGGAAACCTTTTCGATCACGTCGTCGAACGGGGTCGTCCCCCGCCCGATAATCGCCACTTTCGCACCGCGCGGAGCAATTGCGATTGTATCGATGTTAAGCGCGACGATGATCTTGTCGAGCGCAACCACCGGTTTTTCAGTGAAAGAATAAGCCCCCAATAGACCGCTTTCCTCTGCGGTCGTTGCAACAAAATAGATATCGCGGTCATGCTTGTTTTTGGAAAGCATCCGCGCCACCTCTGTCATCACAGCAATCCCGCTGGCATTATCGACCGCGCCGTTGCAAATCCGGTCTTCGGCGCCTTCTGGCCGACAAATGCCCAGATGATCCCAATGCCCCATATACATTACCGCGCCGCTAGCGGGCTTTTTGCCCGGCAGCTTGCCGATCACGTTGCTGCTGTCGAAAGCGTCGACTTCTGTCGTGACATTGAAATCGCCCGTCACGCCAAGCCCAGTCCCCACATAATCGGCGGCATCGGCACTTTTGCGCAGCTTGTCCCAATCACCGCCAGCGGCAGTGACCATTGCGACCACAAAGCGCGCGCCGACAACACCTTCCAACGCCGCACGTTTTTCTCGCGAAACCAGATTCAGTGGGCGCGACAGCAATTGGCGGCGGATTGCGGGATATTCGGCTTGCTCCCCGCCAATGGCAATCACAGCCTCTGCGCCTGCCGCGATCAATGCCTCTCGCCGCGCACGGATGGATTTCATCTCGTCCGCACCAAATGCCGGACGGTCAGCCAGTATCAGTACAGCTTTTCCAGCAACATCCGCCGCAGCTTTGCCGCCTGCATCAACGCCATAGCCTGCAAACCATATTGGTAGCTTAGACGCGGTATAGTTCGGTTCCCGACCGATCAGAATGATCTCATCATCAGCAAACCGCAGCTTCTCCCCGCGTGCAAAAAACGCAACTTCGGCCGTACCCGGCCCGCGCCGGATAAGCTTCACAGGGTCAAGCCAGCTGCCATCGGTCGCTGCAGGCTTCAGCCCCGCCTTCGCCCATTGCTCGCTGATATACGCCGTCGTTTTGCGTTCACCCTCAGTCCCGGGTTCGCGGCCCTCAAAGGCGTCACTTGCCAGCACCTCGATATGCGGACGCAGATCATCCTCGCTAATCGCGTTTGCCCCCGCAACCGATGCCAACAGAAATGTACCAACAAAAAACGCCAAACGGTGCATATTCTCTCCACTCTTCGCAGGGCTCTGCGCGTTCTATAACGACAGCGAAATACAGGTAACGCCGAAATCGACAAACGCCATCCGATTTTCCTTGTGAAGCTATGCCATATTGCCGACATTACGCCGCGTAAAACAGGAGGAATTCATGGAAGCATTTGTACTCGCGCTGATGGTGGTTGCGATCATATTCGTATTGATGGGCGTTACCGTTGTCCGCCAAGGCTATGCTTATACAATCGAACGTTTTGGCCGCTTCACGCATGTGGCGATGCCCGGCTTTAACTTCATCCTGCCCTTCGTTGACCGCGTCGGCCGCAAAGTGAATGTGATGGAACAAGTGCTCGACATTCCCGGCCAGGAAATCATCACTAAGGACAACGCGATGGTCGGCGTTGACGCGGTCGTGTTCTTCCAAGTGCTTGATGCGGCAAAGGCTGCGTATGAAGTGTCCGACCTGTATGTTGCAATCATGCAGATTACGACAACCAACCTGCGCACCGTCATGGGTTCGATGGACCTGGATGAAACTTTGTCAAAACGCGACGATATCAACGGGCGTCTGCTCGGCGTGGTCGATCATGCGACCAGCCCTTGGGGCCTGAAAATCACACGCGTGGAAGTAAAAGATATCCGCCCGCCCGCCGATATCAGCAACGCGATGGCGCGGCAGATGAAGGCTGAACGCGAAAAGCGTGCACAGATTTTGGAAGCCGAAGGCATGCGCGCCGCCGAAATCCTGCGTGCAGAGGGCGAAAAGCAGGGCCAGATCCTGCAAGCCGAAGGCCGCCGCGAAGCTGCCTTCCGCGACGCCGAGGCGCGCGAACGCGAAGCAGAGGCCGAGGCCAAAGCCACCGAAATGGTCTCCAGCGCGATTGCCACTAGCGGCAGCCAAGCGATCAACTATTTCATCGCGCAAAAATATGTTGAGGCCATCGGCATGTTCGCCACCTCACCCAACGCCAAAACGATCCTGTTCCCTGTCGAGGCGACGGCGTTGATCGGCACGCTCGGCGGCATTGGCGAGATCGCGAAAGAAGCACTCAGCAACGATAAGGGCAAATAGCATGAGCGAATGGCTAAGCACGCTGCAACAGCATTGGTTCTGGCTTTCGCTGGGCTTCATCCTTGGCGCAGTCGAAATGATCGCGCCCGGGTTTTTCCTGATGTGGCTGGGCCTCGCCGCGATCATCGTTGGTATGCTGTCATGGCTGCTCCCGGGAATGAGCATCGCGATGCAAGTCGCGTTCTTCGCCATATTGTCGGTGCTGACGGTCTATGCGGGCAAAAAGTTCCTAAAGGACAACCCGATTGAATCCGACGACCCGAACCTCAACAACCGAGGCGCGCGGCTAACCGGCGAAATCGTCACCGTCATCGAAGCCATCATCGACGGCAACGGCCGTGTCCGCGTCGGCGACACCGATTGGAGCGCACGCGGGGCCAATGCAGCGGCTGGCGCTAAGGTGCGGGTGATTGGGGCCGATGGGGCTGTGTTGTTGGTTGAGACTATCTAAACCAACTATCTTGCCCCAACCATCCAGTGAGGATTTAACTTGCAAATAATATCAAAAACGGTATAGCACGCGATGTGGACTGTAGAATATCTCGACGATGTTGCCGAGGCTGAGGTAGAAAATCTGCCGAAAGATGCGCGGGCCAATTTTCAGCGCATCAGCGAGCTGATGCGGTCAAATGGGTTGGAGCGTATGCGCGAACCCTATGTAAAGCACCTTGAAGGCAAACTTTGGGAAATGCGGCTTTCGGGGCGAGATGGCATCGCCCGTTCGCTATATGTGACAGCGATAGGCCGACGTGTTGTTGTTGTGCATAGTTTTGTGAAGAAGACCCAGAAAACACCCAGACGCGTGATCGATTATGCGCTGAAACGGTCAAAGGAAGTGACATGAGCCGGAAATTCATTCCCGTTGAAGAAGCCTTCGCACGCTGGCACGAAGACCCGGAATATATGAGGGAATATGACGCGCTGGAGGAGGAATTCGCTCGTGCGCAGATGGTCATCGGTGCCCGCACCCATGCCGACCTTAGCCAAGCCGAACTCGCCGAACGCATGGGCACCAGCCAAAGCGCTATCGCCCGACTGGAAAGCGGGCGTGTGAAGCCCTCTACACGGACGTTGGAAAAGCTGGCGGCGGCAACGGGAATGCGGTTGCGGATTGTTTTGGAGCCAGTTGGGGTGGGGAGTTAGGGTTGTGTCTCCGGAACGAATGGGAAAATTATCTGCATGTCGTGGCTAGAAAAATTAATCGCCCAAATCTCTTTCAAACCTGACGCTCGGATGGAATCATTAACCGCATCGATGGCCAGTGACGAAACGAGCGAGATATACCGACAAGGTCAGAATCGATCAGAAGACTGCTACAACGAAACCTTGCCGCTAACGGAAACGAGGGAGATGGCTCGGTCGCTACTTAATCGTCTGTGCATCGTTTCCGACATTGAATCGATGTTTGCATTGGCAGTTAATTCGGTTGGAGATGCAGGGTGCGTTGACCGGATGATTTTGCGAAAACAAGGCGACTTACTTGAAGCCGGTATCTTGCGTGCTCACGGCATAAGGACCAACACAAAGGTTGGAGCACTATTTTGGAATTGCTTAACCGAGAAAGGCCGCGCTGAGCCCGTACAATCGGCCGATGTTATTTCAGGCGTAATAAACAAACTGGCCCACACCCTAAGAAATGTTTCAATCATTCAAGATGTTATGGGCAATGACTGCCAGGTCGAAAAAATAGAAAGCAACATGCTTGCCGGACCATGCTGCGCAGTCAAGGCACTGCCATTGCGTCAGTTATCGAAATCTGCATCTTTGTTCCCGCTCGTAAATTGTAACCATCCAGACCAATGTGCGTGCCGTTACAAGTCAGTATTGCCCTTCTAGTGAAATTGTGATTATTTACCATCATGGAAACTGCAACGACTGCCATATTAGCCTTCAATTTGCTTTGCACAGGTACTATGACAACTGCTGGCACTGCAAAGCCCGAGACAAAACCATACGCCTATGAATACAGGATTGACGGGAGCTCGGGGCAATGGTGCGTTGACAATTGCAAGCGCATTTCTGCTATTTATGAAGTCCAGCCCGCCGAAATAATCTTAGAAAATAGCACTGAAATGGATGCGGGCGACGCTCTTACGCGCACCAAAAATGTGATAAATAGAGAGACAGGAGCACAAGTTTTAACAGCCACTGTTGATATGCGCGGCGGAAAGTTCGCAATTAATTGGCGTGGGCAGTGCGTCCGTAAGCCATTTTCCGGTTTCCCGAAATTGGAAACAAAATTCTAACGCTATTGACGAGGGTCTTGGATTTCTGGGACGTTCCGGTGACACTATGCTAATTAGCTCATCCCCCTCTTTGTGCCTTCGTGTCTTCGTGTGAAACAAATGACACAGCCCCCGACTGCATAATCTCACACAAAGCCACAAAGCAACGATGAAGGCTTGCCCCTAGCCCTCTCCTTCTCCCGCCTCTTTTACAATTCTCCAATTTCCTGAAAGCAAGCGCCGACGCGTGATCCTTGGCACTTGCAATGTAGGATAATGTTCGTCAGCGTAGGATCAGAAATCGTCAACCGCCCTATGAGCTAACAGGGCCTGCCACCTGCTCAAGCCTTCGCTAAAGCGCCGAATGATAAATGCGCCGATGCCGATCATTGCTGTGATGCTTAAATTGACAAAATGGACAGTTACACCCCTATTGAAGCGTCAATCTTGTCAACTTAGGAACAATATCCGCACTTTGGCGACGACGCAGCGCACCATCCGCACACAACAAAACAGCGCCTCACCCGTTATGGGCAAGGCGCTGTTGCGAACTGCAACCAGATGTGCGTTTAGCGCGTCAGCTTACCCGCCATGCCGATGATGTCGTCCAGCGGGTTACCGTCGCCGTCGAAATCGAGCATTGAGGCGAGGCCGCCTAAGCCACCACCGCCGGCAGGTGCAGCCGATTGACCGCCGCCGAGTACGGAGCCCAGTATTCCGCCAAGTCCGCCACCAGCGGCTTGACCGCCACTGCCTCCGCCGAGCAGTCCGCCCAACAATCCACCAAGGCCCCCGCCCTGTTGATCGCCGCCCTGCTTGGCGAGGTAACCCGCAACCAACATCGCCAAGATCGGCAGCATTTTCTTCAGCATTCCTGAATCAATGCCCGTCTGCTCTGCGGCATGACCCGCCACACTGCGGCTAACGTCTTTCGATCCAAAAATCTGACCCAGCACATCATTGCCCTGTTCAACCGGGGTTGGCTCTGGCGAGACAACGCTGTCAAACAATCCGCCGCCGCCGAGCTGGCCCAAGATACCGCCAAGGCCGTCCAGCCCGGAAGGTTGCGCCTGTGCGGTTTTCTTAAACCCGCCCAAAATCGATGGCAGCAAAGCCTCTGCGCCCATTTGTGCGACTTGTTCGTTCACGCCCAGTTGCTGTGCGATCGAACCGATCGCGCCAGATTGCTTTAATATACTCATCATATCCATGTGAAATCTCCCGTTCCGAAATAAGCTGGCTGGAATTTTGAACATTTGCAAGCCACCCAACACCGATATGACATTCGGAAAAGTGATTTTACATTCACGCGCTGCTTTACGCTCCACTTTGTCACAATTCCCGAGTAGCTAAGGCGGCTGCCGGTGAGCGGTCCATTATTCGAGAGGAAATTTCATGAGCATTTTCAGCAAAATCAAAGACGCAATTTTCGGCAAAAAAGCCGTTGCAGCAACGCCGGTCGAAGCACCCGTTATCGCCGCTCCGGTCGAGCTGGCTCCTGTCGCGATCAGCGACGTCGATGTCATCGCGCATTTGGAAGAAATCGATGCCAATGACGGCCGCAATCTCAACTGGCGCTCGTCAATCGTTGACCTGATGAAAATGGTCGGCATGGATGCATCGCTGCAAGAGCGCAAAGACCTTGCGATGGAACTGGGTTACACCGGCGAATTGGAAGGCAGCGCGGAGATGAACATCTGGCTGCACAAAGCCGTGATGCGCGAACTCGCTGCGAACGGCGGCGTGGTTCCTGCGGAATTGATGGACTAGGTTTTAGCGACCATCGTTAAAGACGAAAAAGCCCGGTAATTGCGCCGGGCTTTTTTCTGTTTGCGGTGAACTATTCGAGCGATTTACGCAGCTTTAGGAGCCGCCTGTTTTACGCCGTCATCGACATGCTGTTCGAACTGTTCAAAATTGTCGATAAACGCGCTGACCAGCTTTTGCGCGGTCGTATCATAGGCCGCTTTGTCAGCCCATGCTTCGCGTGGGTCGAGGATTTTGCTGTCCACGCCCGAAACCGCGACCGGAAATTCAAAGCCGAAATTTGTGTCCTTGCGGAACTCGGCATTGTTCAGGCTGCCATCGAGCGCTGCATTCAGCAGCGCGCGCGTCGCTTTGATCGGCATCCGGCTGATCCCCGGATCGGTCGCTTTACCGCCCGTCCAGCCGGTGTTGACCAGCCAACACGTAACGCCGCCCTTGGCGATGCGTTCCTTCAAAAGATTGCCATACACGCTGGGGTGGCGCGGCATAAAGGGTGCGCCAAAACAGGTTGAGAAAGTTGCGCTTGGTTCAGTTACGCCGATTTCTGTGCCAGCAACGCGCGCAGTGTAACCCGACAGGAAGTGATACATCGCCTGATCCGGGGTCAGCCGCGCAATCGGAGGCAACACGCCGTAAGCATCGGCGGTCAGCATGATGATGTTCTTTGGCACCGGCCCCAGATTGTCTTTCGACGCATTGGGGATAAAATCGATGGGGTAAGAACCACGGCTGTTTTCAGCCAGGCTGTTATCGTTAAAATCCAGCTCGCGGGTTTCGGGGTCCATCACTACGTTTTCAAGGACTGTGCCGAACCGTTTTGTCGTTGCAAAGATTTCTGGCTCTGCCTCTGGCGACAGGTTGATCATTTTGGCATAGCAGCCGCCTTCGAAATTGAACACCGCCGTGT
Source organism: Sphingomonadales bacterium (assembly GCA_043771985.1). Taxonomy (GTDB): domain Bacteria; phylum Pseudomonadota; class Alphaproteobacteria; order Sphingomonadales; family Sphingomonadaceae; genus Sphingorhabdus_B. The sequence continues at coordinate 23,425 of JAYVGQ010000049.1, forward strand.
CCGACCAGCCATGCTCATCGTCGCCAATCAAAGTGCGGCTGGCGTCGGCAGAGAGCGTGGTCTTGCCGGTTCCTGACAAGCCAAAGAAGATCGCGGTGTCGCCGTTTGCACCAATATTGGCCGAACAGTGCATCGGCATAACGCCTTGCGCGGGCAGCAAATAGTTGAGGATGCCGAACACCGACTTTTTCATCTCACCGGCATAGGCTGTGCCGCCGATCAGGATCAGCTTCTCGGTGAAATTTACAGCGACAACGGTTTCGCTACGGCAACCATGACGCGCGGGGTCGGCGCGGAAATTCGGCAAATCAATGATGGTATATTCGGGCATAAAGTCCGCAAGCTGCGCCGTATCTGGGCGGACCAGCAAAGTGCGGATGAACAGATTGTGCCAGGCAAATTCGTTAATCACGCGCACATTGACGCGATATTCCGGTTGCGATCCGCCGAATAGATCCGCGACATACAGCGTGTCTTTCTCGCCCAGTGCCGCGAAGAAATCAGCTTTCAACGCCGCAAAATGCTCTGGCGTCATCGACACGTTAGTTTTGCCCCATGCCACAGTGTTTTCAGTTTCGGCATCGCGCACAATGAATTTATCCGACGCTGACCGTCCGGTGTGCGTGCCGGTTTCAACAACCAGCGGGCCATTTTTTGCCAGCTTGCCCTCGTTGTTAGCCAACGCCGATTCGACCAGTTGAGCGGTCCCGCAGTTCCAGTGAATCTTTGCGTCAGTGTTAATTGCTTGATCTGAAAGCGAATGTTTCGGCGTTACGGACACTTTTGGCTCCTCGAAAGACTAAAATACGCAATTAATGCATAGGTATGCACTAAATATTTTGTGGCCTCTATACGAGCAGCACCTTTACGTCAAATGGCTGAAGTGCGCCATTTTCTGGTTAACCATGTTCGTGATGCACGCGGCATTGATGCCAGCCAATTGCCTGCCTATAAGCCCGCGTATGAGCGCCACGATTGCCCTTGTAGATGATGATAGGAATATCTTGACGTCTGTCTCGATTGCTATGCAGTCGGAGGGGTATGTTACGCGGTTATACCCCGACGGCGAATCTGCGTTAAAGGCGTTGCTCGATAATCCCGCTGACCTGGGCATTTTTGACATCAAAATGCCGCGCATGGACGGGCTGGAACTGCTCCGCCGCTTGCGCGAAAAATCCGACATGCCAGTTATTTTCTTAACGTCGAAAGACGAAGAGCTGGATGAGGCACTAGGTCTGGCGATGGGCGCAGACGACTATATTACAAAGCCGTTCTCGCAACGCCTGTTGATCGCCCGGGTAAAAGCGATCCTTCGCCGCGCCAGTTTTCGCCGCGACACAAGTGGCGAGCAGGCTGCGGGCGAACCCGAACCGATGCTGCGCGGGAAACTGGAGATGGACCCTGCCCGTCAACATGTTCGCTGGGCCGGAAAACCAGTCACGCTGACCGTCACCGAGTTTATGATCTTGGAGGCACTCGCCAACCGGCCCGGTGTCGTCCGCACACGCAGCCAATTGATGGACATCGCCTACCAAGATGACGTCTATGTTGATGATCGCACCATCGACAGCCATATCAAACGCCTGCGGCGGAAATTCCGTCTGGTGGATAGCGAATTTTCGGCAATCGATACGCTTTATGGCGCAGGCTATCGTTTTGCTGAGGGCTGAACGAGATCGGTTGAAGTTGGGCTGGAGCCGGGGGCTTTCGCTGACGGTTCGCATCCTTGCGGTAAACATGTTCGCATTGGCATTGATGGCGGGGGGACTGTTTTTCCTTGATAGCTATCGTGCGCGGTTGATTAGCGAGCGGCAAGAGTTTGCCGAGGCACAGTTGGCCTTAGTGCGCGACAGCTTGCCGTTGGTTTCTGAAACGCGACAAAACAAGTTACTGCTGCAATTTGCAGCCCGTGAAAAACTGCGCGTCCGCATGTACTCCAACGACGGGATCCAAACATTTGACAGCTTTGATATCGCTAAGCCGACCTACGCGCTGATTGACCCGGATAAGGAGCCTTTGCGGAAACAACTGGCGCGCGGGATCGACCGGATCTTTGATTTCCTCGTTGCGTCACCAGACCTTGGCCGTTTTGCAGAGCCCGCGACGGATACGGCCACAGCATGGCCCGAGCTGCGCGGCCTTACGGCGCAAGCAACTGAATCTCGAGTACAACTGGCGAGTGATTTGACGCACATGATAGTAGCGGGCAGCCGTAGCGCCGACGGTCAAGGCTATCTACTTTCTACTGCCAACCCGCGCGATATCCGCGCCTTGGTTCGCGCTGAGCGGTTTAGCATCGGCATGTTTATCCTGCTGGTGCTCGGAATTTCTGTGCTGCTTTCGCTGTTCCTTGCGCGCACCATCGTCCGCCCGTTGCAGCATCTGGCGCGCGCCGCCGTAAAAGTTCGTCTGGGCCGTGCGCCAGAAGTGCATGTCCCTCGCCTTCCCGAGCGCCGCGATGAAATCGGCATGTTGGCACGCGCATTATCCGATATGAGCATTGCGTTGCGGCAACGGATCGATGCGACCGAGTCCTTCGCCGCTGATGTGGCGCACGAGATCAAAAACCCCCTCGCCTCTTTGCGGTCCGCGCTCGACGGCATTGATGGCGTGAAGCAGCCGGAGCTACGTAAACAGCTTATGGATATCGCCCATGCTGATGTGCTGCGCATGGACCGGCTCATTAGTGATATCTCGGACGCAAGCCGCATTGATGCGCAACTTGCCAAAGCCAAATTTGAACAGATCGACCTTGGCGATATGATCGATCAGCTGCTCGCCACGCGAGAAAGCCGTAAGGCCGATGGCGACACTACGATAGCTTTTGCCCGCCCACGTCGTGGCATCGCGCTGATAATGGGTGAGGATTTGCGGCTGGAGCGTGTACTCACCAACTTGCTTGATAATGCGGTATCGTTTTCTCCGCCGTCCGGTCTGGTCGAAGTATCCGCCACGCGCAGTGGCGATGACGTGATAATCCGTATTATGGACCAAGGCCCAGGCATTCCGGCAAACGAGCGTGAGGCTGTGTTCCGCCGTTTCCACAGTGAACGGCCGTTGAGCGAGAATTTTGGTCGTCATAGCGGGTTGGGCCTCGCCATTGCGCGCACGATTGTTGAGGGGCATCATGGATCAATTACAGTCCATGACCGCGATGATAGCGGCAGCGGCGCGTGTTTTCAGATCATGTTGCCTGCGGCTGGGTCTATCCAGCCGTGACTTTTCGGCTACCCGGAACAGCGGTCGAAATTTATGGCTGCGCTGTGTTGTTTACCGGGCCATCCGGTTCAGGGAAATCAGACTTGGCGTTGCGCCTGATAGATCGCGGCGCCACGTTAATCGGTGATGATGCTGTAAAACTGCACAGCGGCACCGACGCAGTTTTCATTCGCGCATCCGGCTCCTGTGAAAACCGGATAGAGGTGAGAGGCGTCGGTATATTCGATATGGAAACGAAAGCCGAATGCCCGTTGCGATTGCTGGTAGAGCTTGGCGCGGATGGCGAGCGACTGCCTGCTAGCTGGCCGTTGCGTGACTTGAACGGATGGTCGTTGCCGATGTTGCGGCTGAATGCGTTTGCTGCCTCAGCAACCATAAAAGTCGAACTTGCGGTAAAAATCCTCGTTGACGAAGGTTTGCATCCGGTGCGATTGCCAGTCGCATGATGACATCGACGCGCACCGTAAAAAAAGTTCTCTTGATCACCGGCCTTTCGGGCGCGGGAAAAACAACTGCGCTTAAAACGCTGGAGGATCTTGGTTGGGAAGCGGTGGATAATTTCCCGATCCGTTTGGCAGGGCCATTGCTGGCGTTGCCCTCCCCAGAGGGACGCAGCGACAGCGATATTCCATTAGCGCTGGGTTTCGACACGCGCACGCGGGGCTTCAACACCGACAAGCTGATTGAACAGATCAAGCAGCTGCAAAAGCGTGATGATCTGGAAATCATGATGCTGTTCCTCGACTGTGCTGGCAGCGAGATCGAACGACGATACAGTGAAACGCGGCGCAAACATCCGCTGGCGCAGGATCGTCCAGCGATAGACGGTATCGCCCAGGAACGCATGATCATGGAGCCGCTGCGCCGCTGGTCGGATTTAGTGATCGACACCAGCAAGCTATCGTCCAGCGACCTAAAAGGCGAAATCCGCGAAAAGTTCCGTGTTGCGACAGGCGGCATGACGGTATCGGTGACAAGCTTTGGCTTTTCGCGCGGCGTTCCGCACAACGCCGATCTGATATTCGACATGCGCTTTTTGAAAAACCCACATTGGGATGCGACATTGCGCCCGCTGACGGGTTTAGACGCGCCAGTCGCCGAGTATGTCAGCAGCGACCCAGGTTACGCAGAGGCAGTTGAAAAGATCAGGGATCTGCTGCTCTTCCTTCTGCCGCGATATGATGCGCAGGGGAAAGCCTATGTAACCATTGCCTTTGGCTGCACCGGTGGACGCCATCGCTCAGTATTTGTCTCAGAACAATTCGGGCAGATTTTGCGCGATGCTGGCTTTAACCCGACTGTCTCACATCGAAACTTGCATTCACGCCCCATTGACTCATTGGAACAGCAAGGCAATCAGAACCGTCCGATTTACAATGACTGATAGTAAACGACTGAAATATAAAGCCGAAACAGGGTGTTTGTTCGCATGATAGGGTTGATTCTGGTAACGCATGGCACATTGGCCGACGAATTTGTCGTCGCAATGGAGCACGTTGTGGGGCCACAAAAGCAAATCGCGACGGTCTGTATCGGCCCGCGTGATGATATGGAGCAGCGGCGCAAAGATATCGCAACTGCTATCAAGACGGTCGACGACGGTGCGGGTGTGATTATTCTGTCCGACCTTTTCGGGGGCACGCCGTCTAATCTGTCGATCTCCCTGCTTGACGCTGGTAAAGTCGAGGTCATTGCTGGCGTCAACCTACCCATGCTGATCCGGTTGGAAAGCGCACGCAAAAATATGTCCGTCACTGACGCAGTTGCCGCTGCACGCGATGCTGGCCGGAAATATATCAGCGTGGCATCAGAATTGCTGGAGGCATCACGATGAGCCGCCTCAGCCGCACGTTGACCATCGTCAACGTAAAGGGCCTTCATGCTCGCGCCAGCGCGAAGTTCGTGACATTCGTTTCGCGACTGCCCGAAGGCTTGCTCGTCGAAGTTGAGAAGGACGGACACAGCGTCAACGGAACCTCGATCATGGGGCTGATGATGCTGGGCGCGGCCAAGGGTAGCGATGTCATACTGCATGTCTCGGGCGAAGGTGCTGACATGGCGCTGGAGAAACTCGCAGGGCTCATCACCGACGGCTTTGGCGAAGATTAAACCCACATGCGCCGCGAAATCAACGGTTTTTCCAACCCGCTGGTAAAGCAGGTTCGGTCCTTGCGCGAAAAAAAGCACCGTAAACGCGAAGGACTTTTCTTGGCGGAAGGGCTGAGGATTATGACCGAGGCGCGCGAAGCCGGATTCCTGCCAGAAATGCTGTTCCGCTGCACCGACCGCGATTCCCATGCGTTGGAAATCGCGCTTGAGGCCGATGTGTTAAAGGCGGGCGGTGATGTCATCGAGACCAGCGCCGATATCCTGTCCAAACTATCGGGCAAAGACAATGCGCAAACGGTGATTGGCGTCTACCGTGAACATCCCACTGCCCTTGCCGATCTTGATCGCTCGACCGCGCCAATATGGCTGGTAGCGCAGGCGATGCGCGATCCGGGAAATCTGGGGACGATGCTGCGCACAGGTGACGCCGTTGGCGCAGGCGGCTTGATCTTGATTGATGATTGCACTGATCCGTTTTCAGTCGAAGCGGTGCGTGCCAGCATGGGTGCGGTTTTCACGCAAAAGATTGTGCAATGCCGGTGGGAGGAGTTTCTGCCGTGGCTGCGTGCTGGTGCGGGGCAATTGGTCGGAACCAGCCTGAACACCGAATTTGACTATCAGCAACCAGACTACGCCGCGCCGTGCTTCATTCTGACGGGCAACGAAGCGCAAGGGCTTCCAGCGGACTATGCCGCCGAATGCGACCTATTGGTCAAAATGCCGATGCTGGGCAAAGCCGATAGCCTGAACGCCGCGATGGCAACGGCCGTGATGGCATATGAAGTGCTGAATCAGTTTCGGCGGAACTGATTTCGTTCACCGGCCGTTGCCAATCCGTTCGATATAGGTGCACTGATGATGAATAAAAATTTCGTTTGCTTTGCCGCACTGGCGCTCGCGTCTTGCCAGACAATCCCTGCCAAAGGCGCCGGCGCGGCACCCGACATGCGCTACCGCGCATCAGGCACAGAGCCATTCTGGTCGCTGGCGATTGACGGACAACGGATGGTTTTCAATCTCGTGGGTGAACGTCATGTCTTTGGCGCAGGCACCGAATCCCGCGCTAGTTTCAACGGTTGGCGGCAAGTCTCAAAAACCGTCACCGCCGCTGTTACTTATACACCGTGCAGCGACGGGATGAGTGATCGGAGGTATAAGGATACAGTGACCGTCATAGTGGGCAAACAAACCTATAAAGGCTGCGGCGGCGGGATTTTGCCTCCCGCGTCGCTCACACGCACAATCTGGCGCATCATTTCGATAAACGGCGCCAAAATCCCGGCTAGCCAAAGCGCGCTTGTAAGCTTTGGCGATGGCCGGATGAGCGGCACTGTCGGCTGCAACAGGCTGGGATCGGACTATACTTACGCTGATGGAAAACTGGGTTTTGGTCCGGTCATGTCCACGCGGATGGGATGCCAAGAACCTTTTGCATCGCAAGAATCTGCGTTTATCGTGTTGCTTGGTGCATCGCCAGCGACCAGCTTTAATGACAACGGCGCGATGGTTTTGACGGGTAAAGGCGGCTTAACAGCGATGCTAGAGCAGTCACTCTAAAGCTACCAACAACATGCTTGGAGGCACGGTCACCACTTGACTTGGCGAAGGCCAAGCCCACAGATGATTGGATGAAACTAAGCATCCATTTGATCGGCCTACCTACTGACATCAACAGCTCATTCGAGCGTGGCGCAGCCAAAGCGCCAGCGCTTATCCGCGAGGCGCTGTGGAGTGATAGAGGCAACAGCTCGGCTGAAAATGGCTTGGAAATCGGTGTTGACCTTGATCTGATTGATCGAGGCGATTTGCCACTATCCGATAGTAATGTTGCTAATGACGATCTGGTTATCGCGGGATCTGCAACGGGTGATTTCACGCCGTTGTTTCTGGGTGGCGACCATGCCGTGACTTGTCCAATCGTTGCGGCATTGGCTGCAAAATACGGCCCCGTCAGCATATTACACTTCGACGCTCACCCCGACCTATACGACGATTTTGAGGGCAATCCGCGCAGCCACGCATCCCCTTTCGCCCGGATTATGGAAGCAGGTCATGCAAAGCGACTGGTGCAAGTCGGCATTCGCACGCTAAACCGGCATTGCCGCGAACAAGCCGAGAAATATAGCGTCGAAATTTTGCCAATGGCGGGCTTTGATGTCGGCCAAGTGCCGGTTCTAGATGGCCCGCTGTATATCAGCATTGATCTTGACGGCATCGACCCGTCCGAAGCGCCCGGCGTGTCGCATCCAGACCCCGGAGGCCTTCGCTTGCGAGAAGTTCTAGCCGCGATCCATAAACAAACAGCAAATATCATCGGAGCAGACATCGTCGAATATAACCCCAACCGCGATATCGGCGGCGTCACAGCCATTGTCGCTGCAAAGCTGGTCCGCGAACTAGCCGCACAAATTCATATCAATCACACTGGAGAGCCAAAATGACCCTTAAAATCCACCACTTGAACAACAGCCGCTCGCAACGCATCTTGTGGCTACTCGAAGAACTCGCTGTGCCTTATGAAATTGTTTATCATCAACGCGATGCTGTGACCAATCTGGCCCCGCCCGAATTGCTGGCGATCCACCCGCTAGGCAAATCGCCGATGATCGAGGATAACGGTAAGATCGTTTATGAATCCGGCGCGATCGTCGAATATCTGTGCAAGCGTCACGGCGGCGCGCATTTAATCCCGCAGCACGGCAGCGACGATCATATCCGCTATCTGGAATGGATGCACTTTGCAGAAGGGTCGGTGATGACTCCGATCTTGCTGAACCTGTATGTAGGTCGTCTTGGCGAAGCGGGCGTGCCGCTGCACCCGCGAATCCATGAACAGCTGGAATGCCATTATCACTATATGGAAAGCCAGCTGAACCCATCGGGCTGGTTCGTCGGCGACACCCTGACCGGAGCGGATTTCATGCTGAGCTTTCCCGCAGAAGCCGCTGTGATGAGCGGGCGTGCGGCGGATAAGCCCAAACTGACCGCCTTTGTAAAAGCTATCCACGCACGCCCACAATGGCAGGCGGCGTTGGCTAAGGGCGGGGCGTATGCCTTTGCTTGAATGGAATAATCGCTGCTAAAATTATTCTTTACAGAGGACCATTCTACGCTAGGTATCAGACTGCTATTCAGCAGATGGGGGTTTTTTTATGAAAAAACATTATGCGGTTGCCGCACTGGCAACCATGTCAATCGGACTTGGCGGTTGTGCAACGGTTCTTAACGGAACCGACACGGAATATACCACCAATAGCGAACCCGAAGGTGCGAACGTAAAGTTTACCAGCGGCAAAGAATGCAGAACACCGTGTTCGCTTGAGTTTCGTCGCAAAGACGATCAGCGCGCGGATATTACGCTTGCAGGCTATAAACCTGCCTATGTTTTGATTCAGTCGAAACTTGGAGGGTCGGCCTTTGGCAACATCATCCTTGGCGGCGGTATCGGCGCAATTGTTGATGGCTCGAACGGTGCAAGCAACCGGCTGTATCCACGGCCATTGATTATTCGGTTGGCTGCAGAAGGCTCCAATGACGAGGCTGTGCTGCTCGATAAAGATGGCAAGGTGGTCATGACGGTGAAAGAGCATAACGATTCTGTCAAAAAGGACGTCGCAAAAACTATAGGTAATACACAGGCCGGGTTGGACGAATAAGCTTCAACATATTCCAAACAAAAGCCCCCGACATGCAGACCGCATTTCGGGGGACTTTTGTTTGGCTGGCCTAATGTTTCAGAGACAGCCTCGCTCACGCTGAACACCACATCCCGCTTGCGAGCGGCCCCGCCCTCGCCTAAGTCGCGGACATTATGAGCTCAACCAACGACATCCGCCGCGCCTTCCTCGATTATTTCGGGGGCCAGTCCCACGACATTGTGCAATCCGCACCTTTGGTCCCGTATAACGACCCGACATTGATGTTCGTCAACGCCGGAATGGTGCCGTTCAAAAACAACTTCACGGGCCTTGAAACCCGCGCTGTTCCGCGTGCTGTATCGAGCCAGAAATGCGTGCGCGCTGGCGGCAAGCACAATGACCTCGACAATGTCGGCTACACTGCGCGGCACCACACATTCTTTGAGATGCTGGGTAATTTTTCGTTTGGCGATTACTTTAAGGAACAAGCGATCACGCATGCGTGGACGCTGATGACCAAAGTCTGGGGGCTGAACCCCGACAGGCTGACCGTCACTGTTTATCATACTGACGATGAAGCGTTTAGCCTGTGGCGCAAAATTGCGGGGCTGCCCGAACACCGGATCATCCGCATCCCTACAGCTGACAATTTCTGGTCGATGGGTGACACTGGCCCGTGCGGCCCGTGCAGCGAGATTTTTTACGACCATGGCGAGCATATCTTCGGCGGCCCTCCTGGAAGCCGCGATGAAGATGGCGACCGATTTGTCGAAATCTGGAACCTGGTGTTCATGCAGTTTGAGCGGCAGGAGGACGGCACCGATGTACCGCTGCCAAAACCGAGCATCGACACTGGTATGGGGCTGGAGCGGATTGCAGCGGTTATGCAAGGCGTGCCCGACAATTACGATACCGATACGTTTAAGGCGCTGATCGCGGCATCCGAACAGTTGACCGGCACCAAAGCAGAGGGCGAGCAAAAGGCGAGCCACCGCGTGATTGCCGACCATCTGCGCTCGACAAGTTTCCTGTTGGCCGATGGCGTGATGCCATCGAACGAAGGGCGCGGCTATGTGCTGCGCCGGATCATGCGCCGCGCGATGCGTCATGCGCATTTGCTGGGCGCAAAAGAGCCGCTGATGCACCGTTTGGTAGGCAGCCTATCCGCCGAAATGGGTGCCGCTTATCCCGAATTGCTACGCGCACAGCCGTTGATCGAGGCGACATTGCGGCAAGAGGAAACACAGTTCCGGCGCACGCTGGACAAGGGGTTGAAGCTGCTCGACGAAGCCACGATCGGCATGGCGAAGGGCGATGTTCTGCTCGGCGAAACCGCGTTCAAACTCTATGACACATTCGGCTTCCCCTATGACCTGACCGAAGATGCATTGCGCGCGCAAGGCTTTGGTATCGATGCCACCGGTTTTGAAACTGCAATGGGCGAACAGAAAGCCCGCGCGCGCGCGGCATGGAAAGGCTCTGGCGCGAAGGCATCGGATGATGTCTGGTTTGACATTGCTGAACGTGTCGGTTCCAGCGAATTCACCGGCTATACCGCGACTGAGGGTGAAGGTCAGGTGGTAGCGTTGGTTAATGATGGCGTGGAAGTGCAATCTGCGGCTGCCAGCGATACCGTAACTGTTATCACCAACCAGACGCCATTCTATGGCGAAAGCGGCGGCCAGATGGGCGATTCTGGCTCGATTGCTGGCGCGAGTTTTCGTGGTGAAGTGACCGATACGGCCAAGCCACTCGGCCGCCTACATGCGCATCAAGTTTCCTTGACATCGGGTGAGATTAAAGTCGGCGATGTTGTGCAGTTGAAGATCAATACCGCACGCCGCGATGCTTTGCGGTCGAACCACAGCGCCACGCATTTGCTGCACGCGGCACTGCGCCATCATCTTGGCGGCCATGTCACGCAAAAGGGCAGCATGGTCGCAGCGGACCGTTTGCGCTTCGATTTCTCTCATAATCAGGCTGTGACGGCCGACGAGATTGCTGCGGTAGAGGCAGACGTTAACGCTCAGGTCAGAGGCAATCGCGCAGTCACTACCCGTTTGATGACTCCAGATGATGCTGTTGCCGCTGGGGCGCTCGCCCTGTTTGGTGAAAAATACGGAGACGAAGTCCGTGTGTTGAGTATGGGCGATACGTCCGGCAGCAACTACTCGGTCGAGTTGTGTGGCGGAACGCACGTCAATGCTTTGGGCGACATCGCTTTGGTCACCATCGTGTCCGAAGGTGCAGTCGCTAGCGGCATTCGGCGCATCGAAGCGTTGACGGGTGAAGCCGCGCGGCAACATCTGGCACGGCGCGAAAGCCAATTGAAAGACATCGCATCAATGCTGAAAACCGCGCCCGATGAAGTCGCGGCGCGTGTCGAGACGTTGCTCGCGGAACGTCGTGCGATGGAAAAAGAGCTGTCTGACGCCAAAACCAAGCTGGCGCTTTCGGGCAGCGGCGGGGCAAAAGCCGAGGCCGAAAAAATCGGTGATATCAACTTCGTGGGTCAAATCATTCCCGGCATTGAACCAAAGGCTTTGCGCGGGCTTGCCGACGATCAAATGAAAACGCTCGGCTGCGGTATTGTCGTCATTGTTGCGGCGAACGAAGGTGCCAACACTGTTGTCGTAGCCATCTCACCCGAACTGACGGCGCAATATGCAGCGCCTGATCTCGTCCGCGCGGCCACCACCGCAATGGGTGGCCAAGGCGGAGGCGGACGTCCAGAAATGGCGCAAGGTGGCGGCCCTGCAGGAAACGACGAAGCACAAGCTGCGTTAGCCGCGATCAGGCAGTTGTTAATTTAGGTCGTTATTGACTTAAGCCGAGGTTCAACGTCCATCTCCCCAGCTGCTTTAATCGCACGCCGATATTCATCGCGCTTTTCGTGGATCGACGCAATTACCGGCCCCATCGGTACACCCAGATCGACGAGCATCGCTTCGGACAATTGCAGCGAGCTCTCCAGAGTCTCTGGGACCGCATCCGTCGCCCCGGCTTTATACAACCGAGCCGCATGTTCTGGATCGCGAGCGCGAGCCACGATCGTCAGGTCCGGTAACCACGCGCGGACGCGTTTGACGATATGTTCGGCAAGTACCGGTTGGTCCATCGTCAAGATTAGCGCGCGGGCGTGGCCTAGGCTGAGCTTATCCAAAGTATCAGAACGAGATACATCGCCGTAGACAACCTTGTACCCCTCACGCCGCGCCTCAGTGACCGCATCCACATTGGATTCGACAGCGATATAGGGCTGTTTGTGAACGTGCAGCATATCGGCAACCAGACGTCCGACACGTCCAAACCCGAGGATCACAGTGCGCGGTTCTTTGCTCTCGTCCTGCTCGTGGACTTCGTCATCATGTTCGCGCAACTCGATGCGCCGTGACATATCCCGACCGATCCGCGCCAAAATAGGCGTGATGGTCAGGCCCATTGCGGTCGCGACTTGCCAGAAATTAATAGTGTCTGCGCTGATAATTTGTGCTGCCCCTGCCGCCCCTAATACGATGAGAGTCGTTTCAGACGGGCTGGCCATCAGAACGCCAGTCTCGGTCGCTGTACCCGTGCGTGCGCCGTTAAGTTTCAGCAATGACGCGGTGACTAAAGCCTTAACGATCACGATAGCGGCGACTGCACCAACAAGCGTAGTCCAATTCTCCGCCACAAAGCGCAGATCGATTTGCATCCCGATGGAAATCAGAAATACGCCGAGTGCCAAGCCCTTAAACGGCGCAGTCATCACTTCCACCTCGGCACGGTAATCGGTTTCGGCAATCAAAAGCCCCGCGATGATTGCGCCAAAAATCGGCGATAAACCAACCGCGCTGGTCGCAAGGCTGCACACAATCACCACTAATAGGCTGACCGATACAAACAGCTCCGGACTTTTCGTGCGCGCCGCCTGACCGAACAAGCGCGGTAACAAGAACCGGCCCAGCACGAGCATTGCGATGATGACCAATCCGCCCTGCCACAGCGCGCGAACGATATCGTCCCAGACTGCATCTCCACCAACTTGCGGGGCGAGAGCAGCGAGGACGAAGATAATCGGCACAATCGCCAAATCTTCAAACAGCAACATCCCCAAAGCCGACTGACCAACTGCCGATTTGGTTCCTGAAATTGGCAAAACCAATGCAGTCGAGGACAAGGCCAAAGCAATCCCGATACCTGCCGCCGCCGTTAAGCCATAGCCTGCAACATACAGCCCGACCGCGATAAGCACCCCTGCGCCCAGCAATTGCGCCGCGCCAACGCCAAACACCAGTTGCCGCATTTTCCACAACCGTTTGAACGATAGCTCCAATCCGATGGAAAATAGCAATAGTATGATACCGTATTCGCCAATCGCCTTAAAATCATCTTGGTCCGAGATCGTGAACCATTCCAACACTGGATAGCGCGGAACGAGTGCACCCAAGCCAAATGGCCCCACTAATATACCAACAAGGATAAACCCGATAATAGGCGTGATACGAAAACGCGCGAACGCAGGGATGACAATTCCGGCTGCGCCAAGGATAACGACGATGTCGCTGATCGTCTCACCAGTGTGGATTTCGCCTGCCATGCAGTCTTTTACGCATACGCAGCATAAGAAGGGAAGCGGCGTGGCAATAAAAAAGGCGCGAGGATTACTGTCCCGCGCCTTTTCAAATTCACTTTGTAGCTGACATTACATCCAGCCACCCATTTTTGCTTCAAGGTTGGCACGTACCTGTTCAAAAAACTGCTCGGTCGTCATCCATGCTTGATCGGGGCCAATCAGGATCGCGAGATCCTTGGTCATGTGGCCGTCTTCGACGGTCTGGATACACACTTCTTCCAAGGTCTCGGCAAAACGGGTCACGTCTGGCGTATCGTCAAACTTTCCGCGAAATTTCAGGCCGCCGGTCCACGCAAAGATCGACGCAATCGGGTTAGTCGATGTGGCTTTACCAGCCTGATGCTGACGGAAATGACGGGTGACAGTACCGTGCGCGGCTTCTGCTTCCACGGTCTTGCCATCGGGCGTCATCAAAATCGACGTCATCAAACCCAGCGAGCCAAAGCCCTGCGCAACCTGATCCGACTGCACATCACCATCGTAATTCTTGCATGCCCAAATAAATTTACCCGACCATTTGAGCGCCGATGCAACCATGTCATCAATCAAACGGTGTTCGTAAACGATACCAATTTCTTTGAACTTAGCGGCAAATTCGGTTTCAAAAATTTCCTGAAACAGGTCCTTAAAACGACCGTCATAATATTTCAGGATGGTGTTCTTGGTCGACAGATACACCGGCCATTCACGGGTCACGCCGTAATTCAGTGAAGCACGCGCGAAATCGCGGATGGAGTCGTCAAGGTTGTACATTGCCATAGCAACGCCGGGTGATGGAAACTGGAATACTTCTTCATCGATTTTTTGGCCATCATCGCCATCCCAAACCAAACGCAGCTTGCCAGGGCCGGGAACGAGAAAATCTGTCGCGCGATACTGGTCACCAAATGCGTGCCGACCAATCACGATGGGGTCGGTCCATCCGGGGATCAGGCGCGGAACGTTCTGAATCACAATCGGCTCACGAAACACCACACCGCCAAGGATATTGCGGATCGTACCGTTTGGCGACTTCCACATTTTCTTCAGGTCGAACTCTTCGACGCGCGCTTCATCGGGGGTAATCGTTGCGCATTTAACACCAACGCCAAACTCGCGGATCGCATTGGCGGAATCGACGGTGACCTTATCGTCGGTCTTGTCCCGATATTCCATGCCAAGGTCATAGTATTTCAAGTCTATGTCGAGATAAGGCAAAACCAGGCGTTCACGAATCCATTCCCAGATAATCCGGGTCATTTCGTCGCCATCCAATTCTACGACGGGGTTTTTCACCTTAATTTTTGCCATGGAGTGTGCGCTTTCCTGAGGATGTTTTTGCCTGTTGTTTGCAGCGCCATAGCAAGATTTTGCTGATGAGCAAGTTTATGGTGAGGCACAGTTTAGCAGGCACAAGTCGACAGAATTTTGCCGTCTTCTACGCAACACGAGCGCCTGTGATGTCAGCTAAAGGTTGTAACATCGGCCAACAGAGCTTAGAACACGACGCTATGAATAAAAAAGAACTGACCAACCGGGGAGCCGGGGTCGCCAAATGGGCGTTTCCGCCTGTCCATCCCGAGGGTCGCAAATTCGGGCTTATCGCTGGCGCGATCTGCGTATTCTTTGCCTTTATGGCGTGGGAGACTTTGGCGTGGCCGATGGCGGCGATCACCGCTTGGACGCTGACATTCTTCCGTGATCCCGCTCGCACGACGCCACAGGATGACCGGTTCATCGTCGCGCCTGCCGATGGTCTTGTCACGCTGATCGAGATTGTCCCGCCGCCGCCTGAACTATCTGGCCCCGCTGGTCTTGGCGATCAACCGATGACGCGCGTGTCGATTTTCATGAGCGTGTTTGACGTTCACATCAACCGCACACCCATTCGCGGCACGATTACCCGCATCGCCTATATCGCGGGTAAATTCCTGAATGCGGATCTTGATAAAGCCAGCGAAGAGAATGAGCGGCAGCATTTTCTGGTTGAGCGATCAGATGGAGTCCGCATAGGTTTTACGCAAATTGCCGGGCTAATCGCGCGCCGTATTGTCAGCTTCAAAAAAGAAGGCGACGAAGTAATGGCGGGCGATCGTGTTGGCCTCATTCGTTTTGGCAGCCGCGTTGATGTGTTCCTGCCGCACGGAACTGCATCGCGCATTATCAAGGGACAACGCTGCGTTGCTGGCGAAACGATCCTCGCCGAGATTGGCGTGGATCAGGATTTGCGGGCGCTTAGCCATTGACTTCAACAATTGCCGGTGGGACGCAAAATTATGATTGAACCGCACCGCCCTGGCATTTCATTACGCGCACTCGTACCAAATGCAGTGACCGCGATGGCGCTATGCACCGGACTTTCTGGTGTGTGGTATGCGATGCAAGGGCTGTGGGCCTATGCCGTCGCTGCAGTCGTTGTCGCAGGGGTGTTAGATGCGCTAGACGGCCGCATTGCGCGGATGTTAAAGGGCGAAAGCCGGTTTGGCGCCGAGCTGGATTCATTGTCCGACGTAATCGCCTTTGGCGCGACACCCGCTCTCATCATCTACAGCTGGGTGCTGACAGAAATGCCGCGTTTTGGCTGGACGATTTCGGTGTTCTTTGTTTTGTGCGCAGCGCTGCGATTGGCGCGGTTCAACGCCCGCATTGATGCGGACGATCAGCCGCATAAATCGGCCGGGTTCAACACCGGCATCCCCTCCCCCGCTGGCGCTGGCCTTGCATCCTTGCCATTGATTATCTGGATCGAATTTGGCGTGGAGGCAGCGCGCGATTGGCGGATAGTCGCGCCGTGGCTGTTATTGGTGGCGCTCGGCATGATCTCCAACATTGCAACGTTCAGCTGGACTTCGATCAAAATCCGCCCGTCATTCCGCTTTATGGCATTGGCGGTTATCGGGCTGACCGGAGCGGGCTTGATCGCTGCCCCTTGGTTCACGCTGATCATTATCACGCTCGTCTACATCGGCCTGCTGCCGCTCAGCGTTGCCAACTACGCCCGCGTCAAACGCCGGCGCAATGCGGGACTGCAAAGCGCGGGTTGACCGCCACGGCTAATCGGCTATGTTCCAGCTTCGTTCTTTTGTGAAGGAATAGGCGTTGGAGCCCCTGATTATTGTAATTGTTGTTGTTGCGGCATTGCTCGGTGGGCTAATGCTCGGCTGGATATTGGGCGGACGTGTCGGGCGCGCCGGGGCGGAGACGACCACGCAATTGCGCGCGATGCTGAACGAAGTGGTTGAGGAGCGAGACACGGCAAAGGACCGGCTGGCGCGGCTTGAGGCATCGGGCGAAGAACGCGAGCGCGGCTTTGACGAACAGGTGCGGATGCTGTCCGAGGCCAAGGAATTGCTCTCCGCGCAATTTGGCGAGATCGGGCAGAAACTGCTCGGCGAAGCGCAACAAGCGTTTTTGCAACGCGCCGATGAACGCTTTCATCAGGCAGGCGAAAAGAATGAGGAAAAGATCAAGCAGCTGTTGATGCCGGTGGGCGAACGGCTGAAAGCCTATGAGGAGCAGGTTGGCAAACTTGAAAAAGACAGGATAGATGCTTTTGGAGATTTGAAAGGTCTGATCGGTGATATGCGTCTAGGGCAGGAACGCGTATCAAGTGTGGCGTCGGGCCTTATGAATTCGCTCCGCAACGCACCTAAAGCGCGCGGACGCTGGGGTGAGCAACAACTAAAAAATGTCCTCGAAAGTTGTGGGCTTTCTCAACATGTTGATTTCGCCTTAGAAGCAAGTATCGAAACATCTGAAGGCCGATTGCGCCCGGATGCTGTGTTGCGCGTTCCCGGCGGTGGCACCTTGGTAATTGACGCCAAAGTGTCGTTGAATGACTACCAAGATGCATTTGATTCGGTTGATGATGACGTCCGAGCAATTGCCATGGCACGACACTGCGCATCGATGCGCAACCATATCGAGGGACTGTCACGCAAAGCCTATTGGGATCAATTCGACGACGCGCCCGATTATGTCATCATGTTTGTGCCGGGCGAACATTTCCTCGCCGCCGCGTTGGAGCATGAGCCGCGATTGTGGGATCTCGCTTTTGAACGCAAAGTCCTGCTCGCCACCCCCACCAATCTGGTGGCTATAGCGCGAACCGTAGCCGGAGTGTGGCGGCAAGAAAGCTTAGCCCGCGAGGCAAAGCATATCGGCGCCCTTGGCAAAGAAATGTACGAACGCATCGCGGTTGCGGCGGGACATTTGAAGACGGTGGGTTCGGGCCTGTCGTCAGCAGTCAACAACTACAACAAATTCGTCGGCAGTTTCGAACGCAATGTGATGAGCACAGGCCGCAAATTCGCCGAACTCAACGTTGAAACCGGCAAACGCGAGTTGGAAGATGTGCCGCTGGTGGAGGCTTTGCCGCGTTATGGCGATGCGGGGGAAGTTGGGTTGATTGAGGGTGGGGGTGTTGTGGAGTGATGGTTGGTTTGTTCCATTAAATGTCATAATAACCAGCGTTTGCTATAAACATCCCAGGTAGTTTTTGATTTTTCGTGGCGTGTGCGGCGATTGGCATACACCATTTCTAACTCGAAGAAATACCTGCCCATTCATGTCGTCGTGCGCCGCAATTAATCGCTGGGCAAGCCCGTTCTCTAGAGACGCTACCGGCACAATCTGTGCTTTCGCGTAATACACATAGGACAAATGGTTCAAGAATCGATGTTCATGCGCTTGCAATTGACAAGTAGTGTCGTGCGCAGCAGCAGCTACCGAGCAAATGCTCACCAATAATACGTTGCCTTGCAGATCGGGATCATTGCAGATTACGTGCAGATGTTTGCGGTTAGGGTCGTGGCTCGGACCAGAAATTATTAGCAGCGTGCCCTTCTTTGCGCTGGCCATCCTATTGAAACTCCGTTTCAGCTAAGCAAGATTAGCTAGAAGCCTACTAACTGCGGAGTGATCATGTAAAAACTCTGCATGCTCAACTTTATTTGCGATACCAACAGCATGCAGAAGACGTTCTATTGGAATAGGGTTTGAACTTCCGTTTGGATCTTCCCATTCAGGGATATTGTCACTGTTGTGCGTCCATTTGACGAGATCCCATTGGCTCATCGCACCAAACCTTTCCCAAGTTTGATCGAGGGTCTCGACCTCAGCATCGCTCAATTCATCTAAATCATCTAAGGTAATGGTAGGCTTTACACCGATCATGTGATTAGCACGGTCATCAAGAATTGCAGACCAGCGAGGATCTTCAATCTCTCCCTTAGCGTGGTCATAGGTCAGCGAGTTCACAGGACCATTAGGCATAGATGCACGCGGCTCGTCCAACATAGGTGTTGCGTAGCGCTTTAATGCTTCACGATCGCTAATGTAGACGAGCTTTATCGCCTTCAACATGTTGATCGAGCGGGATTCAGTTTTCAGCGCAAAATAAGCAATTATTTGCGCCGCCTTCGCTGAATTGTACACCTTCGAACCTCCTGCGACACAACGCCGCTATCAAACGATAACAAAACTGGGCTTAGTTTTCCACAACTCAATTTCGCTTATATATTCAATGCTATGACCACGACGACACGATTTATGATCGTGCGTTGAAAAATGCATACTGTCACTTTCAGTTTTATTGCACCCTTCGTACAAAAAACTCCACCCAAACAAAATGACCCGCCCCGGGGTGGACCAGGGCGGGTCTGGCGCGGGGGATCGGGTCCTCCGCGCGGTTCCTCCTAGGGGAGAAGGAACTTTGGGGTTTTGGGCACACGCAGCGCCGCAAGCTAACACCGTTTGTGCCAAGTAGAGACTGAACGCAGTGAAGGCTCGTCTCTAAGCACCCTAGCGCGAGGCCTCGGTCCTTCGAGACGGCACTTCGCCTTCGGCTCAGCACCTCCTCAGGACCAACGGAATTTTAGCGTTTAAAATGTAATGCGACAACTCACTGCCGCATATTGCGTTTCAACGGATAGCGCTCGTCCTGCCAGTCATCAAAATAGCCCTTGATCGCAGGATGGCTAACAGGCCCATGTTCCGCATCATCGACCAAATTTTGTTGGCTGACATAGGCGATATAGCTGCTCTCCGAATTCTCCGCGAACAAGTGATAAAAGGGTTGATCCTTTTTCGGCCGCACATGTTCAGGGATAGACTGATACCATTCCTCGCTATTGGCGAAAACCGGATCGATATCAAAGATCACACCGCGAAAATCAAAGATGCGGTGGCGCACCACTTCGCCAATGGCAAA
>JAYVGQ010000050.1:0-4636 GCA_043771985.1 Sphingomonadales bacterium
CAGCATCCACAACTGCCCGCGCTCGACCGTGAACTCGATGTCCTGCATATCGCGGTAATGGCGTTCCAGGATGTCGAAGACACGCGCCAGCTCAGCATACGCATCGGGCATCGCTTCTTCCATGCTCAACGGCTTGGCCCCTGCGGTCTCCCGCGCCTTCTTGGTCAAATACTGCGGCGTGCGGATGCCTGCGACGACGTCTTCGCCCTGCGCATTGATTAGGTATTCGCCGTAATAGGCATTTTCGCCAGTCGCCGGATCGCGTGTAAAGGCAACGCCTGTCGCCGATGTGTCGCCCATATTGCCGAACACCATCGCCTGCACATTGACCGCCGTTCCCCAGTCGCCCGGGATACTGTTCAGGCGGCGATAGACTTTGGCGCGGTCTGATTCCCAACTGGAAAAGACGGCGCCGACGGCTCCCCAAAGCTGTTCGTGCACGTCTTGCGGAAACGGCTTGCCCCATTCGGCAGCGACTAGGTTTTTGTATTCGCCGACTAGCGCGCGCAAATCATCGGCGGATAGTTCGGTATCGAGGAAATAGCCCTGATCTTCCTTGGCAATCTCCAGCGCGTCTTCAAATGCGTGGTGGTTCAGGCCCAGCACAACATCGGCATACATCTGAATAAAGCGGCGATAGCTATCCCACGCAAAACGCGCATCGCCAGACGACGCGGCCAGCCCTTCGACGGTTTGGTCGTTGAGGCCAAGGTTGAGGACGGTGTCCATCATGCCGGGCATAGAGACGCGCGCGCCGGATCGGACAGAGACGAGCAACGGGTTGGCTGGGTCGCCAAATGTGCGATCGGTGGTGGATTGGATGTGGGCGATACCCGCCGCGACTTGGGTTGTCAGCCCATCGGGGAATGCTTCGCCGTTGGCGTAATAGGCGGTGCAGACTTCGGTAGTGATCGTAAAGCCGGGAGGGACAGGCAAGCCAATCGCCGCCATCCCATCAAGATTCGCGCCTTTGCCACCAAGCAGGTTTTTGGAAAGCCCGCTACCATCTGAAACTCCGCCGCCGAAACGGTACACATATTGGGTCATATTTTGCTCCGCAGGAGATTATTTGTTTCGCGCAAAGACGCAAAGGCGCAAAGAAGATTTTCTTCTATCTCCAATACTCGGCGAAATCTGCAGTCTCGGTATGAACACTTTATTTGACGCAGGGTTCGCAGAGTGCGCGGAGTTTTTTGAAAGCGGCTTCGCCGCAAAGAAGAGTCTTTGCGCCTTAGCGTCTTAGCGCGAAAAAAATTCTACCCCTCAATCCTCGAAAAATCCGCAACTTGGCAAACCGCGTCACGGAACCGTGTCAGTAATCCCACCCTAAATGCCCGTTTTTCCGGGTCTGGATCATTCACCATCACGCCGTCAAAAAACGCATCAATCGGCGCGCGCAAACTGGCAAGCGCAGCCATTGCGTCCTCGAACTGTTCGGCGGCGATGGCGGCGGCGGCGAGGGGTTCGGCGGTGTTGAGGGCGTTGAACAACGCCCCCTCAACACCGTTCGCCTCGAGCGAAGTCGAGAGGCCGTTGTTGGGCGGCACCGTGTCTCGACTACGCTCGACACGAACGGTTTCAGGCGCAGCCTTCAATATATTCGCCGCCCGCTTATACCCGGCCAGCAAATCCGCCCCCTCTTGGGTCGCGACAAAAGCCTGCAAAGCCTTCACGCGCGCCAGCAAGCGGACCAGATCATCCTCGCCACCCAGTGCAAACACCGCGTCGATCAGATCATGCCGCACGCCAGCCTCGCGCTGCTGGACTTTAAGGCGGTCAATGAGGAAATTAGACAAATCTTCTGGAAAAAAAACGGGTAGACTGGCGGCCCTATCATTAAGCTCGTAGGCCGTAGCCTGCTCCGCTAAAGTTGATGGCATTCCCAACTCTTTTGCAGCCTCGCTTAGCCGGTCAACATGTCCTTGCATTTCCGCGATGGCTTCAGCCATGACGAATGCAGACATCGCTTGTTCAATCAAACGTGACAACGAACACCGCGCGCTATTCTTAAGAAGTGTCTGAATAACTCCCAACGCAGCACGGCGAAGTGCGAATGGGTCTTTTGATCCTGTGGGCGGCATCTGTTCGTAAAAAAATCCGGCCAGAGTATCCAACTTATCCGCCAAACTCACCGCTACCGTCACGGGCGCGGTCGGCACATCGTCGCCTTGGCCGACGGGTTTGTAATGGTCGCGGACGGCGTCGGCGACGGCATCGGGTTCGCCTTGGGCGCGGGCGTAATAGCCGCCCATGATGCCTTGCAGTTCGGGGAATTCACCGACCATGCCGGTGACGAGGTCAGTTTTGCACAGGCGCGCTGCGCGTTCGGCATCGTCGGCGCTCGCGCCTTTCACGATTCCCTCGTCAACTAACCACCGCGCCAGTTTCGCAACCCGATCGACCTTATCGGCAACTGTACCCAATTTCTCGTGAAAGGTAATCTGCGACAGCTTCTTGGCTTGGCTCTCCAGAGCAACCTTCAAATCCTGTTCCCAGAAAAACTTCGCGTCGCTCAATCGCGCTGCCAGCACCTTTTCATTACCCGCAACAATCGCAGCACCGCCGTCATGCGCGCTGATATTCGCGGTGCAGACAAACGCGTTGGCGAGTTTGCCACCCGCGTCGTTGCAAACAAAATACTTCTGGTTCACCCGCGCCGTCAGCTGGATGACTTCTTGCGGCACTTCCAAGAAAGCCGGATCAAAGCGCCCCAGCATCGGCACCGGCCATTCGGTCAGCCCTGCATTTTCGGTGACCAGCCCCTCGTCGGGCACCAGCAATAGGCCAGCCGCTTTCGCCGCCGCCTCGGCCCCATCGCGGATAATTGCGGTGCGTTCGCTGAAATGTACGATCACATGCGCTGAACGCAGGGCCTCGACATAGGCGTCCGCATTGGCGATTTCGATGGGGCCGGTGGAGTGGAACCTGTGGCCCATCGTTGCGCGCCCACTGACGATACCGTCAATCTCGCACGCGACCAGTTCATCGCCGAGCAACGCGATAATGGCCTGCAAAGGCCGCACCCAGCGCAAGCTTTCGGTCGAAACCGACGCTGCGCCCCAGCGTTGCGATTTTGGCCAAGGAAAGGCGCGGATGATCGCTGGAATGGCTTCGGCCAAAACATCGGCTGTGTTGCGGCCCGGCTTTTCGGCAATCGCGAAATACACGCCGTCGCGTTCGACCAATTGGTCTTGTGTCAGGCCAGTTTTGCGAAGGAAGCCCTCCATCGCCTGCGGCGGCGCGCCGACCTTTGGCCCTTTGGTTTCCTCGGAGGATGCAAATGTTTCCAGCGGCAGGCCTTTGGCGATCAACGCCAAACGGCGCGGGGTGGCAAAGGCTTCAATGGCCTCGGCGGCCAGCCCAGATTTGGCCAGCGCATCGGTGAACAGCCGGACCAGATCGTCCTTGGCCTTTAACTGCATCCGCGCCGGGATTTCTTCGCTGCGCAGTTCAAGGAGGAAGTCGGTCATACCGTCCACCCCGGAAACTTTGCCCGCCATTCGGGCGATTGTTTATCGATCCACGCCTGACAGCTGCCTTTGGCAAGATCGCGAACTTGGCCCATATAGCTTGCCCGTTCCTGCACGCTGATAACGCCGCGCGCCTGCAACAGGTTGAATATGTGGCTGGCCTTTATCGCTTGTTCATAGGCAGCAATCGGCACAAAGCGTTCAAGGCAGCTTTGGCATTCCGTCACCGCATCTTTGAAATGCTGAAACAAGATGTCGGTATTGGCGACTTCGAAATTATAGGTGCTGTGCTGGCGTTCTTGTTCCAAAAACACATCGCCATAGGTTACGCCTGTGTTGTTATAGGCGAGGTCGAAAATGCTATCCTTGTTTTGGATATACATCGCCAACCGTTCCAGACCGTACGTCAGTTCACCCGCCACAGGCTTGCAATCGAAACCGCCCATTTGCTGAAAATAGGTGAATTGCGATACTTCCATGCCGTCGCACCAAACCTCCCAGCCAAGGCCCCATGCGCCAAGCGTTGGCGATTCCCAATCGTCCTCGACAAAACGAATGTCGTGAAGCAACGGGTCGATACCAATCGCGGCAAGGCTGCCAAGATACAGTTCCTGCAACTGTGGCGGCGACGGTTTCAGGATCACCTGATATTGATAATAATGGCCCAGCCGATTGGGATTTTCGCCATAGCGGCCATCGGTTGGCCTGCGGCATGGTTGCACAAAGGCAGCGTTCCACGGCTCTGGCCCCAAAGCACGCAATGTCGTTGCGGTGTGGAACGTGCCCGCACCCATTTCCAGATCATAGGGTTGCAGGACAACACAACCCTGTTCGCCCCAATAGGCATGGAGACGCAGGATCAAGTCCTGAAAGCTTAAAGGCGCCGCATCAGACATGGCCGCGCTTTGACTGGAAAGCGCGTTCAAATCAACCCGCTTGACGTGCGCGGCGGTTTCGTTTTGAACGATGGGGGTGCGGCGCGGCTGGTTGTGCCCCTGCGCTTGACAGTAAGCCGGGTAAACAGTAATACGCCAACATCCGAACACTGGTAAAGCCAGCAGCACATGCGTGTGCCAGCTGGTTTTTCTGCGTTTTCGGCCCATTCACCAGCCTTGAGATAGGACGTTCCCCGATTCGCGGAACCCCTGTGGAGCAGGAGTAAATTT
>JAYVGQ010000051.1:0-36185 GCA_043771985.1 Sphingomonadales bacterium
CGCGTTATTCGAATTGGTTGGCAAAGCAGTTTCAGAAACGATCCCGGCGGCATTTGAGGACTTGGCCCTGTCGCAAGCCGCCGAGGCCTGGATCACCGCAGTGTTTGCCTGCAACGCCTATATCGATGCGCAAGCGCCGTGGGCGTTAAAGAAAACCGACACGGAACGGATGGAAACGGTGCTGGCGACTTTGTATATTTGCATAGCGCAGCTTGCAGTTGCGATTTCGCCAATCATTCCGGCGGGTTCTGATTTGCTGCTTGAGCGAATGGGAATTCCCGCTGATCTTCGCGATTTCAGGGGCATTGCGAGCCATTGGTATTCACCGCTAGCGGAAAGCGGTTTTACACTCGAACAACCGGTCGGTCTGTTTCCGCGTCTTGAAATGCCTACCGAGGAAGCTGCCCGTTGATGTTCGTCGATTCCCACTGCCACCTGAATTATAAAGGCCTTATTGAACAGCAAAGCGACGTACTGCAACGTGCGCGTGATGCGGGCGTCGGTGCCATGCTCAATATCTCGACACGCGAATGCGAATGGGATGACGTCATTGGCCTTGCGGAGCGGGAAAGTGGCGTCTGGGCATCTGTCGGCATTCACCCGCATGAAGCCGATGCACATATCGGCATCGACGCGGCGAAGCTGATCGCAAAGGCCCAAAACCCGCGCGTTATAGGCATCGGCGAAACTGGCCTCGACTATTATTACGATCATAGCGATCGGGCGCAGCAACGCACCGGCTTTCGCGAACACATCGCTGCGTCACGCGAAACGGGCTTGCCGCTGATCGTTCACACCCGCGACGCGGAGGATGATACGGCGGAGATATTGGCTGATGAAATGGGAAAGGGGGCCTATCCCGGCGTTATCCATTGCTTCACCGCCAGCGCGGAATTTGGCCGTAAAGCGCTTGATCTAGGCCTTTATATTTCCATATCGGGCATCGTGACGTTTAAGAATGCCAAGGATTTGCAAGCTGTTGCGCGGGATATTCCAGCAGACAGGATGTTGATCGAGACCGATTCACCGTTTTTGGCGCCTGTGCCGCACCGAGGCAAATCCTGCGAACCGGCATTCGTTGCCAGCACCGCCCAGTTTATCGCTAATCTACGTGGCGTGTCGGTAGAGCAATTGGCCGAGCAAAGCACCGAAAACTTCTATCGCTTATTCAGCAAAGCTGTGCGGTAACAGCGGTTAAGGACTGGAATCTCATGGAATCAGATGACAACGCCCGCCTGATTTACGGATTGATCGTCGTCATGCTGTTGGTAGGATCACTTGCAGCACGTCGATTGCCGATGAAACAATATCTGAAAATGATATTGGCGTGGGTCGCGATCTTTGCTGCAGTATTTGTCGTGCTAAGTTTCAGGCCTGAATTTGAAATGGTGTGGAGCCGCGTGACTGGTGAATTAACCGGAGCCCCGCGCCAGAGCGTTGAAGGCGGTGAAATTCGATTGGTGCGGCAGGATGATGGCCATTTCTGGCTTCGCGCGGAACTCAATGGTCATCAGGCAGACATGATGGTTGATAGCGGCGCCTCGTTGACAGCGATCAATAGCGAAACAGCGCGCGATGCCGAGCTCACGCTTGATCCTGAGGACCGTGCAATAGAACTGAACACAGCCAATGGCACCATCAAAGCGCGTACAGCTAAGGTCGCGTCGATGACTGTGGGCGATTTTGCAATTGAACAGCATGATGTTGTGGTCGCGGACGGCTTTGGTGACACCAACGTTGTCGGCATGAACTTCCTCGACGATTTTGAAAGCTGGAATGTGACTGGTGATGTGATGACGCTGAAGCCATGACATCGAGGAAAATCGACCGCCCCGTTTGAGTGCCGCCGATTATCACTTAACATAATATATATTATCGTACTTAAAGATTGGAATCCCCTTATGCCGCAACGCGCTGATATCAGGCCGCTTGCAAAAATCATGGAACAGCTGCGCACGCCCGTCACTGGCTGCCCGTGGGATCTGGAGCAGGATTTCGCCAGCATTGTTCCGTACACCATTGAGGAAGCGTACGAAGTCGCCGATGCTGTTGAGCGTGACGATATGGCGGCGTTGAAAGATGAACTCGGCGACCTGTTGCTGCAGGTCGTGTTTCACAGCCAAATGGCTAGCGAGAAAAAGCTGTTTGATCTGCAAGATGTCGTCAACGGCATTTGCGACAAAATGGTGCGCCGCCACCCGCATGTGTTTGGCGACCACGCAGCGGATAATGCCGATGCGGTTGTGCTGAACTGGGAGGCGATTAAAGCGGCGGAACGGCAGGACAGGGTCGCTGACAAAAGTGCGTTGGCCGATGTTGCAAAGCCGCTGCCTGCATTGTTACGAGCGCAGAAACTGCAAAAACGTGCGGCTCGGACTGGATTTGACTGGCCCGATGTCGAAGGCGCTTACGATAAACTTTCGGAAGAAATTCTTGAAGTACGCGATGCAAAGACCGATTCCGAACGCTTTGAGGAACTCGGCGATCTGCTATTCTCCGCCGTAAATATTAGCCGCCATATGGGCATAGACGCTGAAGCTGCGCTGAAGGCTGCCAACGCCAAATTTGAAAAGCGTTTTCGTGCGATGGAAAACTTTGCCGGCGGCATGTTCGCTGCATTGTCACTGGATGACAAAGAAGCTTTGTGGCGGCGCGCTAAGATCGAAACCTAAACGCGCGCGCCGAACAATTTGTCGAACTGACCCCAGTTGCGCGGGCTAAGCGACGCACGGACGCGTATTTGGCCATCATCGGCCTCCTCGCTTTGCACTCTTCCCCGTCCATAAAGCCAGGAAAGCGCCTCCCCTTCCCCGCCGTTCAACAACAATTCGCGCTCTTGATTGCCAATGCCAATACGCGCCGAAAGCGCATGTTTGAAATCATCAACGCCATCGCCGTTTTCCGCTGAAATAAGGTAAATATCCTTTTGTTTTTCGGCGATATTTCGAAATTCTTCACGTTTTTCCGGCGTCAGCAAATCCATCTTGTTCCACAGCTCCAAGATCGTCGGGCCAGTGCCGTCATTGTCGGCGTTAATGCCTAATTCGCTTAAGATGTGCATAACGTCGTCGCGCTGCGCTTTGCTTGATGGATGCGCAATGTCGCGAACATGGATAATTATGTCGGCGCTGATCACTTCCTCTAGCGTCGCCCGAAATGCTGCGACCAATTGTGTCGGCAAATCCGAGACAAAACCGACCGTATCCGACAAGATCGCCTTTTCAACGCCCGGCAGGCTCACTTCGCGTAACGTTGGATCAAGCGTTGCGAACAGCATATCCTCTGCAAGCACTGTCGCATGCGTCAGAGTGTTAAACAATGTCGATTTGCCCGCGTTGGTATAACCAACAAGCGCGATAACAGGCCAAGGTGCGCGTTTTCGGCGTGCGCGGTGCAAGCCGCGTGTGCGCTGAACCTGCTCCAATTCACGCCGCAACCGCGCCATGCGATCACGGATCATCCGCCGGTCAGCCTCGATCTGAGTCTCACCGGGGCCACCCAGAAAGCCAAAGCCACCGCGCTGCCGCTCCAAGTGAGTCCAGCTGCGCACCAACCGCCCCGCCTGATAATCAAGATGCGCCAATTCGACTTGCAAACGACCCTCTGCGGTCGCCGCGCGTTCGCCAAAGATTTCCAGGATCAATCCAGTTCGGTCGATGACTTTTACGCCCGCTTTTTCCTCAAGGTTGCGTTGCTGGATGGCGGTCAGCGCACCGTCGATAATTAACAATTCGATTTCCAGCGCCTGTACGCGTTCCACAATCGCCTCGACTTGCCCGCCGCCTAGCAAAGTCACGGCGCGCGGCGTGCGCACGCGCACCGAGTATTTTTCGACCACATTCAGACCGATTGCTCGGGCAAGCCCTTCGGCTTCGTCCAAACGACTGGTCGCGCCGACCGAAGCGCCACCGGGCATTTCGGGATAAACAATAAGCGTGCGCGCGCCGCGGGCGAATTCGTCGCTACTATCGCGATTAAAAACGCTCAATCGGGCTCCCCATCGGCGTCTTTATTGTATTCGGCAAGGTTGACCGGATGCGCAGGCTGCACCGTAGAAATGGCGTGTTTATAGACGAGCTGCATCGTGCCATCGCGCTCCAGCAGCACGGAAAACAAATCATAGGCGGCAATCGTGCCCTGCAACATCACACCGTTCACCAAAAACGTCGTGACAGGCTCAGCCTTGTCGCACATCGCGTACAGGAAAACATCTTGCAGCATGCCAGGACGCAAATTCACCAGCGCCATCATGTCATCGAATGGTTTGCGGTCGGGCGAATTAGACGGCATCACTGTCGAAATGCTGTGTTTATAAACCAGTTGCGATTGGCCATCGCGGCGCAACAGCACGGAAAAATTGTCAAACCAGGTGACGACGCCTTGCAGCTTTACGCCCTTAACAAGGAACATGGTCACCGGTGTTTTTGATTTACGGAGGGAGTTGAGGAACAGGTCTTGAAGGCCGTTGCTTTTTTCAGTCATTATTTTTTCCATTTTTTATAGTTGACGCTTGGGAGCAGCGGGCAGCGTAACAAAATCACGCAACCGAAAAATGACGTAGCATAAAATGTGGGCGTTTCGCACCATCAATTTACATATGTTGCGTGTAACCGATTATCTTAGTTCAGCCTAGGTCATCGCTGATGTCGTCGGCCCCTTTGCGTACAGCAATACCGAGCAGCTTAAGTTTGCGGTGTAATGCGGACCGTTCCATCCCGACGAACGTCGCGGTCTTAGATATGTTCCCCGAAAATCGCCGGATCTGAACCTGCAAATACTCGCGTTCAAACGCTTCACGCGCCTCGCGCAACGGCGCACCCATCAAAGCGTTCACTCCGCCGGTTGCGGTCGCATAATTATTGGATACTTCGGCAGGCAGCATGTCAGCCTCAATCATCTGCACCTTGTCCGACGGCGCCAAGATGATTGTCCGTTCAACGATATTGCGTAACTGGCGGACATTTCCCGGCCATTCGCATGCTTGCAATGTTGCAATAGCATCGTCCGAAAAATGCGGCGGTGCTATGCGATGCTCGGCCGCAAAACGTGCGCCGTAATGTTCGGCAAGCATGGGAATATCTTCGCGCCGCTCGGCCAGCGGAGGAATAGCAATGGGAACGACATTGAGCCGATAAAACAAATCTTCGCGGAAGCGTGACGCAGCTATCTCCGCCTGCAAATCGCGCGCGGTTGCCGAGACGAAGCGCACATCGACGCGGACAGGTCGGCTGCCGCCGACGCGGGTAAAGCTCTGGTCAGTCAAAACGCGCAAGATTTTGCCTTGCGTTGTGTAGGGCATATCCGCGACTTCATCGAGGAACAGCGTGCCACCATGTGCGCGTTCCAGCATGCCCGCATGAACCAGCTGGCCGTTTTCCTCGACGCCGAACAGTTCTTCCTCGAACCGATCCGGCGCAAGCCGTGCCGCGCTGACCGAAATAAACGGCGCATCCGAACGCGGGCTCCAGCTGTGAAGCAACCTTGCCGCAACTTCCTTCCCTACCCCTGCGGGTCCGGTGATCAGCAAACGGCTTCCTGTTGCCGCAACTTTTTTCAACGTGGCGCGGACATTGTTGATCGCGGCGGATGATCCGGTGAGTTCCTCGGCCTGTCCGACTATGGCCCGCAATGAAGCATTCTCTGCGCGTAGCCGCTCAGTCTCGGTTCCCCGCGCGACCAAATGGAGCAGCTTTTCTGCCTCAAATGGTTTCTCGATAAAATCGACCGCACCCTGGGAAATGGCTGCAACTGCGGTATCGATATTACCATGCCCCGAAAACACAATGACCGGCATATTGCCGTCGCGCTGTTTGATGACTTTCAGCAATTCAAGACCATCCATCGACGACCCGCGCAACCACACGTCGAGCAAGATCAATGACGGACGGCGTTCGTCATAGGCCTTCAGCGCTTCTTCGGCAGTCGCGGCTGTGCGGGTTTCATAGCCCTCGTCGGAAAGCACCCCGGCGACCAGTTCGCGGATGTCCTCTTCATCGTCAACAATCAGAATATCGAGTGCCATGATGTTTCTCAGTCCTTGCTTTTTCTCGATTTCAGGGGCGGTTTTGTGTCCGGGCCGGATGCGACCAACAAGCGGTCGGGGAAGAAGCGAAGAACGATCTTTGCACCGCCGTTTGCTGCATCTTCAAAAAGGATTTCGCCGTGATGTTCTTCAACAATTTTCTTGACAATGGCGAGGCCGAGCCCCGAACCGCTTGCACGCGTTGTGACGTAAGGCTCGACTAAGCGTTCCTTTGATTCTGGCAGGCCGATCCCATTGTCGCGCACGATCACGTCGATCTGCACCGGGTTTGCCGTAATGCCGATGTGGATACTACCTGATGTTTTATCCGCGCCTTCCGATAGACGCGCTTCAATAGCTTCTGCGGCGTTTTTCAGAATGTTAGTCACGGCCTGCCCGATTTGACGCCTATCGCAGAGCATCAAAACCGAGCCATCAGGTGGCGTTAAATCAAAGGTGATATTGCTGTGCGCCACTTCAAACAAGAATACCGAATGGCCCACGATATCAGTCAGGCTTTCGTCGCGGAACACGGGTTTCGGCATACGCGCAAACGAGGAAAACTCGTCGACGATATTGCGCAGATCGCCGACCTGACGAACGATAGTGCCGGTAAGCTGAGCGAACACTCCTGCGCCATCACCAATCTGTTTCCCAAACCGGCGCTGCAAACGTTCGGCTGCCAGTTGGATGGGCGTCAAAGGATTCTTGATCTCGTGCGCAATCCGCCGCGCTACATCTGCCCACGCAGCTTGTCGTTGGTCCGTCAGCTGTTGGGTAATGTCTTCAAAGGTTACAACGTGGCCAGGGTCAAGCGGGGTAACTTTAACCGCGAGTGTTTGCGGCTCGGTGCCATCACCGATTTGTACGATGGCTTGACTGCGCCCCTGAATGATAAGTTCAGACAGAAACGGTGCAGCATCTTTTAACGACACGCCGGCCAGTCCACCGACACGGCGATTCAACAGTTTTTCCGCAACTCCATTTGCAAGGCGCACCGTACCGTCTTCATTAGTACTCAATACTGCCGCCGATACCGATTCAAGGATCGTTTCGATAAACGACCGCCTGTCATCCAGCTGCCGGTTTGCCGCGATTAAATTCCCGGTCTGGCTTTGCAAACGTTCGGTCATGCGATTGAACGATTGCGCCAGAAAACCGACTTCGTCATTCTGAATGAATTCGTCCGCAACACGGGCGCTAAGGTCGCCTTCGGATATCCGCTGTGCCGCTAGAACCAGATTGTTGACCGGGCGAACGAGCCGATCAGCAACCAACAAGGCAATCCAAACGGCGAGACTGATGATAACCAGGGATACGAAATACAGCAGTGCATTGAATTGAAATTGAAGATTGCGTGATTTCGCAACCATCGACCGATAATCCTCCAAAACCAGCTGGGCCTTTTCACCAAGCCCAAAGGATGGGAGCGTGATCGCCCTGCTGGCATACAGAAAAATGGTTTTGTCATCGGTTAATGGGGTAACCGCCTCTATCCGGTCGGGGGTAATCGAAACTACAACCAGTTCGCCCGCATTCAGTCGCTTCAAATTTGCCGGACTAATCCAGTCCTGCCTGCCTTCCGGAGCGACCAGCGCAATAGTATTCTGAACTCTGTTTCTCCCGAGTTCTATAATCGCTGACTCGCTAAGCTTACGTCCCAAAACCTGGTTGGTGTAGGCTTCCAAGAACTTAGGATCTTGTGGCTTGGCGCGGCTGAGATAGTAGCGAATATCACCGGCCATGACGCCGACATCGTCGCGTATTTCGTTCGCCTTTTCTTCGTAGTAACCCTTGGCCAAACCAGCCGAATTTTCTAGCAGACTACGTGCGGAATCTGATGACCAAAACTGCACTCCGCTTTGGAATAAAAACGATGCAAAAATTGCTAGCAAAAGCGCGGGCACTGCCGCAAGCAGCGAGAATATCGCGACCAACCGGATATGAAGCTGTCCTCCGCCCGCGTGAGCACGGCGAAGCGCAAGACGTCGGCCCAACAGCATGAGCAACGTTGTTGCCGGTAGCAGATTAGCGACCAACAAAGCAGCGGCCGTAGTTGGCGATAAGGGGTCAGATTGTGGCGGCTGACCTATTAACACAAACGAAGTCACAGCACCGGTGATCGCAAGTGCAATCAGGCAACCCAGTTCCAATATCCAGATAAGCTCGGATTGGCTCAACCAGTTTATCACGCCAGAGCCCCAGCGACGGATTGTCGAGCGGCTTTCGTCGGCGGAAATATCGGCGTTTAATGTTGCCATTGTGCAACTATTGCCATCAAAACAGTTGCATGAAAAGCACAAACTGCTGAGCGCCTCTCAAACTAACGCGCTATCGGCGCAAGTCACCGTGCTTGCCGCCACTCAGCCCATAATCCGACAGTTTTTTGCGCAGAGTGTTGCGGTTGATACCGAGCATTGCAGCCGCCTGTAGCTGGTTACCCTTTGCCTGTGCCATGACCGTTTGCAATAACGGTTTCTCAAACGCCGCCAGTGCTCGCGCGTAAATACGCTCACGCCCAACGCCGCGTTGGCGCTGTTCTGTCATAAAATGAGTGACGGCGGCGTCAAAGGTACAGATGCTCGCATTATGATGCGCAGCGTCGCTGACTGACGCTCCAAGCTGCGACAAAGTGGTTTCGGTAATACGGTCCTCGCGCGCGGTCAGTACAACGCGGTAGACGAAGTTTTTCAACTCCCGCACATTGCCGCGCCACGGCATTGCGGCCAGCATCGATATCGCGTCGTCATCAATTTGCTTAACCGGCAATCCTTCGCGCACAGCGAGTGTCAAAAAGTGGCGTGTGAGCAGCCCGATATCCTCTGGCCGCGCACGCAACGGCGGCATGTGAACGGGAACAACGTTGAGACGATAAAACAGGTCTTCGCGGAATCTACCCTCTGCGATCAAGGCCTCCAAATCCTGATTGGTTGCCGCGAGAATCCGCACATCCAACCGGATGCTGGCTTTGCCGCCAATGCGGCTGATCGTGCCGCTTTGCAGTGCGCGCAGCAATCGCGTCTGCGCATGATGCGGCATATCGCCAATTTCATCGAGGAACAGCGTGCCGCCTTGGGCTTGTTCAAACCGCCCAATTCCCTGCCCTACAGCGCCCGTAAACGCGCCTTTCTCATGCCCGAACAATTCCGCCTCGATCAATTCCGCCGGAATCGCCGCCATGTTGACCGCAACAAACGGCCCTGTTTTACGGTGACCAAGATTGTGGATCGCCTCGGCTACAAGCTCTTTACCAGTGCCGGATTCGCCAAGGATCAAAGCTGTCAGATCATTGCGCAACAACCGCGCGACCATGCGATAAACCTCTTGCATCGCGATGCTGCGGCCAACCATCGGCATAGCGGATTCAAGCAATGTTTCTTGTTCGCCAGAATTTTCGCTGCGGCGCTTTTGAATCCCCTGTTTCACCGCTACGACCAATTCGTTGAGGTCAAACGGCTTGGGAAAATACTCAAACGCGTTGATCTCACTGGCACGCACCGCGGTATCCAGCGTGTTTTGTGCCGACATGATGATGATCGGCATGTCGGGAAGATCGCTCAGCACATTTTCAAGGCTGGCGATGCCGTCGCGGTCTTTCAATACGACATCGGTCAGCATCAGGTCGTAATGCGCAGCCGCCAACGCGGCATCGCGCGCGCTTGCCGTTTCAACGACATCGACGTCAATGTTTTCGGCCTCAAGCGCAGCACGCACCACCATGCCGATCGAGCTATCATCCTCCACAATCAAGACACGTGACTGGCTCATTTGCGATCCTCTTTGTCGGCGACCGGCAGGAATATGCGGAAAATGGTTTGCTTAGCGTTGTCGTCGCGCTCTACCGAAATTCGGCTGTTCATCTGACTGAGATATTTGCGCACAATCGCAAGGCCAAGCCCCTGCCCCTCACGCTTTGTTGTGACAAAGGGAGAGAACAGTTCGCGCTCGATATGCTTTGCGATGCCCGGGCCATTGTCTGAAATGCTCACCTCAACCGGCAGTCTGATACTACGTCCCTGTTCGGTTTCCAGCGGGCCGCCGCGCAAAGCCGCGCCCATGACAAAGCGGGTATGGATGCCGATTTCGGGGCTTTCGGTGTCTTTGAGAGCGTCGATAGCGTTTTGAATCAGGTTGATCAAAACCTGCACCATCGCGTCGGGTTCAATCTTTACCTCGGGCAGTGATGGATCGTAATTGATGTCGATCAGCGGCATGATCGGGTTGGCCGCGCGCAGCGAACGGATCGCGCGTTCAATCAACGCATGGATATTTTCTGCACCCGATACGCCCGGCATGGCGCGCCCCAGATTTTGCATCTGGTCAAGCAAGCGCGCAATCCGATCAACCTCGGTTACGATCAAGTCGGTGAGAGGTGTTTGAGAAGGCTCAATGCGTTTAGCCAGCAATTGTGCTGCGCCTTTGATGCCTGCCAACGGGTTTTTAATCTCATGCCCCAGTATCGCGGACGCGCCGACGGCTTGCTGGCCACCGTCGCTTTGCTCGCCAATCTGGTTGCGATCCGACTGGCGGGGAACAAGAAGCATCAGCCGTTTGTCCGGCTGCCCCATCAATGTTGAAATCGATAGATCAGCATAGTTGGCTTGAGCCCCGGGCGTCAGCAGACGCATATTCTGCGCCGAAATATCGCTTTCGCCAGCGCGAATTGCACCGTTCAAACGTTCGCTGGAGAATATCAAAAGATTGCCGATGTCATCGCCAATGATGCGCCGCTTGCTCCGCCCGAAAAATGCCTCCGCCGCTTCGTTGGCAAAGGCGATTTTGTGTGTGTCGCTGACCAGCAGAAACGGAAACGGAATGGCCGAGAGCATGTGCGCCTCTGACACGGACGTGTCTTGAGTGACCGCGACCTTAGGCGGCATGGCGCGCGAGGTAAGGCTCATAAAAACGGGTCAGCTCGCCGATTACCTGTTCGGCATCATCGATGCGGTTGAGCATGTTGCGAAACTCGGCTGATCCCGGCAATCCGCGGACATACCAACCCAGATGTTTGCGGGCACACCGAGCGCCGACATCGACGCCATAATGGTCAAGCATCGCGCGATAATGTTCGATCATCACATGAAATTGCGTGTCGATGGACGGATCGGGCATCGTCTCGCCAGTGCGGAACCATTGCATCACCTGCCCCAGCAGCCAAGGCCGTCCGTAAGCGCCGCGACCAATCATCACGCCATCGGCTTTGCTTTGTGCCAGCGCCGTTTGTGCGTCCGCAATTGAGCAAATGTCGCCATTGACGATAACCGGCACAGTGACGGCGTTTTTGACCTTTTCAACAAAGCCCCAGTCCGCTTCGCCCTTATACATCTGGTTCCGCGTGCGGCCGTGGACGGTGATCAGCTTTGCGCCAAGGTCTTCGGCGATATGCGCAAGCTCGGGCGCGTTCAGGCTGCCATGATCCCAGCCCATCCGCATTTTGACGGTGACTGGCACCGAGACAGCCTCAACCGTTGCTTTGATAAGGCTGGCGGCGAGCGGCAAATCGCGCATCAACGCAGAGCCTGCGTCGCCATTCACGACCTTTTTCACAGGACATCCCATGTTGATGTCGATCATCGCAGCACCGCGATCTTCGTTGAGCTTTGCCGCCTCGCCCATTTCATGCGGGGTGCATCCCGCTAGCTGAACCGATACCGGCTCTTCCGACCGGTGCCATTCCGCCTTTTGCAGCGACTGCCGCGTTTCGCGGATCATCGCTTGGCTGGCGATCATTTCGGTGACGTTCAGCCCCGAGCCGAAACGGCGGACGATCGTGCGAAATGGCATGTCAGTCACACCGGTCATCGGCGCGAGCACGACGGGGCAATCGATGGTGATCGGGCCGATTTGAATGGGTTTGAGTGTGTTTGTCATCGCATTTGCCTAAAATTTAGGCAGCCCCTAGCTTTATTCAGCTTGGCGCGCAAGTTTTGGCGCGTTAGGGCGCGAAGTATGACATCAACTGGGACATCGACAGGCAAAATTGCGGCGATCATCGTTGCAGCGGGCAGCGGCAGCCGTGCCGGAGAAGGCCTGCCAAAACAGTTCCGGCTGATCGATGGCAAGCCGATGCTGCGGCACAGTGTGGACGCCCTGAACGCGCACCCCTTGATCGACGCTATCGTGGTCGTGGTAGCCTATGGACAAGAGCATCAGGCCACCGAAATCGTTGCGGGCCTATCTGATGTTGCCATCATCATCGGCGGTGAAACGCGCAGAGACAGTGTACGCAATGGCCTGCAACACATAAAAAAAGATCCTGAAATCACCGGCGTCTTCATCCACGACGCAGCTCGCCCCTTTCTACCGACTCAAGTCATCGACGACCTTATTACCGCGCTAGAAAACCACGCCGGGGCAGTCCCCGCCCTCCCGGTTACCGATAGTCTGGCCCGAAGCCATGACGGCGCAACGTTGTCCGCCAGCGAAAGCCGCGACGGCCTTTGGCGCATACAAACTCCGCAAGCGTTCAACCTCAGCGCCATGTGCACAGCACACGACCAATGGGACGCTGCGCAAGAAGCCACCGACGACGCGCGCATGGCAAAGGCCGCAGGTTTCAACGTCGCGCTGATCCCCGGCGACGAACGCCTCGCCAAATACACTTTTCCCAGTGACTTTGCGGGCCACACAAAGCACAAAGCCCCTATGCAGATGTTCCGTAGTGGCACCGGTTATGACGTTCACCGCCTCGTGGTGGGCGAAGAGCTATGGCTGTGCGGCATCAAGATCGAACATGACAAAGGCCTATCGGGCCACAGCGATGCGGACGTTGCGCTTCACGCGCTAACCGACGCAATCCTAGGCGCAGCGGCAATGGGTGATATAGGCGACCATTTCCCGCCCAGCGACCCGCAATGGCGCGGCGCGGCGTCGGATCGTTTTCTGGCACATGCCGCCGGTTTGGTTGCCACCAAGGGATATGCCATCTGTAACGTCGATGTCACGATTATCTGCGAGGCGCCAAAAATCGGTCCGCACCGCGAACAAATGCGGCACCGCGTCGCCGAGATTTTGCAAATCGATAGAGACGCCGTGTCGATCAAAGCGACAACGACCGAACGTTTAGGTTATACCGGCAGAGGCGAAGGAATCGCGGCGCAAGCCGTGGCCACATTGATGAAAGAATGAAAATGCCAACAGACCTTTTGATTTTTCGTGACCGATAAGCCCGCGTCGATGCAATCCACTTTGTCCAAAGCCGTTTATAAACTCGCAGCACAGGTCGTTGAGGCTAACCGCGCGGCTGGGCGCACTGTGGTCACGGCGGAAAGCTGCACCGGCGGCCTTGTCGCTGCGGCATTGACCGAAATCCCGGGCAGCAGCGCGGTGTTGCAATCGGGCTTTGTCACTTACTCAAACGACGCAAAGATCAAGACGCTGAAAGTCGGCGAAGAGTTGATCGAAACATTCGGCGCCGTCTCCATCGCGGTGGCCTGGGCAATGGCGCAAGGCGCACTGAAATGCAGCAACGCCGACATAGCCGTCGCGATCAGCGGTGTCGCAGGGCCGGACGGCGGAACGCCGCAAAAGCCCGTTGGCACAGTCGTATTTGCAGTGGCCGAACGCGGCAAAGACCCCGAAGACGTCATCGCCGACAAAATTTACTTCGGTGAAGACAAAAGCCGGGCGGAAATACGCACGGCGGCGACTTTGCATGCGTTGGGGTTGTTGTTGCCGACTGAGGGGTAGGTTTTTTGGGCATGCCCTCACTGAATTTGGACGGATTTGTAGGGGACGGTAAATGCCAGCTATGTTGGGGAGTCTCGACAGGCCGGTTTTGGGGTGGCGGAGCGTGAAAGCAAACGCTCGCCCCATTTAGTTTAGTATCCCCAAAATTCAATAACTCTCAATGTAATCAAGTGTTAAGCGCCATCATTGAATTAAAAAAACGATTGATACAATTGGATATCTCTCGATCCTCTCCAAACAGAGGAATACCGCATTGCGTTAAATCGTAAGCAACACATAAACAAGCCAGAGCATCAGCAACAGGTTGCAACGCTGAATAAAGGTCTTCACTCACCACTCCTCGATGGGCGGCATCTTGCCGCATCCGAGCAGCTAGATTAACAATTCTTTGCGTGTCCTCTTTGTAGTTTTCTGGTATCGCTAGGGACGCCAATTCTAACATTTTTTCTTTTAGACTGCGTTGTTGAAGTTGCCCCAAAACACCGTTTACTCGTTCAAGTGTAATCGCCTCCACAGATACTGAGATACTATCGAAAGCCGCTTTGGCCATCTTCTCGATCATGTCGTCTGGAAATTTCGTCTTCTTTCCTAGCTCAGCCAGGCTGTCTATTCCGGAACATAGTTCAGAAATATCTGACTGGCGTGTCCCTTCTTGCATGTGCTCGATTACGGTATCTAAACGAGCTCGAAATGGCCTTCTATTTCCTGCTTGTTTGAGCCAATTCTTCATACATTGCGCAAGTTTGTTGCGATCTTCCCACCTATTGAGCGGCAGATATGCCGGAGACAGTCCGTATAGGCCCTTTCTGATTGGCTTAGGTTCGGTCAGATATGGTATATATAGATCGCCAATTACAGCACGTTTGCCATTAGTCGCAGAAATCGAGATGGCGGCAATAGGAAGCGGAACCATTGCCATTTGATTGAAAAATTGGCGCCACTCGTAGACCCGGTCTAACGCTTCATCCAGCAGCACTGGCTTTTTAAATCGAATAGTCGCGCTATGCTCGATCGACAGATCTATTCCATGCCAACCGGACCCTTCTCTGAGCCCACCCCAAATACTGTAATCGCGGTCATCGACTTTGAAAGTCAGGACCTTCTTTGGCCTATGGCAAACATATATGTGTGAAAGATGGAACGAATCGAGCCTATTTTCGTTGTTATAACGCAAGTTCTTTAACAGCGTTTTGGCATTATCATCGAGATCGAATGGATCAAGTTCTTCGATGTATTGATAATGGAAAAAATCATTAAAACCGGTCAGGCTAAAGGATATTTGAGCAACTTTACCTTTAGAATTATGACCTCTGCTATTCATTATTAATGTATTTGGGAATATACTCGCGCGATGCATAGGCTTTCTGCCGCGGCCCCAGCTTTGCCCAGTTCCAGCAAATACTGCGTTGTGAGCCGTGATGCGAAGGCCCTTAGGTCCCAGAAGTGTAATATCGCACCAACCTTTTTCGTCGGTTTCGAAATGAAAGAACTTGGTGCTTAACAACTCAAGTCTACTTTTCCGGCCATCTAATTTCAGAATGCCCTGAACCGCTCTCTTTCCAACCACAGTAACAGGAATTGTAGCATTTTCAGCTGCGATAAGGTCAAAAGGCTGCATTAGTATCCAAATAATCTCTAATATAAAATATGTCAATCATGCAGTCAATTACTTAATTCCCTATTGCCAAGACGACATATAAACGGCGCACAATAATAAATAGCGCCAATTGAAGGTCCGCTTTTGTACTCCGCCTTTCGATGAGCAAACGACCGAAATGGTAGCGCAATCAGAAGTAGGGCAGCGCACCCTTGCCGTCACCCCTTGCAATGTAGGATTATCTTTGACAGCGTCCAATTTCAAAATCGCCAATCGCCCTATCTCTGTCCGGGCTTGCAATCAGCGAATGCTCACTCGGCACCGCTTAATCCCGAAATCTGACAAAGCCGGTTAAGGTGAGTCCTTAGTGTGACCTTTCACGCAATTCTGCGGGTTTGCGCGCATAATTCCGCTCCGGCTTACTTTGTCCCATCGCCATAAAGCACCTCGGCGCGCTTCACAAAAGCGTCGGTCATTTTGCGGATCGCGGTGCTGAAATATTGCCCCGCCAATGCCTCGAATATCCGGTTGGAAAAGGCGAAATCGACGGTGAAATCGACGATGCAGCCGTCCTCGGTTTCTTCAAACAGCCATTGGTTGTGCAAATGCCGCATCGGGCCGTCGAGATATTCGACCACGACTTTTGTCTTTGGCGTTTTCAACACGCGCGAGCTGAATGTTTCTTTCAGAGCTTTGAAACCGACGACAAGGTCAGCCAGCAATTCTTCGTCAGTGTTGGAGCGGATGCGCGCCGCCGCGACCCACGGCAGAAACTCTGAATAGCGACTGACATCGACGACTAGGTCATACATCTGCTCTGCGCTAAACGGCAGGGATTTTCGTTCGTGATGGTGCGGCATGGTTTAGGTCTGTCCAGTCACCACGCAACACATTCCCGTTCGTCTCGAGCGAAGTCGAGAGGCCCATCGGTTGTGCGCTGCCGAGAGGTGTCTCGACTTCGCTTGACACGAACGGTTCTGGGAGTGGTTGGGAGCCACCGTTTAACCAGCCTTGGCCAGCTGCGCCTCACGCGCGGCGCGCATCTTCGCAAAGTCGTCGCCCGCGTGATAGCTAGACCGCGTCAGCGGCGTTGCCGCCACCAGCAAAAAGCCCTTGGCACGCGCAATCGCGGCATAGGCGTCGAATGCCGCAGGCGTGACAAACTCCATGACCTTGGTATGCTTTGGCGTAGGCTGCAAATACTGACCCATCGTCAGGAAATCGATATCGGCGCTGCGCATGTCGTCCATCACCTGATGCACCTCCATCCGCTCTTCACCCAGACCCAGCATAACACCGGACTTGGTAAAGATCGACGGATCGTGCCGCTTCACCGATTCGAGCAACCGCAGCGACGCGTAATAACGCGCACCGGGGCGGATCGTGGGATAGAGCCGGGGCACAGTTTCCAGGTTATGGTTATACACATCGGGCCGCGCGGCGATGATCGTCTCAACCGCGGCCTGCGACTTATTCCGGAAATCGGGCGTCAGAATTTCAATCGTGGTGTTGGGCGTATTGCGGCGAAGCGCCTCAATCACCTTCACAAACTGGCTCGCGCCGCCATCGGGCAAATCGTCGCGGTCAACCGAGGTGATAACGATATGCTCAAGCCCCATTTTGGCGGCGGCAATCGCGGTATGTTCAGGCTCGAACGGATCGACTGCGCGTGGCATACCGGTTTTGACGTTACAAAACGCACAGGCGCGCGTGCACACATCACCCAGGATCATCACTGTGGCGTGCTTTTTGGTCCAGCACTCGCCGATATTGGGGCACGCCGCTTCTTCACACACCGTGTTCAGTTTCAAGTCGCGCATCAGTTTACGCGTCTCATTGAAACCGGCGCTGGTCGGGGCTTTGACGCGAATCCAGTCAGGCTTGCGTTCGCGCGGTTCGCGGGGGAGAAAAATCGGTTTGTTCATACCTTGGCAGATAGCGACCCTATCCTTCCTTGCCAACCATTTCCCAGCCGAATAGGGCGTAATCCTACCCTGGGGAGTTATCATGATCGTCGACACGCTGACATCCCCCGTGATCCTATTTTTTGTCCTTGGTATTTTTGCAGCGTTCGTCCGGTCCGATCTTGCGATTCCCGAGGCTTTTGCAAAAGCCATGTCGATTTATCTGATGGCAGCAATCGGCCTTAAAGGCGGGGTAGAGGTCGCGGAGTCTGGGCTTACCACCGACCTTGCCGCAGCGGCGGCGATGGGCTTGTCGCTTAGTCTGCTATTACCCTTTTTGGCTTATGCACTTTTGACGCGGATT
Organism: Sphingomonadales bacterium; assembly: GCA_043771985.1. Lineage (GTDB taxonomy): Bacteria > Pseudomonadota > Alphaproteobacteria > Sphingomonadales > Sphingomonadaceae > Sphingorhabdus_B. Next base: position 17,577 of record JAYVGQ010000051.1, read on the forward strand.
GGTGGATTAGGCCGCATTGATGCAGGGGCAGTTGCGGCACATTATGGTTCGGTCAGTGTAGTTACTTTTGTGACGGCAAAAGAGATCCTGACAGGGCAGGACTTATCGCCTGCAGGATACATGGTGGCTGTGCTGGCGCTGATGGAAACTCCGGCAATCATCAGCGGTTTATGGTTGGCACGGCGGGGGCAGCCGTCATCGAGCGGCGGGGGGTTAATGCACGAGGTTTTCGCAAATGCCTCCGTCATCCTTCTTGTCGGAGCGTTTGCGATCGGCGTGATTGCTGGCAAAGACGGGTTTGAGCCTGTGAAGCCCCTTTTTGATACCGGTTTTCGCGGCGTTTTATGCCTGTTTTTGCTCGATATGGGGTTAGTCGCGGCAAGGCGGCTAATCCAGTCGAAAAAGCTAAACTTCCGCCTTGTTGGGCTCGCTATTGGCATGCCTGTTATCAACGGTTCGCTGGGCGTATGTGCCGGAACAATGATTGGCATGGATGTCGCATCAGCCGCTACGATGGGTATACTGGCGGCTAGCGCATCCTATATCGCTGTACCTGCAGCGATGCGAATGGCTTTGCCAGAAGCTGATCCCGGAATTTATTTATCAATGTCGCTGGGAATTACCTTTCCCTTTAACATCATAATCGGCATCACTTTGTTTACACAAATGGCGAAGTTATTAGGGTAAAACATGATCGAAACCGTCACCCGCAAACGCATAGAAATTCTGGTCGATACGCCGCTGGTTCCCCGATTGCTGAAACATGCCCGCGATGTTGATATTTCTGGGTGGAGTTTGATCCACGTAGATGCTGGCGGCGGACGTGATGGGACGTGGCAACATGATGATGTTGCCGGTGCTGCCGCAAAAACGATAATCTTGATGATCACAAATGAGAATAAAGCACAGGCTTTGACGGACGCTGTTTTTCCTTTTTTGGACACTTATCGACTTCTGCTAACGATCGGTGATGTGGAAGTTGTTCGCGGGGAGCGTTTTTAATGCCCGAATTTGCAACATTGGTGGATGGCTATCGCCGGTTCCGCCGTGATGGCTATATCCAGCAAAAGCAGAGGTTCGACCAACTGGCGTCTGATGGTCAGGCGCCACCGATAATGATTATTTCGTGTTGCGACAGCAGAGTCGATCCAGCCACCATTTTCGATACTGTTCCAGGTCAGGTGTTTGCACTGCGCAACGTTGCCAATCTGGTCCCCCCGTATGAAACCGGTGGTGGCTTGCACGGTGTCTCGGCTGCAATCGAATTTGGCGTTCTTGGCTTAGGGGTTAAACATATCGTTGTGCTTGGTCATGCCCAATGCGGAGGTATCACAGCAGCGCTTTCAAGCAGCGGCAAGAAACAATCCGAACGTAGTTTCGTAGATGCTTGGGTCGATATCATAAGTGACGCGCGCGATAACGTCATCGCTTCATCTGCAACTGATACACAACACGAACTGGAACTCGCAGCCATAAAGGTCAGCCTTAAAAATCTGCGCAGCTTTCCGTTCATTGATGCGCAAGAGCGCGCTGGTGTTTTGAAATTACACGGTGCGTATTTCGGGATCGCCGCCGGAGATTTATACGTGCTTGACGAAGACTGCGGTAATTTCCGCACCACAATTTGATGGAGGCTACAACAATTCCTGAATTTTATAATGATCTTTCGCTTAGTCTGGCCGAAGCGCAGCGACTGATCGAACCGGGGGCAACTGACCGGCGTTCAGAAGCGCATTGCCCTTCGGTCGCCACTCTGGATGCCAATGGGTTGCCTAGCCAACGGGTGATGATTTTGCGCCATGTTGATTGGGCGGCGCGGAAATTGCGGTTTCATACCGATGCGCGCTCAGCCAAGACGCAGACTTTGCCTGAACGCAATGCGGCGTCTGTGTTGTTCTATTTGCCAGAGGCCAAAATTCAGCTTCGGCTGAATGGGACGATATCGATCACTAAGGTTGGTGACGAAATCGATCAAGCCTGGAACAACGCCACGCTGTTTGCCCGCCGTGCCTATATGGCAATCGATGCGCCCGGATCCAGTGTTGACCAACCGGTGTCAGGACTCCCTGCATATATCGAGGGGCGTCAACCAACAGAAGACGACATCACCCCTGCCCGCGAAAACTTTGCGCTTTTGCATGTTCAATTTGAAACTGTGGAATGGCTTTATCTCGCAAATTCCGGGCATCGCCGTGCGCGCTGGTGCTGGAATGAGAGTGCCGCACACTGGACAGGCAACTGGCTAATCCCCTGAAGGGCGGCAGCGTTTCAGATAGGCATCGGCCATCAAAAGATGACGCTCAGTCGCAATCGACAAGTTGACCTCCCGCTGGCTTTCCATATTCACATACACCATGTCGGCTTTTTCAAGGACAGCGTAGTTAGAAAGCGAACCGTCGCTTTTGCCGACTGCTTCATGCCAGACGTGAACGCCAGCCTGCACCAGCGCTTTACGGCATTGCATATCATACTCCTTAATTCTCGGCGCAATGAAGGGGATGATGGCGTAGCTGTCATATTCCTTCAACGCTGCCGGCCCAGCGCCACCAAAATAGCCATTTTTGCGCGGGCGGATTTTGCCTTTGTTCGCTGCGGCTGCATCAAGAATGGTGATCTCACCTTTGCCGGGGCCAAACCCAGGGGAATTGGTGTGCAATGCAATCACTGGCTGTCCCGCGGAATGTTGATCCAAATGCGCATTTGTAAACAACGGCGTTGCGGACGAAAAATTGCGGTTGGGATCGCAACGCGACAGGATCGGCGCACGGCCACCGCAAGTGCCCTGTCCTGATTGCGTCCGGCTGCTCCCTGCTCCTGAATTGACGAAAATCGCAACACCGCCATAGATTTTTAACGCAGCGATCGCAGAATCAAATGCTGCGTTTTCATCGTCATGCGGCACAACCCATAATGGACCAACTGGCTTTTCGGCATTCACGAAACGAAGCAGGTGCCAATTGAACCCTGCTTCGGAAAAGTGCATTTCGCTGACCGTGATGCCCGCCAGAAAATCAGGCTCTGCCGCATGACGAATTAGGTCATCGTCTTGCAGCTTTGATATTTCTGCCGCAGCAACTTCGTGCCACTCGACTGCAGGCTCTGTATGCCAAGCTGTCGCCGCTGTGCAACAAGCCGCAAGAGCAAACGACAGGGCAAGTTGTTTTCGCAAAGCTATTTTTTCGCCGCCTTTTTGGCTGGAGCTTTTTTAGCCGCCGCTTTTTTTGGTGCGGCCTTTTTTACAGGCGCTTTACGTTTTGCTTTGCCTTTGGCCGGACCTTTGGCAGCACGTTCGTCAATCAATTGCGCTGCTTCCTCCAACGTGAGTTCCTCGGGTGCGACGGTTTTCGGCAAAGTTGCGTTAGTGGTGCCATCGGTGACATAGGCCCCGAAACGGCCCTCCATCACTTTAAGCTCCAACTCTGTGCGTGGATGCGCGCCTAAAATCTTGATCGGCTCCCGTGCAGCTCCGCGTCCGCGCCCACCGCCAGCAGCAGCCTCGGCTAGCTTAACGACAGCTGCGTTCATGCCGGTTTCGAACACGTCATTAGTCGATTGCAGCCGTGCATATTTACCTTGATGCGCAAGATAGGGGCCATAACGCCCAATGCTTGCGGTTACAGGTTCACTACTTTCAGGATGTGTGCCGACAGTCCGGGGTAGCGATAGCAGCTTGATCGCCCATTCAAGGCCAAATTCTTCGGCAGGCACATCTTTGGGGATCGACGCGCGTTTTGCTTCTGTGCCTTCTCCCAGTTCGACATACGGCCCAAAACGACCCGACTTACGCGTAATATCAAGGTTTGTTTCAGGATGCTTGCCGAGTACTTCTGGGCCGCTGTCGCCGCTATTCTCGCCGCCCGGTTGCGCAAATTTGCGCGTAAATTTGCATTCAGGGTAGTTTGAGCACGCGACAAATGCGCCAAAGCGCCCACCGCGCAGCGCTAGCTTGCCGCCTTCACATTTGGGGCAATCGCGTGGATCACTACCGTCTTCGTTTTCGGGAAACAGATACGGCGCCAAAAACTTGTCAAGTTCAGCGGTCACTTCAGAAGGCTGGCGCTCCATAACTTCAACCGTCTTGGGTTTGAAGTCGTGCCAGAAATCTTCGAGGACTTTTTGCCACTGGGCGGCACCGGCACTGACTTGGTCAAGCTGATCTTCAAGGCCTGCGGTAAAGTCATAGGCGACGTAGCGATCAAAAAACCGTTCGAGAAATGCAGTTAAAAGCCGACCTGATTCCTCAGCAAAAAAACGATTTTTTTCAATTCGCACATAGGATCGATCTTTCAGAACCTGAATGGTCGACGCGTATGTCGAAGGCCGACCGATACCCAGTTCTTCAAGCCGTTTGACGAGGCTGGCTTCGGAAAACCGTGGTGGCGGTTGCGTGAAATGCTGTGTCTTTTCAACAGAACGTTTGGCCGGTGCATCACCCTTTGCCATAGCAGGTAACAACGCACCGTTTTCATCGTCCTTGTCGTCAATGCCTTCTTCGTAAAGCGCGAGAAAGCCCGGAAATTTCATCACCTGACCCGTGGCACGCAGGGCATGCTGACCAGTGCCATCGAGCATGTCGATGGTGGTGCGCTCCATGCGCGCCGAGGCCATTTGGCTTGCCAGCGCCCGTTTGTAGATCAGGTCATACAGTCTGCCATGATCGCCAGAACCAGCCTTATCTTTTCCAAAATCAGTTGGACGAATGGCCTCATGGGCCTCCTGCGCGTTCTTGGCCTTAGTCTGATATTGGCGCGGTTTGTCTGGGACATAGCCTGCATCATACCGATCAGAAATCGCTTTGCGGGCAGCAGAAATTGCACTGTGATCCATTTGGACGCCGTCGGTGCGCATGTAAGTAATCGCGCCGTCTTCGTACAGGTTTTGCGCCACGCGCATGGTGTGGCTGGCCGAAAAGCCAAGCTTACGAGCCGCTTCCTGCTGCAAAGTAGAGGTCGTAAATGGCGGCTGTGGATTGCGCGTCACTGGCTTGGTTTCGACGCTGTCGACGGTGAAATGCGCAGCCTCGACAGCTGCGCGCGCTTCCTCCGCATCGCCTTCATTACCGATCGTAAGCTTATCGAGTTTCTCACCCTTATAGCGGATCAGACGCCCTTCAAAGCTCTGCCCCTTATGCTCCATTTGTGCCGCGACCGACCAATATTCCTGCGCGCGAAACGCTTCAATCTCACGCTCGCGTTCGACAATCAAACGTAACGCTACCGATTGCACGCGACCCGCTGATTTCGCGCCGGGCAATTTACGCCAAAGCACCGGGGACAGTGTGAAACCCACAAGATAATCAAGCGCGCGGCGCGCCCGGTAAGCATCAATCAAATCGGTATCAAGCTCACGCGGCCGCGCCATCGCCTCAGTTACTGCGGCCTTGGTAATTGCATTAAAAGTCACACGCTCTACCAGTTTTGGTAGCACCTTTTTGTTAGCGAGCACTTCTTGCACATGCCAGCTGATAGCTTCACCTTCTCGGTCAGGGTCAGTTGCAAGGATCAGCTTATCCGCCTTTTTAGCAACGTCTGAGATCGCCTTTAATTGCTTGGCCTTGTCGGGGTAATTGTCCCACAGCATTGCAAAGCCGTTATCCGGATCGACCGAGCCATCCTTTGGCGGCAAATCGCGGATATGGCCATAGGAGGCCAGAACGGTAAATCCGGGTCCCAGATACTTTTCGATCGTCTTTGCTTTTGCGGGCGATTCTACGACAACTAACTGCATGATGTTTTTACTTTTTCCTAGTCTCTCGCGTATGCGCACAGGCTGACGGGGTTTGACGGGGTTCGTCAAGAGGCTTTTTGTACTGCTATTTTTAGGCGGTTAAGCGTACCTTCGCTCCTGCCCCTCGTTCAAGCCGACCTGCGAGTTCATATTCGAGCAGTACAGATTGCACTAATGGGGAGGACAGTCCGGACTGGCGGACGATTTCGTCGACAGCGACAAAACTCATACCTAGTAGCTCGGTGACTGCCCGCCGTTCGGGGTCGCCGGTTTCTACTGGGTCAAGTGGCAAAGCTGCTTGACGGGGTTTTGATGTTGGCATGCGTAAATCAAGCGGGCGGATTAACTCAACAATGTCTGCTGCGTCTTGCACCAATGTTGCGCCCTCACGGATAAGTTGGTTGCAACCCCTTGCTCGCGGATCTAGCGGAGAGCCGGGAACAGCCATCACCTCGCGCCCATATTCCCCAGCAAGTCTTGCTGTGATTAACGACCCTGATTTTGGAACTGCCTCCACAACAACTGTGCCGACGGCCAATCCTGCAATAATCCGGTTGCGATGCGGGAAATGGCGCGCACGCGGTTCGGTGCCGGGCTGCATTTCCGCAATCAACAAGCCTTTTTCTGCTACTGCACGCTGCAAATCGGCATTTTCGGGCGGATAAACGATATCGATTCCTCCTGCGATAACACCGATCGTGCCCGCATCGAGTGAACCAACATGCACCGCTGTGTCAATTCCGCGCGCCAATCCCGATGCGACCACAACACCCGCATCACCCAGTTCCTTCGCCAGATTACGCGCGAACCGACATGCGGCTGCTGATGCGTTTCGCGCACCAACCATCGCGATCACTTGCTTGCTGGCCAATGCTATGTCGCCCATAACCATGATAGCCGCAGGACCATTGTCGATTTCTGCAAGCAAAACGGGATAATCCGCATCGTCCAAGAAAACATGCCGCGCTTGCAACGCTAAGGCGCGCGACAATTCCTGATTGATGATCGCTTCGGGCGCGGCCCTAAACTTTCCACCGCCACGCATCGCCAGATCGGGCAACGCCGCAAGCGCGGCTTTCGCACTGCCAAACCGCGCCATTAGCTGACGATAACTGACCGGCCCGATATTGGGTGAACGGATCAACCGTAATCTGGCGAAGACATCGTCCATAGGCCTATTTCTGGCCGATCTTTGGTTCGGTACCTGCAATCAATCGGCGGATGTTATCCCGATGCTTTAGAAAGGCGATCACGCTAATCGCCGCCAATACCGGCACATAATCCGTGCGCCCCACTCCCCATGCTAACACCGGCGCGACAGCCGCAGCGCCCAACCCAGCAACCGAAGAGATCCGCGTAATCAAAAGCAGCAATATCCAAGCAACCGAATATCCTAAACCCATAGGCCAGAACAATCCAAAGAGTATGCCCGCATAAGTAGCCAACCCCTTCCCGCCCTTAAATACTATCCAAATCGGATATAAATGGCCAAAAAAAGCGCCAGCCGCAGCCACAATTTCTGAGCCTGGAAAAAAATGCCGCGCCAACAAAACCGCCACCGTTCCCTTCAATAAATCAAGGATCAACGTCAGCGCGGCAAGGCCTTTACGCCCTGTGCGTAACACATTGGTCGCGCCGATATTACCCGAACCGATCATGCGCAAATCGCCAGCGCCGCCCAATCGCGTTAGGATCATCGCAAACGGAATGGCCCCCAGAAAATAGCCAATTAAGGCTGCCCAGACCGCATCCATCCCCGCCATTGCCGTTTTCCTTTTCCTGATTTGTTCCAGTCTTATCGTCTTTGTTGCCAACGCTCAATGGCGATTGTGTCAAAGCCAATCGGCTATTATCAGCGGGTAATGGCTGACCCGAACCAACCTCTTTTATTTTTCGATACTGGCGTCGGGGGACTTTCGGTTTTCGCAAAAGTCAAAGCCGCTATGCCAAACGCCCCGATGGTTTATGCCGCGGACTATGCCGGGCTTCCATACGGCGAGAAAACGGAGATGGAAGTGGCGACGCGCGTTTGTGCGTTACTCGGCCGGTTAACTGAACGGTTCCGCCCAAGACTAGTCGTCATTGCCTGCAACACAGCCTCCGTCATAGCTCTAGGCCATGTGCGTGCCGTCCTTGGAGTGCCGATCGTCGGTACCGTGCCAGCGATCAAACCCGCCGCGCTAGCAACGCAAACGGGTGTGATAGGACTGCTTGGGACTAACGCGACGATCCGCCAGCCGTATGTTGACCGGCTTCAGGCGGAACACGCAAGCGGAATGACAATGTTGCGGCACGCGGCGCCTGATCTTGTCTATGCTGCCGAGGCAAAACTGCGTGGAGAGACGCCCGATATGCAGGCATGCCGCGACGCTATAGCGGGCCTAATCGACCAAAACAACGGCCAAAACCTTGACGCGATCGTGCTCGGCTGCACGCATTTTCCACTGCTAGTCGATGAGCTTGAACAAGCCGCCAGCGATCTTGGGCACGCCCCGAAAATAGCGTTTGTGGACGGCTCCGATGGCATCGCCCGGCGTGTCGAATACGTCACCACCGACCATATCTGGCCCAAAATCGCACAGCCGGGTATCTTTATTACGACCGGCGGTCTCGGCGACATGTCGCCCTATGCGTCGCATCTTTCCACATTCGGATTATCAGATATTCAATCGCTGTAATCGGAAATTGAGAGTCGTTCGCGCTGGATTTCCGGTAAATCCAAGCTTAAGGGGCAAAAAAGCTTAAGGCGCGTTTTTGATGAATTACGATGACATTTTTGACAAGGCGATTGACCGGCTTCATAGCGAAGGCCGGTACCGAGTGTTCATCGACATATTGCGCAACAAGGGCCAATTCCCAAATGCACGCTGCTTTGCGGGACATAACGGCCCGAAAGAAATTACTGTCTGGTGCTCCAACGATTATCTTTGCATGGGGCAACATCCCAAGGTGATTGCAGCGATGGAAGAAGCACTGCACGATGTCGGCGCAGGTTCCGGTGGCACGCGCAACATTGGCGGCAACACGCATTACCATGTTGAATTGGAGACAGAGCTTGCCGACCTGCACGGCAAAGACGGCGCTTTGATATTTACATCAGGTTATGTCTCAAACGATGCGACGCTGTCGACTCTGGCTAAAATTCTGCCCGGATGCATCATCTATTCGGATGAACTGAACCATGCATCGATGATTGCAGGCATCCGCAATTCGGGTTCAGAAAAACGCGTGTGGCGGCATAATGATCTGGCGCATCTTGAAGAATTACTGGCTGGCGATGATCCGGCTGTGCCAAAGCTGATCGCTTTCGAAAGTGTCTATTCGATGGACGGCGATGTTGCGCCGATCGGTGCGATTTGCGATCTGGCAGACCGTTACAATGCGCTGACCTATTGCGACGAAGTCCACGCCGTTGGCATGTATGGTGCACGTGGCGGCGGCATATCCGAACGCGATGCTGTTGCTGACCGCGTAACGATTATTGAAGGGACGTTGGGCAAAGCGTTTGGCGTCATGGGCGGCTATATCGCGGCGGACCAGCGCATCGTCGATGTGATCCGCAGCTATGCGCCTGGCTTTATCTTCACGACAAGCCTGTCGCCTGTCTTGGTCGCAGGTGTGTTGGCCGCTGTGAAGCACCTTAAAGGCTCAAGCGAAGAACGTGAGGCGCAGCAGTCTAACGCGGCGATGCTAAAGGCGATGATGGCCGACGCAGGGCTGCCGGTGTTGTTAAGCGAGACTCATATCGTCCCGTTGATGGTTGGTGATCCGGTGAAGGCAAAAAAGATTAGCGACATCTTGCTTGCCGAATATGGCGCGTACGTGCAGCCGATAAACTACCCGACCGTTCCACGCGGCACAGAGCGTCTGCGTTTCACGCCCGGTCCGCACCACAATGAAGCGATGATGCGTGCATTGACCGCAGCACTTGTCGAGGTGTGGGAACGGATGGAATTACGGCTCGCCGAAGCAGCGTAACTTCGGTCGAAAGCTCAAATCCTTAGAGCGCCAAAACCCGATTTTTGGTGACGTTAAGTTTATTTTTTGGTGCTGCATCCGCGGCTCAAATCACTTCGTAGCTGATCATGCAGTGCGGTCCTCGCACTACAAGCATGTCATATTCGAGGGGAATTGGGATGGCATTCCGAAAATTTAACAAACTGAACGTGTCAGCAGCGATAGTAATGCTGCTGACATCGCCGCAAATCGCATTGGCAGACACGCTTTCGAACGCAGTGTCCGATGATACAACATTGAACGATGATGCCGTTCAGGACACCGCACCCGATGACCAAGATGCAGCCACGACCGCTATAGACACATCCGAGACCGTTCCCTTTTACAAAGGCGGCGGCCGGTTGTTGCTGACCGGCGGCGTTAGCCAAATTGAGGGTGCCGCTGGTGGCGGATTAACACCATGGGCCTTGATTGGAGGGTATGGCACACGCAATGAAATTGGTGCGAGCGCATTTGTCACTGGCGTGAATTCTCGTGACTTTTCGCTCACTTCCTTTGGTGGGCAACTATCGTATGCCAACCGCGTAGAAATATCGATAGCGCGGCAAAGCTTTAACCTAAATGCGGTCGGTGATGCCATCGGGCTCGGCCGGGAGTATTCGATACGGCAAACCATATTGGGCGCAAAAGTTCGGTTAATCGGCGATGCTGTGCTTGAACAAGATTCGCTACTGCCGCAGATCGCGGTAGGCGTGCAGTACAAGGTCAATGATAATAAAACCGTCGTCGCCGGTGCCTTAGGGCTTAAGCGGAAGGGTGTGGATTTTTACGCCTCCGCTACGAAGATCATTCTTTCGCAAAGCCTGTTGCTTAACGCAACCGGACGTCTGACCAAAGCCAACCAGTTTGGCATTTTGGGCTTTGGCGGCCTTGCCGGGATGGACCAGAAATATAAGCTCCAGTTCGAAGGTTCTGTTGCTTATTTGCTGACGCGCAAGCTAGCCGTTGGCGCTGAATTCCGGACGAAATCTAACCGGTTGGAAGGCGCTTTGGGTGGCACAACCTTCCGCGAGGAAAATGCCAAGGACGTATTTATTGCGTTTGCACCTAGCCGAAATGTTTCTTTGACCCTGGCGTATGTCGATCTTGGTCAAATTGCACTGCGCGATCAACGCGCAGCCTACGCTTCCCTACAATTCGGTTTCTAAAACGATCAGATTACAAAGGATTTTTCTCATGAAAACACAACTGCTTATACTCGCCACAGCGGCGATAATGATTCCGCAAATGGCACTCGCCGCTATGCAGGAACCGGAAGTTTCTGATCCTGATATCAAGCCTAGCGCGCCGACCTTGCCAGTGATCACCGACGACACTGGATTGTTTGAAAGCTTTGGTGGGCGCGAAGGTCTGACGAAAATTATGGATGATGTTATGGTCCGTTGGATAGCCAACCCCAAAACAAAACCATTTTTTGAAAATTCCGATCAAGACCGGATCAAGCTGCAACTGGTCGAACAGTTCTGTGTGATCATGAAGGGTCCCTGCACATATTCCGGGCGGACAATGGCTGAATCGCATCGCGGCATGAATGTGAACGAAGGTTCGTTCTACGCATTGGTCGAAGAATTACAAATTACCCTTAACAAAATGAACGTGCCCTTTCGTTCGCAAAACCGGTTGATCGCGGCACTTGCCCCGATGCACCGCGATATTATCGATAAGTGATCAGTATCATGTCCAAAAACGCTCAAATTGGGTTTGTTGCCATCGCAGTTGCAGGATTAGTATTTTCTGTTGCTCAACCTCGCGGTGTCGTGGCGCAATCCGCTGCTGCATCGGGGGCTGATCTCTACAAACGCAAATGCAGTTCTTGTCACACAATGGCGGCGAACAAAATTGGCCCGTCGCACAGGGGCGTTTTTGGACGAAAGGCGGGGCTTGTTTCCGGCTATGCATACTCGCCCGCCCTGAAAACATCGGGTATTGTCTGGAACGACAAGACACTCGATCAATGGCTTCTGGGGCCCCAGAAAATGGTGAAGGGTAGCAAGATGTACTTGGCTGTTCCCAATGCCACTGAACGGGCGGCTATCATCGGATACCTGAAATCGCCTGCGGCTAAATGATAAATACTGGGCTGATCATATTTGGTCAGCCCGGCTATTTAGGTTACATTATTGCGGGTCTCGCATCATTCCCCAAAAATGCAGTCCTTTTTTGCCGACATCCCATTCACTGTGTGTGGCAAAACCCAGCCTTTGATAGAGCCCCACGTTTTCTGGCGTTGCTGTTTCAAGCCAGCATGGCAAGCCGTCGGCGTCCGCACGTTTTATCCCATCACCAATGATAGCACCGCCCCAACCTTTGCCTTGAGACGCGGCGCGCACGCCGACAAAATGAAGATAATGATAGCGGCCGCTCGGGAGGTGTGACTCCAACGCGTCCGCCACCTGGCCCGCACGCCCAAGGCCAAAACCAAAAAGCCGGATCATCGATATTAGCAGCGCAATAGTTTTGGGAGTGTTATCTTTTGCATTCCCCGGGCTGCGCCACAGTGCTGCCGCCTCATCATTTGAAGAACGCATTACTGTGCCCTTATTACTGTCATCACGGACCATAAGAGCGAAAAATCTGGGCAGCATTTTGGCTCTGGCAACTGCATCGGGGACAATATAACCAAAAGCAGGATCTGTCATAAACGCATCCGAAAGTGTGGCAATTACCGCGGAATGATCAGTTGCATCTGCACCTAAAATTTCTCGTTGGATCATTCTGAAAGCCCAATCATTTGACGATAGGTTTCAAAATCGACATTGCCGCCGGACAGCGTAACAACTGCTGTGGCCAGCAGTTCTATTTTGCCAGCTATGATCGCAGCCAATGCCGCTGCACCCCCCGGTTCAACAACAAGATGAAAGCGTTCGAAAACCAACCGCATCGCAGCGGAAATTTCAGCAGATGTTACCACCGCGCTGCTGGCAACCCGCCCATTCAATATGTCGAAATTGATCGGAAACGTCTGTGGTGTTTGCAAAGCATCGCACGATGTTGGAAAATGTTGGTCGGACACAGGCAGAATCTGCCCCGCCTTTAACGAGCGGATAACGTCATCCCATCCTTCGGGTTCTACAATTGATATCGACGCATCGGGACACGCCACCGCTAGCCCGCCGGAAAGTCCACCGCCACCGCAACACGCGATGATGTGCAACGGACCTTCAATGCCGCGCGTCCGCAACTGTGCCTCCGCCTCAAGGCCCAGCGTCCCCTGCCCCTCTATTACCCACGGGTCGCCAAAGGCGTGGACAAGAGTTCCGCCGGTCTTTGCAACCAGCTCTGTCGCAATTGCATCGCGATCCTGCCCGGGGCGTCGATACAGAACTACCTCCGCGCCCAAAGCCCGCGTCGCCTCAATCTTCGATCGCGGAGCATTTTCTGGCATCACAATTTTCGCCGCTATGCCAAGCCGCTTCGCTGCCCAAGCAACGCCCTGCGCGTGGTTGCCGCTCGACACGCCCACTACGCCGCGCCCGCGCTCCTTGGCAGTCAGGTCAGAAATCCTATGCCACGCGCCGCGTATCTTGAATGCACCGATAGGCTGCAACATCTCTGCCTTGCACCACAAAGTCCGGCCATCGACCTCCAAAGGCAGCAACGGGGTCGGCGGAAGGATTTTAGCAATCTTTTCCATCGCGCGCAGCACACCTTCGCGGCTTGGTGTGCGTTTTGGGTCCAGCAGATGTTGTCCGGTCATAAGGGTTCAGACTCACTAAATATGCATGCGAGGTTTGAGGCAAATTTGCTCAGAGCTAGGCGGTAAGTCGCAGGCATAGTGCTTCTATGTCAAGGCTTGCCAACGACGCACTGGGCAAATTTGGTCAAATCCTCCGGACGTTAAAATGGCTTCGATCTTGAAGCAAAATGCGCTTGCAAAGTGAACCACACTTCAAAGAGAGCATTTTGCTCCGATATCTTTGCCATTTTAACGCCTCGCATGCATATTTAGTGAGTCTGAACCCTCAACTCCCCTATATGCCGTTGCCATAACGAATCTATGTCAAAGGGCGTAACAGATGAGCAGAGTTTTGGTAATCGGTGCCGGGGGTGTCGGCTCGGTCGCGGTGCATAAAATGGCCCAATTGCAGGCTGGGAATGCCGGTATTTTTTCGCACATCAGCCTTGCGAGCCGCACAAAGTCGAAATGCGATGCGATTGCCGCGTCGGTTCTGGAACGCACCGGCGTGTCCATCGACACTTACGGTTTGGACGCTGACGATGTCGCCGCGACCACCGCGTTGCTGAATCAGATAAAGCCTAAGCTCGTCGTCAACCTCGCATTGCCGTACCAAGACCTCAATATCATGGATGCCTGCCTTGCTGCCGGTGTGCATTATATGGACACAGCGAACTACGAACCGCTTGATGTCGCCAAATTCGAATATCATTGGCAGTGGGCCTATCAGGATCGGTTCAAGGATGCGGGCCTGACTGCGCTTCTGGGTTCAGGATTTGACCCAGGCGTGACCAGCGTCTTCACCACCTATTTGAAGAAACACTATTTCGACCGCATCGACACGCTTGACATTCTGGACTGCAACGGCGGCGATCATGGCCAAGCCTTTGCGACCAATTTCAACCCCGAGATCAACATCCGCGAAGTAACTGCCATCGCGCGACACTGGGAAAATGGCGATTGGGTGGAAACGCCTGCGATGTCGGTCAAGCAAAGCTTTGACTTCGAGGCGGTCGGCCCGAAGAACATGTATTTGATGTATCATGAGGAAATCGAGAGCCTGAAAACGCATCTGCCCGAAATTAAACGCATCCGGTTCTGGATGACCTTTGGCGATGCCTATATCACGCATCTGAACGTACTTCAGGCGGTCGGTATGACGCGGATTGACCCTGTAATGTATGAGGGCCGTGAGATCGTGCCGCTGCAGTTCCTGAAAGCTGTGCTACCCGAACCTGCTTCCCTCGGGGCAACGACCAAAGGCAAAACCAACATCGGCTGCATCGCCACCGGCCTGGGGCGCGATGGCAAGGAAAAGACGCTGTATATCTATAATATCTGCGACCACGAAGAATGCTATGCGGAAACCGGCAACCAGGCGGTCAGCTACACCACCGGCGTTCCCGCCATGATTGGCGCGGCGATGGTGGTGACTGGCCAATGGAGCGGCGCTGGTGTGTGGAACATCGAACAATTCGATCCTGATCCGTTTATGGAAATGCTAAATCAGCATGGCCTGCCGTGGCAGGTGAAGGAACTGGACGGGCCGTTGACGTTCTGATGGAAACCAAAGCTGGCGATCCTGGGGCTTTTGCCCGATTTGATTTGAACCGCGTGCCGTCTCCTGCCTTTGTGGTGGACGAGGTTGCGGTGCGGCGGAACCTTGCGATCCTCGCCGACGTCAAAGAACGCTCGGGCGCGAAAATCCTATGCGCGATGAAGGCGTTTTCGATGTGGTCGCTGGCGCCAGTGATCGGCGAATATCTCGATGGCGTGTGCAGTTCGGGCCTGTGGGAATCGCGATTGGCGCGGGATTATTATTCTGGTGAGATCGCGACTTATTGCGCGGGGTACAAGGTGGCGGACATGACCGAAATTGTGGAAATATCCAACCACATCATTTTTAACTCACCCGGACAGCACGCGCGGTTCGCGGATTATCTGGACGACAGCGTCGATGTTGGCCTGCGCATCAACCCCGAGCATGTCGAGGGTGAGGTGGCAAAATACGACCCGTGTTCGCCGCATTCGCGATTGGGGTTTCCAGTCAGTCAGCTGAAGGCGGAGCATTTAGAAGGTGTTTCTGGCTTGCATTTCCACACATTGTGCGAGCAAGATTTCGAGCCCCTCAAACGCACATGGGACAGCCTGAAACCCAAAATTGCGCCCTTTTTCGGCCAATTGAAATGGATAAACTTTGGCGGCGGCCACCACATCACCCGCGCTGATTATCAGCGCGACCAACTGATCGCCTTCATCCAATCTGTCCGCACCGAAACCGGCCTCGAAGTCTATCTCGAACCCGGCGAAGCCATCGCGCTTGATGCTGGTATCCTAATTGGCGAAATCCTTGACGTGTTCGACAACGGCATGGCAGTCGGCATCACAGACATCAGCGCCACCTGCCACATGCCCGACGTGATCGAAGCCCCCTACCGCCCGGCGATGCTTGGTGAGCGAACAGACGGCCCCGCTGTCCGTCTCGGCGGCCCCAGCTGCCTTGCGGGCGACATCATCGGCGACTACCGCCTGCCTGTAGTCGCAGAGCCCGGAGCGCGTTTCGCATTCCTCGATCAAGCGCATTATTCGATGGTCAAAACTACCACATTCAATGGCGTGCCGCTGCCCTCCATTTGGCTGTGGAACAGCGATACCGACGAATTGCGCTGTGTTCGGGAGTTCAGTTGGGAAGAGTTTCGAGATCGGCTGAGCTAGATTTGACGTGCTGTCACGTTGCTCTGTGCAAATCTGGTTGCTAGTCCTCTGCCAGGGGGAACAATCATGCTGCATCGTCGGACACTACTTGGCGCAGGCGCAAGCTTGTCACTGCTGCCGTTTATAGGCGGCTGCACAGAGGCGGAATTGCGGGAGGCTGCGATGCCCGATGGCTTTGAAATGCCCCTGGAATCCGCGCCGCACGAACGCACCTTTATGCAATGGCCGGTCAGTGTCGATGTCTACGGTCGTAAACTGCTGGGCCGCGTTCAGACGAGCATCGCCTTAATCGCTAACACCATCGCCAAATACGAACCGGTTGTGATGCTGGTCGCCGATGCGCAGGCTGCGGCGGCGCGCAAAGCCCTCTCCGCCAATGTCGAGCGATGGAACATCCCTACCGACGATCTGTGGTGCCGCGATTCAGGGCCGACTTTTGTAAAGGATGCCACGGGGGCTTTTGCGGTAGCGCATATTCAATTCAACGGTTGGGGTGATAAGCAACCGCATCGCAACGATGCTTTGATCGCCGAGCGAGTCGCCGAACGGCTTGGACTGCCTTTGCTCGATACCGGATTGGTCGGCGAGCAGGGCGGCGTCGAACATGACGGCGCGGGAACATTGCTTGCCCATGCCAGCAGCTGGGTCAATCCTAACCGTAATGAAGGTAGCGAAGCGGAAATTGGCGACAAATTGCTCAAAGCCCTTGGCGGCGAAAAGATGATCTGGGCACCGGGCATCGCAGGCAAGGACATCACCGATTATCACATCGACGCGTTGGCGCGCTTTGTAGCGCCGGGTAAAGTGCTGATCCAATTGGGGGATACGATTGAACGCAACGATCCCTGGTCGGTTTCGGGGCATGAAACGCTGGAAATCTTGCAATCGGCAACCGACGCAAGAGGCAAAAAACTGGATATCATCCGCTTGCCTGACCCCGTCAACATCCGGTCACGCAAAGCCGATTTCGTCGCCAGCTATGTGAACTATTATGTCTGCAACGGCGCAGTGATTGCCGCAGAATTTGGCGACAAGACAGCGGACGACAAAGCTAAGGAATTGCTGCAATCGCTTTATCCTGGGCGGACGGTGGAGATGCTCAACATCGATGCTATCGGCGAATCCGGCGGCGGCATCCACTGCGCCACACAGCAACAGCCAAAGGCAGGCATCGCGTGAAGAGATGGCTCGAATCCCGCGCAAAGGCACTGCAAGCCTTGGCCGCAATCGTAACGATATGCGCGGCGGTAGCGGCCGTGGTCGGCGTAAAGATGCAAATTGACGCCAACGCCCGCCAGCAACGCGAACAATCCGCCCGCGACATTTACCGCGAATATCTGAACCTATCGATCTCCAAACCCGAGTTTTCAAACCCCGATTATTGCGCGCTTGCAGGCACAGAAAACGAAGGCGCGTATGAGGATTATGTCGAATATCTGCTCTATACTTCGGAGCAGGTTTTGACCGCGATGCCCGATTGGGAACCAACGCTGTCAGCACGCCTGACGCCGCACAAAGAATTACTGTGCAGCCAAGCGAATTGGGGGGACGAGACGCCGGAAGTGAGGGCGATGATTGGACGATTTAGGGCAAAGCAGTGTAAGGGTTTTGTTTCGGGCTGTGAATGAGCAATTACTCTCTGGTCAAAACCAACACCTTCAACGGAGTCCCCCTGCCCTCGATTTGGCTGTAAAACAGCGAAACCGGAGAGCTGCGCTGCGTTCGCGAGTTTGAATGGACAGATTTCCGAGATCGGCTTAGCTAGTCACCAAGCAATTGTTGGGGGTCATAATGAAGCAGTTTGTTCTTGGTTGCGCAGTTGGAGCGGTTGTTGCTGGTGCCGGAGCAATTTATGCGGCGAAGACCATTTTTGACCAGCCCGTGATGTTTCCGAGCAAAAGGCTCTACAAATATGGCGATCAGGTGGACTTTGAAGGTTCAATTTTCGGCGAGGGTGATGCGAGCCAGAGGCCAGTGAACAACTACATTCGAGGGGAGTGTTCAAAAGCTGCAATGAACTGCAAACTGGGTTCGATGGATGAGATCAGCAACGGATTCATTGGCGCAATGTGGAAAGAAACCATACCTATACGGTCATGGAATGGCACACAGATTGTTGCCGATAGTCAGGATCTGTCAAATTCCAAAAAACAGCGCAACTGGTATCAAATCAAGATAAATCTTCAGTCAGAGCACATTGATTATACACGATATCCTAACGAAAATGCCGAAGCTGGCTGTTCAGAGTTCTCAACCGAAAAAGTTCATCGTTGGAGGATTGACAACGGCCGTGCTTGGAAGATGAATGCTGACGGTACCATGAGAAACTGAGCAGCAAAAACCCCCATTTCCCCTTTACAAAACCCCACTCGAATCATATAGGCCGCGACGCTGCCCCATGGGGACTTCCAATAACCGCAAGGCAGCCTTGTTGTTTCCGTTATCTTTTGGGGGTCCCTTGAATTGTCCAATCA
>JAYVGQ010000052.1:0-5998 GCA_043771985.1 Sphingomonadales bacterium
TTTCGGCTCGCCAGCGCCCAATATACGCCCACCAAAGGCAATCACACGACCACGCGGATCGCGGATCGGGATCATAAGGCGACCACGAAACCGGTCATAGGGTTCTTTGTCCTCAACTGCGATGAGCAAGCCCGACTCGACCAGCTTCTCTGTGCCAAAACTTGCCAGCGCCTCTTTCAACTTGGCTCGGCTATCGGGCGCATAGCCGATACCAAAGGCTTTCAGCGTCTCCGCCTTTAACCCGCGTTTCTCGCAGTATGCCCGCGCCTCGGCTCCCTCCAGCCCTTGAAACTGCGCGACAAACCAATCCTGCGCTGCTGTCATGACGTCATAAAGCGTATTGGCACGTTCAGCCTTTGCCGCTGCCTTCGGGTCGGCTGCCGGAACCTGCATCCCCGCCGCATCGGCCAGTTCCTTGACCGCATCCATAAACGACAGCCCACGCTGATCGGTCATCCAGCGGATAGCATCGCCATGCGCTGAACAGCCGAAGCAGTGGTAAAACCCCTTTTCATCGTTGATCGTAAAGCTGGGCGTTTTTTCGTTATGGAACGGACAGCATGCCTTAAACTCACGCCCCGCTTTGGTGACTTTGATGCTGCGCCCGATAAGCGCCGACAACGTCGTCCGCGCGCGCAATTCATCCAGCCATTGAGGGGTTAGGGACATGGAGTTCCCTATGTCAGGAAAGCGCCGCCTTCACCAGTGCGCTTGCTTTGCTCATATCGAGCTCCGACGCGTGGCGTTCTTTCAGCATCGCCATCACGCGCCCCATGTCTTTCAGCGAATCTGCGCCGAGTTCAGCCTTGATCGCTTCGATAGCGGCGGTAGTGGCGGCTTCGTCCATCTGTGCAGGTAGGAAAGTTTCGATCACCGCAAGTTCGGATTTTTCAACCGCCGCCAGTTCATCGCGGCCGCCTTGTTCGAACATCGTGATCGATTCGCGGCGTTGTTTGACCATCTTTTGCAGCACTTCGACGACCAGCACATCATCATCGGGAAGTTGTGTGGCGGTGCGCAGTTCGATGTCGCGGTCTTTGATCTTGGCAAGGATCAGGCGGACGGCGGCAAGCCGGTCTTTCTCGCCAGCCTTCATCGCGGTGATCTGTGCGGCTTTGATGGTATCGCGAATCATGGTGTTCTCATTTCTATAAATTCAATTCTGGCCCCATAGACGCGACATCTCGGTCTAACAATCTTCGCGTCTTTGCGTCTTCGCGCGAACAAAAAGAAATTTCGCGCTAAGACGCAAAGAACGCAAAGGGGATTGCGCTTCCTATGCTCGAACGGTGCTTAGCCTCAATCCACAGCTTTTGTTTGATATATGATTGACGCTGCGCGTAGCCGTCTCTAACCGCGATCCCTTAGCGACATCGACAGAATTTTTTTGCAAAAGGACGCCCACATGGCTGACCCTATCACTACGCGCGCGCCACAGGGAGCGACCGGCGTTTTGGTATTGGCCAGCGGCGAAGCCCTATGGGGCAAAGGCTTTGGCGCACAGGGCGCGGCGGTCGGCGAGGTGTGCTTCAACACCGCGATGACCGGCTATCAAGAGGTGATGACTGATCCCTCTTATGCCAAGCAGATCGTCAATTTTACCTTTCCGCATATCGGCAATGTTGGCTCTAACGTTGAAGATATGGAGGCGACCAACGCCCATGCCCTTGGCTGCATCACGCGGCAGGATGTGACCGACCCGTCCAATTTCCGCAGCACACAGCATTTTGATGCATGGATGAAGGCGCATGGGCGCATTGGCTTGTCGGGCATAGACACCCGCGCGCTGACCCGCCTGATCCGCCTGCGCGGCGCACCCAATGCGGTGATCGCGCATGCAGCGGATGGGAAGTTTGATATTCCTGCTTTGCTGGCGCAGGCGCAAGGCTGGGCCGGGTTAGAGGGGATGGATCTGGCCAAGGATGTGACGACGTTGCAGGCCTATGGTTGGGATGGTGGGCTTTGGAAGCTGGGCGCTAAGCCCTCGCCCCTTCAGGGGAGAGGGTTGGGAGAGGGGGCGAGCATAGCGAGAACTTCTTCTGGAGTCCCCCCCACCCCGACCCTCCCCCCTAAAGGGGAGAGGGGGAAAAAAGTCGTCGCCATCGATTATGGCATCAAACGCAATATCCTGCGCAATCTGGTCGATGTGGGCTGCGACGTCACCGTCGTCCCTGCGACAGCCAGTTTTGAAGACATAATGGCGCACAAACCCGACGGCCTGTTCCTATCCAACGGCCCCGGCGATCCGGCGGCGACCGGGGAATATGCGGTGCCGGTGATACAACAGTGGCTGGAAACCAAAAAGCCGTTGTTCGGCATCTGCCTTGGCCATCAAATGCTGGCGCTGGCAGTCGGCGCAAAGACCGAAAAGATGCACCAGGGCCATCGCGGCGCGAACCATCCGGTCAAGCGGCTATCGGACGGCGCGGTCGAGATCACCAGCATGAACCACGGCTTTGCCGTGGACGCTGCGACGTTGCCTACGGGCACGTCGCCCACGCATATCAGCCTGTTTGACGGCAGCAATTGCGGTTTTGAACTGACCGGACAGCCAGCGTTCTCGGTGCAATACCACCCCGAGGCCAGCCCGGGACCAATGGACAGCCATTACCTGTTTGAGAAATTCGCGGGGATGATGGGGTGAGCGATATTGTGACAAAAGCCCACTATGAATCTGCTGCGTTGCTAAAACTTTATGGTATCGCGAATACGCATGGCAGCGAGCAATCAATTGCGCAAGTTGCACAATCATTCAATTTTGATGTCCCATATTTGCGAGTTAAACTTGCACTGGAAGCGTTGTATGACCAAGGCTGTGTTGCAATGGAATATGTGGGCGCAACGGCTTTTTTTGTAATTACCAATGAAGGTCTGAAACAAGTCGAATATGAGCTTAGAAAACCAGAGACTTTTACTTATAAGCTTTTTCACCTCGGCGATGGACTGATTTTCAATGAAGCGGTCGTACCAGCATCTGATCGATCCGTCGGTCTTGATCACAACTCTCCCGAAGTGAGACAGATAGTTGAGGATACGCGATCATTTGAGACACAATTTCTGAATGCGAATGATTTCGGTAATCTGTCAGATGATGAAGTGAAAGCAGCAGCAATCGAAGTTCGATTAATCCATCAGGCTTTTGAGGCTGACGTTATTAGACCGTCAATGGTTTACCAGCGGGCAAAAAGCACATTGGAATGGATTGGGTCAAAAGCTGCTGAAGCAGTCATAGGCGCGGCAGCAATTGCTCTTTTAGCGCTGATTGCCGCTTTTTTTGGAATCTCTTCCTAATGCCCAAACGCACTGACATCCAATCCATCCTTATCATCGGCTTAACCGCCGCCCTGCTGGCCACCTCCGCCTCTGCCGAAGTCACGCGCCCCGAAGATGGCCCGCCGGGCGTTTACAGCGTTGGTCATTGGCAAGGCCGCTGCGTCCGCGATGGCTGGCTGAATGGCTCCGACCATGAAAGCTGCGGCGCGGTGCTCGATGGCTTTGTGTCGGTCAGCATCAGCCGCGATGTTAAAGGCCTAGTCGTTTCGATGAATAAACAGGGCTGCAAACGCGGCCCTGCCAAGGCCAAGATGAGCGTCAAGCAACTGGCCAAGCCAGATCGTGCGGAAAAGCTGGAAACGCTGATCAGTAAACTGGCGGTGAAACAACAAAAACGCTGCGGCCCCGAAGGCGAAATGCACGCAGCCACCAAAGAGGATTTGGCCGAAATCCTAAAAGAAACCGACGGGTTGGAGTTTTAAGTTACAATGCCCAAACGTACCGACATCCAATCCATCCTGATCATCGGCGCTGGCCCCATTATTATCGGGCAGGCGTGCGAGTTTGATTATTCGGGGACGCAGGCGTGTAAGGCGCTGCGCGAGGAGGGGTATCGCATCATCCTCGTCAATTCTAACCCCGCGACGATCATGACCGACCCCGATATGGTCGGCGAAAATGGCGCGACTTATGTTGAGCCGATTACCCCCGAAATTGTCGCCAAGATCATCGAAAAAGAACGCGGCAAATATCCGCATGAAAAAATGGCTGTGCTGCCGACGATGGGCGGGCAGACGGCGTTGAACACTGCGCTGGCGCTGGAGGCCGATGGCACGTTGGCTAAATTTGACGTCGAAATGATCGGCGCGACAGCAGAGGCGATTGATAAGGCCGAGGACCGGATGAAATTCCGCGAGGCCATGACCAAAATCGGGCTGGAATCGGCGCGGTCGGGCATTGCGCATAGCATCGACGAGGCGCTGGCTGTGCTGGAACGCACTGGATTGCCGTCGATTATCCGCCCCAGCTTCACTATGGGCGGCACCGGCGGCGGCATCGCCTATAACCGTGACGAGTTTATCAAAATCGTCACCGGTGGGCTGGATGCATCGCCGACCACCGAAGTGCTGATCGAGGAATCGCTGCTCGGGTGGAAAGAATATGAGATGGAGGTTGTTCGCGACAAGAACGACAACGCCATCATCATCTGTTCGATTGAAAATATCGACCCGATGGGCGTGCATACTGGCGATTCGATTACCGTTGCCCCCGCGCTGACCCTGACCGACAAAGAATATCAGATTATGCGCAACGCCAGTATCGCGTGCTTGCGCGAAATCGGTGTTGAAACAGGGGGTTCCAATGTACAGTTCGCAGTCAATCCCGCCGATGGTCGGTTGATTGTGATCGAAATGAACCCGCGCGTTTCGCGGTCATCCGCGCTGGCATCGAAAGCCACCGGCTTCCCGATTGCTAAGGTCGCAGCAAAGCTGGCGGTGGGTTACACGCTCGACGAGATTACCAACGACATCACCGGCGCAACGCCTGCATCGTTTGAGCCAACAATCGATTATGTCGTCACCAAAATCCCGCGTTTCGCCTTTGAAAAGTTCAAAGGTGCCGAACCATTGCTGCATACCGCGATGAAATCGGTGGGCGAAGTGATGGCGATTGGCCGCAACATTCACGAATCCTTGCAAAAGGCACTGCGCGGATTGGAAACTGGCCTCGTTGGCTTCAACTATGTCGATGAGCTGAAAGGCGCATCAGAGGATGAGCTGGCAGCTGCATTGACCCGTGCGACGCCCGACCGCTTGCTCGTTGCGGCGCAAGCGTTACGCGAAGGCATGTCAGTTGCCGATGTGCATCAGTATTCAAAGTTTGATCCGTGGTTTTTGGATCGCATCGTTGAGATTATCGAGGCTGAAAATTCGGTCAAAGCTGGTGGTTTGCCGCAGGATGCGTTGGGCTTGCGCCAGTTGAAAGCCATGGGCTTTTCGGACAAACGCTTGGCGTATCTGGCGCTTGAATCGATCAACGTCCGCCCCGGCATGGAATCGGCAGTGCGCCACGGATCGGGCATCCTGATGGAGGCACAGCGCGCGATGGCGGGCGGTGTGACCGAGGCTGAAGTGCGCAAGCTGCGCCATAAACTCGGCGTGCGCCCGGTGTTCAAACGCATTGATACTTGCGCGGCGGAGTTCGAGGCGAAAACGCCGTATATGTATTCGACCTATGAGGCGCCGACCTTTGGCGAGCCGGAATGCGAAAGCGCACCGTCGGATCGCGAAAAGGTCGTCATCCTTGGTGGCGGACCAAACCGCATCGGGCAGGGGATCGAGTTTGATTATTGCTGCGTCCACGCGTGCTTTGCGCTGGCAGAGGCTGGCTATGAAACGATCATGGTCAACTGTAATCCCGAAACCGTTTCCACCGATTACGACACCAGCGACCGGCTGTATTTTGAACCGCTGACTGCCGAAGATGTGCTGGAAATTCTGGCGGTGGAACAGTCCAAGGGCACACTAAAAGGTGTGATTGTGCAATTTGGCGGGCAAACGCCGCTGAACTTGGCGGGGCCGTTGGAGGAAGCGGGTATCCCGATCCTTGGTACTTCGCCTGACGCGATTGACCTTGCCGAAGACCGCGAACGCTTTGCCGCGCTGATCAATAAACTCAGATTGAAGCAGCCCGAAAACGGCATCGCGCGCAATCGCGAAGAAGC
>JAYVGQ010000053.1:0-2180 GCA_043771985.1 Sphingomonadales bacterium
GGTCGCCCCGTGCGCGCGGTAAATTCTTCGCCGTCGAGGATCACACTTGACCGCTCGCTTTCGATGCGGATGACGTCGCCGCGCCCAAGGTGGACGCCGTTTAGCGCTCGATTGCCCAATCGTCCGCTGACACTCGCGATCACCGCGCGGATCAGCGCGATTGGTGAGCGGTCAACGGCCATGAGCTTCAGGCTGCGGATCCCACCGTTTGTCCAACCGCCGTAGAGCATCTTTTCAAGCGTCGTGACGATCAGCACCGCAAGATGAAGATTCGATTGTCCTTCACGGATCAGCGACACCTTAATCGGGCGATGTGCAGGCAGTTTGGATAGCAGTCTTAGCCCAGGGATGAGCGATGCCAGCACAACAAACGCAGCGATAATATGGCTAAGCGAATTGGGCAGGCCCATCGGATAAATGTGATGGCGACAGTAAAGAATTGTATCGGCAAGCCCAGCCCCGCCAAGAAACATGCCGTATACTGGTCGATTGGTCTCATCGCCTTCGCTCAGCGAAATCAGCCCGCGCTCTACAACATGAGGTGTAAGATCACCCTGCGCGATCTTCAGGATGCGTTTCAGCGCCGCAATCGCATCGCCCGACGCACCCAGATCAAGCGCGATCAAATTGGTCTTACCGTTGGGCAAAACCGCAACGGGTGGCGGACATTCACCGAAGTAGTTGCCAATATAAATTTGCGTCAGAATTGTCTGGACGGTGCCATCACCGCCATTTATCACGAGCACACGCGGTTTCACGCGCGCAATCGCCTTCAACGCATCATCGATCTGGCCAATTTCCTCGACCTCATAGTGAAAAACTTCATGATGCGCAGCGCAAAAGCTGCGAATACGCGGCAATATTTCACGATTTCCAGTCGATTTCGGATTTGAAATCAGCGCGACGGAAACCATTAGCGTGCCGCTGACTTCTCTGACGAAGCGGGGGCACCGCCAAAATATTTCAGCCGGATATTGATCGGGACAACACCGTTGCCAACGCGCACGGCAACCTTTTCAGGCGACGGCTTGCGCTTGAACAAGATATCGAACAGCGTGACATGGGGATTGCCCGATGCGCCCGCACCATCAGACCTGCTTGTCTTGCGGTCGCGATTGAAATCGTGCCGTATATCGACCGCATACGTACCTGGGCCTGGCACTTTCATGCAGATTGCGACAGGTCCGCTCGTTGGTGCAGCCAATTCGACCCGCTGGAGCGCGCGCTTCTTGTCAAAATAGCTTGAAGGATCGCCGCCAAAGGTGCGGACGCGAACAAGCCCAACACGGTCTTTCATGCCTTCAACCCGAACAAGGATCGCCGATCCTGTACCGTTTGCGCAAACAGTGGCGTCGGGGCCGATGATCGCCGACGGCTGCGCGGTCACCGATGTCGAAACGCCCGCGAGCAAAAGCGCCATACTCACCGAAAATTTTGACATGACCAATTGACTCCTCACGGCTATAGCCGCTTACACCGCACGGGATTATTCGTGCAAATAGTCATATCGTTCCTCTTTGCGGCGAAAACATGGTCAACTCAGAATTTGTGATCGTCGAATGCTGAGCGCGACCGACCGTTATCTGGCGCGTTTGATCGCGGTGCCACTCTTTGCGACGCTGATTATCTCGGCAATGCTCCTCGTGATTGACAAAATGGTGCGGCTGTTTGATTTCGTTGTGTCGGAAGGCGGCCCTGTGAGCGTGGTCTGGCGAATGCTGGCCAATCTGCTTCCCGAATATCTGTCGCTTGGCATTCCGATCGGGCTGTTGCTCGGCATCTTGTTTGCTTTTCGTCGTCTCGCACTGTCATCCGAACTCGATGCGCTTCACTCGGTCGGGCTGAGTTATGGCCGGTTGCTGCGCGTGCCCTATGCCTACGCCGTCGCGCTTGCGCTCATCAATCTCGGGATCGTTGGCTATGTTCAGCCATACGCGCGCTATGCTTATGAGGGGCTGCGCTTTGAGCTGCGCTCAGGTGCGCTTGGCGCATCGATTAAAGTCGGCGAGTTTACCAAGCTTGGCAAGAACATGACGTTGCGGATCGAACAAAGCGCTAATCAGGGGCGCGAGTTAGCGGGTATTTTCGTAATGGCGCGCGACAAACAGGGCAAAACGCTTGCTGTCACCGCGCGAACAGGCACTTTCCTTGCCACCGACGATCCCGACACGATTATCTTT
>JAYVGQ010000054.1:0-2042 GCA_043771985.1 Sphingomonadales bacterium
GCGCGATCTTGATATTGACCTCATTATCCGAACAGTCAACGCCCGCCGAATTATCGATGAAGTCAGTATTGATCCGGCCACCCCGCAGACCAAAGGCGATACGCGCCGCCTGTGTCACACCAAGATTTGCGCCCTCACCAATCACCTTGGCACGCACGTCATCGGCGTTGACGCGGATCGCATCATTGGCGCGGTCACCGACGTCGCCGTTGCTTTCGCCGCGCGCTTTGACATAGGTGCCGATGCCGCCAAACCAGATCAGATCGGCAGGGCTTTTCAGGATCGCGCTGATCAGCGCCCCCGGCTCGATCGCAGCGTCAGTCACACCAAGAAAGTCGCGCATCTGCTTTGAAAGCGCAACGGATTTAAGGCTACGCGGAAATACCCCGCCGCCTTTAGAGATCAAAGATTTATCATAATCGTCCCAGCTTGATCGCGGCAGAGCAAACATCCGCGCGCGCTCATCCCAGCTTTTTGCCGGATCGGGATCGGGATCAAAAAAGATGTGACGGTGATCAAATGCCGCGATGAGCTTGAGCGATTTGGATAGCAGCATCCCGTTGCCAAAAACGTCACCCGACATATCGCCGCAACCAACAACGCGAACATCATCGCTTTGTACGTCAATGCCAGCTTCGGCAAAGTGACGCTGCACCGATAACCAAGCGCCTTTGGCGGTGATGCCCATGGCCTTATGATCGTAGCCAACCGATCCTCCGCTGGCGAACGCATCGCCAAGCCAAAAGCCGCGTTCGATCGCGATGCCATTTGCAACGTCGGAGAAAGTTGCGGTGCCCTTATCGGCGGCAACAACGAAATAAGGGTCGTCGCCGTCGTGAACAACAATCCCGGCTGGGTGAACCGTTTTGCCGTCAACGATATTGTCGGTCACCGATAGCAGAGTGCGGATGAAAATGCGGTAGCATTCGGTGCCTTCGGCTAACCAGGCTTCGCGGTTCGACGGATCGGGCAATGCTTTGGGGTAGAAGCCGCCCTTTGCGCCGGTCGGGACGATGACAGCGTTTTTAACGCGCTGTGCCTTCATGAGGCCGAGAATTTCAGTGCGGAAATCATCACGACGATCTGACCAGCGCAGGCCACCGCGTGCGACCGGCCCTGCGCGCAAATGGATTCCTTCGACACGCGGACTGTAAACAAAAATTTCACGCCACGGTTTTGGCGCGGGCAGCCCCGGCACCAGTGCGCTATCAAGCTTGAATGCAATCGCCTCCTGTGCGGCGGGAGCAAAGGCGTTGGTCCGCAGTGTCGCCTTCACAACCGCGCGGTAGAGCCGCAAAATACGATCGTCATCGATACCTTTGACGCCCGCAAGTCCGTCATTGATCGTAGCCTCGGCCGCCTCGGCCGTCTTTGCGCCCGGCTTGCGCTGTGCAGGATCGTGAAGCGCACCAAATAATGCGATCGTCGCATGCGCCACCGACGGCGCTGCGCGTAACGCATCAACAACCGTCGTAAGTCCGTAAGTCAGCCCAGTTTGCCGCAAATAGCGAAAGAGCGCGCGAAACAAAGTGACCGACGGCAGATCAAGCCCAAGCTCAACGATCAATTGATTGAAACTGTCATTTTCGGCGACGCCTTCAAGCACGCGTGCCAGCGCATGGCGCACGACATCGGGCTTTGCGACGATGCCCGCTGCTTCGCCAACCCCCGGCGATTCGATGACAAATTTCTGAATATGGCCAAGCGCGCCGCCGTCAACAGGCGTCGAAAGTTCTTCGATCACACGAAAACCGAAATTCTCAAGCGACGGCACCGCGTCTGACAAAGCGATCGCCGCGAGGCTGTAAAGCTTCATCCGCAGTGTTTCGGGTGAATCGCCTTCGTTGCGGTAAAAGCGAACGCCGCGACTTGTGTCATCGGCGAGCCGGTGGAGTTCGACGATATCGCGTGCCGCTTCATCAGGGCCAGCCCCATTGCGGTATCCCGGCGGAAATGCAGCCGCATAGCGAAGCGCGAGCCGCGCCGCCTGTCCGCGATCGCCAAGCGCAGCCAAGCTCGCCTCAACCGCAGGTGCCCATCCG
>JAYVGQ010000055.1:0-29910 GCA_043771985.1 Sphingomonadales bacterium
GCTGAATAAGAATTCAAGGAGTTTAGACCATGGCACATAAAAAAGCAGGTGGTTCCAGCCGCAACGGTCGCGATTCAGAAGGTCGTCGGCTTGGCGTGAAAAAGTTCGGCGGTCAGGAAGTGATCGGCGGCAACATCATTATTCGTCAGCGCGGCACGAAAGTGTACGCGGGCAAAGGCGTGGGCATGGGCAAAGACCATACCCTGTTTGCGCTTATTGAAGGCCGCGTCCGATTCCATGCTGGTCGCCTTGGCCGCAAATACGTGTCGGTCGATATGGCAGCGCCAATGACTCTGGTGGCCGCCGAATAAATACGGACAATCGATAACGGATTGTCCATCTGGATGATCCGGGGAGTGTGGTGACACCTCCCATCGCTTAAGGGAGACGGATCATCCGGCTCCCTTTTCTTTTTGTCAAAGGGTACTGAACCTATTCTCCCTGCAACTCGGCCTTTTGGGGCTGGTTTTCACATGGCTGTCACTTAACTTGTGAAAGGGGCAGCCATTCGGACAGGAGAGAGACAATGTTCGCACGGACCGAAAGACTGTTACTGCGGCCCAGCTGGCCCGAGGATGCTGCCGCGTTGTACGACGC
Source organism: Sphingomonadales bacterium (assembly GCA_043771985.1). Taxonomy (GTDB): domain Bacteria; phylum Pseudomonadota; class Alphaproteobacteria; order Sphingomonadales; family Sphingomonadaceae; genus Sphingorhabdus_B. The sequence goes on from JAYVGQ010000055.1 coordinate 598, forward strand.
GATTGCCGACGAAGATATCGTCCGCAACCTCGCGCGCACACCATGGCCCTACACAAAGGCGGAAGCCAGCCGTTTCGCCGCAATCGAACATGCGACAATGTTCCCGTCCTTTATGCTGATGCTGCGCACCGATGGCGCACCGCAGTTGATCGGATCATGCGGGATTGGCGATCGTCAAGGTGCAGCGGAGCTGGGCTATTGGATCTCCAAGCCCTATTGGGGGCAGGGCTTTGCAGCGGAGGCGGCCAAAGCCGTTGTCGGCATCGCCAAGACATTGGGCCACAGCAAGCTGGTCGCCGGGCATTTTACGGACAACCCTGCATCAGGCCGCGTGCTGCGCAAAGTTGGTTTTCGTCCGCTGGGCCGGATGGAGCAGCGTTACAGCGCAGGCAGGGGCCGTGAAGCGACTTCTGCGCTATTCGAGCTTCCACTGTCGAGCGACGGAAAGAGCGGCGGCGATCCCGACACGTTTGTCGCGATGGGGCGCATGCAGCCGAGGATGCCTCTTGCGAAGGCCGCTTAGGCCGCTTTTGCGATAGTCACTGGAATTGGCTTAACCGTGCGCAGCGTTGGTGCTGGCTTCATCGCCGCCAGCATCGCTTCGCCCTTCGCGATCAAATGATGGTCATCAATATCCCAAGGGTGGAACCCGGGTTTCAGGAATTTCGCCCAAGGTTTTAGGATGGCACGGCCGATCCCGCCTTTGCCAAATCCGTATTGGATCAACCGGGGTAAAGCTTTGCGCCAGCCTACACCATCCTGCCGCATCAGTTCCACCTGACCGCGTGTGCGGTTGATAACAAAAGTAAACGACACAGCCGAAATCATTGATGTCCGCGTCATCCACCGGCGGAACGGGCTCCATTCGCGCGTGGCATGCATCCACACGTCAAACGCGACGGCCTTGTGCTCAATCTCTTCAATTCCGTGCCAAATCCACAGCTTTCGCATTTCGGGATCACAGCCGTTTAGATGGCGCGGCTCGGCAATCATTTCTGCGGCAACAATCGCGGTCAGATGTTCAATACACATCGTCGCGCCCAGCTTAGTCAGGTCGCTGGTTGCCGAAAAGAACTCGACAAATTGCCGGATCGAACGGTCAAGCGGCGCAATGTCATAGCCCGACCGGATTAGCGCGCGGTTCATGCTGGCATGTTCGCGGCTGTGCGCGGCTTCTTGCTGGATAAAGTTTTTGACGTCATCCGCCAATTGGCCCGATACCTTATCCTGCCACGCGCGCAGGCTTTCGATCATGAACGCTTCGCCGCGCGGGAATACCGCCGAAAGCGCGTTGAAGAACGCAGTGGCATAGGGGTCGCCGCCCAGCCAATGCCTGCCGCCAGTATCCAGATCGCGTGTCCGCATTTTGCGCGGAAATATCCGGTGCTTGGCCGATTGCTGTGCTGGCTGATTTTGTTGTTGGTTTTCAATAGCCTGTTTCATGCCCGATAATTAAGGCCGAGCGGGATAAATTCCGTTTAACGGTAAAGGTTAACGGCGGATAAGGAGTTAGTATCGGAATAGCCGTTTTCTGCCGATTATGACACTAATACACGCGTAAAACTATGTGCAGGCGGTAACGCTATTCGTTGCGGTTGCGAAACGGGGTGCGATGGCGCACAGGTATTGTACATGTCGCTTTTGAATTTCCCTGAACCCGCCGAAGCTGTTGGCCGCCGCCGTTTGTCGCCAGAGGCTAGCCGACTGGCGGCGCTTGAAGCTGCGCGTGATCTGCTGATTGAGGCAGGGCCGCAAGCTGTCACGTTAAAGGCTGTTGCGGGGCGGATTGGCCGGACGCACGCGAACCTTCTCCACCATTTCGGTTCTGCATCGGGATTGCAGCGTGAGTTGGCTGCGTTTCACGCCGAAACCATTTGCGCGGACATTAGTGAACAAATTCATCGGTTCAGGGGCGGCGACATCGGCCCGCGCGAACTGGTCGATATGATCTTTGACCATTTTGATAAGGCTGGCGCAGGTGCGCTGGCGGCATGGATGCTGCTTAGCGGTAACGAAGATGCGCTTAATCCGGTGGTTGAGGCTATTCACAAGCTGGTCGATGAAGTCGGTGAGGGGGGGCATGACGATAGCAATCTGCACACGCTGACTATGGAACTGGTATTGCTAGCCTTGGGCGACTCTCTGCTTGGCGGGCCGTTATCGTCATCATTGGGGCTGGAACGCAGTGCAGGGCGAGAGATTGCTGCACAACGGCTTGCACAGTCATTTGCCGCATGGGAAGCGCAACTTAAAACTGGGTAGCGCGCATGCTTATTCGCGGAACGCCTCGTCACGCAGCTTGGTGAATGGCGACAACAGATAGCTAAGCACCGACCGTTTATCGCCCAGCAGCGCCACGTCCGACACCATACCAACGCCGATTGGCAGCTTACGTCCGGTTTTGCCTATCAACGCCGTTTCGCTGGTGCGGACCTCAACGATGTAATGGCTCTCGCCGGTCTTTTCATTGATGACCGCGTCGGGTGAGATCGAGACGACTTTGCCCTTTAGCGATCCATAAATGCTGCTGTCATAGGCGGTCAGGCTGACTTTGGCATTCTGACCAATGCGGATGGCGCCGATGTCTTTCGGGCTAACCATAGCCTCAATCAGTAGGCCATCTTCGCTGGGGACCAATTCGACGATGGGTGCGCCGGGCGCGACTGTGCCGCCGCGTGACGAAACCAGAACGCGGTTGATTGTGCCATTGACAGGCGCGGTCACAATCGAGCGTTCGGCGCGCTGTTCAAGGGCGGGCAGAGTTGAGCTGCGCGCTGCATATTCGGCCTGCGCTGTGGTTAACGCGTTTGCCGCACGGGAACGCCAATCCTGCACCTGTTGGTTCAGCGCGGCTCTGGCCTCTGCGATCCCGGCGCTGGCGCGGGCTATCGAGGAGGAAGCAGCGGCGGCTTCGCTGGATGCGGAGCTAGCACGGCCAATGGCTTGAGTTAAAACCATGCGCGGCTCGATACCGCTTTCGACCAGTGGGCGGACGGCATCAAGTTCAGCCTGCGCCGATACAGCGGCAGCGCGGCGGGCGGCGTAGATCGACTGCGCTTCGTTGACCGCGCGTTCGGACGCCACAACGCGCGCTTGGCCGGCATTGCGCAGGCTAGCGAGTTCGGACATTTCGGCGCGGTATAATGCGCGTTCGATTTCAACCGAGGTATCTGCGCCGGAAAAATCGGGTGCGCCGCCGGTGATTTGGGCGCGTAGCCGTTCGACCTTAGCCGCCAGCGCCGCCACAGTCGCTGCGCCACTACCAAATTCGCCCCCGCTTTGTGTCGGATCAAGCCGCACCAATGCGTCGCCGCTCTTGACCTGTTGGCCAGTGCGAACAAGGACTTCTTGGACAATGCCGCCCTCCAGATTGGAGATAACCTGCATCTTGGAGCTCGGCACAACGCGGCCCATGCCACGCACAGTCCGGTCAATATCGGTCAGCGACGCCCAAATGATGATTACGGCGAAAAACCCGAGGATGAGCCACAGCAACACACTCGGCCCGAATTTCGGCACAAACCGCGCCGTCGATGGCGGCGTCTCTTCGGCGGATATTTGGTTTTCGGCGGGCAAATTCATGGCTTCACCTGCGGTTGAGTGATTTGTTTCAGGACAGCATCGCGCGGGCCATCGGCAATGACCTTGCCTTGTTCCATCACGATAATCCGGCTGACGAGTTTCAACAGCGGCAATCGGTGCGTGATAATCACCGCGGTCCGGTCCGCCATTTCGTTTTGCAGCCGATCAATCAGCGCCATTTCGGTTTGCGTGTCCATCGCGCTGGTCGGTTCATCGAGCAGCAGTATCGACGGCTTTCCAGCCAACGCACGCGCCACAGCAATCGACTGACGTTGCCCGCCCGATAGGCTATCGCCGCGGTCGGCCAGCCGCAGCTCGTAACCATTGGCCAACCGCCCCATGAAATCATGTGTGCCAGAAAGCCGCGCGACGCGCAGTAGTTCTTCATCATCAACATGCGCGCGGTCGAGGACGATGTTGTCGCGCACAGTGCCTGACAGCAAAACGGTATCTTGCAAAACCGATCCGATATGCCGCCGCAGACGGTCAGCATTCAGTTGGCGTACCTCTGTGCCATCAACCAGCACCAGCCCGCTTTCCGGCGGATAAAGACCCAATATGACGCGCGCGACAGTCGATTTGCCCGACCCAACGCGGCCCAAAATCGCGACCTTTTCGCCTGGCTTTATCTGAAAGCTAACGCCATTCAGCGCGGCTTCGGTTGCGCCGGGATAGGTGAAGTGCACCGCGCGAAATTCGATCTGTCCGGCAATATTATCAAGCGCCAGGCTGTCTGTCCCTTGGCCTTCGCTGGGCGTTTCCATGAACTTATCAAGTTGCCGATAAGCTGTGCGCGTCATCGTAAGCCGCGATAGCAACGTCGCAATTTGCGCCAATGGAGCGACAGCACGTCCGCTGAGGATCGAGCAAGCAATCAACCCGCCCATCGTCAACGACTGGCTGGCAATCATGCCCACGCCTGCGATCACAACGCCAGCATAGGCGATCTGCTGGCCGCTGGCAGCGACAGTCACGCTGACGTTTGAAATCAACCGTTGCGACATCGAACTGGATGCGTGGTTCTCCACCGCATCGTCCCAGCGGCGGGTCAATAACCGTCCGGCGCTGGCGCTTTTCACCATTTCAAGCCCGCCAATGGTTTCAATCAGCACAGACTGTTTCAACATGGCCTGACTCATGTTCTGCGCCGCCAGCCGATCCATCATCGGTTGCGTGACAGCGCCGACGAGAATGACGACGGGGATCAGCATAATCGGCACGAGAACCAGCCAGCCGCCGATCATCGCCATTACCGCCAAAGTGACGAGAATGAACGGCACATCGACTACCGCGACTAATGTGGCGGATGCAAAGAAATCGCGCAGAGTTTCCAACTCGCGCAGCATCTGCGCTAACCCGCCGGTTGAACCACGTGGTTGATCGAGCCGGATCGACAGCAATCGCGTAAACATATTCTCGCCAATGTCGCGGTCAATGTCGGCACCTGCGACATCAACGAAATAGGCGCGCAGGATTTTCAGGATAAAATCAAACAGCAAGATGATGCCAAGGCCAATCGACAGGCCGATCAAAGATGATGTCGCGTTGTTGGGCAGGACGCGGTCATAGACCGTCATTGTGAATAACGATGTGACCAATGCAAAGACGTTTATCATCACCGCTGCCACAGCCACTTTGGTATAGACGCTGCGATTGGTGCGGATGGGTGCCATCAACCAATCGGCAAAACGCGGTTTCGGGTGGATGATTGTGTCAGCATCGCTCATTTGAAAATCCGTTGATTTGCCGGTTCAATGTTCAGTACGCGCAACAAATCACCTGACCGCGCCAGAGCAACAAAGGTTGCAGCATCACGTTCGGACAGCCCGCGAATATAATTGGCAGCCGCCGAAAACAGCCGGTCTTCGGCATCCAGCGCATCGAACAAAGTACCGCGTGCGACGCGAAACCGTTCGGTTACAGCATCGCGTGTCACGCGGCTGGCGACATAATCGGCGCGATATGCGGTCAGCATGTCATCAAGCGCGCTCACATCGGCCCATGCAATCCGTGCCTCGCGTTCGGCCTCCAGCTTTACGCCGAGCGCGCGGGCATCGGCGGATTCGGCGCGCGCGCGGGCTTCATCGGCGCGGGCATCGCCGAGACCCAGCAACCGCCAACGCACCGTGACGCGTGCACGCACGTCATAGTCGCGACGTCCAGCCTCTAAAAGACCAAAGCGGCCGGCATCGACCCCCGCCGAGACATTGGGCGCAGTTTCAAGACGGGCAGCCTTAGCGTCATTGCGCAAAGCCCGCGCTAACGCCTCGGAAACGCGAACCGTTGCGGATCCTGCTGCCCTTGCGGCTAACGCATCGTCGCTTAACCGTTCCAGTTCCGGTGCTGGCGCACGCACAATCCGGCTGGGGGCATCGATGGCAAACAGTTCTTTGAAGCGCGCACGGGCGTTTTGATATTCGCGCTGATACTGGGCAAGCCGCAATCGCGCCGAGGCGAGTGCGCTGTCTATTCGCGCGCGCTCGACGGGTGCAGCAACACCTTGAGTAATCCGAAAATCGACATCGCTGCGCAGTTTTTCATTTTCGTTGATGAAATGCTGCGCCAACTCGGTCAAATGGCCATAAGCGAACAGATCATACCATGTGCCAATTGCGCGCAACGCGATGGTTTCTGACTTTCGATCAAGCTCTGCCTCTGCTGCACCGACGCGCTCAATCGCCGCGTCGATGCGCCGTTCACTCGCGCCAAAATCGAACAATATCTGTTCCAAAGTCGCAGTCGCATCAAACCGGCCTGAACCGCGCGCGCGTTCCAGGACGTTATCAGGATCGTTTGAAAATTCGCGCGCTATCGCCCTGTTGGCGCTGAGTCCAAGGTCGATGCGCGGAAAAAGCGCAGACCGCGCTCCGCGCTTTGCGGCCAATGCCGCATCTCCGTCGGCCCGCCCTTCAATTATTGTCGGGCTGGCTTTCAACGCTTCGCTGATCACGTCGCGGAATGCGGCCTCATCAGCAATAGCGTCGGCGATCGCCAGAATGGGATCGGCTTGGGTTTTTGCAGCTAAAGGCAAAGGATCAGGATCAGGCAATCGGGCGGCGGCGGGGTCGAGATACTGCTGCGCAAATGCAGGGCACGGTGATGCGGCGGCAAACAATGCCAAAATGCCCGCAGCGTGCAGGATTTTTTGTGCCATCACTTTATGCCTGCCTTTAACCCGACAATCTCGCCATTGTATTCGGCGCGTCTAGCGCGCGGCAGCTGTCACGGCAAGCGATCTGCCAAGGGCGCAGAAAGCTCTGCTTGCCGCGTCACTCGCCATTCAGCTAGTTTAGGCTAAGGGTAGAAACGGATAAATTAACGGGGAAAAAGTCATGCGCGGTTTAGCGGTTTTGGGATCAACGATATGTATGACCAGCTTTACTGCCTGCACAGCACACCAACCAATGGATCAAAACACCGTTGGATTTTTGTGTGCGGTTGACAGCACCAAAATGATCCGACCGAATATGAGCGACGAGGCGGTATGCGCGCTTTTCAAATTACAAATCGACGATGTGCTGAAACAGAAAACGATCGCTGTTGACGACGCATCACATGCTCTGCCGCCAAATTGGTTAAAAATCGAGGTTCGGTTTTCAATGCCTGGAACAGCGTCAGCGTCGCTTGTGCAAAGCACGGGCGGTAAGGAAACCGTTCATCCGGAAATCGCGGTTGACGTTATGGACAAAGCCATGGAGCCCAAAGACGTTGGGATGCTTGCATCTGCCGTTGCGAAGTATTTGGCAGAAACGCCGCAGCGCTAACGCAAGTCAAGCTGCGCGGCGTTCGCTCATTTGCAGCCAAGCCCGTGCTTGACGCTGCGCCTCGGCGATTTCGCGGGCTGTCATTTCGTCAGAGATTTCTGCGCGGCAATGCATCGCTTCGTCATGACCGTTGACCGCAGCCAGATTGAACCATTTATGTGCCTCGATCATGTCGACGTCCACGCCCCCGCTGCCGGTTGAATAGGCAACGCCAAGTTCGAACAACGCGTTGGCATTTCCGCCCGCGGCATCAGATATGCGGCTTTCCATCAGGAAGTTTGCGCTTTTGAAACTGTTAGCCATCGGAATACTGTCCCCTCTTCTGTCGAACAGGGTGTCGCCCGAATATGGCTAACAAATGGTTAAAGCCGAAACGACTTTCTGATCCAAATCGGTAGAATCGGCAGATTATTGCTGTTTTTACACTGCCAGATTATCGAGCAGGCGGGTCTTTCCGATCTTTGCTGCGGCCAAAAGTCGCAGCGGTCTCCCCGATAATGCCCGCACCGGCTGTAACGTTTCGGCATCGGCAAGCTCGAAATAGTCCACATTCGAAAAGGTCGCTGCCAGCAAGGCGGCTTTGCCTGTTGCTAAGGCGTCAGCGACGGGGTGCCCCGAAAGGATCGCATCACGTGCCGCATTCAATGCTTTGGGTAGGGCAAAAGCTGCCGCTCGTTCCGCGTCCGACAAATAGATATTACGCGACGACAGCGCTAAGCCATCGGCGTCACGCACAATCGGCACACCAACAATATCGATGTCGATATCAAGGTCACGAACGAACCGGCGGATCACAGCCAACTGCTGAAAGTCCTTTTCGCCAAAACAGGCGACATCGGCTTTGGTTTGGTTGAACAATTTGGTGACTATCAACGCGACGCCATCAAAATGCCCTGCGCGCGCTGCTCCGCAATAACCATCGCTCGGTCCCTCCACATGGATTTTGGTGGCGAAACCCGCTGGATACACTTCGCTGGCTGGCGGAGCCCAGACGATATCGACGCCCAATGGCGCAAGCTTGTCGCAGTCAGCATCCAAAGTGCGCGGATAGGCGTCCAAATCTTCATTGGGGCCAAATTGCGTTGGATTGACGAAGATTGAGACGATCACTGCATCGCCATGTTTTTTGGCTTCTTCAACCAGCTTTAGATGCCCTGCATGCAACGCGCCCATCGTCGGCACTAATGCGACCCGCTTGCCCGCTGTGCGCAGTGCCGCAGTTGCGGCTCTTAACTGTAAAAGTGTATTGATGGTTTGCACGACCATTTTGCCTTGGTTATGGCGGAGCCTTGGCTATGCGCGAGGCCGGTCTGGCAGCGCAAGGCGAAATACTCAAACGGGGGTTCAGGTTTCGCATGGCGAAGGCGCATCATATTGTATTTGCTAATGAAAAAGGCGGTACAGGTAAATCGACGACAGCTGTCCACGTGGCCATTGCGCTGGCCGCACGCGGCGCACGTGTGTCGTGTCTTGATCTCGATTCGCGCCAACGCACACTATACCGCTATCTGGAAAATCGCCGCGAAACGCTAAACCGGCGCGGCATAAATTTGCCGATGCCGACATTTGACGTGTTTGATCAGGATTCGCAGGAACGGCTGGAAACGCAGATTGCCGATGCCGCCGCTGAATCCGATTTCATCGTTTTCGATACCCCCGGACGTGACGACAAATATGCGCGCTATGTCGCAACACAGGCGCATACTCTGGTTACGCCGATTAACGACAGTTTTGTCGATTTCGACCTGATCGGGCAAGTGGATGCCGAAAATTTCAAAGTCAAAAAGCTAAGCTTTTATGCCGAACTGATTTGGGAAGCGCGGATGGCGAGGGCCAAATCGGACGGCGTGACGATTGACTGGGTCGTGTTGCGCAACCGCCTGCACAACATGGAGGCGCGCAATCAACAGCGCATGACCAACGCCATTGCCGATCTGTCCAAACGTGCTGGCTTTCGCGCAATCCCGGGGCTGAATGAGCGTGTGATTTACCGCGAGCTGTTTCCATCCGGGCTGACATTGGTGGATAAAGGGCATCTGGGCAGCCTTGCGACTGCGCATGTGATCGCGCGGCAGGAACTGCGCGAATTGCTTAGCGCGTTGGCGCTGCCTGAATTTACGCAACCTCGGCTCGTCTAATGCCGTTTCTCGCTCTTTTGATCGTCGCTGCTTTGGGCTACGCGGTTTGGAGCGGAAAGATTAAGCTGGCGCAATTGCCGCCGATATTGCTGACGCTGGGCGGCGCGATGATTGCGCTGCGTGGCGGCTGGGTGATCGGTATTCCGGCCATGTTGGCGGGCGTTGCTTGGTATCGCGGCATGACGTGGCGGATGTTCGGATTAAAATCTGTGCAAAGCGATGAGTTCGGCCTTAGCAAAGCGCGCTGGCTATTGGGTGTGTCTGCGAACGATGATGCTGATCGCATCCGCGCGCGGTATCGGCATCTGATCGCGCAAAACCATCCCGACACTGGCGGCAGTGAAGATCGCGCGATGGAACTTAACAAAGCACGCGATGTTTTGCTGAATGATTTGGTAAAGAAATCCGGCTAAGCCGCTGTTCTCACTCTCTCCCACGGAGCAATCATGTCTCATACGTTCCACTCTACCACGCTGCGCGAATATGACATTCGCGGGATTATCGACGAAACACTTGGCGAGGCGGACGCGTATGCCATCGGCCGCAGCTTTGCGACGATGCTGGGGCGTGCGGGCGGCAAGAAAATCGCTGTCGGCTATGATGGGCGGTTAAGCTCACCGATGCTGGAGACTGCGCTTGTGCGCGGCATTACCGAGGCTGGGCTGGACGCAGTATGCATCGGCATGGGGCCAACCCCGATGCTATATTATGCCGAGGCTGTATTGGATGAAGTAGATGGCGGCATCGAAATAACCGGCAGCCACAACCCCGCCAATTATAACGGCTTCAAGATGGTCTTCCAAGGACGACCGTTTTTTGGAAACGACATTCAGGAACTGGGCCGGATCGCGGCGGCAGGGGATTGGGCCGATGGCGCGAGCGCCGGCGGGATAGGTGCGGCGAGCACGTACGACATCATCGACCAGTATGTTGAACGCATAGTGCAAGCCGCACCCCCCTTGGCATTCCGCATCGGGTGGGATGCGGGGAACGGTGCGGCGGGACCAGTGATAGAAAAACTGGTCAAGATGTTGCCGGGTGAGCATCATCTTTTGTTTGTGGATGTGGATGGACGGTTTCCCAATCATCACCCCGATCCCACCGACCCGGCAAACCTGGTCGATTTACAAAGGCTTGTCGCGGAGAAGAACCTCGATTTCGGAGTGGCTTTTGACGGCGATGGCGACCGCATTGGCGCAATTGATGGCCAAGGCCGCGTCATCTGGGGCGATCAATTGCTGCAAATCTTTGCTGAGGATGTGTTGGGCGATGTGCCGGGCGCAACGATTATCGCCGATGTGAAGGCATCACAGGCTTTGTTTGACCGCGTCGAGGCGCTGGGCGGAAAGCCACTGATGTGGAAAACCGGGCACAGCCTGATTAAGTCCAAAATGAAGGAAACTGGGTCGCCGCTGGCAGGCGAGATGAGCGGCCATATCTTTTTCAAGCATGAATATTACGGTTTCGATGATGCGATCTATGCGGCGGTGCGGTTGATGGCTGCGTCGGCAAAACTGGGCAAAAGCGTAACCGAGCTGCGTTCAGCGATGCCAGAGATGATAAATACGACCGAAATGCGCTTTCAAGTTGATGAGGCGCGCAAGTTTGCGGTGATCGACGAAGTGCTGGCGCGGCTTTCAGCAAGCGGCGCAGAAGTAAACGCCACCGACGGCGCGCGGGTGAACACCCCCGACGGCTGGTGGCTGCTGCGGGCATCGAACACGCAAGACGTGCTGGTGGCGCGGGCAGAGGCTTCTTCGGTCGAGGGCCTAGACCGGTTGATGGCGCAGATCGATTTGCAATTGGCCGCGAGTGGGCTTGAGCGAGGGGAGCAGGCGGGGCATTGATGCTCGAAACCACGGACAATTTATTTCGCTATCTGGCACGCTGATATGATCCCACGCACACATCTTGGCACGGCGCTTGTCCCCGGCGGCGATACGCTGGAGCTTTATAGTCGCGGTGATGATTTTATGATCGTGCTTGATCGCAATGAATTGATGAGCACGCGGATGAATGGCTCTGAAATCGCGATGGCGGAAATGACGCTGCAACGGCTGTCGGATAATGCTGCGCCGCACCTGTTGATTGGCGGCTATGGCATGGGCTTTACGCTGCGCGGGGCGCTGGCGATGATGGGGCCAAAGGGGCAAGCAACGGTTGCTGAGCTTGTGCCGGAAATTATTGCTTGGGCAAAGGGTCCGATGGTGGCGGTGGCGGATGGGTGTTTGGACGATCCACGAGTGCATCTGCAGATGGGCGATGTCGGCCAAGTGATCCGGTCCAATGCAGCGACCTATGACGGCATATTGCTGGATGTTGATAATGGCCCAGACGGGTTGACCCGCAAAGGCAATGACGGCCTGTATTCCGCTGTGGGGTTGGCCGCAGCGATGCGCGCTTTGCGGCCAAATGGGATATTGGCGATCTGGTCAGCGGCACCGGATAAGAAGTTTAACCAAAGGTTGGAGGAGGCTGGCTTTGCCGTTGACGAAGTTGCCGTGCGCGCACGGACCAATAATAAAGGGCCGCGCCATATTATCTGGTTTGCGCGCAAGGTTTGACGGTTCCGTTCAGCGATTCCCGCCTTCGCGGGAATGACGAAGTGAGGTAAGAGGGGTTGTGACCTCACTCGTTCTCCCCCCTATTATCACCGACTGGTTCGCCGCGCGCGGCTGGAGCCCAAGGCGGCATCAGTTGGAGATGGTGGCTGCGGCGGCGGATGGGCGGCATGCTTTGTTGGTGGCGGCGACCGGGGCGGGCAAGACGCTGGCGGGGTTTTTGCCGACTTTGGTGGAGTTGATTGAATCCCCCTCCTCTTCAGGGGAGGGGTTAGGGGAGGGGGCTGTACAACTAGCGCCGCACTCGATTGACAGCCCCCCCTCCCAACCCTCCCCCCTGAAGGGGGGAGGGCTTAACACTCTCCACACCCTCTACATCTCCCCACTCAAAGCCCTCGCCGTTGACGTTCAGCGCAACTTGCTGACGCCGGTGGAGGAAATGGGCCTGCCCATCCGCATCGAAACGCGCACCGGCGACACGCCATCGGAAAAGAAAGCGCGGCAGCGGGTGAAACCTCCGCATATCTTGCTGACCACGCCTGAATCGCTGTCGTTACTGCTCAGCCATGAGGACAGCGTGCACATGTTCGCCGGGCTGAAACGGATCATCGTCGATGAAATCCACGCCTTTGCGAACTCCAAACGTGGTGACTTGTTGGCGCTGTCGATAGCGCGGTTGCAGAAACTGTCGCCGAATTTGCAGCGTGTTGGCTTGTCCGCGACAATATCGGATCCCGATGAATATTGCGCGTGGCTCGCGCCCTATGGTGATATCGATACTGTCCGGCTGGTTGAGGGCGAAGCGGCGGCGGAGCCTAATCTCGAAATCCTGCTGCCCGAGGGTCGCGTGCCGTGGTCGGGGCATAGCGGCCAGCATGCAGTGCCGCAGTTGATCGAGGAAATCGGGAGCAACCGCACGACGTTGATTTTCTGCAACACGCGCTTTCTGGCGGAGTTTATCTTTCAGAAATTGTGGGACGCCAACGAGCCGAAATTCAGCATCGGTATCCACCACGGCTCGCTTTCGGTTGAGGCGCGGCGCAAAGTGGAGGGTGCGATGGCGCGCGGTGAGTTGCGCGCTTTGGTCTGCACCGCCTCGCTCGATCTTGGCGTTGATTGGGGCAATGTCGATTGCGTGATCCAGATGGGCGCGCCCAAAGGTTCATCGCGGTTGTTGCAACGTATTGGTCGGTCCAACCACCGTATGGATGAGCCATCAAAAGCTATCCTCGTGCCCGGCAACCGCTTTGAATATCTTGAGGCGCAGGCTGCCTATGACGCTGTAGTCGCGGGGCAACGCGACGGCGAGGATTTCCGCCCCGGCGGGTTGGATGTGCTGGCGCAGCATGTGATGGGCGTCGCTTGTGCCGGGCCGTTTAACGAAGCCGCATTGCTGGACGAAGTGCAGTCGGCTTTATCCTATAGCGCAATTGATGCAGCGACGTTCCACCGCGTGATCGAGTTTGTTGCAACGGGCGGCTATGCGTTAAAGGCATATGACAAGTTCCGAAAGCTCGTCCCGGACAAAGCAGGGAACTGGCGCCTGTCCCACCCCAAATTCGCAGCGCAGCACCGTTTTAACGCGGGGATCATCGTCGACGCCGTGATGCTGGACGTGCGCTTTCGTAATGGCCGCAGCCTGGGGCGTGTTGAGGAGAGTTTTGCCGCATCATTGCGCCCGGGCGACAGCTTTATCTTTGCCGGAATGGCACTGGAGGTCGAAAGCATCAAAGACCTTGAGCTGTATGTCCGCGCAGCGAAAAAGGCGTCGTCAATCCCCAGCTATATGGGCGCGCGGATGCCGCTGACCACGCATCTGTCCGAACGCGTCCGCGCGTTTTTGACTGACCGCGCAAGCTGGGCGCGCTTTCCCGATGATGTCCGCGAATGGCTGGAAATGCAGGACCATCGCAGTGCGATGCCAGAACCGGGGCAGCTGCTCGCCGAAACTTTCCCTTATGAAGGGAGGCATTATCTGGTGGTTTATCCGTTCGAAGGCTGGAACGCGCATCAGTCTTTGGGGATGCTAGTGACGAAACGGATGGAGATGCGCGGACTGAAACCCATGGGTTTTGTCGCTAATGATTATGCGCTGGGCGTTTGGTCGTTGGAGCCGGTACTTGATCCTGCCTCGCTTTTTTCTGCCGATATTCTGGCGGACGAATTTGTTGAGTGGGTCGAGAATAGCTATCTGCTTAAACGCGCGTTCCGCGAAGTTGCGATTATATCTGGCCTTGTCGAGCGCAACCTTCCGGGAAAGCGCAAATCCGGGCGACAGGTGACGTTCTCAACTGACCTGATTTATGATGTGTTGCGCAAGTACGAGCCGGACCACCTGCTGCTGCAGGCCGCATGGGCCGACGCGCGCGCGCGGTTGACCGACGTGGGGCGTTTAGGCGATTTGCTCGACCGCGCGGCAGGAACGATGCTGCATGTATCGCTCGACCGTGTCAGCCCCATGGCAGTGCCGTTGATGGTGATGATTGGCCGCGAAAGCGTGGCGCAAGGATCAGTCGACGATGCGTTGTTGATTGAGGCAGAGAGCCTTGCCGGGATTGCGATGACACCTTGAGTGACGCTTGTAACGCATCTGATACAAGCGTAACTTGCCCCGTAAAGGAGTGTGCCATGTTCAGGCAGAGCAAAAAATTAGTAGCGGGCGCATTAGCGCTGCTGATGATCGGCCCAGCGATTGCGCAGCAAGAACTGGCCATTGACTCGCCTGCGATGGTCGAAAGCGAGTTAATCCCCGGTTTTGAACAACAGTTTGAAATCGACCGAAGCGACCGCATGACGGTGCCAGTCAGCATCAACGGCAGCGTGACCTATCCGTTCATCGTCGACACCGGCGCAGAACGCACTGTGATTGCCACTGATCTTGCAAAAGCGCTGAAGCTGGAACAGGGGCCTCAACTGAAGCTGGCGACGATAACGGGCACAGCCTATGCCGATTCTTACATGATCGAAAATCTGACGATGAATACGATCAATGTCGCCTTGATTGAGGCACCGGGGCTAGAACGACGCAATTTGGGGGCATATGGCTTGCTGGGGATCGACAGCCTAGAAGACCATAAAGTATTGCTCGATTTCAAAAATACCAAAATGGATGTGCTGCCATCGAAACGGAAAGCAGGTCTTGGCAAATTGGAACGCGGCATGATTGTTGTGACTGCAAAGCGGCGCGCGGGGCGAATGATTCTGTCCGATGCCGAGGTTGGCGGAGTGAAGGTCGATATTATCCTTGATACTGGCGCGCAGTCTAGCATGGGCAATTATGCATTGCGCGACCGGTTACGGAAACGCGACATGCGGTTTGATTATGTGCCAGTTTTGATGCGCAGTGTGACAGGCGACACACTGACCGGCGACTTCACACAGGTGCGCGATATCAATATCGGCGGCGTGACGATTTCTGATTTGCCCGTAACGTTCGCCGATAATTACGCATTCACCGCGCTGAAGTTGGAGCGAAAGCCCGCGATCTTGTTGGGAATGGATGCGTTAAAGCTGTTTGACCGCGTTATGGTGGATTTTTCAAATCGGCGCGTCGGTTTTGATTTGCCTAAGGGCGCGCGGACGCTGACGAGCATTCAATTGGCGATGAATTAGAACAGTTGTCCCAAAGTTTCGAAGGCGGCAGTCTTGTCAGCCATTTGTTCGGTGCGCATAGCGCAGCTTATGTCTGCAACCTTTTCATTTGCCGGAACCGATTTTGAGGCAGCGGGTGAGGCTGCGCTTTTCTGGCCAGAGCATCGCGCGCTGTTGGTCGCGGATTTGCATCTTGAAAAGGCATCGAGCTACGCCGCGATCGGGCAGATGCTGCCTCCATATGATAGCCGCGCGACATTGTCAGAATTGGCCGGATTGGTCTCGCGTTTTGGCGCAACAGCGGTTTGGTGCCTAGGCGACAATTTCCACGATGACGGCGGAGAAGGGCGATTGGAAACGGCTGCCGCGGATTTGCTGAGGAGTTTAACTGCTGCACTCGACTGGCGCTGGATTGTTGGCAATCATGATCCCGGAATCGGGGCCAACTGGGGCGGGACGGTGTTTGATGAGATGATCATCGACGGCATCACACTGCGCCATGAGGCAATGCCCGCCGAGGCCCGGCCTGAAATGTCCGGGCATTTTCATCCCAAGCTGCGCCAACAACTGCGCGGTCGCATGGTGTCGCGGCGCTGTTTCGTACGGTCGAAGACTAAGCTGATCTTGCCTGCCTTCGGTGCGTTGACTGGCGGATTAGATGCCGATCATGACGCCATTGCAAAGGCGTGTGGCGGGCAAAGGCTGGACGCGCTGATACCGGCGGCGGGCCGCGTGCTTGCCTTTCCGTTAGGGGCGCTGTCCAAATAAAGCTGTGCCAACGCGTATGTGCGTAGCGCCCAGCATAATCGCGCTGCCAAAATCGTCGGACATGCCCATGCTAAGCTGGTTCAGCCCGTGCCGTGCGGCGAGTTCGGCAAGCAATGCGAAAAACGGCGCAGGTTCGATATCGGCTGGGGGCAGGCACATCAGGCCGATGATGGGGACGCCTCCGTCCTTGGCGGCTGCCAACAGTGCGGGGATCTCAGCAATCGCACAGCCGCCTTTTTGCTCCTCCGCACCGATGTTTACTTGCAGGAAGCAGGGGACGACTTTGCCCGCTTCGCGCATCGCTTTACCCAAAGCCTTCATCAGCGACAGCCGGTCTAGCGAGTGGATAGTGTCGAATGCGGCAACCGCTTCAGCGGCTTTGTTCGACTGCAACTGCCCGATCAAATGCAGCTCAACATCGGGAAATTCGGCCTTTAACGCGGGCCATTTAGCCTCCGCCTCTTGCACACGATTCTCGCCGAACATGCGGTGGCCAGCGGTCAGTAAAGGCATGATTTCATCCACCGTCCGCGTTTTCGACACTGCGATTAAGTGTACGGTGTCACGGTTCCGGCCCGCAATCTTGCAGTTGGCGGCGATTTGCCGGTTGATTTCGTCCAGTGCTTGGGGGGTCGCTTCGTTCATAACGGCGGGCTATAGCGAGGGCGATGTCGCACCGCCAGCCATACAAGACGCGCCCTTTGCCGAAAATCTGGCTGATGACTGATCCGCGATTGGGCGATGGGTTGCAGGCGGCTGTGCGTAAACTGCCTGCTGGATCTGGCGTCGTCTTTCGCCATTATCAACTGGCCACCAACGAACGGCTTGTGCTGTTCCAGCAAATACAACGGATATGCTGCCGGCGCGGGCATATCTTGGTGTTAGCCGGTGCGGATGATTGGGGCGCTAATGGTGTGCATGGACAAAAGCGGTCTCGCCCGACACAAATCTTGACAATGCCGGTACATTCTTTGCGTGAAATTAGGAGTGCTCAAAAACTTGGAGCAGACCTGATGTTCTTGTCGCCTGTGCGCGCCACGCGCTCTCATCCGGGCGCGCGTGCTTTGGGTATCATCCAGTTTTCAAGACTCGCCAGGTTGGCTGGCACAACAAAAGTCATCGCTTTGGGTGGTATGACGCGCAATAAAGCGCAAATGGTGACAAAACATATCGCTTATGGTTGGGCTGGAATTGATGCTTTTATGCGGTGAAGATCAGAACTTGATCTTGGTCCCGACATAGACAGCCTCATTATCAGCTTGTGCGGCAGTCGCCAGATCAGTGCGGTCACTATCGCGTGAGTAGCGGACACCGGCGGTCACATCGACGCCCTTGGCAACGCGAAAGCTGCCGCCAACATTCACGCTATAATCGCCAGCAGCGGCTTCGTTGCCACGAAGGCTTGGTGCTGCACCACGGGGGCTGGCGACTTTGACATCGGTCCCAAAGCGGCTCGGCCTTTTCTTTGCGCTGTCATCAAGGCGGAAATCGCCTTTACCCAGCATCGCGTCAAGACGAGGCTGGTTGATCGCGGTTGAAGGCAAACTAAATGCTTGCCAGCCACGCGCGGCGGTCAATTGATAATTGCTGTTGTTTAGACGCAACGTTGTGCCGCTGCCTGCGTCAAGCTTTGCCATGGCATTGCGAACCGACACGGCGTTGCCGCTATCGGCGCGCGCCGCAACGGTCAGCGTGTTACTAGTCCGGCTGTTGAGGCCAGCAGGAGTGAAAGGAAAGGCTGTGCTGCGCGCTGCGTTACTGCGCA
Organism: Sphingomonadales bacterium; assembly: GCA_043771985.1. Classification (GTDB taxonomy): domain Bacteria; phylum Pseudomonadota; class Alphaproteobacteria; order Sphingomonadales; family Sphingomonadaceae; genus Sphingorhabdus_B. The sequence goes on from JAYVGQ010000055.1 coordinate 18,767, forward strand.
TGCGCTCTGCCAATCGGCTGTCAATACCCGCAGGAGTAAAGTGACTCGCCCAACTGGAAAGTCCACCAGCTTGACCCGAAGATTGAAATTGAGCGGCAAAAGCTGGCACGAGAACGGGGGAGAACAAAACGCCTCCAACCGCCATATAAGCGGCGGAACGCAATAGCTTAGCGCTAAGTATGTTTGTGCCCCGTATCATTGTGAATGCTTCTACGACTCCTAAGAAGCTCAAACATACGCCCCGCGGGCTGTGGACAAAAGAAAATAAATGTTTGGAACCAACAATTTTACCTCGTGGTGCTGTGATATCACAGTTTCGGGGCCGATGGTTACACTTTGGCCGAATTTGGTGAGTCGCACCGCAAATTTCTGTTCAGCGCTGCGAAAGCTTGCCCGCGCCAGCAAAGGCGCATAGAGACACTTCATATTCGTGCGGCAACGCACCAAATTTTGCGAGGAATTTTTATGCGTTTGAACGGGTTTGCCCTGATGATGGTCTCCGGGTTGGCACTATCGGGCTGCGGCGGCGGCAATGAGCGTCCTGCAACGGATCTTGCGGCAAGCCAAGTGACAACGATTGGCGTGAACAGCTATTTATGGCGCGCATCGCTTGATGCCTTGTCGTTTATGCCTTTGGTACAGACAGATAGCGCTGGCGGCGTGATTGTGACCGATTGGTATGTGAATCCCAATACGCCGGGTGAGCGAATGAAGTTGACGGTATCGATCCTTGACCAAGATTTGCGCGCCGACGCGCTGCGCGTTGCAGCGGCCCGTGAAGTAAACCAGAACGGTCAGTGGGTTTCGGCTGCCACGAAAGCGGCGACTGTGCAAAAGCTTGAAGCGATTATCCTGACCAAGGCACGTGACCTTCGTCGCAGCGCAATCGCCGAATAACACTCCAATTCCTGCGTCTTCGCGTTGAAGGCGCGAAGACTATCAGGGAAGAAGCCGACAATGGCCTCACGTTTTAACCCGTTCAAAGCGGACGGGCATTGGCAGAAAATCTGGGAAGAACAGGCGGTGTTCAAAGCGCCGCCCGCCACCGATCCGCGCCCTAAATCCTATATCCTGGAAATGTTCCCTTATCCATCGGGGCGCATCCACATGGGGCACGTCCGCAACTACACGATGGGCGATGTTCTGGCGCGGTATAAGGCAATGACTGGCCATGCGGTGCTGCATCCGATGGGTTGGGATAGCTTTGGCATGCCCGCCGAAAACGCCGCGATGGAGAAAAAAGTCCATCCCGGCGCATGGACGCGGCAAAATATCGAGGCGATGAAAAAACAGCTGAAACGGCTGGGCCTCGCGATTGATTGGTCGCGTGAATTATCGACCTGCGAGCCCGATTATTACGGGCATGAACAGGCGCTGTTCCTTGATTTTTACAAGGCAGGTTTGGTCTATCGCAAAGAAAGCGAAGTCAATTGGGATCCCGTTGACATGACGGTGCTTGCCAATGAACAAGTGATCGACGGGCGCGGTTGGCGTTCTGGCGCACTGGTTGAGCGTAAGAAGCTGAACCAGTGGTTTTTGAAAATCACCGACTTTGCCGAGGAGTTGCTCGAAGGGCTAGGCGAGCTTGAGCATTGGCCTGAGAAGGTACGGCTGATGCAGGAAAACTGGATCGGCAAATCCAAGGGGCTAAAGCTGACCTTCAACCTTGTCGGCACGCATGACGGAATTGATGTCTTCACCACGCGGCCCGATACGCTGTTTGGTGCAAGCTTTTTGGCGATTGCAGCGGACCACCCATTGGCGCAGTCTTTGGCCGAAAACGCACCCCGATTGCAGGACTTTATCGCCGATTGCAAAAAAGGCGGGACGACGGCGGCGGAGATCGAAACTGCCGAAAAGATGGGTTTCAACACCAATCTGACGGTCGAACATCCGCTGGATTCCAGTTGGCATTTGCCGGTTTATGTCGCCAATTTCGTGCTGATGGACTATGGTAGCGGCGCTGTTTTCGGCTGCCCCGCGCACGACCAGCGCGATCTGGATTTTGCCCGCAAATATGATCTGCCGGTGCGCCGTGTGGTTTCCGATGGCGATTTAACCAACAGCGATTTTGACGGCGATGTCGCCTTTTCCGGCGCTGGGCAGATTGTGAATAGCGAATGGATGGACGGCATGAGCATCGATGATGCCAAAGCCGCCGTCATTGCAAAATCCGAGGCCGAAGGCTGGGGCGAGGGGCAGACGCAGTACCGCTTGCGCGATTGGGGCGTCAGCCGCCAGCGTTATTGGGGCACGCCGATCCCGATTATCCATTGCGAATTCTGCGGCGTGTTGCCTGTGCCGCGCTCGCAACTGCCGATTGTTCTGCCAGAGGATGTCAGTTTCGACGTCCCCGGCAATCCGCTTGACCGCCATCCGACATGGAAGCATGTCAACTGCCCGAACTGCCAAGAACCTGCGCGGCGCGAGACCGACACGCTGGATACTTTTGCCGATTCGAGCTGGTATTTCATCCGCTTTGCCTCGCAACCTGCCGATAAGCCGTTTGATGCGGACGAGGTAAAGGCGTGGTTGCCCGTTGCGCAATATATCGGCGGGATTGAGCATGCGATCCTGCATTTGCTCTATGCGCGGTTCTGGACGCGGGCGTTACAGCGCGTCGGCAAAATTGATTTTGCTGAGCCGTTTGCTGCCTTGTTTACCCAAGGGATGGTGACGCATGAGACGTATAAATCGTCCGAAGGTACGTGGTTATCGCCCGAAGAAGTAACGATAAATGGTGACGTGGTGACGATGATGGACGGCGCGACAGTGACGCGTGGCCGCATCGAAAAAATGTCGAAATCCAAAAAGAACGTCGTCGATCCCGATCCGATGTTCGACCAATATGGCGCGGATGCTGTACGCTGGTTCATGCTCGGCGACAGCCCGCCCGAACGCGATTTGGAATGGTCCGAAAGCGGGATTGAGGGCACTTGGCGTTTTGTGAACCGGATTTGGCGGTTGGTTGATGGTGTGGCCGAGGCAGAAGGCGACGACAAAGCGCTCGACAAATCCCTGCACCGGGCCATTGCTGGTATCGGTGCAGACATCGACGCGCTGCATTTCAACAAGGCAGTCGCTAAGGTTCACGGCCTTGTAAACGACATCGAGAAAGCCAAGCCCTCGGCATCGCGCAGCGCTGCGATCCGGACACTGCCATTGCTGGTCGCGCCGATGCTGCCGCATTTGGCGGAGGAAGCCTGGTCGGCGCTTGGCAATGACGGATTGATCGCGGGGCAGGCTTGGCCGTCGCACGATCCAGCTTTGTTGGTCGATGACGAAGTGACAATTGCTGTGCAAGTGATGGGCAAGCTGCGCGACACGCTGACCGTGGCAAAGGGCACACCCAAAGACACGCTGGAAGCGCTTGCGCTGGCCAGCGAGAAAGTGCAGCGTGCAATGGATAATGCGGTTCCCAAAAAGGTGATCGTGGTCCCCGACAGACTGGTGAATATCGTATTATGAAGCGACTGCTGCCTCTGATAATCGTCACCTCAATGCTGTCCGCCTGCGGTCTGCAACCGCTGTATAGTGGCGGGTCGCAAGGTGCAGTGTCCGGCCTGCTTGGCGCAGTCAGTGTTGATCCGATCGAAGGCAAAAACGGTTGGTTGATGCGCAACGCCTTAAATGATCGGCTGACCGCTGGCGGGGCGGCGACCACACGGTATAAGCTGACCATCAAGCTGGATGACCAGATCGAAGGCTTTGGTATTCGCGCCGATGACACAGTAACCCGCGAACGCCGGACATTGCGCGCGCGTTACCAACTGATCGACCTTGAAAGCGGCAAGACGGTGCTTGATGCAACCGCTGGTTCGGATGCTGGTATCGATGTGGTCAGTTCCGAATATGCGACGATTGCGGGCGAAAATACGGCGCTGGAAAACCTGACGCAGGAAGTTGCCGAACAGATTGTCACGCGTATCTCGATTTACGCCCGCGAGCCCAAATGAGTGCGGGCAAGCTGCGCGAAGGCGATTTCGTTGCAGCGATTTCAAGCAGGCCAGATGTCCGCCTGTTCCTGATTTTCGGGCAAGACGAATCCGCGATTGCCGCAATGGCCTCGACCATGGCCGCCAACATGGGGCGAGAGGCGGAGGCTGTCGATATCGACAGCGCAAAGCTGCGCGGTGATCCGGCGTTGCTGGCCGACGAAGCGGCATCGACGTCGCTGTTCGGTGATATCCGTTATATCCGACTGAATTTTGCGCGCGATGAAGGGCTGGATGCGGTCGAGAATTTGCTCTTGGCGGAACAAGCGGGCAACCCCGTGATTGCGACGGCGGGCAATTTGACCAAAGGTAGCAAGCTGCGCCGGCTGGTTGAGGGTTCGCCGCGCGCGATGGCCTATATCTGTTATCCGCCCAGCGAGGCTGAGGCGACCGACCATGTGTTGTCATTGGCGCGGGCAGCTGGGTTGAAGCTTGACCGCGCGCTGGCGGCACAGATTGCGCGGTACACAGGGCAGGACCGGCGGCTGGCGGCAAGCGAAGTTGAGAAACTCGCGCTGTATCACGACGCAAGCCCTGAACGGCCCGTTCTGGTTGAGGCTGCAGCGTTCACAGCCCTTGCCGCAGAAACCAGCGAGGAAGATGTCAACGCCCTTATCAACCGCGTGATGGCGGGCGAAGTGCGCGCATTGGGAAGGCAACTCGCCGAGGCGCGGGCGGTTGGCGTTGATGCTGTGAGGATAACGCGGGCGATGCAAAGGCGAGCGGTGTTGCTTGCAGGGTTGCGGGCCAAGGTCGACAGCGGCGCTCAACCAGGCGCACTGATCCGTGCAACAAAGTCTATATTCTGGAAAGAACAGGGCGAACACGAAGCGCAGCTGAGATGCTGGACCTCGCCAAGGCTTGCCGGACTGATGGGGCATTTGATAGAAGTCGAACAAAAGGTCATGGCTTTAGGTGCGGACTTAGGCTCGGTTTTCCTCGAAGAAGAATTGGCGCGGATTGCCCGTTCGGCGGCGAGAGCGCGTTAGGCTTTACTCGTATTCAGCGGTAATTGGGATCCGCCCGCGAAACGTGCCTGCGACGCTACCCTTAATCTCCAAATCGCCGCCAAATGAAAATTCCAACCTGCCGAAATGGTCGAGCTTTGAATGAGGCGGCAGGTTCGTGCGGAGGTTGCGTATCTCAATTACGCCGCCGCTTGATCCAGACATGCGGATGGACATCGGCAAATCAATGCGGATCGACCGTCCGGGCTCTCCGGTTATAACCGCTGATCCGGCCAGCGCAGAACCGCCAAGGTCAACGACATCGCCGGCGATCTGACGCGATCCGTTGCTGGGGTCGATGCTGATACGCCCGCCGGTGGATCCGCCAGCGGCTGCTTTGCTGAAATCGAGTTGCGTGCGAATCTCGACTTGCAACGGTATCTCGTCAGCTTCCTGCGCCACGGACACGCTCGTGCTCAATGCCAGTAACAGGCAAAATCCAAGGCCTGAGCGCAGACGTTGAGGCAAGAGCTTCATCGGTGCATCTTCGCGCGTTGTGGTGAATTATTCGTAAACCGCCGCAACTTGACGCCGGGGCGTCGCGCTCCCACATAAGTGCAATGGAAAAACTAGACCTCAATGAACAAGAATGGCGCGCGCGCCTTTCGCCCGTACAATATCATGTCTTGCGCGAAGCAGGCACTGAACGGGCGTTTAGCGGCGAACTAAACGTCGAGAAACGCGACGGCGCGTTTCATTGTGGCGGATGTGGCACGGTGCTGTTTCAATCGTCCGATAAATTCGACAGTGGCTCCGGCTGGCCTAGCTTCACGGCACCCGCTGCTGTCGATGCAGTGACAGAAATCCACGATCATAGCCACGGCATGCACCGCATAGAGGTGCGTTGCACCCGGTGTAATGGGCATTTGGGGCATGTCTTTCCCGACGGACCCGGACCAAATGGCTTACGCTATTGTATCAACAGTGTTTCGCTGGATTTCGAAGCTGACTAGAAAGCCATTTTTGCTGCTTGTCGGATTCCAGCCAAAACGGTAACACCACTTCAGATGGGAAAAACAGCGCAAAGAGCAGTCGATCAATCGCGGTTTTCGTGGTGGTTTTTTGTTTTGTTAAAAACCGGTGCGGCGGTCGCGTTACTGGGCCTGATGATCCTTGCAATTTTCGTTGTCATCGCGCGCAACGAAATACAAGGTTTTGAGGATTTGAAATCCTCTCCAAACGGTCAGATGATCCGTGTTCGTGCAGCCGACGGCACGATCATTCAAACATTAGGTCCAAGCTTTGGCCAATGGATGTCGGTTAAACAACTGCCTAAAGACATGAAAGACGCGATGGTGGCGGTTGAGGACCGGCGGTTTTATTACCACCCCGGTGTCGATCCTATTGGCATCGTCAGGTCGTTGTATGTCCGCGTGACAAGCGGAAAGTGGTCGCAAGGCGGATCGACGATAACGCAACAATTGGCGCGGACGGTGTATTTGAACAACCGCCGCGAATTTGGCCGCAAAATCCGTGAAGTCATTTTATCGATGGCAATGGAGACAAAGTTTTCCAAGGACCAGATCCTAGAGCTCTATCTTAACAAAGTGTATTTTGGTGGCGGTGCGTTTGGCGTTGATGCTGCGTCGCGCAAGTTTTTTGATCATGGTGCCGAAGATCTGACGCTTGCGGAATCTGCGATCATCGCCGGGCTGGTTAAGGCTCCTTCGCATTATTCGCCCACTGCTGACGCGCAAGCCGCCATCGGGCGCGCTGCCGTTGTGATCGAAGTCATGCAGGACGCAGGCATGATTACAGCGGAGCAAGCGGCGCAGGTAAAGCCGGCCAAAGTAAAGCTCGCCTCGCAAAAATCCCAAGATAGCGTGCGTTATTTTACCGATTGGGCGTTACCCCAACTCGATGGCCTGATTGACGAGACGGATAAGCCGATTGACGTTTGGACCACGATTGATCTGACCATGCAGCGTGCAGCCTCTGCTTCATTGTCGGCGCATGTACCGCGTGGTTCGCAAGGTGCAGTCGTTACACTTGACCGTGACGGCGCGGTGCGTGCGATGGTTGGTGGCACTGACTATGCAAAAAGCAATTATAACCGCGCAGTTACTGCCGTGCGTCAGCCGGGGTCGTCATGGAAAGCGTTCGTCTACCTAACCGCGATTGAGGCAGGTTTCCGTCCCGACGATAAAGTGGTCGACGAACCGGTCACGATTGACGGTTGGTCGCCTAAAAATAGTGGCGGCAGCTATGCAGGTGAGATTACGTTACGCACCGCATTTGCCTATTCCAAAAATACTGTGGCGGCAAAAATCGGCGCAGAAGTCGGCACAGGTGCGATCGCCAATATGGCACGGCGTTTTGGTATCTCGACACCGATCAGCACCGGCCCTGCAATGGTGCTGGGATCATCGGAAACGCGGGTGATCGAAATGACGCGGGCCTTTGCCTCCATCGCGGCAAAGGGGCAAAGTGTGACGCCCTATGCGATCAGCAAAGTGACCACGATTGATGGTGAAGTCATCTATCGGCATAAGGCATCAAGCGGTACGCAGTTGGTACAACCCTATGTGGCGGCCGGCGTCACCGATCTGATGCAATCGGCGGTAACGGCAGGTTCCGGCCGCGCGGCGCAAATCGGGCGACCCGTTGCCGGAAAGACCGGCACAACGTCTAGCAACAAGGACGGCTGGTTCCTCGGCTTCTCCTCTGGCCTGACCACGGGCGTCTGGATGGGCCGCGATGATGCGCGCGCCGTCGGCAACCTGCAGGGCGGCAATGCCCCCGCCACCGCATGGGGCAGCTATATGCGCGTTGCCGTTTCAAAACGGCCCGTCGAAAACTTCGCTACTGATGTGACTTTCCCCGAACGGCTGGATGGGGAGGAAATGACGCTCGGCGCAGACGGCGAAGAAGTGCAGCTTGACGAAAATGGCCAGCCGATTGAAAGCGACCCTGCGATCGAAGAATTGCCCGTTCAGGAGCAAGCTATCGAGCCTGAATTGGTCGATGATGAATGGGTCGACCGTGCCATGGGACGTAACCGACAAATGCCCGATGAAGAGCCTGAGCCTGACTTTGTAGAACCGAATTAGGTTAAATCCCTAAGCCGCGAGGGTTGATTTCCGAGCATTACTGGCCCACATGCCTAATCAGAACGATTTTATCTGATTAGGATTCGGGTGCAGCGATGCGATTATCCAATATGGCAGATTATGCAGTGGTGGTGATGGGTGCAGCAGCGCGCCATTGCGGCGGCCTGCGCACGTCAGCGACTGAGCTGGCGTCCGAAACCGGCATTGCGTTGCCGACAGTGCAAAAACTGGTCAGCATATTGTCCAAAGGGGGCTTGCTGCGCTCTGTGCGCGGTGCAGGCGGCGGCATTCAATTGGCACGCCCCGCAGCAGCGATTACTTTGGCCGATATTATTGAAGCGGTTGAGGGGCCGATTGCGTTGACCGGTTGCGTCAATGAACAGACGTGCCATTGCAGCATTGAACCCGACTGCGCGGTGAAACCGCATATGAATGTCGTCAACGGCGCCGTGCGCGGCGCGCTGGCCAATATCTCTTTGATGAGCCTATCACGATGACTGACGATATTGCCCTGAAAGACCAAGCCGCATGGGATGCTGCCGATAAGGTTGCGGATTATGAACATGGCTGGTCGTCAGACATTGAAACCGAGTTTGCCGAAAAGGGCCTTACCGAGGATACTGTCCGCTTTATTTCTGGCAAGAAAAACGAGCCTGAATGGATGCTGGAATGGCGGCTGAAAGCGTTCCGCATGTGGCAGACGATGACGCCGCCCGATTGGGCGAAGCTGAACGTGCCGCCGATTGATTATCAGGACGCCTATTATTACGCCGCACCTAAGGTAAAGCCAAAGCTGGGCTCGCTGGACGAGGTCGATCCCGAAATCCTGCGCGTTTATGAGAAACTGGGCATCCCGATTGCGGAGCAGAAATTGCTTGCCGGGGTTGAGGCCAGTTCTGGAGAAAATGGAGATGGCGGCTTGCCGCAACGCCGCGTTGCTGTAGACGCCGTGTTTGACTCGGTTTCGGTCGCGACCACCTTCCGCGCGGAACTCGAACGCGCTGGCGTTATCTTCCGCAGCATCTCCGAAGCGATCAAGGAATATCCTGACCTCGTCCGCAAATATCTCGGCAAGATCGTGCCGATGCGTGACAATTATTTTGCCACACTTAACTGCGCGGTCTTTTCCGACGGGACGTTCGTGTACATCCCCGAAGGTGTGCGCTGCCCGATGGAGCTTTCCACCTATTTCCGTATCAACGCGGAAAATACTGGCCAGTTTGAACGCACTTTGATTATCGCTGATAAGGGCAGTTACGTGTCCTACCTCGAAGGCTGCACCGCGCCGATGCGCGACGAGAACCAGCTTCACGCCGCCGTGGTCGAACTGGTCGCATTGGACGATGCCGAAATCAAATATTCAACCGTGCAAAACTGGTATCCCGGTGATGCCGAGGGCAAGGGCGGCATCTATAATTTCGTCACCAAGCGCGCTTTGTGTCAGGGGCGGAATAGCAAGGTTTCGTGGACTCAAGTCGAAACCGGCAGCGCGGTGACATGGAAATATCCAAGCTGCGTCCTCAACGGCGAGAATAGCGTCGGAGAATTTTACTCGGTCGCGGTGACCAATAATTACCAGCAGGCCGACACCGGCACCAAGATGATCCACAATGGCAAGGGCAGTCGCTCGACCATCGTGAGCAAGGGCATCAGCGCAGGGCACAGCAACAACACCTATCGCGGGCTGGTGCGCGTTGCGCCGAATGCAGAGGGCGTGCGCAATTTCACCCAGTGCGATTCCTTGCTGCTAGGGTCGCTCAGCGGCGCACACACCGTCCCCTATATCGAAGTCCGCAACCCCAGCGCGCAGATCGAGCATGAGGCGACGACGAGCAAGATTTCGGACGACCAGATGTTCTACGCAATGCAACGCGGGCTGAATGCCGAGGAAGCCGTGGCACTGATCGTCAACGGCTTTGCCAAGGAAGTGTTGCAGCAATTGCCGATGGAATTTGCGGTCGAGGCGCAGAAGTTGCTGGGGATTTCGCTTGAGGGGAGCGTGGGGTGAAGAAGATATTTGCCGCTTTCGCCACAATCCTTGCTGGCCAGACAAGTAACATTCCGCTTTCTGATACGCCCGAAATTGCGAGAGTTCCGACTGAGCATGACAAGTTCGATAAACATGAGGAGAACATCGGTGATGATACCGATGAAGCTTACGGGGAGCTGATAGTTAGGTTGGAGCAGGTCGTTGACCCTGAAAAGCTAGACCTTGAAACTCTGGACGAAAAGCAAAAGCGGGCGATAACTGATCGGGCAGTTCAACACTCAACGATTGAAATTAAGAATCTGAGAGCCTTCTTGATTAGAGATCAGTTAGCAAATTACAAAATGGATGGCGCAGTGGCAGAAAAGAGGGCCGACAACGAGATCAGGGATTTGATCGACGATGTCTGGGACTCCGTTTTCGACACTACAAACTAGTTAGTGAACTCAAATGCTCCAAATAAATAACCTCCACGCCACCGTCGGCGACAAGCCTATCCTCAAGGGCCTCACGCTCTCGCTGAATGCGGGTGAAATCCATGCGATCATGGGGCCGAATGGCGCTGGCAAATCGACGCTGGGTTATGTTCTGTCGGGGCGGCCCGGTTATGAGGTGACCGAGGGCTCGGTGACCTTCAATCCACCAACTCGTCATTCCCGCGAAGGCGGGAATCCAACTCCTGACGTCGAAGTTTCGACAGTGCAGGAGTTGGGCCCCCGCATTCGCGGGGGTGACGAAAGTGGAGCGATTGATTTGTTGGCAATCGACCCCCACGAACGCGCCGCTGCTGGCCTGTTTCTCGGCTTCCAATATCCGGTCGAAATCCCCGGCGTGTCCTACCTCCAGTTCCTACGCGAAAGCCTCAATTCGCAGCGGCGGGCACGCGGCGAAGCGGAGCTGTCGGGCGCCGAATTCATCCGCCTGGCCAAGGCCCAGGCAGCGCTGCTCGGGATGGACTCCGACATGCTTAAGCGCCCGGTCAATGTCGGCTTTTCGGGCGGCGAGAAGAAGCGCGCGGAAATGGTCCAGATGGGCATCATGGCGCCGCGCCTCGCGATCCTCGACGAGACCGATAGCGGCCTCGACATCGACGCGCTGAAAGCGG
>JAYVGQ010000056.1:0-11555 GCA_043771985.1 Sphingomonadales bacterium
ATAGATATGCTCGAACGGCTTGTGCCGTGAATAGCCAAGGCCGCCATGCACCTGCATCGCGAAATCGGCGGCGTTGCAGACCAAGCGATTGGCCTTGTAGTTGCACATGCTCACCTTGTCGGACAGACGCATGGCAACTTCGGGTTTGGTCATGCTATCCATTTCGGCCGCAGTTTTGTAGATCAGCAACCGCAGCATTTCGGCATCGGTTTGCAGTTCGACTAATGGGAACTGGATACTCTGATTTACCGCGAGCGGCTTGCCGAATGGTTTGCGCCCAATCGCATATTTGACCGCCTCGTCAATGCAATATTGGGCCGCGCCGAGCGAGCTTGCCGCTTGCCGGATGCGGTTTTCATGGACGAAATGCTGCGCCACCGCGAGCCCATTGTCGAGTTCGCCCAGCATGCTGGTTTCGGGAACCCAGACGTTGGTATATTTTACCTTGGGATGGTCGGTCGGCATGTTGAATGTCCACATATATTCGCCGATTTCAAAACCCGGTGCATCGCTTGGCACCACAAAGCACGTGATACCGCGCGCTTTGCCATTGTTGCCATTGGTGCGGGCAAAGGTCATGACGTGGCTCGCAAAAGGCAGCCCCGTCGTCCACATTTTGTTGCCGTTGATAATATAGCCCGCCACGCCGTCGCGCACTTGCGGCACAGCGCGCGTGTCCATATGCGTCGCGTCGCTGCCGTGCTGTTCTTCGGTCAGGCCAAAGCTCCAACCCATTTTGCCTTCGAGCATCAATGGTATGAAATCGCGCTTCTGTTGCTCAGTGCCAAAATCGCGGAGCATCAACACCTGTACAAGATTGCCGACAATGCTGCTTTCGTTTTGGAGGTCATTGTGCAGGCCAAGGCCTTTGTGCGCCAGATGATGCCGGATCACCGCCATCGACAGGTTCGATCCATCTTGTCCGCCAAATTCCGCTGGAATGGCATAGCGATAATGCCCCGCCGCATCCGCCACACGGCGCATTTCGGCAAGCAAAGCCCACCAATCGGCACGCGGCAGCCCTTCATTATCCCAGTCCGTCCGCGCGTGTTCGCGGCGATGGTCAAAGAAGCGGATGTTGTCGTCGCGCGCCTCAATCGGCTTGATCTCGCGGTCGATAAAGTCATCGAGCACCACCAGATAATCGATAATATCCTTGGGGATTTCAAACAGCACGCCATTTCTCCTCTGACCACAGGCCAGCGTGGCAAAGCGCAGCGCGATATTCAAGCGCGATTTAAGTGTGCGATTAAAACCTCACAGCGTTTTGATGATCGCGGAGAAATCTGCGCCGCTCTGCCCTGCTTCGTCAAAGGCCGCGTAAAGTTCTGCCGCGCGCTTGCCCATTGGCGTATCGGCGCCCACAGATGCCGCTGCCTCCATCGCCAGCTTCAGGTCTTTCAGCATCAAAGCTGTCGCAAAGCCGCCCTGATAGTCATTATCCGCAGGGGACACCGGGCCGACCCCAGGAACAGGGCAATAGCTGGTCATCGACCAGTTCTGGCCCGACGAAACCGAACTGATATCATAGAATTTCTGCAAATCCAGACCCAGCTTTTCGGCCAAAGCAAACGCCTCGCACGTGCCGATCATATGGATGCCGAGCAGCATGTTGTTGCAAATCTTGGCCGCCTGCCCCGCGCCGGATGCCCCCGCGTGGATCACCGCTTTGCCCATCGCTGACAGGATTGGTTCGGCGCGGGCAAAGACACTATCGCTGCCGCCGACCATGAAGGTCAACGTGCCATTATTCGCCGCCGCAATGCCGCCAGAAACGGGCGCATCAACCATCTCATAGCCCTTATCGGTCGCATCTGCAGTCACATTGCGCGCGGTATCAACGTCGATGGTTGAACAATCGAGCAGGATTGCCCCCGCAGGCGCAGCCCCGAAAACATCATTGCCATAAACGCTGTCGACGATCTTGCCATTGGGCAGCATTGACACCACCGCGTCGACACCTGCCACAGCCTCGCGCACAGCGGAAAACGCAGTGCAGCCGTTGACCCGCGCGCGTTCCAGCGCCTCGGCCGACAGGTCAAACGCGTTGACGCTATGCCCGGCCTTCACCAGATTAGCCGCCATCCCGCCGCCCATATTACCAAGGCCGATAAAGGCTATTTTCATGGCTTATCTCCCCGTCCAGTTGCCGGGGCGTTTCTCGACAAACGCAGCCATGCCTTCGGTCTGATCTTCAGAGCCGAACAATCCGTGAAATAGGCGGCGTTCAAACACGACTCCTTGTTGCAGCGTCGTTTCAAACGCGGCGTTGACCATTTCCTTACACGCCATTGCCGCAAGCGGGGCCATGCCAGCAATGGCAGTCGCAGTCTTCATCGCTTCCTCAACCAGATCAGCCGACGGCACCACCTTCGCCACCAAACCAGACCGCTCTGCCTCGGCGGCATCCATCATCCGCCCAGTCAGGCACATCTCCATCGCTTTGGCTTTGCCGATGGCGCGGGTCAGGCGTTGCGATCCGCCCATCCCGGGGGTGACCGCCAGCTTGATTTCGGGCTGACCGAATTTTGCGTTGTCAGCCGCGATGATAAAGTCAGCCATCATCGCCAATTCGCAGCCACCGCCCAAAGCAAAGCCATTAACAGCGGCAATCCAGGGTTTGCGCGTGGCGGTGACGCGGTCATAGCCTGCAAAGAAGTTGGAACCATACATGCTAGCAAAGCCCTGGCTGGACATTTCTTTAATATCCGCCCCCGCGGCAAAGGCCTTTTCGCTGCCGGTTAGCACCGCGCAACGCTGGCTATCATCAGCGTCAAATTTGCCAAACGAGTCGATCAGGTCCGCCAGCACTTGCGTGTTGAGAGCGTTCAAAGCTTGCGGGCGGTTGAGCGTAATCAGCGTGACTGCGCCGCGCTGTTCAACCAAAATCGTCTCATAACTCATAAAGGCATCCACTCTTCTTTCTTAGGCAGCGGCGCGAAAATCGCGTCCAGCAGATCATCCGTCACATCCTCTGGCGTGGCGGGGTTCCATTTCGGCGCATGGTCCTTGTCCACAATCACCGCGCGCACGCCTTCGGCGAAATCGGGGCGGAGCAGCACGCGCGATCCGATGCGGTATTCCATTGCCATGTTGTCGGTAAAATCGGTCAACTTTGCGCCCTCGGCCAATTGGCGAAGCGCAACTTTGCAGGTTTGCGGGGATTTGCTGCGTAATGTGGCCAGCTCTTTCATCGCCCAGCCGCTGTCATCGCCGTCAAGGCTGGCGAGAATATCCTCAAAACTATCCGAGGCAAAATGGCGGTTTATCAGCGGGATGTTGCTGACAATCTTTGCCTCGGGCGGAGTCACCGACAGCGTCCCCAATATGCCGTCGATCCGGTCAACGTCCTCGCTGCCTATCCGCGCTTTGGCATCTGCTAGCGCCTCTGAAGGCAGATAATGCGTGGCAAGACCAAGCTCATGACACTCCGCGCCATCCATCCGTGCGCCGGTCAGCGCCAGAAACGGTCCCACACGCCCCTCAAGCCGCGACAGATACCAACCGCCGCCCACATCCGGGAATAGACCGATCCCGGTTTCCGGCATCGCCAACCGCGTATTTTCGGTCGCGACGCGGAACTTTGCAGGTTGTGATATGCCAACCCCCCCGCCCATACAGATGCCATCGATAAACGCGATAACTGGCTTGGAATACGTGAATAGCAAATGGTTCAGCTGATATTCGTCGTGGAAAAACTGCCGTCCCGATTTGCCCTTATCATCCAGTGCCGAGTTGCGCAGAAAGTTGATATCGCCACCGGCGCAGAACCCGCGCCCCTCGGCATGGTCGATAATCACGCATTTCACGCTGCGCGATTTGCGCCATTTCAGCAGGATTTCAGTCATCGCGTGGACCATGTCCAACGTCAACGCATGGAGAGCAGAAGGCCTGTTCAGGCTAATAATGCCCGCATGCCCCTCTATCCGGGTCAGGATGTTTTCGGTCATAAACGCCTTTATGCAGTCAGGAATTTGGGGAGTCGAGCGAAAGCCGACGGTGATTGCCAAGGAATTGCTTGGTCGCTATTACTGACATCAAAGGAGAATACAAAATGTCAGACCGTCAATCCGGTACAGTAAAATGGTTCAACGATGCCAAAGGCTATGGCTTTATCACCCCAGAGTCCGGACAGGATTTGTTTGTGCATTTCCGCAGCATCCAAGGCGATGGTTTTGCGAGCCTGAAAGAAGGCCAGCAGGTTACGTTTATTGTTGTGCAGGGCCAAAAGGGATTGCAAGCCGATGAGGTTCAGGGGCTTTAGGCCATCACTGCCGCAACAAATCCCGGCCGATAATCATCCGCATCACCTGATTGGTGCCTTCCAAAATCGAATGCACCCGCAAATCGCGCCAGAAACGCTCGATCGGATAGTCGCGCAAATAACCATAGCCGCCAAAAAGTTGCAGCGCCTTGTTGACAACTTCACTGCCATTGTCAGTCGCCAGCCGCTTTGCCATTGCCGAGAAACGCGACTTGTCCGGCGCGTTGGCGCCCACTTTGCATGCCGCCATATACAACAAGGCGCGCGCGGCCTCTAAATCGGTCGCCATGTCGGCGAGCATGAACTGGGTATTTTGAAAGTCGGCAATGGGCTGGCCAAATTGCTGGCGTTCTTTGGTGTATTTCACCGCTTCATCAAGACACCGTTGAGCGCCGCCCAAGGAACACGCGCCAATGTTCAACCGTCCGCCATCAAGCCCCGCCATCGCAAAGCGGAAACCGTCGCCCTCTGCACCCACACGGTTTTCCACCGGCACACGGCAATCCTCAAACACGACCTGAGCAGTTGGCGACGCATTCCACCCCAGCTTTTTTTCCGGCGCACCGAAACTCAGGCCCGGCGTGTCTTTTTCCACGACAATGCAGGAGACGCCTTTTGAGCCCCCAGTCCCTTCAGAAACGCCGTCGGTCCGCACCATTACAACATAGACATCGTTATATCCCGCACCCGAAATAAACTGCTTCGTCCCGTTCAAGACATAATGATCGCCGTCTAGCCGCGCAGTCGTTTTAAGTGCCGCAGCATCGGATCCCGATCCCGGCTCAGTCAAGCAATAGCTCGCGATTTTATCCATGCTGACCAGATCGGGCAGAAAGCGCGCTTTCAACTCCGCATTGCCAAAACAATCGATCATCCACGCTGCCATGTTGTGAATCGAAATGAACGCCGATGTCGCGGGGCAACCGTACGACATGGCCTCCATAATCAACGCCGCCTCCAACCGCCCAAGCCCAATCCCGCCGCTTTCCTCAGACACATAAATCGCGCCAAAACCCAGCTCGCCCGATGCTTTCCAGACATCGACCGGATAATGGCAATCCTCGTCCCATTGCGCGGCAAAGGGCGTGATGCGGTCGGCGGTAAACTTGCGCGCCATATCCTGAATGGCGATTTGGTCCTCGGTCAGATCAAACTGGCTGGTCATACACTCATCGTCTCCGCTTCGATTTCCACTTTCCATTCCGGCCGGATAAAGCCGGAGACAACTACTGTCGTTGTCGCGGGCCGAGCGACACCGAACCACCGCCCATGCACTGCTGCGACCGCTGCAAAATCGTCCCGATCTGTCAGGTAGATACAGGTCCGCACCGTATCGGCAATATCACCACCAAGCTGGTGTATAGCATCGGCGATAATTTGACAGCATCGCTCCATTTGCGCCGCTGCGTCGCCCGGTGTTGACGTTCCATCAGGCTCAATCGCCGCAGTCCCTGCAACAACAATTTGTTTCCCCGTTTTGATCGCACGGCAAAAACCGATGACAGGTTCAAGCGGCGACCCGCTGCTTACGCGCTGTTTCATAGGAGCAGGTCGAATTGGTAAGTCATAAAAATTTCCGGATTTAGCCCATTGTGGGAATGATAAAGCTGTTGCCGCCATCAGGCGATCCATCGGGCCAGCGCGCGGTGATTTTCTTTAACTTGGTCCAGAACTTGATGCCTTCCATGCCATATTGGTCAGTATCGCCAAAGCCGCTGCGTTTCCAGCCGCCAAAGCTGTGATAGGCCACCGGCACCGGGATCGGCACGTTGATACCGACCATCCCCACATTGACGCGCGAGGCAAATTCGCGCGCGGCGTGGCCGTTGCGCGTAAAGATGCAGACGCCATTGCCATATTGATGCGCACTGGGAAGCGCCAGTGCCGTTTCAAAATCGGGCGCGCGCACGATTTGTAGCACTGGGCCAAAGATCTCTTCCTTATAGCTTTCCATGTCGGTGGTCACATGGTCGAGCAAAGTCGGGCCGATGAAATAGCCTTCTTCATGCCCCTGCAGCGTAAAGTTGCGGCCATCGACGACAAGCTCGGACCCTTCATCAATTGCGGTTTGAATCCAGCCTTCGACCTTAGCCTTATGCTGTGCAGTCACCACCGGGCCATAATGCGCATCGGCATCGGTCGAGATACCCACGCGCAGCGCGTGGATCGCGGGGATCAGCTTCGCTTTCAGCCGCTCTGCTGTGTCGTCGCCGACTGGCACCACCACTGGCAACGCCATGCAGCGTTCACCCGCCGAGCCAAAGGCAGCGCCCGTCAAGTCATTCACCACCTGATCCAGATCCGCATCGGGCATCACAATGCCGTGGTTCTTGGCCCCGCCCATCGCCTGCACACGTTTGCCCGCCGCAACGCCGCGCGAATACACATATTGCGCAATGTCGGATGAGCCAACAAAGCTGACCGCGGCAATGGCTGGATGGTCAAGGATCGCATCGACCATTTCCTTGTCTCCATGCACCACTTGGAAAATGCCTGCGGGCATACCCGCCTCTAAAAACAATTCCGCCAAACGGTTCGGCACGCTGGGATCGCGTTCGGACGGTTTAAGGATGAACGCATTGCCAACGCTGGTCGCCACCGCGCCCATCCACAACGGAATCATCGCAGGGAAATTGAACGGCGTGATGCCAGCACCAATGCCCAAAGGCTGACGCATGGAATAGACGTCAATGCCTGGCCCGGCGCCTTGGCTGTATTCCCCCTTTATCACGTGTGGTAGGCCACAACAGAATTCAACCACTTCTAATCCGCGCTGAATATCACCTTTACTATCCGCGACAACTTTGCCGTGTTCGGCCGACAGCATATGCGCCAGCTCGTCCATGTGCCGTTCAATCAGCGCCTTAAATTCAAACATCACGCGCGAACGGCGCTGCGGGTTCATCGCCGCCCAGGCCGGTTGTGCCGCCTGCGCCGCGGCCACCGCCATGTTCAGCGCCGCCGCATCGCCCAGGCCAACGCGCGCCTGCACACCGCCATTATTGGGATCCATCACATCGCTGAACCGGTGTGAAACGGGCGCACCGCCTGCGATAAAATGATCTATTTGGCGCATGGGCTAATCTCTCTTGCGGTTATTGAATTGGTTTGCGGTGCATTGGGCCATGGCTTTTCAGAATGCAAGATGCCGCCGTCTTGTTCTCCGCCATATCGCCAGAGCAACTGGCGAACAATCGGCAGTGCCAGGCCAGGAAATGCACCGATCATGCAAAGTGCAGCCGCCGATATTTGCCGCGAAAATATAGCAACGGGTCGCGGCGCGGTTCAAACATCGCTTTTAGCACACGCCCGACAAGAATGAAGTGATCGCCGCCATCATGCACCGCATCGCGCGCGCATTCAAAACTGCTGAGCGATCCTGTCAGCACCGGCGTGCTGAACTCGCCAACTTCCCAGGGGGTATTGGCGAAACGGTCCTCGCCTTTGCCGGCAAAGCGGTTCGATGTTGGCTGCTGGCCGATTTGTAGCACATTAACGGCAAAGCGTTCTGCATCGCGCAATACTGCAGCGCTCCCTGCATTGTTAGCGACGCAAACGAGTAACAATGGCGGGTCAAGCGATACGCTGGTAAAGCTGTTCGCAGTCAAGCCGACGGGATTACCCTCATCATCCATCGCAGTGATAATCGTCACACCGGTGGCAAAACACCCAAGCGCATCGCGGAACGTGCGCGCATCGGAACCTTCCCGAAACTCCGGCACAAAACGCGGCTGTTTACGTTCCAAAAAGTCGAGCAGTAACGCATTAAATGTCTCCGTCCGGTCAAGCCCGCTATCCTCAATCGCGACAGCTTCGGCATCGGGCAGGCTGGCCACGAACGCTGCAGGTGCGCCCGCACGGCCAAAGGCGCCGTTGATCGCCAGCACCGGGATCGACAACTGCGGCGCCGCCTCAGTCAACGTCGCCGAAGCGCCGCTTGTGTCGAAACGATCGAACAGCTGTGGGTCAAACTGCCCTGCCGACAATGATCCAGCCAAACCCTGCACAACTTCGCGTCCATCGTTGTTAGGTAAATCAACAAGCACAAGACCTGTCGCAAGCGTTGCTGCATCCTCTGCTAAAGCCGCCGCCGCAACCCAGCCGGTCAGCGTTGCCGCAACGATCACGGGCCGCGTGCGCATTTGTGCCAGCACGGCACGAACATCCTCGACATAGGCGTTAAAATCATAGCGTGCGTCGTCCGGCCATTCGCTACCGCCGTGTCCGCGCAGATCGATGTTGATTGCGTGCCGTCCGGCATCACGGAGCGCCAACGCAACACCCTCCCAATCGGCACGCGTTTGTCCCGGTCCGTGCAGCAACACCACAGCAGGGTCGAATGCACTTCCGATATCATCCGATTCCAAACGGATACCTGCAAAACCTTTGAACTCGCGAACATAGCGCATATCGCGCAACTCCTAATATGACACCGTAGGACAGAAACGGTTCCTCGTTAAGCTGCACAACGCACTTCGTCCAGTGCCTTTGCCCGACAATTGCACCGATTGCGACTTGGATTAAGCTGGCGGGTTAGCACGCAATCACGTTCACCGCTAAACCGCCCTCGCTAGTTTCTTTATACCGCGACGACATATCAAGGCCGGTCTGCCGCATCGTTTCGATAACTTGGTCGAGCGAGACTTTTGGCCGTTCATGACTGTGCAACGCCAACCGCGCGGCATTGACGGCTTTGACAGCACCCAGCGCATTGCGTTCGATGCAGGGGATCTGCACCAGCCCGCCGACCGGGTCGCAAGTGAGGCCCAGATTATGCTCCATACCGATCTCGGCGGCACTTGCGACTTGTACCGGCGTGCCGCCCCAGATTGCCGCAAGCCCCGCCGCAGCGATTGAGCAAGCGACGCCAACTTCGCCCTGACATCCCATTTCTGCACCCGAAATCGACGCGCGCATTTTATACAACAAAACAATTCCGCCCGCTGTTAGCAAAAAGCGTTGCGCGACTTCGGGCGATTGCCCATCGTTGCAACAATAATGTTTCAGCACTGACGGCATGATCCCAGCCGCACCGTTGGTTGGCGCTGTGACGACACGGCCGCCGGCAGCGTTTTCTTCGTTCACCGCCAACGCATAGACATTCAGCCAGTCGAGCAAACGTTCCGCCTCATTGGCGCCAACACCGCTCGTCAACCGTGCATGAACTTCTGGTGCACGGCGACGGACGTTCAGGCCACCGGGCAACACACCCTGGGTTGCTAAACCCCGATCAATGCAACTGAGCATTGCAGCTACGATTGCATCTAATCCCGCCTGCGTCTCTGCGCGCGGGCGAAAGCCATCTTCGTTCTCCAAAACAATCTTGTCGATGGAAAGCCCCGTATCCGCACACAGATCAAGCAACTCTGCGCCTGAGCCATAGGCGTATTTGCCCCGCGACGCAGCCGCTATCGCGTCATTCGTCGCATGCGCGCGAAGCTGTTTTTCCGATGCAAAAAATCCTCCACCGGTCGAATAATACGTCTCGCTAAGCATCAATTCGCCGTTTGCGTCAAATGCGCGCATGACCATACCGTTGGGATGCAGTTCGGGCATGATGTGCGTGTCGAGCAATATGTCATGACGTTGGGAAAAAGCGATTTCAGGTCCATTGGGCAACTGCAACCGTCCACTTTGCGCCACCGAATGCAACAGCCCCGGAACGGTATCGGGATCAATCGTCGATGGCCGCTGCCCCAGTAATCCCAGTATGACCGCATTGATCGAGCCATGGCCAACGCCGGTCAGCGCGAGAGACCCTTGCAACGATACCTCGATCCGCGCGACTTGGGCCAACAGGCCGCCACGTCCAACATTGCCGACAAACCGTCGCGCGATGCGCATTGGGCCGACGGTGTGCGAACTCGACGGACCGATACCGATCCGAAAAAGATCAAGGACTGAAATCAAACTGGCTCTCCCGTCACCAAAATGTGTCCGGTACGCCCATAGGCGCGATTACGTGCTTTGAAGAGCGAAATATGTGAGGACTTTAAGCCTCAATCCACATCCTCAACCGCCACCGCTTCGCCCGTCACGCGTTGCGCAAGCGCCGCTGCGATAAAACCGTCAAGGTCGCCATCCAGCACATCCGAAGGCGTTGGCGAGGTGTAACCCGTCCGCAAATCCTTCACCATCTGATACGGTTGCAGGACGTAAGACCGAATCTGATGCCCCCAACCGATTTCGGTTTTCGCCGCGTATTCGCCAGAGGCAACCTCTTCGCGTTTGCGCAATTCCGCCTCGTACATCCGCGCTTTCAGCATCCCCATCGCGGTCGCTTTATTCTTATGCTGCGAACGGTCGTTCTGGCTGGCGACAACGATGCCCGATGGTTTGTGCGTGATCCGCACAGCGGAATCGGTGGTATTAACGTGCTGCCCACCCGCGCCAGATGCGCGATAGGTATCAATCTTCAAATCGCCTTCGTTAATCTCGATCTCGATATTATCGTCAATAACCGGATAGACCCAGACGCTGGAAAAGCTCGTATGCCGTTTAGCCGCACTGTCATAGGGTGAGATGCGCACCAGCCGGTGCACACCGCTTTCAGTCTTTGCATAGCCATAGGCATTTTCGCCTTTGATCTGCATCGTGGCGGATTTGATCCCCGCCTGATCGCCCGCCTGATAATCGACCATTTCGACTTTATAGCCGCGCTGTTCGGCCCAGCGGTAATACATCCGCTGCAACATTTCGGCCCAATCCTGGCTCTCGGTTCCCCCTGCCCCTGCATGGATTTCGATGAAGCAGTCATTGCCGTCCGCCTCGCCCGAAAGCAACGCCATGACCTTGTCCTTGTCCGCACGGTCGGCGAGCGCCTTTAACGCGGCGGCGCCCTCGTCGCCAAGCGCAGCGTCGCCCTCCATTTCGGCGAGTTCGATGAGTTCGACCGTGCCAACCTTGTCGGCATCAATCTCACGCACGGTCGTGATTGCCGCATCGAGCCGGCGCCGTTCGCGCATGACTTCCTCGGCACCCTTTGGATTATCCCAAAGCGTCGGGTCCTCGACCTTGGCGTTCAGCTCGTCGAGCCGCCGCAGCGCCCGGTCCCAATCAAGCGATTGCTTGACCAGATTAAGGGCGGCATCAATGCGGGCAACAAAACCTTCTGCGTCGGCGCGCATAGTGGGAACTCCAAGGGAATGAAAAGCGTTGGCTGCCTTTAACGGATCGGTGCCTCAAGTCAAAGGCAGCTAATTGCGCGGACGTTCGGTGATGTCGGCGCGTAACTCGGCGCTTGGCGCTTCTAATCCGGCGGCGGCTGCGGTTGCCGAGCAGAGCCTGTCAG
>JAYVGQ010000057.1:0-9016 GCA_043771985.1 Sphingomonadales bacterium
GATTGGTGTGAGGGTTCTCGCATTAGCATCACAAAAAGGCGGATCGGGCAAAACAACTTTGTCCGGCCATTTGGCAGTCCAGGCACAATTGGCCGGGGCCGGGCCAGTCGTATTGATCGACATCGATCCGCAGGGGTCGCTGGCTGATTGGTGGAACGAACGCGATGCCGATCTTCCGGCATTTGCACAAACCACCGTGGCACGGCTGGCATCGGACCTTGCGGTTCTGCGCCAACAGGGCTTCAAACTGGCGGTGATCGACACGCCGCCTGCAATTACCATGGCAATTCAAAGCGTGATTTCGGTTGCTGAATTGATCGTTGTGCCAACCCGCCCGAGCCCGCATGATTTGCGCGCGGTGGGTGCTACTGTTGATCTGTGCGAACGCGCTGGAAAGCCGTTGTTGTTTGTCGTCAACGGTGCCACACCAAAAGCCAAGATTACATCTGAGGCTGCGGTTGCCTTATCCCAGCATGGCACTGTTGCGCCCATTACTTTGCATCACCGAACAGACTTTGCCGCATCGATGATCGATGGCCGCACCGTGATGGAAGTTGATCCCAACGGCCGGTCGGCAAACGAAATCCGCACTTTATGGACGTATATCTCTGACCGTCTGGAAAAGAATTTCCGCCGTACAGTGTTTAGCGCCCCCGCAGCAGCCGCAAATACGCAGCTTCCCCAAGCACGTCCGATGGGTGGCTTTGGCCGCCGGGTCATCGGGTAAGCGCAAGGGGGCATGATTATGGCAGAAGCCAAACCTTTCGCATCCTTGTCATCGGGCCTTTTGGCCCGCAAAGGAGACGCGCGTCCAGCGATGCGGCGCCAATTGAACAACGGCACAGTCGAACATAACGCAGTTGCGCATGATGATCTTGGCTGGAACGACATGGGCTATGATGTCGACCCCGATCACAACGTGCCGATGGATCATGACCATGATATGGGCCATAATCCGCTTGCCGCCGCTGTTCCAGAGGTAAAGCCCGAGGTTAAGGCGCAACAGGACCGGATTGCCGAGCAACTGCATGTTCAGGCCGAACAAACCGAAGCGCTGCATTTTGATGCGCCGTCTGCGCCTATCGTATCGATTGTCACCGCAAAGCCGGTTGTCGTCGCTCCGGTTGCAATCGCTGCGGTAGCGCCAAAGGCGAAAACGCCACGTGCAGAACCCGGCATGAAAGCCAAATCGGCGTTTACGCTGCGTTTGGATGGCGACCGCCATTTGCGCTTGCGACTTGCTTGCGCTGTCAGCAACCGTTCCGCGCAACAGCTGGTCACAGCCGCGCTTGATGCCTTTATCGAATCGATGCCGGAAATTGGCGCTCTCGCAGCCCAGCTTCCACCCCAAAAATCCCAGAACAGTCACCGAAACTGAGGTAATGTCATGAACAAGACGCTTTTCTTCAAACTTGCGATTACAACCGCGTTCATTGCTGTACCGAGTGTCGGTTGCACGCAAATGGGCGTGTCGAGCGCGTCCGCCACAGTCTCTGTCGAGGCGCAGGCGAAAAAGTCGCTCGCCTGGGCCCAGAAATCGGAAAAGCTGCTCGCGAAAGGTCAGGTTGATAAAGCCCTGACCTATGCCGAGGCGGCTGTCGAAGGCGATTTGCGTAATGTTGATCATCGCGCTTTGCTTGCGCGTATCTATATGCAGCAGGGCCGTTTTGTCGCGGCGGAACGCACATTGATGGATGTCGTTGAACTCGGTCAAGCCGATCCACGCACAATTGTTAGCCTTGCGCTGGCAAAGACTGCACAGGGTAAAGTCGAGTCGGCTATTTCATTGGTCGACGCACACCGCGCGATTTTGCCGGCAAGCGATTATGGCCTTGCACTGGCGTTGGCTGGTGACAACAAGCGTGCCGTCGATGTGCTGGTTGATGCCATACGGTCGAATAACGCCACGTCGCGCACGCGTCAGAATTTGGCATTGGCCTATGCACTCGATAATCGTTGGCGCGAGGCACAGGTAATGGCGTCGCAAGACATGCCGCAGACGGTTGTCGATCAACGCATCGTGCAATGGGCGCAGTTCGCTCGCCCCGGTGCTTATGAAGTCCGCGTTGCTGGCTTGCTTGGCGTAAAGGCGCAGGCCGATAGCGGCCAGCCCGTTCGTTTGGCATTGAATGCAGCCTCGACCGATGCGCAGATGGCGGCAGTTGCTGCACCTGAAACGGTTTCGGTTGCTATGGCTGAACCCATGGCCGAACTGGCCGCGATTGGTGCTGCACCTGTTGATTTTAACTTTGGTGCTGAAGCGGACGTTAAGGTCGCGGCGGCACCTGCATTTGAAGCGCCGCTAATAAAGGCACCCGAAGGGCCTTCGAAATCCGCTGACGCCACTGTAAAAGCACCGGTCAAATTGGCGCTGGCTGATACGCAGTCTGTGGGTACGGCCAAATCCGTATCTGGCACACATCTGGTGCAACTCGGTGCCTATTCAACGCCCTCGAATGCTAAAAGCGCATGGGGCAAGCTCCAATCGAAATACGGCGTATTGCAGGGCTTTAACTCGGCAAGTTCATCAGTCACGGTCAACGGCAAAAAGCTGACGCGCCTTGCCGCATCGGGCTTTGGCAACAAAGCCTCTGCTGACGCAGCATGTCGTGCGATTAAAGCCAAGGGCGGCGACTGCATCGTGCGATCGACCAGCGGCGAACCTTCGCCGGTTCAAATGGCGCAAGCCAAGCCGCGCAAGGCGGTTAAGCTGGCTGCCCGCTAAACTCTATTTCACCCGAACGAGCCGAGGGGCGGTGGGATCACAGGATCCTGCCGCCCTTCATCATTTTGCGGACGCGGCCTTGAACGGGCAGTTTGTCGAACGGCGTATTGCCCGCCATTGCCGCCATCTTGTCACTATCGACTTGCCACGGCGTTTCGGGGTCGATGAAAATCAAATCGGCTTCCATGCCCTCGACGATTTCGCCCGCTTTCACGCCAAGGATCCGCCCGGGTGTCGTCGCCAGCAATTCAAACAACCGGCCGATTGCGATATGGCCGTCGCGAACAAGGTTGAGCGAGAGCGCTAATAGCGTTTCCGCCCCCGCCATTCCCGGCGCTGCATCAGCAAAGGGCAATCGCTTATCCTCTGGCCCGCGCGGATCGTGCCCCGATGACAGCACATCGATGGTTCCGTCGGCTATCGCTGCGATGCAGGCAAGCCGATCATCTTCGCTGCGCAAAGGCGGTGAAAGACGCGCAAAGGTTCGGAAACCGGTTAATGCCGTGTCGGACAAAAACAAATGGGCCGGGGTGATGCCACAGGTGATGCGCAACCCCTTGGCCTTTGCTTGGCGGATCAGATCCAACCCGCGGGCCGTTGTCACTTGCCGGAAATGGATATGCGCGCCGCTTTCCTCTGCGAGCACTAAGTCGCGTTGGATCGAAAGCATTTCCGCCGCAGGAGACGCGCTAGCTAGACCCAACAACGTGGCATTCGCTCCAGTAGTTGCAACGGCATTCCCCGTCAGCCCCGCATCCTCGCTATGCACAAACAATGGTAAATCGAGCATCGCGCAATAGCGCATCAGCCGCAGCATGATTCCGGAATCGGCTATCCAGCGCCGACCCGTGGCAACGCCGCGTGCGCCCGCGTCTTTCATCAGCGCAATTTCGGCCATGTGCTGACCGTCCAGCCCTTTGGTCGCGGCTGCCAGCGGATGCACCCAGAATTCAGGTTTGCC
This sequence comes from Sphingomonadales bacterium, assembly GCA_043771985.1. Classification (GTDB taxonomy): domain Bacteria; phylum Pseudomonadota; class Alphaproteobacteria; order Sphingomonadales; family Sphingomonadaceae; genus Sphingorhabdus_B. The sequence goes on from JAYVGQ010000057.1 coordinate 3,687, forward strand.
TTTGCGTCCAGCAAAACGGATCGTTGCCGGATCGTCATGCGCTGGTGACTGCTCGGGCATTAGGGCGGCACGGGTGATGCCGCCAAAGCGAAACGCGGGCTTGTCAGTCGCAAATACGCCAAGATCTATGATCCCGGGGGCGACGATCAGGCCAGCCGCATCAAGCGTTTCGCCGTGCGGATCGGCTTTGCCAACGGTTTCGATGCGATCGTTGCTGACGTGCACATGGCCGATTTCGGGGTCCGCTTTACCCGGCAAAATCAGCACGCCGTTCAGGATATTGGTTCCGGTCATGACTTAGTCTCCTTGGCCCAGCCCTCCACACCGCGCGCTCGGCGCGTTAGGATATCCAGACACGCCATGCGCACCGCGACCCCCATCTCGACCTGTTCGGTGATCGCAGATCGTTCCAAATCATCGGCGATATGGCTGGCAATCTCTACACCGCGGTTCATCGGGCCGGGATGCATGACCAACGCATCGGGCTTTGCCAGCGCCAGACGCCGTGCATCAAGCCCGTAAAGATGGAAAAATTCGCGTGGGCTTGGGATAAAATCACCCTGCATCCGTTCGTTCTGCAACCGCAACATCATCACAACATCGCTGCCGGGCAGGGCTTCATCAAAATGGTGGAAAGCCTGCACACCGAACAAGCCGATTTCAGCGGGCATCAGGGCAGGGGGCGCAACAACACGAACCTGCGCGCCCAATGCCGTCAAGCACAGCATGTTCGACCGAGCCACGCGGCTGTGAAGGATGTCGCCGCAGATGGTCACGACCAAGCCGTCAACGCGCCCCTTGCGCCGCTTGATCGTCAACGCGTCTAGCAACGCCTGCGTGGGGTGCTCGTGCGTGCCGTCGCCCGCGTTCAATACAGGACAGTCCACCTTCTCTGAAATCAAATTCACCGCGCCGGAACTGCCGTGGCGGATGACGATTGCATCGGCGCGCATCGCGTTAAGTGTCATCGCCGTGTCGATCAGCGTCTCACCCTTTTTGGTGCTCGATTGCGCCGCGTGCATATTGACAACGTCGCCGCCGAGCCGCTTTCCAGCAATCTCGAACGACAGTAAAGTGCGCGTGCTGTTTTCAAAAAAGGCGTTGATGATGGTCAGTCCGCGCAGCCTATCGTCGCGCTTAGCTGCGCCTGACCGGTTCAGCGCGACCCATTGCTCGGCTTCCTCCAGAACGAAAGCAATCTCCCAAGGCTGCATTCCAGCAATACCCAAAAGATGCTTATGCGGAAAAGCGGCGGATCCGGCTGGAAAGCGGTCCGATGAAGCGGTTTGTGGCGATGTCATTAAAGGCAGTGTCTTAGGGACAACAACTACAAGACTCAACCCACACAACCGCCGTCACCCTGAACTTGTTTGTGCTTTGCACGCCTTCGGCCCCAGGGTCCATCGTTTCGCATATCCTGACGCTTGGTAAAAAGTGCTAACTTCGAGGTTGGATTGCTTAGTTAAGCAGCGGTCTTGGCGGATAAATGGATGCTGAAACGAGTTCAGCATGACGATGGGGTAGTGAACATCAAACCACCAACGCATCAATCGCGCCTTGCAGGATATGCGCCGCTGCTGCGCTGTCGATGCGCTCGGCGCGTTTGGCGCGACTCATATCGGCCTCGATCATAAAGCGTTCGGCGGCAACGGTAGACCAGCGTTCGTCCCACAACAGGATGGGAAAGCCGAGGTTCTCAATGTTTTTGGCAAACGACCGGCTGGATTGGCTGCGCGGTGATTCGCTGCCGTCCATGTTCAGCGGCAGACCAAGGACAACTCCTTTGGTTTGGCGCGTGGCGATTGTTTGCACCAATAACGCTTTGTCCTGCGTGAATTTGGCCCGGCGGATCAAACCGGCGGGCGAGGCAAAGCTCCATCCCGCGTCGCAGAATGCAGTGCCGATGGTATTGCTGCCAAGATCAAGGGCAAGCAGAACGCCGCCATCGGGAAGCGCTTCGCGGTACTCAGCAACCGTTGTGCAGATCACCGCCGTTTACCGGCCAGAAACCGCTGCACCCGCCGCAAAGCATCGGCACGGATATTCGTCCAGAACAGGGGATAATCATACACGTGGAAATTGTTGCCCGGCAGCACATAAGGCCCCATTTTAGGCGGATCGCCGATCAAGAGGAAACCGCGTTCATCACAGCGCGCGCCAACCGCCGCTGCAACGAGTTCGCCGGTTTGCAAATCAGAGGACGGTTTTAGCGTCCCCAGATTGGCCTCAATCGGTGCATCGGGAGCAGAGCCGCCGTTCAACGGATTGGTGCATACCAGAGGCGTCCCTAAACGCGGCTTACCGTCAAAACCGGTGGTGCTGTCGTACAATTCGGTGATGCTGGCATAATCGGCGGGTTCAGCAAAACTTTGCCAGCTCATCATACAACCCGTTTGATCAGGCGAGGCGCAAGGTTGCAACCCCATGGGCCCAACATCGGTCGTCGCCGATACCGGCCAGCCGACTACGTAAGCGGCGACAATCCGCTTTGCGATGGCTTTGCCCGCCACGCGGTCTTTTAACAAATGCGTCAGGTGCAGCGCACCTTGGCTGTGCCCTGCCAGAATAATCGGGCGGTCTTTTTGCACTTTGGCGGCAAAGGCGTCGAACGCCTGCAACACATCCTGATAAGCGGCATCCAATGCCTGTTGCCCCTCTGGCTTCGTCGTCAAGAACGCACCGATGGCGGCTTGGCGATAGCGCGGGGCCCAGATTTCGCCCGATGGCGCAAAGGCGCTGGCCATGCCGCGCAGGAACAGCTTGGCGCGATCTTGCGACAATTGGTCATCCAGCGGTGCGTTCCATCGGGCTTTTTCCATATAGCTGGTAGGATGCACGAAAAAGATTGCAGCTTGGCCGGGGGCTTTAATCTCTGGCGCGCCTTGCGGTGCGAAACGCACAGGATTTTCGGGGCCAACATTACGGCCCATCGCGAACCACATTTTCGGGTCGTCATAAATGCTGGTCGCAAGCGCCTCTTGCTTTACAAACTTGGTATCGGGCACCAGCGCATATTCGGTCAGTTCCTTTTCGTACACGCGCACGACAAAGGCCCCGGTGAGCACCAGCACGATCATGCCAGCGACGAAGTAGAGAAATTTCATTACCATGATTGTGGCTAATAGCCTTGCAGGGCAGGGGGACGCAATGCCAGTATATGCCCGTTGGTCGAACAGGGGATGCACAACATGGAATCGATTCGCCGCTCTGCCGAGGATGAAAGCTGGAATTTGCGTCCATGGATATGGGCTTTGCTCTGTGCGGCGGGGGCGTTTGCGGTCAACCAGTTGGTCTTTAATGCGGACGGTGACGCGATTTGGCGGCAGGTCGCGGCGACATTTGTGATTGTCGCGACGTTGGCTTTTGTTCTGACGGCGGAGTTACGCCGGTTGCTTTGGGCGGTGGGGTTTGCTCTCGGGGCTGGGGCTATACTGGCGTTCGTCGGCTGGTTCACCGCGTCGTATAACAAAGGCGGAGAGATCGCCGAATATCCGTTTCTCGCGGGGTTATTCGCTCTGCTGATTGCGGCTCCTTTATTTCAAACAGTGCGCGACGAAGGCGGCTGGCGCTTTCCCTATGCGCGGCTGCACGGCCATGTTTGGACCGATGCGGTGATTGCAGCTGCCTCTTTGGCCTTTACTGGCGTGTCGTTTTTGCTGGCGTATTTGATCGCGCAATTGTTCGACCTGATCGGGATAAAGCTGTTCACTGACCTGTTGCGCGAAGGCTGGTTCGGCGCGATTCTGGCGGGATTTGCTTTTGGAGCGGCGCTGGGCTTGCTGCGCGAACGTGATGCGTTGGTTGCGACGTTGCAGAAACTGGTTCTGGTGGTGTTTTCGGTCTTGGCTCCGGTGCTGGCCTTTGCCTTGGTCGGTTTCCTAGTCTCGCTGCCCTTCACAGGCCTAGCACCGCTATGGGACTCAGGCGTGCCGACCACGCCGGTGTTGTTGTTCGCTGCAGCTGGAGCCGTTGGCCTTATCAACGCCGTTGTTGGCGACGGCAAAGCGGATGGCAGCAGTAACCGCGTGTTGCGCTGGTCTGCTTTGCTGCTCTCGCTGTCGATATTGCCGCTCGCGGTAATCTCGGCGCTGTCGATGGGCGCGCGGATCGGCCAATATGGCTGGACGCCAGACCGTATTTGGGGACTGCTCGCGGTGATTGTCGCCTGCGTTTACGGCGTTGTGTATCTGGTCGCGGTGGCGAGAGCATTGCGCGCAAAAGCGCCGCTCGACTGGGACGATCACCTGCGCCCCGCTAATGTCAAAATCGCGTTGGGTGTTTGCGGGCTGGCTCTGTTCCTTGCCATGCCGATCCTCGATTTCGGCGCAATGTCAGCGCGGGATCAGGTGGCGCGCTTGAAATCCGGCAAGACCAAAGAGGCCGAGTTTGATTGGAAAGCGATGGCGTTTGATTTCGGGCCAAAGGGCAGAGATGTGTTGAAACGGCTTGCCGCTAACGGGTCTGAGTTTGAACGTAAATCGGCCAAAACGGCGTTGGCGTCTGAAAACCGCTGGAGCGTCGATGATGACGTAAAAGTGGAACAAAGCGATGATTGGGATAAAAATTTCGCTTACGATCCGTCCAAAAAAATGCTGGAAAAGACAGCGCGCGAGACCATTGTGCGCGATGGTCTGTGTCGCACACCCTGCCGGATACTGTGGCTCAATGATAACTCGTTCGCGGTGGTCGGCAACCAAGTGAATGAAATTACTGTCGGTGCATATACTTACAATAGGCTTTCCGAGACCGAAGCCTACAACATCTACACGCGCCGCAAGGCAGAGGGAAACCGCTATGCTGAAACACCAAAGACCATGGTCTGGGCACGGGACTATGACGGGCTCGCCCGGGACAACAAAAAAATTGTCGATGAGATCACCCCTCAAACACGTATCGAAATCCGCACGGTCGAAATGCAACAAGTCTTTGTGAACGGCATTCCCGTTGGCGATGTCTTTGCAAAATAGCATCGAAATTCCGCCTATCCCCGCTTGAAGCCGTTCCCTGCCACTGCTAGGCGCTCTTGCATGTCAGTCGATAAAGATACCGTGAACAAGATCGCGCGGCTCAGCCGGATCGCGATTAGCGAACAAGAGGCCGAAAAGATGGTCGGGGAGCTTAACGGCATCCTCGCCTGGGTCGAACAATTGGGTGAGGTCGATGTGTCGGGCGTTGAGCCGATGACCGCCGTTATCCCGAACACGCTGCGCCTGCGCGACGATGTGGTTACCGATGGCAACATCCGCGACAAAGTGCTCGCCAATGCCCCTGCGAAAGAAGGCATATTCTTTGGCGTGCCAAAGGTGATTGAGTGATGCGTATGAAAATCT
>JAYVGQ010000058.1:0-21843 GCA_043771985.1 Sphingomonadales bacterium
AAGTAGAAAGCCGCTTTGGGTGCGCTTGTCTTAGGGGGTTTGTCTGATTTGTCTTTAATGCAGGATATGCCTAGCGGCGCGTGTTGTCTTACATTGCCCCTGTTTCACTGACGTTTCACCGGGCATGATTGATGGCGACAAATCCACTATCGAGCAGCGCGACACTCACCATTCGGCTTGACGCCGATGCGCTCGCGGCGTTCGACTGCTTCGCGGTCGGTCGTGGCGGACGAAGTGCAGTGTTGCGCCAGATGATCGAACAGACGGTGCGGGAGATCGCAGATCGTCCCTTCATTGACCGTCCCGATGGAGTCGCGCGCAATCGTGTTTCGCTGCGATTTAACGATGTCGAGATCGCCGTGATCGAGGTTCGGGCGGCGCAGCGTTCGACTGATCGCGCCGGTTGGATCAAGGCCTTGGTGCGCCGCCACCTCGCGCTGAAATCGCGAGTCGATGACGGGCTGCTGGCCGAACTTGCACCGATCAGAATGCAGTTGCTGCGTATCGGCCGCAATCTCAATCAGGCGATGAAAGCCGCCAATGCGTCGATGCTTGAAACTGGCGATAAGCAGATCGAACCCGAGCTGCGACGGATCGCTGACATGCGAATGGAAATCTCCGAGCAGGTGGCAGCCGTTGGCGATGCCATGCGCGGCGATGCGAGCTACTGGACGGTCCCTGAATGATGGCGCGAAATTGATGAGCCTGGAATCCGCCTTGTGGGAAGCAACCCGTCCGGCATTTCGGGTGCGCTATATCCATTACCCCACCAGCACGCCGCGTGTTCCGCTCTATGCCAGTTACGGCTTTGCAACCGGCCCGACCGCGCGGGCCAAGCTGGCACGGATTGTTCGCAAGGCACCAGAGGTCGTGGTCAAGGTCACGGGTCGCCAGCGGTGTGGTATCCACGTCAAAGCCCATCTTGAGTATATCGGGCGCAAGGGCGATGTGGACATCGAAACTCGCGATCGCGAAATCCTCACAAGCAAGGAAGAAGTTGCCGAGCGCGCGGCGGAGTGGAGCGACACCCTCCAATGGCGGTCGCGCCCTACGGTGTCGTCGGTGTCGCTGATCTTCTCGATGCCCGAAGGCACCGACCCCGACAAAGTACTGAGAGCTGTCCGCGCGCTGGCCCATGCCGAGCTGAGCGACAATCACGATTACGTTCTGGCCCTCCATACCGATACGCCGCGCCCGCATGTGCATCTGACGGTGCAGGCTGAGGGGCTGGATCGCACACGGTTCAATCCCCGACCGGTTCAGCTCAATCGTTTCCGCGAACGCTTTGCCCGCGAACTGCGTGCGCGGGGTGTGGCTGCCGAAGCAACTCCGCGACGGGCGCGCGGACAAGGGATTGCCGGATCGAGCATGGCGTTGGTGAAATTACGGGCGCGGCTGCGCGCCGAAGGGGGGCGTCAGATCACCCAATCCGACCGCCGCACCAACGAGCAGGCCATCGCCGTCGCCAAGGGCGAGGATCAATTACCGCCGTTCATCGCAGCCGGCACAGTCCGTTGGCAAGAAATACGTCGTGCCTATGAGCAGACCGCCGCTGCGCTGAACGCCACCGGGCAAGCGGACGACTTGGAGCTTGCAAGTGATGTGCGCACGTTCCTCGACAAGCATCAGGGTATGAATGCCACGCCCGAAGTTTTTGCGGCTCACCATGCAAGGCTTTTGAACCGCGCGATTCCACCGATTGATGTGGTATCGCCGGTGCGTGAACAAAGCTTCCCCGAGAAATTTCGGGACGTGTAATCACAAGATGGTGTCGCAACTTCCGAACCTTGAACGCCCTGCACATTGATCGATAACCCCTCAAGAGCCAATCCAACTCGGCGCTCGGTGGCGGGGTGGTGGGTTGAGCTTGAGCAGGCTTTACCGCCAAGAACATTATCATAGCAAAAATCATGAATTGGTCATCCTCGTTTCCCGGTAGTAGGCCTCTATTGGCCAGTCAGTTTGAGTAGCACAGCGTCAGGACAGCTCCGAATTGTCCAAACGGTAGGTGGCGTCGTGAATACCGGAGGTAACTTGAAAAGCGATGTTGAAGCGGTTCCAGGCATTGATCGACATCACAGGGAAAGTCAGGCCCGACAGCTCTTGCTCTGAAAGCTGTTTACGCGCCTCTTTATAGATCGCATCCGACGCGCCTTCGGCCGGAATACGAGTAAGGACTTCGGTCCGGGCCAATGCCGCGCGTTCGCGCAGATCAAACAGCGTAGACTCTCGCCCTACTGCCAGGTGGCGCAGGCGTAGTGGTCGCTCGCCGTGTATTGTGGCAGCCTTGACGTCCATGTCCAGGCGGAACGCGCAGCCATTAATCTGCGACGCTTGGACGTTGATCAGGTCTCGAAGGGACTCTTCAATAGCTGACCTTTCGGATGCCCTGCCGAACGCCAGTAGTTTTTCTGAATACTTCAGGGGATTGCTTCTGATAATCGAGGCGCTGGGTCATGAATTTTCTCTTTCTAGAGCACGAATATGATCAGTATCGACCGACGTGGTCGCCGGTAAATGCATGGTGATTGTGGTTCCGATCCCGGTTTCGCTTTCAACCGTAATCGCGCCGCCTACCTGCCGTACGAACCGTTCGACCATCGGCAGACCGATCCCACCTATCCCGTCGCTTTTGGTGGTAAAGAAAGGCTCGAAAACGCGGGCGACCGTCTCCGGAGACATGCCGATACCGTTATCCGTAACGCTAACTTCAACGCTGGGCACGGCATCGAGCTGGGCAGTACGCGCCGCAATTGTAATCAAACCGTTGCCGGCGACCGCCGCGCGCGCATTAAAAACAAGGTTCAAGACCGCGCTTTGCAATTCGGCCGGGTCGCAACGGATCAGCGGCAGATCAATGTCGACAGCAAACGAATAACCTGAGTCCCAGATGCCAATAAGGGCCGCGATATCCGCTAGGCAAGCGGTCACGCTTGCCTCGCTGATTGTCGGAGAGGTATTTCGTATTCCACCGATCGTCTGCCTTATCAGCGCACCGGCTCCAGCCATCGACATCTTGGCGCGAGCAAGCAGCTGTTTCTGCCTGGCGAGCGGCATTTCTGGGGTGCAAGAAACGATGTCGATAGCCGACGTCGCGACTTGGATCAGATTGCCAAGATCATGGATAACGCTAGCGGTCGATATAGAGCTAGGCTCGCATGATCGGGGGATATTGAAAGCGTCGCCCTTAGGGGTTGCGAGCAGCGCGACGGGTTGACCAGGACTTAACTGGCTGACATTCATGCTTGAGATCATAGTTGTTTCCTTAATCTTACGCGCCGAGTGTCATGCGTTGGCCATCGATCTTGGTCATTTCATTTTGGACCGGCTCGCCTCGACGAAACTGTGAATCATATGGAAAATCATGGAGAAGCGCGAACGTGCCGTCGCGGGACCCCAGCTCGTGATGGGCGACCTCCAAAAACGGGGTCTTCGCCTGGTATATCGGTCCGAGTCGAGCCGAGAAAGGAGGCTGGTCGGTACTTGCGTCGGCGGGTCTTATGCTGGCGACGCCGAGGATTATTTCCGTACCGTCGACAGCAGGGTCCATCAGCAAGGCTCGTCGCCGCTCGTCAATCTGAGCCATGTGCTTCCTCCAATGGGTAAGTCCGCTGTCCTCTCGACGCGAGCTGTCGTTTACTTCGCCGACGCAGCATCTTCGATCAGTGCAGCGACTTTGGCGGGGTGCGACACCATCAACGCGTGCGAAGCGCCCTTCACGACGACGGTCTTTCGCGAATGTGCCCGCTCTGCCATGAACTTCAAGGCGGCGGCGGGGATGTTGCGGTCGGCCGAGCCGTAGATCATGTAGGACGGCAGCGTCTTCCATGAAGCGACACCTGACGGTTCGGAAAGCGCGGTTTTTGCAATCGGACGCTGTGTCGTCGCCATGAGAGAGGCTTGCCGGGCCGAGACATCGGCCGCAAACTGCCTGTGAAACATTTCAGGGTGAATGTAGAGATCTTCATCGCCTCCGGGCAGCGGCACCGCCATCAGGGCATCGCCGAGGGTGCTACCAGGAAACTTGCCCGACAGAATGGCGCTGGACTCGCCCCGTTCCGGTGCGAAGCCCGCGACGTAAACGAGGGCCGTCACATTGGACGTGCTGTTCGCCGCTTCTGTAATTACCGCGCCGCCATACGAGTGTCCCACGAGCACGACCGGCCCACGGACAGATTGCACGATGGCTGAAACGGTTGCGGCGTCACTGACAACGCTTCGCAACGGATTGGCCGCAGCGATGACGCGGTAGCCGTCCCGTTCGAGCTTTACGATGACCGAGTTCCAGCTCGACGATCCTGCGAACGCTCCGTGCACCAGCACAATAGTTGGCTTCGTTCGCTTGTCGCCGACTTGCAACGTAGCGCCCGAAAGAAGGACTAACCCAAGGGCCAGCATTGACACTCTAAGACGACCGCGCATAACGCCTCCATAACCGGCCGGTATGGCCTGTGTCACAATAGATGCGCCGGAGAGGCAGTTCCGCCAATAGTTCGATAGTCTAGCCCGCTATCGTCTTAAGTACGGGGAACTTGACGTTCGGTAGTGTTAAACGGAACTCAGCGCCGCCCTGTGAGTGGTTCGATGCAGCGATGCTGCCGCCATGTGCGGTGATGATCGAGTGGCAGATGGCAAGGCCGATGCCGATGCCGTCTTCCTTGGTAGTGAAGAAGCCCTCGAATATGTGGGGCAGATCCTCGGGTGCGATGCCGGTACCGTTGTCGCGGATGAAGAGGACGACCGTGTCTGCGTCGGTATCGGTCGCCAGATCAATCCGGCCGTTCAGCCCGTCGGCGTGAACGATGGCCTGAATACTGTTAACGAGCAGATTGACCACTACCTGCTGCAATTGAATCCGGTCCGCGAGCACCTTTAGGTTTGGGCCTCGTTTAAAAGATAGCGCAATCGACCGGGAATCAAGGTCATGACCGACGACCAGCAACGCCTCTTCAATGACTTCATTCAGCTCGAGCTCTACTTGTTCTGGCGTGTGCCGCGCTGCCATTCCCCGGATGCGCTGAACAATCTCGCTCGCATTACGCGCGCTCTCGACAATTCTCTTGGTGAGCTGGCCGACTTTCTCCAGGTTCGGATCGTCGCGTGAGAGCCATCTGAGGCTGGTTTCCCCATTGGTTACGATCGCGGAAAGCGGCTGACTTACTTCATGAGCGATCGAGGTGGCGAGTTCCCCGAGTGTCAGTATCCGCGCGGCCCGCGAGTGATCGGCTTGAAGCTGGCGGAGCTGCGCTTGGGTGCGGAGGCGATCGGTCACGTCTTCGAAACTGAGGAGAGTAACGTCCAGCCGTTCGGGTGGGGTCGGGTAGGTGACGGAGAGCTGAACATCGATCAGGCGGCCGTCGAACGTGTTGATCTTCATGACCTCGGCATGATTGCGCTTTCCGTCAAAGCGGGCGACCATCACGCGCCGTGCGGTGTCCGGGGACGCGTCAAACACATAGCCGAGCGCGTCGGTAAACGACGCGAGGTCTGTCCCGCCGAGCAACTGCATCGCGCTCCGATTGACGTCGGTTACTTGAACGACGTCATTGGCGGCGTCTACCAGTTCCGGATGGTCTTGCAGATGGGCATCGATGTCGGTGACCCCGCCGGCCCGAAGCCGGTCGAAGATAGCACCGACCGCTCTTGCATCGACCTGCACCAGCGCGGTAGGCAAATGATGGATTAGGTTGCGATATCGATCTTCGCTCGCGCGGACCGACCATAGCGAACGATCGTCGACGACTGCTCCGACGATAGACGCGTAAACGGTGCTGGCGTGATCATCGCCGACGGCTGTCCATACGGTCAACAGCGGATCATCGAAATACAAGGACGTCACGCGCCGCCAACGGACGGCCGGTCGTATACCGTCCGCGAGTACCGCCGTCACGAGCTCCGCCAAGACCAATCGGCTTTCGCGTGGCCAGTACGCAGCCACCGGCTGCCCGATCATCCGTTCCCGCCCCCCATAGGCTCCGAGCAGATGCACCGCCGGCAGGTTGACGTCGCAAATGCGCATGCCTTCAAAGAGAGCCTCCATCCAATCCGGCGGTTCGGTTCCGGCGGTGACCGCCTCGACGAGCCAGCCGATCGCGGACACGTCGAGCGCCCAGCCCGAGCCGGCAAAGCGCTCCATTTCGACATTTCGCGATGGCGAGGCGTCTGCGGCAGATCCGACGATCCGCGCTTTCCCGGCCACGGGAGCAGGTATCGCCATGTCAGTCGCCCTCCAGGTCATGATCCATGGCAGCGTCTCTCCCTTTCAGCGTCGCCCGGAGCTGGCCCAGGAGCGTATCGTCGGAAACGGGCTTAGTGAACCAGGCGACGGCACCGTCTCGCAATGCGCTCGCGCGCACCACTGCGTCGGTAGAGGAGGTTATGAAGATTATCGGGATCGCCGCGCCAAGCGCGCGTAACCGTTGTTGCATCTCGACTCCGTCTATTGAAGGCATTCTCACGTCGGAAACAATGCAATCGAACTTGCCTGGTGCATAGTCCGCCAGAAAGGCGACTGCGCCATCGAATGTCCGTGCGATAAGCCCTTCCACTTGAAACAAGTCGAAAAGGGCCTCTCGCACGGCCTCGTCGTCGTCTACGATCGCGATTACTGGCGGTTTTAACAAAGAGAACACCTTATTGACGTGGTCCGAGCGACCGCACCATATATCGTTCAATTCAAGCCTAAACGTAACTATACGATGGTCTAGTTGTTTGAAATGCACTGGTTCGCCCCCCGCAGAAGCGATCCCAAGAGCAATCCATGCCAGACGTTCCTCGACTCTGGTCAGCGCCATTTACCAAAAGCGATAGCGTAAGCGGATAGCAGGGCTGCAAAGATGGCGTCGGTTGGCAAACTTGTCCGTCGGCAAGCTTCGAAGGATCGCAGACGCTTTTGACAGAGATGTCATTATTTTCCAGCGCCGTGATCGCGATTATTGGGGCAAGCGATGCCGACGGCAGTAGTGCTGTGAACAGCAAAGCGGTCGGAGCCACGATGGCAAGGTGTAGTCGTGATGTCATTTTAGTTTCCACCGCAGCAGACGCAGAAGTGCTGGGCGAAGATATCGACTATGAGGTTGACGCATTGCGGAGCTCTACTGGCAGCAGGTCCCAAGCGCGGATGAGCTCGCCCACCGACCCGGCTTGCATCTTTTTCATGACCCCGCTGCGGTGGAGCTTGACCGTAACTTCGCTGATGCCCAGGTCGAACGCGACCTGCTTGTTAAGGCGGCCACGTGCCACTTCGCGCATTACTTGTCGCTCGCGCGGAGTCAGAGTCGCATGGTGCTCTGCGTGTTGTCGGACGATCCGGATGTCTGCGCGCCCTGCGATGTCCCTCTCGATGCCGACAGTAATGGCATCAAGCAGGGTCTGATCCCTAAACGGCTTTGTCAGGAAATCGACCGCGCCGGCCTTCATCGCCTTCACCGTCATTGGAATGTCGCCGTGCCCGCTGAGGAAAATAATCGGCTTGGTATTACCCGTTGAGCCGAGTTGATGCTGGAGATCGAGGCCGCTCGACCCAGGCATCCGGACGTCGAGCACTATGCAGCCGGGTCGTTCTGGAAGCGGAGCCTCCAGCAGTTCCCGGGTCGAGCCGAAACAGATCGCGTCGATCCCAGCGGACAGCATGAGTTCTGCAAGCGAAGTGCGAACTGCCTCGTCGTCGTCAACGATAACGACAAGCGGTCGGTCGGCCTCGGCTACTGTAATGCTCATGGGAGTATCTCCCGGTACGGGGTGCACGATGCTGTGTTAGCATCGATGCTGCTCGATGTCTGTACGGATCGGGACCTATACGACCTTAGGCTGGATCGTGCACGCCCAAAGTATGGGGTGGTCGGGCCAATGGAGCAGGGAACCATATTCGTCGGAGATCTTCTACCGAGCACTCCGCACGGGGCAGACCTGACCCTCGTGCTGGTATGAAATGGCTCCTGAAGCTGACAAATAGATGCCAAGCCGCTAATTCAAAGGAGCTGAAAAATGTCACATACCGTCACTGTAGCCGTAATTGTCGGCTCGTTGCGCAAGGATGCTATAAGCCGGAAGGCAGCGCTTGCGCTCGCCAAGCTTGCCCCTGCTAATTTGCAATTGCGGATCGTCGAAATTGGCCACTTGCCACACTATAATGAAGATATCGAACTGGCGGGTGCTCCTGACAGCTGGACAAGGTTTCGCGGTGAACTGCTTGGCAGCGATGCAGTACTGTTCGTGACACCGGAATATAACAGATCCGTGCCCGGCGCGCTGAAGAACGCCATCGATGTGGGGTCGCGTCCATACGGTAGCAACGCGTGGTCGGGCAAGCCGGCGGCTGTTATTAGCCTGTCACCTGGCGCGATCGGCGGTTTCGGCGCTAATCACCACCTGCGCCAGTCGCTGGTATTTCTGGACATGCCGACATTGCAACAGCCGGAAGCCTATGTCGGCAACGCCCTTTCGTTGTTTGACGATGCCGGTGAACTCATTTCGGATGACACGCGGAACTTTTTTCAGAGCTTCATGGAGACTTTTGAAAAATGGATCGAGCGGACGTCAGAAAAGGCTTTGCCGGGTCGTGGATCGTGAAGGCATGAGCCTGTAATTATTGCTCGGCGGCGCCAGTCGCAGACGTCAAAATCACTGCTCACTTATTATCTTGAAAGGGATGCGTCATGTTAAACCAATTCAGTCAGATATTTCGTATGATCGGGGCCGTCGCGCTTGTGCCAAGTTTGCTTTCACCTGTGTCCGATGTCTGGGCACAGCCGATCTTGACGCCAACCGGCGCCAAGTCGAGCGTTCTGCCTACGGGCGGTGGTGCTGCCCTGCTCAATCCAAATGACACAGTATTCCTGCTTCTCGATCATCAGTCGGGCCTTTTCCAGACCGTCAAGGACATCCCGGTCGCCGACCTTAGAAACAATGTTGTCATGCTCGCTAAGCTTGCAACGATGATGAAGATACCGGTGATCACGACAGCCTCAGAGCCAAACGGAACCAACGGGCCGCTTATACCCGAGATCCATCAGTTTGCCCCGCACGCGGTCTATGTTGGCCGCAAGGGAGAAGTGAATGCATGGGATAGCGAAGATTTCGTCAAGGCTGTTCAGAAGACCGGCAAAAAGACGCTTGTGATCGCAGGCGTCTGGACGAGTGTGTGTGTTATGTTCCCAGCTCTCGATGCAAGGCTTGCCGGTTATAAGGTCTATGCGGTCGTCGATGCTTCGGGCGACCCGAGCGAAATGGCGTCTCGCGCTTCCGTCGCGCGCTTTGTCCAAGGCGGAGTGATCCCGACGTCGACCAATGCCGTGCTGTCGGAAGTGCATCGCACTTGGGCGCGTCCTGAGGCAGCTGAAATCGGAAAACTTTACGCGCTGGTCGCGCCAAATTACCAGGCAGTTGTCGAGAGCTACGTGAAGGCACAGGAGGCTGCCAAAAAACCGGAGTAAAGCCGCATGGGGCGTATGTTTGCAAGCGACTTCCCGCATGTGCCTTCATCGATATTCGCGCTTAGTAGCCCGTAGTTATGTTGCTCGGTTGACCAGTCATTCGCCCGTTGCGCGGAGCCGTGCTTCTCGACTCAATGGTCTTCGGACGTATCATTAATGAGCTGCTTGATCCCACGCCCATTCAAAATTGAAAGAAAAAAGATGCACACAATTCGTGAGAGCAGTGCCCGCGGCAAGGCTGAGACCGAGTGGCTTTCAAGCCGGCACAGCTTTTCTTTTGGCCATTATCGTGATCCTAAGCAAATGGGCTTTCGCGCGCTACGCGTAATTAACGAAGATCGGGTAAGTCCGGGATCTGGCTTTTCCAAGCACAGCCATACTGACATGGAGATCATCTCATACGTGCTCGAAGGTGCGCTTGAGCATAAGGACAGCTTAGGAACCGGCGCGATAATCCATCCCGGAGAGATTCAACGGATGTCGGCAGGAACGGGCGTCGAGCATAGCGAAACCAACGCTTCCGGTTCGCAAGCGGTTCACTTTCTCCAGATTTGGATTGTGCCCGATCAGCGCGGGATCGCGCCCGGCTACGAACAGAAAGCGCTTCCTACAACTGAGGATGGCGAAACCCGTCTTGATCTAATCGGATCGCCCGATGGCCGCGGTAGTTCGGTCACGATCCATCAGGACGTATTGCTCTACCGTGCCATGCTCGCTCACGGTGGCGCGCTAGAAATCCCTATCGCTTCTGAACGCCATGCCTGGGTGCAGGTCGCACGCGGCAATGCCATAGTCGATGGCACCGATTTGCAGGAAGGCGATGGCTTGGCGCTGAGCGGAAAGACGAGCATAAAGCTCAGCTCAACCGCCGGTGCGGAACTTCTCATATTTGATCTTGCATGAGCCTTATCGCAAAGCCTTTACACAAGCTATGGTCCACCAAGCACCACATTGGGTCGGCACCAGTCCGATGCACGCTCCGGTCGAAGCTGAGGCTGCAGATCAAGGCGCAATACCTCTCATGGTCGCGTAGCCGAGGCGGCCGCGGTCGGCTTTGCATGCTCCGCTATCTTGGGGAGCGTTTTGCCGATTTTATCAATAGTTACGATTATGACGGGTTATCCAGACTGTGGCATGCAGATGGCGTTTGGGAGATAGGCCTACCGATCAACAGCGCCTTCCAAACGGCAACCGCAAAACGGCAGGATATCGGAACCATGCTTGGGCGCTGGGATTTTTTCGTGAAATTGCCAACAGCTATTCATTTTGAAATCCATGGTCATGCGGCAACAGGCTATTACACCGTGCATGAAATTGCGCGTTCGACTAATTTGGTTGAGCGCAACGACAACCTCTCGCTCTGCCGCGATCACTATAGACTAGCCGTGGATCACTGGCGGTTTGCACGCCGTAAATACTGCACCATTTACGCCGATACAAAACTTCACACCGGTCAAAATGTTAAACTGTCACCAGCAGACTTTATGCAAATGTGCAGCAGACCGGCAACCGCAGGAGCATCACATGTACGTTAACCACCTTACCCTTGCAATTTTGCTATGCTTTGCGCCTGTCGTCCTGACGTCCTGTTCAGACGGCGCAGCGCCCGCACAGCCGTTACCACTAGTAAATGTGATTGTGGTGAAATCCCAAGCGGTGGCAAATGTCGTCGAATTGCCGGGCCGAGTTGCAGCAATCCGGACTTCGGAAGTCCGTGCCCGCGTCGACGGGATCGTCGAGCGCAGATTGTTCGGGGAAGGATCGGACGTTCGTGCAGGGCAAGCCTTGTTCCGCATCGATCCGCGTGAGCGCCGTGCAGATTATGAAGCTGCAATCGCTACGCTACGCCGCAACCAGGCCGCTGCTTCTAATGCTCAACAGGTGGTCACGCGCTATCGACCACTGGTCGCTGAAGAAGCGATCAGCAAGCAGGAATTCGATGCCGCCATCGCGCAGCAAAGAACAAGTCAGGCCGATGTAACCATTGCCCGTGCGCAGGCCGAGCGGGCTCGTTTAGCGCTTAGCTATACGACTGTAACTGCCCCGATCAGTGGCAGAGTAAGTCGGGCTGAAATCACGGAAGGTGCGCTAGTCAGTGCTTCTTCCGCTACGCTTTTGACTAAAATAGAACAGCTGAGCCAAGTATATGTCAATTTTGGGCAATCGAGCAGCGCAGTTATCGCGCTGCGCCGTGACATTGCCTCGGGCAAACTGGATTCACCGGGATTGGGCAGTGTCCGGGTGAAACTGGTGCTTGAAGACGGCACTGAATATGGTCCCGAAGGGGTGCTAGATTTTGCCGATGTCGCCATTGATCCGGCAACAGGCACCGTCTCGTTACGGGCGCAATTTCCCAACCCCGGGCTGGTGTTGCTGTCAGGACAATTCGTCCGCGCAAAAATTGAATCTGGAATTGTTCCAAACAGCATTATGGTTCCCCAACGTGCCATTGCGTTAAGCAATCGCGGTGCGACGGTTATGGTCATTGGCCCGAAAAATGTGGCTACTTTGCGTAACGTCGAACTTGGCGCGTTGAGGGGTAACAACTGGATCGTGCTGAGCGGCTTGAAAGCTGGCGACCGGGTTATCGTTAACGGATTGCAAAAGGTCCGGCCTGGTGCGCCCGTTTCGATCGCGCCCGCAAAACGCAGCACTACGCAAGGTAGCCGCTGATGTTTGCGCGCTTTTTTATCGACCGTCCGATTTTTGCCTGGGTGATCGCGCTCGCCATATTGCTGGCAGGGGTGCTCGCGCTGCGCGTGTTGCCGATCGAGCAATATCCCAACGTGGCGCCGCCTTCGCTGCAAATCAGTGTCGTCTATCCCGGTGCCGACGCCAAAACCCTAGAACAGAACGTAACGCAGGTTATTGAGCAGGAACTAAACGGTGTTGAGGGTTATCTTTATATGGCCTCGACCAGCCGCTCGAACGGCACGGCGCAAATTACACTGACATTCGAAGCGGGCACAAACATCGATACTGCACAGGTGAATGTACAAAACCGGCTGTCACGCGTTGAATCGCGCTTACCCGACGAAGTCCGGCGTCAAGGAATTAATGTGACCGAGGCTAATTCCGGCTTCCTGATGATTGTCGCATTAACCTCAACGTCCAGCGCAAACGATTCGACCGAACTTGGCAATATCGCGTCGAACAAGATCATCGACGAACTGCGCCGTGTGCCGGGAGTCGGTGATATTACTCTGTTCGGTTCGCCTTATGCGATGCGCATCTGGCTTGATCCTGACAAATTGGCCAGCTTCAATCTGTCGCCGTCCGAGGCATTGGCCGCAGTGCAGGAGCAAAATAGCCAGACCGCGGGTGGATCGCTGGGTGATCAACCGGTCGCCAATGGCAGTGAGCTGAATGCCACCATCATTACGCAAAACCGCTTTTCAAGCGCCGATCAGTTTGAGCAAATCATATTGCGGGGCAATCCGGACGGTTCAACGGTAACATTGGCGGATGTCGCACGAGTTGAACTTGGTGCTGAGGATTATGTTTTTGGCACCGAACTCAACGGGAATCCTATGGCGGGAATGGCGGTGCAATTGCGTAGCGGGGCCAATGCGCTTGCGACTGGCGAAGGTATCAAGGCGCGCATGAAGGAATTGGGTGCTGACCTCCCGCCAGGCGTTAGCTGGAAAATCCCTTACGACACCACGCCATTTATCGAGGTTTCAATCGATGAGGTGATCGCAACGCTCATTGAAGCCATAATTCTAGTGTTTTTGGTCATGCTACTCTTTCTGCAAAATTTGCGCGCTACCGTCATTGCAACGATCGTCGTCCCGATTGCGCTTGCCGGCGCATGCTTTGGCCTGTTTGTCTTTGGGTTTTCAATCAACGTACTCTCTTTGCTGGCGATGGTTTTGGCTATCGGGATACTAGTCGATGATGCCATTGTCGTCATCGAAAATACCGAACGTATCATGACTCAAGAAGGGCTGCCGCCGCGTGAAGCGACCGCCAAAGCTATGCGTGAGATATCGGGCGCACTGGTTGGTATCACCCTCGTTCTGATCGCGGTGTTTGTACCAATGGCATTCTTTCCCGGTTCCACTGGCGGGATATACCGGCAGTTTTCGGTCACACTGGCAATCTCGATTGCCTTTTCCGCTTTGCTGGCCTTTACGCTGACACCGGCGCTATGCGCGACGTTGTTAAAGCAGCATGTTGCCGGGGAGGGGGAAGATAAACAAGGTTGGCTGGCGCAGCGCTTGCCGGTCATTCCACGCTTTCTCGATTGGTTTAACGTCAAATTTGCGCGCACCACGGACAGCTATCAAAGCGGCGTAGGCAGGATGCTGTCCACGCCATTACGCTGGCTCGGCGTGTTTGCGCTGCTGGTTGTGCTAACGGGTTTTCTGTTCACCCGTGTCCCCGGCGGCTTTTTGCCGCAAGAAGATCAAGGCTATGTCATAACCGTCATTCAGGCACCACCGGGTTCCACGCGCGAACATACCGACAAGGCCATTCGCGCAACACAGGACTTTTACAAAAACCAGCCGCAGGTTGCGAATACCGTGGCAATACGCGGCTTCAGTTTCTTTGGGCAGGGGCAATCGGCGGCGCTGGTATTTGCCTCGCTACATCCTTGGGAAGAGCGGTCAGATGCAGAAAATTCAGCAGATTCTCTCGCTAGCAGAGCATTTGGCGAATTGATGCAATTTAAGGACGCAATGATTTTCACGCTTTCCCCGCCGTCTATTCAATCGCTTGGCAATGCAACCGGATTTTCGTTCAGGTTACAGGCGCGCGGCGGACAAAGCGCGGAGGAATTGAGCAATGCGCGCGATGCACTGCTTGGTATGGCGGCACAGAGTAAAGTGCTGGCCAATGTGCGGCCCGAAAGCCAAGAGGCAGCGCCACAATTGATGGTAAACATAGACCGTGTGCGCGCCCGCGCACTGGGCCTGTCGATTGGCGATGTCAACGCGGCGCTCTCGATCTCGGCTGGTTCAGCCTATGCCAATGATTTCAATCTGGAAGGGCGCGTACGCCGCGTTTATCTTCAGGCCGACGCCCCCTTTCGTATGACGCCCGATGACATTCTCAATTTGCGCGTTCGCAACAGCGACGGCCAGATGGTTCCTTTCGGTGCCTTCACTACTGCCACCTGGGGCGCAGGTCCGCCGCAGCTTGCACGATATAACGCATATCCTTCCGAAGCAATTTCGGGTGAAGCAAAACCCGGATACTCGTCGGGCGAAGCGTTGACTGAAATGGAGGCGCTGATGAAAAAATTGCCTGGCAGCTTCAACTTTGAATGGACCGGGACATCTTTCGAGGAGAAGCAGGCAGGTGGCCAAATCGGCATCCTGCTGCTGCTGTCGCTGGTCATTGTGTTTCTGGTCCTCTCGGCCCTGTATGAAAGCTGGACGATACCGTTGGCGGTTATGCTGGTGGTACCGCTCGGCGTTTTAGGCGCTGCGCTGTTCACGCTTGGGCGAGGTTACGCGGCGGACGTTTATTTCAACGTGGGGTTGATCACGATTATCGGCCTCGCCGCGAAAAACGCGATTCTCATTATCGAGTTCGCAATCGAGCGCGAGGTTGAGGAAGGCATCACCCCGCTGGAGGCAACGCTTGAGGCGGTCAAGCTGCGCTTGCGGCCGATCATCATGACCAGCCTTGCCTTCATCTTAGGCATGGTGCCACTGGTCATTGCGTCTGGTGCCGGATCGGCGAGCCGTCGCGCCGTCGGCACGGGCGTGATGGGTGGCATGCTCAGCGCGACCTTGCTCGGCATTTTCTTCACGCCGATTTTCTATCTCGCGGTTCGCAAATGGCTGACCAAGAAGAAGCCGCACGGGGCCGATGCCGCGCGCGAAGGAGAAACCGCACATGCGTAAGTCTTTCGCCCTGCTCACAAGCCTGTTGCTCGCGGGATGCAACTTTGCGCCGATGCACGTGACCCCTGCGTTACCAACACCCGTCGAGTTCCCACCCGAAGTGTCTCCATCCGGTTCTGTGATCGCCGCCGAAATCGCCTGGCAGGATTTCTTTCTGGACGAAAGGCTTCGTGAGCTGGTCGCACAAGCGCTGGAAAATAACCGTGACCTTCGCATCGCGGTGGCACGGATTGAGGAAGCGCGCGGTCTGTATCGCATCCAGCGAGCGGAACAGCTGCCGCAGCTGGGCAGCTCAGCGGGTGTGGCGCGGAGCCGTGTTGGCGCGAACGCTGTTGGCGGACAAGGCGGCGTGCTTGTTACGTCCGGCAGCGGTTTCAACTCAAACAACTATAACATAGGCGTAGCCGTTACATCGTTCGAGCTCGATTTTTGGGGCCGCATTCGTAATTTGAGCGCCGCTGGCCGCTCACAATATCTGGCGACTTTGGCTGGAGAGCGCGCCTTTCGCATTTCCCTGATCCGCGACTTGGCCACTGCCTACATCACGTCTCGGTCACTCGCCGAACAAGCTGAACAAGCGGATCGCGCAGTTGCATCGCGTGAGACAGGCCTGCGAATTGCGAAACTCCGCCTGGATGCGGGTGTAACCTCGGCACTAGACTTTCGTCAGGCCGAAGCATTGCTGACACAAGCGCAGACCGAAGTGGCATCGTTGCGCAACCAGCGCGCCAAGCAGCGTAATATCGTGCGGCTGCTAGTCGGATCGCCGATCAACGAAGAAGTGCTGGCATCCGCGCGCAGGCTTGGCGATCAGGGCATCATGCGTAACATTGACGCCGGATTGCCATCTGCGCTGTTAGCAAACCGGCCCGACATCATTCAGGCTGAGGAAGGTCTGCGGGCGGCACGCGCCAATGTGGGTGCGGCACGCGCGGCTTTCTTTCCGTCGATCAGCCTGACTGGCAATGCCGGTTTTGCATCAACCAGCCTCGACAGCCTGTTTTCCGACGGCGGGCTGAATTGGAGCTTCGGCCCTTCAATTTCGCTGCCGATATTTGACTGGGGTTCGCGCAAGGCCAATTTGACCGTTGCCCGCGCCCGCGAGACGATTGAGGTCGCAACGTATGAGCGTACCGTGCAGGTTGCTTTTCGAGAAGTGTCCGACGCTCTTGCAGACCGTAAATTTCTCGCCGAGCAGCTGGTCGCACAACAGCGCGCCGTAAATGCTCAGGCCGAACTCACTCGGCTAGCACGCAGGCGTTATGAAAACGGCGTAGCTCAATTTCTCGAAGTACTGGATGCCGAACGTAATCTCTTCTCCGCAGAACAGGCGTTGATACAGCTTCGCGGCTTGCAAACAGGCAGCATGATCACGCTATACGCAGCGCTGGGAGGCGGAACTAATTGAGTAAAGCAGGTCAAATCGACCATAACGGCCGCGTCTTCCTTGCCGATAAACTCTATGGCAAAAGCCAGCACATCAACAACATAATCGGCTTAAGCCACATTGCAGTCGTTCGATCTATCGAAAAGTTCTTCAAGTGCTGTCGTAAATAGCGCGGCTAGATCCGATCAATATGGCTCGAACGGTCGAGAGTAGAATGGTAGCGTCAATTCAACAATATCAGGAAAGCGGGTGCCTTTCACAGATGCGCTAAACCTTGGGCGTATCTATCATCACGGGCATACGTGAAAAACGGTACATGCAAGTGCATGCCCGTCATTCGTGACCTGTCGATTTATGGCATTGGAAGTGAGGCGACTTTAGGCATGGCAAGCGCCAGAACGACAACGCCAAGACTCGCCAAAACCGTGCCGCCTGATACGGCGATAACCAAATCTAGCCCACGGCCAGCAAATAGCTCGCCAGTCAAGGTTGGGATAATTGCCGCGCCAGCGAGCTGTGCTCCCGCGACATGGGGAAGGCTGCGCCGCGACGGATCTAGATCACGCACTAGCCCCGTGAGCGCGGGGGTCGCTATCATCCACACCATACCGAACGCGATCACCAAATAAAGGATAGAATCCACATGCCGGGCGCTAGCATAAAGGCCATACACTATGATTAACATCAAGCCTGACATTGTGAGAACACGGTGACCGCTGTTGCCACGCTCACCGATCAGCATGGCTATCAACGCACCTGACATTTGGCCAAGCATGCAGGCAGACAGAAACCGGGCGACTTGGCCAGCATCAAAGCCGCGCTGTTCCAGCCAAAGGCCCATATATGCCCAGATGCCGATGACCGCACCGACGAGCAACCCCGATGCGGCGAGTGCAACAATACCCGGCAAAGGTAACGCACCCGCTACTTCAGTAGTTTCCGGATTTAGCCGATTAGGAGCTTGTTTGGGCAATAGCAGGCACAAAGGCACGGCGATGATATAGAGGCAAGCGAGTGCTAGCAGGATTTGTGCACTGCTCTGCGCATTTGCTTGAACTGACAACCATTTTAGCGCGGCATATTGGCCGACGGCTTGAACAAAGAGATATGCGCCTGCTGCCCGGTTGACCTTAGTTTGATCAGCGATCGCAAAGGCAGCAACGGCGACCAACAAACCACCGCCAAGTCCAGCGAATCCGCGCGCTGCAAACAATGGCACTATTCCCCCCGCAAAGCTAAGCAGAGCAAGCAGTAAAAGCCCAATAATTGCAATCAACTGCTGATTCATACGGCGCAGCAATGCGATACCAATTAGGCTACCGACTCCGATAGCCGCAATTTCAGTAGAGGCTAAAAAGCCTACCTTTGCCTCAGAGACTAACTCCTCATGCACATAGGCAGAATAAAGGAGAGGTTGAACACCAAGCACCAGCAAGCCCAATGATCCAAGAGAGAGGGCAAGAAGCAGTGGCAAACGGCCGAAAGCGTTCTCGGCACTATTCAAGGCCGAAATGCTCGGCGATCATGGCTTCCCATTCATCGGGGGGGTAAGAGGCTTTAGCTAGCGCCAGTTCTTCCTGTTCGGACATCGCAACGATGTTTCGCAAAGCAGGGTTGGGGTCAGCTGCCAGCCTTATTATAGCTTCGGATAATAACGACAAATCTCCGCCATTCTCTTCATCATCTTTCACTACGGCCATGGTTCGAGCCAAAGAGTCGCGATGCCAGCGCGAAGCACTCGCCTCGCCTGCTAACAGACGCGATGCCGTGAAGCCGGTCGAGAAATCGCCAGGTTGGATAAGCGCAACGCGCACGGGCGATCCCCGCAATTCAAGACGCAAGACCTCGCAATAACCCTCAAGCGCGAATTTAGAAGCGCTATACATTCCTTGATAGGGAAGACCAACTATGCCTGTGATAGATCCTACGACTATCAGTCGAGATATGTTCCTTTGGCGGAGGTAAGGTAGCGCAGCCCGACAAACTCTGTGCACACCGAAGACATTGGTTTGAAACTGCGCCATCATGTCGGTTGTCGGCGTATCTTCGATAGCTCCAAAAACGCCAAATCCGGCATTGCAAACTACCAGATCCAGCCGTCCCGCCTGTTTAATGACATCGTTGACGCCGTTTTCAACAGACGCGTCCCTATCGACATCCATAGCAATCATTGTGACGGTCGACGGAGCGGCGATTGCCTTAGGTTGGCGGGAAGTGCCGAACACGCGGTAACCGTTCTGGGCTAGCGTCTCAGCCATAATGCGGCCCAAGCCAGAGCTTGCACCGGTCACCAGAGCTACCGGAGCGCAAACTTTCTTTGAACCGTTACTTTCCATTCGTGATCCCATGCCCTTGTAGAATTATGAACATCTTACAGTCAGTTAAAAATGACCAATGATGGGCTACCACATGCCTCGCCATTGTCAATCATAAACCAGTTATTTATCTACTTTATAGTGAGAGCCTACGTTCAGAGCATCACTGATCGTGCTGAAGGCTGTGGGCGAATTAACACGTTGCTAACGGCGTAATCCGCTCTAAAACAGCCATAAAATTGACTTTCTCTTCCTGCAGGAGCATGGAGCGGCGATATAAAAGGACGAATTAGACGCAGATAGCCGCCTAAATCGCCGCATCCGGTCAACGCATAAATTTTCACAAACACGATATATATCTATTTATGTTGACAGCTGTTTGTGATGGTGCCAGCATTACAGTCAGAAAAATTTGATAACTGGGGGTTGAGGATGTCAGGACAGAAAGATCAGGCTCTGCGAGCGCGTGCAGCAAAAGTTATGCCGCAATCCGTGTTCGGTCATTTGGGAGCAACGCTGCTGCCGGCAACCTTCCCGCAATTTTTCGAGCGGGCCCAGGGCGCTTATATCTGGGATGCGGACGGCAAGCGATATCTGGATTTCATGTGCGCCTTTGGCCCCAACCTTTTAGGATACGGGGACGTTCGGATTGATGCGGCTGCACGCGATCAAATGTCGCGAGGCGACGTCATGACCGGTCCGTCACCGCTTTCTGTGGAGTTGGCAGAAAAGCTCGTTGCCATGGTCAGTCATGCAGATTGGGCCTTTTTCTGCAAAAATGGGACCGATGCAACCACGATTGCCCGGACGATATCACGTGCCCAGACCGGACGGCGCAAGATCCTAGTTGCCGAGGGCACATATCACGGTGCTGCACCGTGGTGCACGCCATTTCCAGCTGGAACTCTTCCCGAAGACCGGGCGCACATGATGAACTATCACTTCAATGATATAGAAAGCTTGGAAGCGGCTGTGTCCGAAGCAGGAGACGATCTAGCGGCTATTTTTGCAACGCCGTTCAAGCACGAAGCTTTCATGAACCAAGAATTACCTGACGCAGGCTACGCGCAGCGCTGTCGTGAATTATGCGATGCAACTGGCGCAATGCTGGTGGTCGATGATGTTCGAGCTGGCTTTAGACTTGCTCGGGATTGCAGCTGGTCATTAGTTGGGGTGAAACCCGATCTGAGTTGCTGGGGCAAATGCTTTGCAAACGGCTACAACATTTCCTGCGTTTTGGGTTCAAACCGGAGCCGGGACGGGGCGGATGCCATTTTTGCGACTGGCTCATTTTGGCAATCCGCAATCCCCATGGCAGCGGCGCTAGTTACGCTCGATATCATCCGTGATGGCGACATGATTGAACAAAGTGTGCGATTGGGTGAACAGCTACGCGATGGGCTAGATCAGGCATCTCGCCGTCACGGCTTTCTATTAAATCAAACTGGCCCTGTGCAGATGCCACAGATTCTGTTTGACGGCGATCCCGACCTACGCGTTGGTTTTGCTTGGACGGCGGCCATGGTGGATCGTGGCTTCTATATGCACCCATGGCACAATATGTTCCTGTGCGCAGCTTTGACGCCTGCTGATATTGAAGCGACTATCGACGCGGCGGACGCTGCGTTTGCCGAGGTTCGCAAATCATTCGCCGAACTAGTGCCGCATGCCGAGCTTGTCGCCCTGCTGTCTAGCTACGCCCATTAGAACGGGCTGTGTTGATACAGCGTGCATTAATCAGGGAGAGAAAATCATGAAAAAGAGACTTTATTTGGCAGTATCATTTTCCGCGATGCTGCTGGCGTTCCCAGCTTTTGCCCAAGATGAGCCAGCCGGCAGCCCGAACGATGATGCGTCTGGCATTGCAGAAATCGTAGTGACAGCGCAACGCCGTTCGCAAAATGTCCAAGACGTGCCCATTGCTATTACCGCCGTCGATGCAGTTGGGCTGAAAGAGGCCGGCATCCGGGACCCTCGGGACTTGACTTTGCTAGTCCCCAGCCTGTCGATGCAGTCTGGGACTGCGGCGACAACAACATCACTTTTCATTCGCGGCGTAGGCATCGGTGACTTCAACTCTAACACGACCGGTGCTGTTGGTGTTTATGTTGACGATGTCTTCCTTGGCGCCAATGCTGGTAAACTTTTTAACTTATTCGATAGTGAGGGCATCGAGGTTCTCAAAGGTCCACAAGGAACGCTTTATGGGCGCAACACAACGGCAGGTGCAATCCGGTTTAGCTCTCGCAAACCAACCAATGACTTTAGCGCAGACGCTTCCGCACTTTATGGCCGATTTAATGAAGTGATGCTTGAAGGTGGCATAGGCGGACCAATTGTTGCTGACCGTTTGAAGGTTAGGGTCTCGGGTCTGTACAACCGCCGTGATGGCACAACGCTGAATCGCGTAACGGGCAACCGCGTAAATGATGTTGACCTATGGGCAGCACGTGCAATTGTCGATGTGACGCCCAGCGATGAGGTGATGCTGCGTCTGAGTATTCATGGCGGTGCCAATCGTGGCAGTGCACGCCAATTCCAACATCGTGGGCAGGGTGTCGACTTTTTCGGCAATCCAGCTGTTCTGCCTGATGGCACACCGCTTGATGGGCTTGGCTATGCGGACACCGACGGCAATATCTATGCCGGTGATTATGATCTGGAAGGTCAGGAACGCGTTGATGTATTTGGAGCTTCGCTGACCGGCGAGTTCAAATTAGGGGACGTGACGCTGACAACAATCAGCGCCTACGAAAAGGTCAATCGGCGGACGCTTGAAGACTCGGATGCCAGTCCCAACGATATTCTGACGGCACTTTATGTGGACCGACCACGCCAGTTCAGTCAGGAAG
>JAYVGQ010000059.1:0-2519 GCA_043771985.1 Sphingomonadales bacterium
AAGCTCGGATTCTGCGGCGACGCCATCGCCAAGCGCCAGATAAATTCGGGCTTCGGCGCGCGATGGAAAATGGGATGGCCGAAGGGCAAATTTCGCACCTTCGTCTCCATTCCTGGTTGCTTCAGGGTGACCCCGATCGTGTATTGCGGATTGCTGACAATGCCTATGACAGTCCGTATTCGGTCGGATATGAGCAGCGCGTCAGGGCGGGCGCGGCGATTGCGCGTGGTGATTTCCAGCGGGCTGCGCAGAATTTTGATGCCGCGTTGCGCTTTACACCGCACAGTACAATCCTCTGGACTGATATCGGACGATTTCGGCAGTCTGGCGGCAACATCGGCGGCGCGGTTCAAGCGGCGATCCGTGCTGTCGATCTCAGCCCGAGAAATGTCGATGCGTTGCTGCTGATGGCCGGGCTCGTGCGCGAACAATACGGCTTGGTTGCTGCGCTCCCTTGGTACGACCGCGTGCTCGAGATTGACCCTAAAAACTTACCCGCAATGATTCAAACAGCGGCGACCTTGGGCGACGCCGGGCGGGCGACCGAAATGTTGGCGATGACGCGCCGTATCCTCGCGATCGACCAGACCAATGCCGATGCCTGGTTCCTTCAGGCCGTGCTGGCGGCACGCGCCAACAAACCCGATCTGGCGCGCAATCTGCTCTACCGCACCAACGGCAAGATCGATGCACTGCCGGCAGTCAAGCTGCTCCGGGCCGTGCTTGATTTGTCAACCGGTAACAGCGAACAGGCGATTTCGCAGCTTGAAGACTTAGTCAAGGCACAGCCTGACAATCTTAAGGCGCGGCGTCTGCTAGGGGCGGCGATGTGGCGCGCAGGTGACGCAAAATCGGCGATCGCAGTCCTTGATCCCGTTGCGCGTCGCGAGGACGCGGACAGCTATACGCTTTCAATCATCGGACGTGCTTATGAGGACTCTGGCAATCGCGACACTGCCGCAATTTACCTTGATCGCGCCGCTTCACCCGTCCGCGGCGATCCAGCGCCGTTCAACCTTTCAGCCGATCTGAACCGCATCGCACGTGCGGGTGATGTCGACCCGGACAATGCAGACGTCGCTATTCCAAGGCTCGCGCAGTTGATCAACTCGGGACGCGCGCGCGAAGCGCTTGAGAGCGCGCGGCGTCTACGCGAACTCAATCCTGGCACGCCCGCAGCCAATGTTCTGGTCGGCGATGCATTGATGGCGTTGTCGAACCCAGCCGACGCCGCAATTGCCTATAAGCAGGCGGCCAACATCAGTTTTAACGAACCAATTGCATTGCGGTATATTTCAGCGTTAAAGCAAAGCGGGCAGAAAGCGGCGGCGTTACGCGTCCTCGACCTGTTTTTGTCACAGAACCCGCGCAACATTTCGGCCATGCGTCTCGCTGCGGATCATTTCATGGAAACGGCGCAGTGGGATAGCGCGATCTCCACGCTTGAGGGGATTCGCACCCGGATTGGCAACCGAGATGCGTCTATATTGAATAGCCTCGCTTGGGCGTGGTTCGAAAAAGGCGACAGGCGCAAGGCGATCAATTACGCGACTGCCGCTTATGCCATCGCGTCGTCAAATCCAGCTTTGGCAAGCAGCTATGGCTGGATGCTGTATCGCAGTGGAAATGACAAGGCACGTGGCACCGCGCTGATGCAAAAGGCGGTCGGCATTGCACCCGAACTTCCGCTTCTTCGTTATCAGCTTGCACAGGCGCT
The DNA here is from genome assembly GCA_043771985.1 of Sphingomonadales bacterium. Taxonomy (GTDB): domain Bacteria; phylum Pseudomonadota; class Alphaproteobacteria; order Sphingomonadales; family Sphingomonadaceae; genus Sphingorhabdus_B. The sequence goes on from JAYVGQ010000059.1 coordinate 1,718, forward strand.
GATTGATCAGGGAAAAACCCAAGCGGCGCGCGACCAGTTGCAAGTCGCGCTGAGCTTACCCAATTTTGTCCATCGCAAAGAGGCGGAGGCTTTGCTCGCCAGTTTATAAGTTGCATGCGGTGGCAGCGCGCAATAAGCGACGGCGATGATTGATCAATCGCTTGTTGAACGCATTGCTCTGGCGCTTGAACGGATCGCTCCGCCAGCCGCCGCGCCGGTGGTTGAAGGCGCATCGGCCTATGTGTGGAACGGGCAACTCCATGTCATTGCTAATTTCAGACCGTTACCAATAGACCGGCTGACTGGGATTGATGCACAACGCGATGCTGTGCTTGCCAACGGTCGGCGTCTGACATCTGGACACGCCGCGCATGACATTTTGTTATGGGGTGCGCGTGGATCGGGTAAATCCGCCATCGTTAAATCGAGCGTTGCCACTTTACAAAGCGAAGGCGCTGCACTCTCGCTGATCGAGGTTCCAGCCAATCTCATCGCGGACTTGCCTCAGATTTTTACGCTAATTGCCAACTGGGCGTCGGCTGTCATCGTTTTTGTTGATGACCTGGCATTTTCGCACCTTGATCAGACCGCGCGGCTGCTGCGTTCCGTGCTTGAAGGCGGCGCTTCGGCCCGCCCGAGCCACGTCAGGCTATATGTAACTTCAAATTGCCGACATATCGTCTCGCGCGACATGGCCGAACAGGATAGCGCGATCAACCCGCGTGATGTGATCGATGACAGTCTCGCGCTTGCCGACCGGTTTGGTTTGAGTCTTGGTTTTCATGCCTGTGATCAGCAAACA
>JAYVGQ010000060.1:0-2188 GCA_043771985.1 Sphingomonadales bacterium
GAGGCTATATAATGAGTCTTCGGCCTTACCCCAATTTTCCAGAATTATTAGAATATCCAAATAAATAATCCCTTTTCTTTGGTCTGCGGCCCTAACTTGTTGATCAAGCCCACAAACACATTTGCGCAGGGGTCAACTGCGTTGGCGAATGCTGTGGAACAAGCCCTAAGAGCGATTCAAAATGCAACAAATCTGCCACCAGCTGTGAAGATAAGAGCGATTGCAAACATCAATGCTGGCAACTTTAACGCGCATACACCAGGGGCTGGTGCAGCGCGAAGTTCAGCAATTACGCGCTTCTGTAATCATACAATTTGTAGGAATTAAAAATGACATTGAAGATTCGCGTCTGGCGGCAGCTAGGCCTAGGCTGTAGTGACAATTTAATCATTTGAGCCACAGCATGATGCTTGCGAGTTTGACGAAGCCGAGGAAGTTGGCGGCGAGTTTGTCGTAGCGGGTGGCGATGCGCCGCCATTGCTTGAGCTTGGCGAAGAAGCCTTCGATGCCCCAGCGGTTCTTGTAAGCGATGCGGTCGTATTCGCGTTGGACCTTGCGGTGTCGGCGCGGGGGAATGACGACAGTTCCGCCTTGAGCCTCGATCTTCTCGCACAGGCTGTTGGCATCATAGGCTTTGTCGGCAAGCACCTGACTTGCCTCAAGACCGTCGATCAGATCACACGCTGGAGCCATGTCGTTTTGCTGTCCGGGGCCGAGAATGAAGCGCACCGGCAGGCCCAACGCATCGACTACGGCGTGGATTTTGGTCCCGAACCCGCCGCGTGAGCGGCCAAGAGCCTGGGCGTCCTGTCCCCCCTTTTTTGCCGCGCTCCGGCGGCTTGGGCTTGTGCGCGGATGACGGTCGCGTCGATGGCGATCCATTCCATGTCAGGATCGTCCGACACAGCCTCGAATATCCGGTCAAAAATACCTTGCTCGATCCAGCGATAATAGCGCCGCTTGGCCGTCTGATAGGGGCCAAACCGGTCCTCGGGCAGATCACGCCAGCGACCGCCCGAACGCGCCAGCCACAGGATCGCATCGAAAAAGCGCCGCCCATCACTGCGCGGGCCGCGCTTGCCCTTGCGTCCGCCGGGCACAAAATCCCGCAAACGCTCCCACTGATCGTCTCTGAGAACCTCACCTTCCACACCAGCCTCCAAAAGCCAGTGTTGAATCAGAACTCAAGGCAAATGGGAATCCCCTAAATTGTCACTACAGCCTAGGGATTATGCGACAAAATGCACTCCCATCTGCACCACCCAATACGATCCAAACCCCTCCTGAGCATAATTCGTAATGCGGGGGTCGTAGGTTCGAATCCTATAGGCGGCACCAATATGGTAGTGGAAGTGCGGGGCGGTTGCATCAATCGCTTTGGCTTTCCTCGCATAAGCTGAGGCGGCCGGTCGGCCTCGCGAACACTGTCAGGTTCGGTTCCACAATTACTGAACGAACGAGCGCTTAAAACGCGCGGCGGAGTTGCGATTGCAACGTGCGCGCCGATCCGGTTTGCAGTGCGCGGTGTCGAGCAGGAGCGGCGATGCGCCAGACGCGATCATAAAGCGCGACACTGGCGATAATCACGCTGCGTGCGTCGTCAGGCAGTCGATCAGCGACCGCGGCGTCGGTCACAGCAGCAGTGCCAAGCGGTGCCGTCGATCCGTTAAATGTCGACGTGCGATTTTCAAGCTGCGCACGCTGGCTGAGCAGCCATGCGATCACATGCATCAGCCGCGTCGTCACTTTGAGCGACTCGCATGAAAAGCTGACGCGTTGCAGCGGCGACATCTGATCGCGTAATTCGCGGCTTTGCAAATCGAAATAGGCGCGCGCCTCATCGGCGAGCAGCATCGCCTCAAGGTAAAGGCCATTGATGACCTTGCTCGTGAGAGCAGGGGAGGAAGCATTATCGGTCACGCTGCCAATCATGCCACAATGATGCGCAACTGAAAACAGCGATAGCGCGGTGTTAACACTCTTTGCGCGTCATGCGAGAATATCGGGGATTAGCTCATTTTCGCGCATGATGATCTCATCCTTGAGCCGCAACTTGCGTTTTTTGAGACGCGCAAGGTGAAGTTGGTCGACAGGCTGTTGCTGTGCAAGTGCGGCACCGATCAGCGCTGCAATGTCGCCGTCAAGGTTGCGATGTTCCTTGCGCATGGCCTCTAGCTGCGCACCAATT
>JAYVGQ010000061.1:0-3197 GCA_043771985.1 Sphingomonadales bacterium
AACCTGCCGCCATTGTCGATGAATATGCGCGCGGCTTGGCCGAAGGGCAGCAACTGGCCGCTGCGGCATTCACAGCCGAGAAAGACGCGTTACTTGCTCTGGTGACCAGCGCGCAGGCGCTGAAACCTGAGGCAGGGCCTGAATTGTCGGCGTTACTTCGCAAAACTGTGGTCCGGCTGGTGGCACAGATCTGCGACCAGATCACAATCGACGCCGACTATCTGGAGGCGCAAATTGGCCGCGCCGTCGCTGTTATCACTGAGGCCGACGAGGCGCGTCACATCATGGTTCATCCGGACGATGCCGTACTGCTGGGCCAAAGCGTCCACTCGCTTGCCGTGCGAAGCGACCCGGGCATTGCGCGCGGGATGATCCGAATCGATTGTTCGCAAGGCTGGATCGAACATGGCGTCCCGCTTGGGTTGAAACGGCTGCGCGATATGTTTGGGGGTGATGCGTGACCGCCCGACTAGCTTTGGCCACGCGCGCGATATTGGGCGACATCCATCTTAGCGCAACCAGTCCGCGGCGTGTAGGAACACTGGCGTCTTGCAACGGACAGTTTCTGGAAGCATCCGCATTCCCCTACCCGGTCGGCACTGCCGCGAAAATCATGTGCGCAGATGGCGCGTATGTTTCTGGCGAAGTGGTCGGATTTCGGGGAAATTTGAGCCTCATCCAGCCATTTTCGAAAAGTTCGGCGGTTGCCGCCGGAGCACCCGTTTTTTCCGCTGGCCGCAACGACCGGATCGCGTGCGGCGACGGGCTGCTTGGCCGGATCATCGATGCGCAAGGGTTGCCGCTCGATGGCAGGCCGCTTGGCGGATGCGCCGAAAGCTGGCCGCTGGCCGGAATAACCACCAATCCGCTTTCAAGGGGCCGGGTGACCAAGCCCATGGATTGCGGCGTGCGCGCCATAAATGGCCTGCTGACGCTTGGCGAAGGCCAGCGGGTTGCAATTATCGCCGGGTCGGGTGTCGGCAAATCGGTGCTGATGGGTCAGATACTTGACGGCATCGATGCCGATGTCATCGTCACCGGCCTGATTGGCGAACGCGCCCGCGAGATTAGCGATTTTATCGAAACAAAGCTGACGCCGCGCATTGCTGCAAAATCGGTGGTCGTGGCTGTCGCAGCCGATCATTCGCCGCTGCTGCGTCTGCGCGCCGCGATGCGGGCAACAGCGATTGCAGAATATTTTCGGCGGCGCGGCAAGAAGGTCTTGCTGCTAATTGATAGCCTGACCCGCGTGGCCCATGCACAGCGCGAAATCGGCCTTGCACTTGGCGAACCGCCGACGGTGAAGGGCTATACCCCTTCCTCGCTGGCACTGATCCCGGCATTGGTCGAACGCGCAGGAGTGGACAGCCGCAGTAGCGGGTCCATTACGGCTATCTACACTGTGCTGGCCGATGGCGGTGACCTTGATGATCCCATTGTGGACGCCGCACGCGCCATCGCTGACGGACATATTATTCTGTCGCGCGAGTTGGCTGAAAGCGGCGTGTTCCCGGCTATCGACATCGCACGATCGCTGTCGCGGGTGATGCCAGACATTGTTGATGCAGAGCAGCTTTCTGCCGCCGCCATGTTTCGGCAATTATGGTCGGCGTACGAGCAGAACCGCGACCTGTTGCTTATGGGGGCTTATGCCGCTGGCAATGATGCGGTTCTTGATACCGCCATCGCCGCGCATCCACAGATGCTGGAATATATTGCGCAGCCGATGAAGCAGTCATCCGGATTTGCACAATCCCGCGACATGCTTCTGGAAGGTTTTGGCACATGACCCGAAGTGACGGCCGGCGCCAGCGTATTGTCCGCGTGCGGACCGCCGAGCAACGGATTGCACAGCAGCAATTGGCGGAAGCGCAGCGCAGCGCAGGCCAGATCAGTTCGGTTATGGAGCGGATTGGCGCACTTGCTGTTGAAAACAAGGTTATTGCCGGCACGGCCAACGGTGCCTCGCTCTCCGCAATTTCGGAAATGGCCACGCGCCTCGAAAACGCGCGCGGGTCAACCGCTGCCCCGATGAAACACGCCTTGCTTCAAATCGCGCACCGCCAAGCCAGCACCAGTCAAGTGCATGCGAAACTGGAAGGCGCGAACCGCCTGCTCGAAAAATCAGAACGCGAAAATGCAAAAAACCTGGAGAAGCAAGAAAGTGCCAGTCGCTGTTTCCGTCCCCCCAACGCGGCGGGCGTCGGATTATGAATATCAGCCTCGCCATCACCCCCGCCAGCGCGTCATCAGCTTCCATAGCCATAGCCGCAGCGACCAGCGCAAATACGGTGTTTCATGACATTATTGCCGGATGCAGCGCAGGCGCAAGTGCCATGGAACCTAACGCTGAGGCCGTATTTGAACCCGGCAATATCGCGGCCGGCGGTGCAGATTTTCCGATGATCGTGCCGCCGCCTCTGGGCGATAGCGCGCCGCAATCCTTGCCCGAAAGGTTGGCGCAATCGCAGTATTTCAGCGTCCTAGGACAAATCAACGCGGTCAACGAGATATCGGCTTTGCCCTGCTTGCCAGATGACGCCACCGAGGCCGACGAGGACAAAATGGGCGATCTGCCAGCTGCTGCCGGGCCAGCTTCGTCAATGCTGCCCGCAACCGGTGCGCTGATCGTTTCAGCGTCAACACCGAACCGTCTGTCCAACGAATTCAAGCTGCCCGGAGCAAGCGACAAGCAAGACGCGTCGATAACGCCATCGCCCGAACTCAAAACAAGTTCAGCACCGCCCAAACTAGCGGAAACAAATGCCCTATCAAGTCCATTGCCGACCGCGATTTCGCAGTCTCCCGCAACTATTCTTAACGTCGCTGCCCCTGACTTTGTCACAACTGGCCATCTTGATCTTGCCCGAGATACGCTATGGCTCGACCAGCTGGCGAAAGAAATTGTTGCTGTCGCATCGAATGACGGCAAGCTCCGTTTCAGCCTCTCGCCGCAGATGCTTGGCGAGCTTGAGGTAGTGATCAGCACACAGAGTGACGGCGTGCATATCCAGTTGCAGACCAGCACCGAAAGCGCAGCCCGGATATTTGCCGCTGAACAACCGAAGCTGGCCGAGGAACTGCGGCAGTCGGGGGTCAGGCTCGTCAATAATGACCTGCTTAGCGGCCAGCAGATGGGTAGCGCCCGCGACCAATCGCATATGCAAAATTCAGCCCGGCACGTCCCCCTGGCCATG
>JAYVGQ010000062.1:0-3369 GCA_043771985.1 Sphingomonadales bacterium
GCGCAGTCACGCACACTTCCCCGGCCAAGCGCGAGCGCGTCAGCCGCTGTAACTGATTTTTCGGTGCGCCCCGGCTTGGGCGAGATGACATCATGCACCGCCGCCATTAGCGCGGTTGCGCGATCAGTACCAAGCGGCGCGCTGCCCACCACGCCTTTTGCAAGTGTAACAATCGCCGCATCAGGTTCGGTAAGCGGCGTGACGCGGGTGAAAAACAGCGGCGGCAATGTTTCGGTGCAGCCCTTCACTGCGCCCGCGCTATCGTCAGTCAGAACCTCTCCGCGCACCATCAATTCAATCGCTCGGATCGGGCCATCGACGTAAAGCATCGTCGTGATATTGCCATAACCATCACGACCATCGCGCAGCCGCGCATCGCAATCGACATCAATCCGCCAATCGGTGACGGTTTGGCCGATATAGTCAGCCGGTGTCATCCTCAGCAGTTGGACAACCCGTGCCTGCGGTTCGCTAAATTGATAGCGGGTATGGTGATCAATGGTGAGACGCATACAACCCTTACTTTATACAAACCGAAACTGGCGCGAAATCGCCTGATGGAGCGTCGCATTATCTTCAATGAAATCTTCGAGCGTTTCATGCAGCCCGTCGCTGATAATGCTCTCAACCTTGGCCTCACCCAGCCGGACATGGCGCGCGCGCGCAAGCCGGTCAGCCATGCCCTGAAGCCCGGTATCTTTGCCGATACTGTTGAGATGCTGAACCACTTCCTCCGCACAGGCAGCGAGTGAGCGTGGCAGTTCGCGCCGAAGAATGAGCAGCTCAGTCACGCAGCTTGGCTTCAACCCTTCACGGTAAAGCCAGCGGTAGGCGTTGACCGCCGAGACGGTCTGAAGGATCGTTGTCCACTGATCCCGGTCAACCGCGCCGCCAACCAGTTCGCCCTCTGGCAAAAGGATATGATATTTGACGTCAAGCAGCCGCGCGCTGTTATCCGCGCGTTCAATCGCCGCGCCAAGCCGCATGAAGCGTGATGAGGCATTGCGCAGCATCCGGTTGACCGCCCCTTCAAATCCGCGCGTCTCTGCCTCGGCCTGTGCTACGAGGTTGATCACATCCTGTGTATTACCAAGGCTTTTCTTGCCGTGAAAGAGCAGCCACGCGCTGTTGATCGCGCTCCATGCCTCACGCGAAAGTGCCGTGCGCACTGCGCGGGCATTATCACGCGCCATGTTGAGACAGCAAACGACCGAGCCACGATGGCTTGTGTCAACTGTCAGGAACCGCGTTACATTCTGCGGGGTCAACGCGGCCTTGGTCTTGGCAAATGTCTCATCTGCATCAATGACTTTCATTGCGCTTTTCCACGCGGCCTCCCCCGCTGGCCGGGTTGAAAGTGCATCAAGCCGCAGTGTTGCCTCCACCAACCGTGCGGTAAATTCGGCCCGCTCAATATAGCGGCCAAGCCAGTAAAGGCATGAGGCGGTACGCGACAACATCAGTCGGCCTCACCGTTGTTGGACAGAATAAAGCTATCCTTTGTGCCGCCGCCCTGACTTGAATTTACAACTAGCGAGCCTTGTTTAAGTGCAACGCGAGTTAATCCACCAGGAACGATTTTGACCTTGCCCGCTTGGCTTAGCACAAATGGCCGGAAATCGACGTGGCGCGGGGCAATCCCCTTATCAGTGAGCGTTGGCACGGTTGAAAGCGCCAGCGTTGGCTGGGCAATATAGCGGCTCGGCTGCGCAATCAGCGCGGCACGGAATTCTTCAGTCTGTGCACGCGTTGACGTTGGCCCGATTAGCATCCCGTAGCCGCCCGAACCGTCAACAAGCTTCACCACCAACTTTTCAAGGTTATCAAGCACATATTTAAGCGCTTGTGGCTCACGGCAGCGCCATGTTTCGACATTGGGAAGTAGCGCTTTTCCGCCTGAATAATAACGCACGATTTCAGGCATGTAGGAATAGACCGCCTTATCATCGGCAATCCCTGTGCCCGGCGCGTTGACGATGGTGACATTGCCAGCGCGGTACGCAGCGATCAACCCTGGTACGCCGAGCATTGAATCCGGACGGAACATCAGCGGATCAAGAAAATCATCGTCAACCCGCCGGTAAATGACATGCACCTGAAACCGTCCGGTGATCGTGCGCATCCACACCTTGTCATCGTCAACCTCAAGATCAGCCGCCTCAACCAACTCAATCCCAAGCGTATCGGCAAGAAAGCTATGTTCGTAATAGGCCGAATTATGATGCCCCGGCGTCAGGATCACACATACTGGATCGCTTCCCGCGCCCTTCGGCGCGACTGATTGCAGCGTTTCGTGAAGCAGATCGGTGTAGCTATCGACTGGCTCCACCTGATATTGGCGGAAGAGTTCGGGGCACAGCCGGATCATCGCCTCACGGTTTTCAAGCATGTAGGATACGCCCGACGGTGTGCGCGCATTATCTTCAAGCACCCAGAAATCATCCGCGCCCGTCCGCACTAGATCAATCCCGCAAATATGTGACCAGACATTGTGCGGCGGGGTTGATCCCACGATTTCTGGGCGAAACTGCGGATTGCCGAAGATCAGATCGGGCGGGATAATGCCGTCATCGATAATCTTACGCGGGCCGTAAATATCAGTGAGAAACAGGTTGATCGCCTCCACCCGTTGCGTCAGCCCCGCCGAAAGTGAGGCCCATTCGGACGCGGTGAACACGCGCGGGACAATATCAAACGGGATGATCCGCTCTGACGAATCCTCCTCACCATATACCGCAAAGGTGATCCCCAATTGTCTGAAAGTCGCCTCGGCCGATTGCTGGCGCCGATCAAGTTCAGCGGCTGGCGTGTTGTTCAGCCAGTCACCAAGTGCGGCAAATTCAGCGCGGCAGGCATTGCCCTCGCCAAATCCCCGAATCTCGTCAAATGGTGCCCCGGACATTTAGCGGAGACTGCCCCTATTTATGACGGGGCACAAGTGGGACTGTCATCAGATAGGCGGACTGGGCCAGACTTCGAGTTGGAGGTCGTCGATATCCCTAAAATCGGGGCCATTCATAGTGATGAGCGTCGCGCCAATCGCGATAGCCTGTGCGGCGATCATCCGATCAAATACGCGAGATCGAGAAAATCCACTCTTTGCAATTATCCGGCCATAATACGCAGCCTCATGTTCGCCAAAAGGCAAAATAATCATCGCTTCAATCATTTCGTCAAGTAAGCGTCGCCGTTTTCCCAAGGCCGTCCGATCTCTATCAACGCCTCCTTCGAGTTCCACAATCGAGACTATTGAAAGTGCTGGTTCAGTTACAAGTTTCGCCGCCCGTGCAACGACAATTGGATCTTGGTCACGCAAGTGGATTGCGACATTAGTATCTATAATGATTGCCACAGATCAAATGCCGGGAC
>JAYVGQ010000063.1:0-2191 GCA_043771985.1 Sphingomonadales bacterium
CGTCGGGCGGTTCGGTACCGCTTAAAACGGTCGCTGAGATCAGCTTTGGATCAGGGCCAACGGTGATTCAACGGAGCAACCAGATACGCCGCATTACCGTCGGTGCTGATCTTGCTGTCGACCCTGAAACGGGCAAATCCTATGTTTCGAGCGATGCTGACAAAAAAATTAACGCTCTACCCGCGCTGAGCAAATTGCCACAGGGTGTCAAAAAATTGGAGCTTGGCCAAAGCCGCTGGCAGGCCGAACTCCTTTTCAACTTCATTGTTGCCGTTATATCGGGCGTGTTCCTTGTGTTTGCGGTTCTCGTTCTGCTTTATCGCCGTGTCATGCCGCCGTTTGTCAACATGGGCTCGTTGCTTTTGGCCCCGCTCGGCGCCGCGCTTGCGCTTCTGATTGCAGGAATGCCAGTATCAATGCCCGTGATGATCGGCCTTTTGAAGCTGCTTGGTATCGTCGCGAAAAATTCGATCCTGCTGGTCGACTTTGCGCTTGAGGAGATCAACAAGGGCGTCGATAAATTCACAGCGATCGTCGATGCCGGTCATAAACGGGCGCAGCCAATTGTAATGACTACAGTTGCGATGGTCGCCGGGATGGTGCCCACTGCGGTAGCGCTCACGGGTGACGGCGCATGGCGTCAGCCGATGGGGGTCACCGTGATTGGCGGGCTGATCGTCTCGACAATATTGACGCTGGTGATTGTGCCCGCAAGCTTCAGCCTTGCCGTGGGTATGGAAGAACGGGTTGGCCCGTGGCTATCCTATTGGCTGACCAATGGCGGTGAGCGCGGAACGGTGAACGAGCGCCCACGGTTATTCGCGCGCCGCAAGGTCGCCATCGAGCCAGCCGAGTAGGGCAGTCTTATCACCGTGCGGCAACGCCTCAATCTTGACCGTTTCAATCCCGCGCAAGGCGGCGCGCGCGGGATAAAGCTGATTGCGACGGGACCTTTGGTCTTGATGGCGTGCGTCTATCTGGCGTCGCGATCCTATGTAACGATCCACCCTGTGATCGGATATGTTCAGGCGTTTGCCGAGGCTGCGATGGTTGGCGGTCTGGCCGATTGGTTTGCAGTGACCGCGCTGTTTCGCCATCCGCTTGGGCTACCCATTCCGCACACAGCAATCATCCCGACCAATAAGGATCGGATCGGTGATACAATGGCGCTGTTTCTCAAAGACAATTTTTTGACACCAGCGGTTGTTGCGCGCCGGATGCGCAAAGTCGATGTTGCATCAGCCGCCGGGCGATTTCTCGCTGACCCCGATCACGGCGGCGCGGGAAGGATGCGGAACGGCGCATCCAAGCTGCTCGCAAACATTCTCGAATCGCTTGATGAAAACCGGCTTGGCGGGATGGCGAAAGCGGCCGTTGCAGGGCGCTTGCGCAGCCTTGATGTGTCGCCACTGCTTGGGCAATCGCTTGATGCGGCGATCAGCGAGGGCCGCCACGTGCCCCTCCTCAGCGGCCTCATCAACCGTGCAAGCGAAGTTCTTGCGTCGAATGAAGTCATGATCCGCGATATGGTGCATGAACGCGCAGGCTCGGTGATGCGCTGGACTGGTCTCGATGAAAATCTCGCCAACGCGCTAATCAAGGGGCTTAACAAGCTGCTGTTCGACATGGCCGATGATGTTGGCCACCCGCTGCGCGCAAAAGCCGATTCGTTGCTCGCCGACCTGGCATTCGATCTCCAGCACGACGGTGACATGCAGGCGAAGGTCAACACATGGAAAAATGAAATGGTTGAAAATCCGGCGATGCAGCGCTGGATCGCAGGGCTATGGGAACAGGCACGCGCAGGGCTATTGCGCGCGGCGCGTGATCCCGAGCGCGCGATGGCGGGCAAATTTGGTGAAGCGCTGCGTCAGCTTGGAACAACATTGCAAGACGATCCGCGCCTGCGATTGACGATCAACCGCTTTGCCCGCCGGACGATTGTCGGCGCGACGGCAAGCTACGGCGACGGAATTGTCACGCTCGTTTCAGACACGGTGCGCGGCTGGGATGCCGAACATGTCACGTCGCGCATCGAGCAGGCGGTCGGGCGTGATCTTCAATATATACGGATCAATGGCACCGTTGTTGGCGGGCTTGTCGGCGTTATACTCCACTATGTCGAAGGGCTGAACTTCAGTCTGCTTGCCTTGCACTAACGCTTGGGGCATCGCGTTACGGCTTAACAAGG
>JAYVGQ010000064.1:0-13967 GCA_043771985.1 Sphingomonadales bacterium
GCATCGAACAGATGATGGCCTTCGTCAAAAATGATCCGCGTTGGCCGGTTCGCCTCTTCGCGTCCGCGTGCCGCGTTGACCATCATCAGCGCGTGGTTAGCAATAACGATGTCGGCTTTGGCAGAGGCGCGACTGGCACGCTCGATGAAGCATTTGCGGTAATGCGGACAACCTGCATAGATACATTCACCGCGCCGGTCGGTGAGGGCTGTTGAGCCATTGCGGCGGAACAATGTGGCCAGCCATCCGGGCAAATCGCCGCCGACCATATCGCCATCCGCCGAATACGCCGCCCAGCGCGCCACCAGATGCGCCAGCGTGGCGGCACGCCCAGCAAAACCGCCTTGCAGGGCGTCTTCAAGGTTCAGCAAGCACAGGTAATTTTCGCGGCCCTTTCGGACGACGACTTTGTCTTTGAACGTTGCGGCGTCGGGATAAACGCGGCGTGCTTCGCTGACCAATTGGCGTTGCAGCGCCTTGGTGTAAGTTGATATCCATACCGCGCCATCGGCTTGCTGCGCCCATAATGAAGCGGGCGCGAGATAGCCGAGTGTTTTGCCAATGCCTGTGCCAGCCTCGGCCAAGACCATGTTCGGTTCGCCTTTACGGTCGCGTGGGTCAAAGATGTGCGCGGTCGCCTCGGCAAAGCTGCGCTGCCCTTCGCGGATTTCAGCGCCGCTGCCGGTCAGGCGGGCAAGTTGCGTGTCCACAGCGGCGCGGTCAAGCACCACTGAACGCGGTGCTGTGCGCGGCGGGGCTTCCTCCCATTCGGGCAGTTTGGAAAACAGCCAGCGTTCTTTTTCGGTCGGCTTGGGCAGATTTTCGGAGACCGCGCGCGCCCATGGCCAGCGCAGGCGGGTGAGCGCTTGCGCTGAATCCCACGCGCCTTCGCGTTCCGGCCAATTGGGGTCAGTGAAAGTGGCGAGAAGGTGTTGTGCGGCGGTTTGCAGGAGGTTGGGGATGCGCTCATCGGTGAAACTACCGTCGCCCCAGCCTTCGCTGGCGCGACGTGGTTCCAGAGCTAAAACGCTAGCCAGCCCCTTTGGCGTCGGCACCACAAACCTTGCGGGAAACACAAAAGCATACAGCTCCAGCACATCCAACCCCGACAGCTCAGCATAGCCCAACCGCTGCGCAATCAACGGCGCGTTTAGCAGGATCATCGGCGTTTCTGCCGCGCGCGCAACTGCTTCGGCTTTGCCAACGCGCCGCGTTTCGCCGTCGGGCATTGCGATCCAGATACCGGCATGGCTTGCATGCAGCGCAGGAAAGGCTAGGGGTTTGGCCATATTTGCCCTTCATGGCAAGTTTGGAACGAAAAGGAAACGGACAAATGAGCTTTGAAGCTGCCCTTCGCGAAGCTGCTCTGGTGAGCAAGGCTTGGCCTTATGAAGAGGCACGCAAGCTGCTCAAACGCTATCCTCAGGGGAAAGCCGACGGTTCGCCGATCCTTTTTGAAACCGGTTACGGTCCATCGGGTCTGCCGCATATCGGCACCTTTAACGAGGTACTGCGCACCACAATGGTTCGCCGCGCCTTTGAAGAAATAAGCGATATGCCCACGCGGCTGATCGCATTTTCCGATGATATGGATGGTCTACGCAAAGTGCCGGACAATGTGCCGAATAAAGAAATGTTGGCGCAGCATCTGGGCAAGCCGTTGACCAAAGTGCCCGATCCGTTTGGCCAATATGAAAGTTTTGCGCATCACAATAACGCAAAGCTGCGCGAGTTTCTGGATCGCTTTGGCTTTGACTATGATTTCCTCTCCTCGACCACGGAATATGCCAGCGGCCGTTTTGACGAGACGCTGAAAAAAGTGCTGCGGCATTATCAGGATATTCTCGACATCATGCTGCCGACCCTGGGCAAGGAGCGACAGGCGACCTATTCACCGGTGCTACCGGTTAGTCCAAAATCGGGTATTGTTCTCCAAGTGCCGGTGACGGTTGTCGATGCCGATGCTGGTTTGATTTCGTTTGAGGATGAAGGCGAAACCATCACGCAATCGATCCTAGGCGGGCAGGCAAAGCTGCAATGGAAAGTCGATTGGGCGATGCGCTGGGTCGCGCTGGGCGTCGACTATGAAATGTCGGGCAAAGACTTGATCGATAGCGTGACGCAAAGCTCCAAAATCACGCGCGCGTTGGGTGCGCGCCCGCCCGAGGGTTTCAACTATGAAATGTTCCTCGATGAAAAGGGCGAGAAGATTTCAAAGTCCAAGGGCAATGGCCTGAGCCTTGAACAATGGCTGACCTATGGCACGGACGAGAGTCTAGCGTTCTATATCTTCCGCGAACCCAAAAAGGCCAAGGCGCTGCACATGGGTGTGATCCCGCGGGCAGTCGATGAGTATTTCCAGTTCCGTGGTAACTATGCGGGCCAAGAGGTTGATAAACAGCTTGGAAATCCGGTGCACCATGTCCACCGCGCACGGCCCGAAGCTGTTCCAACGGAGACACCGCCGGTGACGTTTGGCCTGATGCTGAACCTTGTTGGCGTGATGGGTGCGGACGCGACTGAGGACCAGGTTTGGGCGTATCTCGGCAATTATGTCGAGGATGCACGGCCAGAGGCGCAGCCTGATTTGGCAAAGCTGGTGCCGCTGGCACTTGCCTATAATCGCGACTTTGTTGCACCGACTTTGCAACGGCGTAAGCCCTTGGCGCAAGAGGTCGAGGCGCTCGAACGGCTGAGTAGCGAATTGGGCGAATTGCCTGCGGACACCCCGGCGGAGGATATCCAGACTCTCGTTTATACCATCGGCAACGAAGGCGGATTTGAAAGTCTTCGCGACTGGTTCAAAGCTTTGTACGAAACATTGCTCGGCTCTAGCGCCGGTCCGCGCATGGGCAGCTTCATCGCTCTCTATGGCATCGAGAACAGCCGTCGTTTGATCGCAGAGGCGCTGGCATGAGCGGATATCATCTCGCGCAAATTAACGTCGGGCGTTTTTTGCACGACCGTGATGATCCCGCCAATGCGGATTTCATGAACGCGCTCGATCCAGTGAATGCGCAAGCCGATGCAGCGCCGGGTTTTGTCTGGCGCTTGGTCGGTGACGGTACTGACGCGACTGATCTGATGCCCGACGAAAGCGATCCGCAATTGCTGCTCAACATGTCGGTGTGGACCGATGTAGAGGCGCTTGGCGCGTTCGTTTATCGCAATAGCGACCATCTGTCCTTCATGCGCCGCCGCAAAGAATGGTTTGAGAAAATCGAGGTGTTTCAGGCTTTGTGGTGGGTTCCGGCGGGACATATCCCGAGTGTCGCCGAGGGTATGGAACGCGTCGCCTTGTTGCGCGCCGACGGCCCGAGCGCACAGGCATTCACGTTCCGCGAAACTTTCGCTGCACCCGATGGCACACCGGCTATCCCACAACTGGATGAATGTGCATGACAAGCGCGCGCACCGTCGATGATCTGGCGATGGAGCTGCTTGGAAAGACCAGCGACGCACTGTCGCCGACTGAGCGCCGCGTGCTGGAACGCATTCATAAACGCGAAACGATCAGCCAGGATATGAGCGTGGTGCATGAGGAAGACGCGACCTTTGGGGAGCGGCTTTCGGACCATGTCGCGGCGGTCGGTGGTAGCTGGGGCTTTATCATCGCTTTTGGTGTGGTGCTGTTCGGGTGGATGATATTGAACTCGCAAGTGCTGGGGCGCTTTGGATTTTCCTTTGACCCGTATCCGTTTATTTTCCTCAACCTGATGCTGTCTACACTCGCGGCGATTCAGGCACCGATCATCATGATGAGCCAGAACCGCCAAGCGAACAAAGACCGCGCCGCCGCCTCGCATGATTATGAAGTCAACCTGCGCGCCGAACTTGAGATTTTGCGGCTGCATGAAAAGGTCAATCACATCATCGAACGAATGGATGCTAAATGAGCGTCATTGCCGCCAGAATTTATCGGGACGGAAAGAAGCTGGTCGATCTCGATCTTGCCAAACCCATCCCGCACATCGAAAAGCCAGAGGATTTCATCTGGATCGGGCTGCACGAACCCGATGATGGCGCGCTAAAACGGATACAGGAACATTTCGGCCTGCATCCGCTGGCGGTCGAAGACGCGCTTGATCCGCGGCATCTGCCAAAGATGGAACCTTATGGTGACCACCTATTCCTCGTTGCCCGCACTGCGCATTTGCAGGGGGACAAAATCGAATATGGCAATACCGCGATCTTTGTCGGGCGGCAGTTTATCATTACTGTCCGCCACGGGTCAGACCGCGCGCACACGCCACTACGCGCGCAATTGGAAGCGACGCCTTGGTTGTTAAGAAACGGTCCTGATTTTGTCCTCCACGGCATTCTAGATTTTGTTGTCGATGGCTATTTCCCCGTTGTCGATACGCTGGAGGAAAAGGTGCTGGCGATGGAGGACAATGCGATTGATACCTTCCTCAACCGGGCAGAGACAGCGCGGCTGTTCACGATGCGGCGTGAGCTGTTTCGCTTGCAACGGATATTGGGGCCGATGGAGGATTTGGCTAGCCAGTTCCTGAATCTGCATCTGCCACAGATTGACGCTGATATTCACCCCTATTTCCGCGATCTACTCGACCATATTCGCCGGGTTATTTACCGCGTCGCGGTACTGCGTGAAACGCTGACATCGGTAATCGAAACCAGCGGTTTGCTGGAACAACAACGCCAAGGCGCCACCACGCGGCAGCTGGCGGCCTGGGCCGCCATCCTTGCAGTGCCAACCGCGATCGCCGGGATTTACGGCATGAATTTTGAATATCTGCCAGAGAAAGAATGGCGCTATGGCTATCACATTATCTTAGGTGTGATGTTCACGATCTGCGCGGCGCTGTACCTGCGGTTTAAGCGGGCTGGTTGGCTGTAACGCGACAAAGAACTGACCAATAATCAGGCTCAATTGTCATGCGTGCATGATGTCCGCCTTTGCCGAGTAGCGCATGTGCATGCGGCAAATGGTAGCAGGGCACGCCCATAAACAGATGATGCTCGCTGTGATAATTCACCCAATATGGCGCAACGGTGGTCCGTTCGATTAGCCCTGCATAGGTGGTGCGCGCATGGGTGAACGGATCGTCGCTGCCCGTGGTGGTGCACGCATGTTCAGCGATGTTGCGGATGCGCAGGAACAGCTGGAATGTTGTTGCCAGCGAGACAATCCATAACAGGAATGGCGTCCAGCCCCAGAAGGTCAGCGATATCGCCAGGATAATCAGCTGTATTGCCAGAAAACGGCCGACTGTGCGTGCCGTCGTTTTGGCGCCTTCGATGTTGGCGACTGGCGCGTCGATGCCGCTGCGGCTTTGCAGGTTAAGCGCACGGCCGGCGCTGGTATCTCGAGCGCCGTCGCCGATTTCTCCGGCAAGCATCGCTTGAATACCGCGCCAAGCCAGCGCAAATTGCGACCTGCGCTGTTTGAAAAAAGTCTGCCCGGTCAAATCGCGGATGGCTTTGCGCCGCAAGCTGGCCTTGGTGGTAGGGAATGGTTTTGACAACGACAGATCGGGGTCTTCGGGTTGCTGCGTGAATTTGTGATGCGTCAGGTGATAGGCGCGGTACGCGTGCAGATCGCTACCCGTCGCTGCACCTGACGGCCATTGCCCCAGCCAGTTGTTCAGCTTTCGGTTGCGATGCAACAAACCGTGCGCGCCGTCGTGCATGATGATCGACAGCCCCAATTGCCGCCCGCCGATAATGGCAAGGGCAACGGGCGTGGCGAGCAATCCGACAAGCGGGTCGAACCTCCAAGCCCATGCCGCGCCAAACGCCGCAAACGCCACAACCAGCCAAGCATGGGCAATCAACCAAATCCCGCGCCATTTCGACACAGCGGTAATTGCTGCCCATTCATCGGGGGCAAACAGGGTCCGGGGGTTCGCGGCTTTTACAGCTGACATCGCTACGGTATACACTCGGCGGCGCATCCTGCCAAATCCGTTACGTTTCGGCGCGTGCGCAATGCACGAATTGGTCGGCTAGCGGCCTAAATTCTATCTCGTCGCCGCAATCCAATCGTCAATTTTCTTTTCGAGCACAGTCAGTGGCAACGCACCAGTGTTCAAAATCTGGTTGTGGAATTCGCGTACGTCAAACTTCTTGCCCAGCGCCTTTTGCGATTTGGCTTTCAACCGCTGGATGGTCAGTGCGCCTATTTTATAGGCCAGCGCCTGTGATGGAATAGCGATATAGCGTTCAACCTCAGCCGTCGCATCGGTTTTGCCCATGTCGCTGTTGGCGAGCATGTATTCGATGGCCTTTTCGCGGGTCCAGCCTTTGCTGTGGATGCCGGTATCAACGACCAGCCGCATCGCGCGCAGCATTTCATCAGACAGCGTGCCAAAGCGCTGATACGGATCTTTGTACAGGCCCATGTCAAAGCCCAAGGTTTCCGAATACAGCGCCCAACCCTCAACATAGGCAGTATTGCCGCCAAAGCGCATAAACGCAGGAAGCGTCTCGTTTTCTTGCGCGATGCTGATCTGAAAATGATGGCCCGGCGCGCCCTCATGCAGATACAATGTCGTCATGCCAGGCGTGGTGCGGCTGGGCAGGTCATACGCGTTGAAATAGAATATGCCGGGACGCGCACCATCGGGCGTTCCGCTTTGATAGCTGCCGCCAGCCTCATATTTCTCGCGAAATTCCTCGTACGGGCGGATTTCCAGCGGCGCTTTCGGCAGATATTTGAACTGGCTGCTGATGATGCCATCGACCGTTTTGCCAAGATCATAATAGCCCTGCGTCAGAGCTTCGCGGCTTGCCGCTTTGAATTTGGGATCATTGCGCAAATAGTCGAAAAACACAGGCAGCGTTCCCTTGAATTTGACCTCTTTACGGATCGTCTCCATGCCCTTTTTGATCCGCTTCACTTCGCTGAGGCCCAGCCTGTGGATTTTATCCGCAGTCATCGGCAGCGTCGTGGTCGATTCGATCAGGTAGTCATACAGCTTTGCGCCGCCCTTCATGTGCATCAGGCCAACGCCTTCGCGGGCGACGGGCAAATAGTCGGCTTTCAAAAAGTCGCGCAGGCGCGTGTACGCGGGGTAGATGCCATCCGTAATCGCGGCGCGATACTCGCTTGTCAGCCGCGCTTTGTCCGCATCCGAAAAACTTTCGGGAAATGCTTTGGTCGGACCAAAATAGGGCGATTCCTCAACCGTTTGTTTCAACTGGGTATCCAGCTGATCGACAACGTTGGTGATTGTCATTTTGGTTTCAACGACACCTGAATCCATACCCTGCCGGAATCGGCCAATCGATGCGTCGATTAACGCAACGAATTCTTTGTGGCGTTTCAGGTTGTTTTCATAATCGTCCATCGTTTTGAACGGCGCGGCACCTTGGCCGCTGGCGAAATTGGGATAGAATGTGTGAAAGCCAAAAAAGTGGTTCAGCGGGCGGACCGCGGTAAGTTCGAGATACGGTTTTGAAAGGCCCTTTATCGCGTCGTTCTGGTTCCGCATGAACACGTCATACGCAATCTGGTCAGTTGCGGTCAGCCGTGTCTGGTCAATGGCTTTCAGGTTTTTGACATTAGCCTCTGCAGCAGCACGTTCTGCGTCAAAATACGCATCGCTGACGAAATCACCAAATCGATCCGCATAGCGCATGTCGCCGCGGAACAGGCCGTTCAGCGGATTGCGTTGCAGACTTGCTTCATCATCGGCCGCGAAAAGGGCTTTCAGCTTTTCACCTTCCTCCAGTTGTTTCGCCTCTGTCTGGACGGCATCGTCCGCTGCGAGCGCAGGGTAGGCGACAGTGACCGAAAATAGCATTGCGGAGGCAAGCAAAAAACGAGATTTCATGAGGTGTTCTCCAGAACAAAACAGCGCATTGATAGTGCGCAACATTGGGAATGCGCGTGGCGTGCCTTAGTCTATTGTTACAACGACGTTTCGACAAACGACTTTATAGCGGCATGAATATCGCGTGTTTATCCGCCGCTGCCTATCATCGCCTCGAAAACTCCTGTACGGTCGTGACATAAGGAGAATTGTTATGGCCAAGGGTCAAAAGAAAACCAACAAAGAAGTCCGCAAGCCAAAGGCCGATAAAGGCGCAAAGGGCAATGCATCCAACCCGTCGTCGAAAAACCCGGTTTCAGCGTTGGTTGCAGACAAGAGTTAAGGCGTTGGCTGGCCTAATGCGAATTTAGCGCTAGCCAGTTGTTCTGCCGGTACCATTTGGTGATGATGTGTTTGACCCCGGCCTTGACCGGCGTTCCGGTGTGCAGCGATTTGTAGTTCATCGTCCCGTCGGGCTGCATATTGTTCCAGATCAGCATCGTTCCCGCTTGCGGGCGGATGCCGATTTTCAAGTGCGGGAATTCAGTTGCCCCGCCGTCTGTAACCGAGTTCAAAAATATCATCGCAGTCCACGACCGTTGCCCACCCGTGGGCGATTCGCGTAGCCAATACTCCTCGCTGGGGTGGAAAAAATCGTGATGCGCTTTGAACTCTTGGCCTTGCGTGTAACGCTGCCCCTGCATCGTTTCGGCGTAGCTGTTGTCTATCCCGATGACTTGCGTCATTTTGGTTTCGATGCGGGTGATGTCGGGATCCCAACGATTCAGATGGCAGCTGGATGATGTCCGGAAACCGTCTTGCTCAGTGCCTTTATAGAGCGTTGACGGCACTGCATGGGCATCAATCTTGTCGATCAAAATCTGGCAATCGCGCTGTCCCAGAAAATCGATAAAGACATACAGCTGCAAGTTATCAACCGGCACGCGCTGCACCAATCGATTGGCTTCCAACCGGCGGGACACAGCGTTGCCAATTTTAGCCAGCTTGGCAGGATCGTTATTGGGATCAAATTTGCGTTTCGGCTTTACGTCGGCGTCCACGGTTTCGTTCTCCAGCTATTGGCCAATCACTTAACAACGCGCCCTCTTACCATAACCCAGTTGACCTTTTCCAGTGTGCGGATGTCAGTTAGCGGATTGGCATCAACCGCGATCATGTCTGCGGAATAGCCAACGGCGATCCGTCCGATTTCATTTTCCATGCCAAGCGTTTTGGCAGCGACGGTGGTTGCACTGGCCAGCGCTTCTTGATTTGTCAGACCAGCCTTCACCATCAAAGCAAACTCACCCGCATTTTTGCCGTGGTCGAACACGCCAGCATCAGTGCCAAAGGCTACGGTCACGCCCATCGCCTTGGCGCGCGTGACTTGGCGACCGGCGGCTTCGACGGCTTGCTTGGCTTTAACCTCGACCGTCGGTGTATAGATGCCTTTGCCCAGCCGTTCGCGGACACCCTCCAGCGCCATCAGGGTCGGGACCAGAACTGTGCCTTTAGCTTTCATCACTTTCAGTGCCGCTTCATCGGCAAAGGTGCCGTGGTCGATGGTGTCAATACCCGCCGCAGACGCTGCCTCAATCCCGCGTGCGCCATGTGCGTGCGCCATAACTTTCAGGCCCAGCGAGTGTGCAGTATCGGCGATGGATTTCATTTCGTCATTGGTGAAATGCGCCTCTAGCCCGCGCCCCTGTTGTGACAGCACACCGCCGGTCGCAGTGATCTTGATGATGTCCGCGCCCATACGTGACGATTTGCGGACTTTTTCGGCGCACTCCAACGGGCCGGTGCATGTATAGCCGGTGTCGAGTGCGGACAGTACATCTGTGCGAAACCCGCTGACGTCGCCATGCCCGCCAACGATGGACAGAGCAGGGCCAGCGGCGATGATGCGCGGGCCGTCGATCCTACCCTCGGCAGTCCCGCGGCGCAGAACAAAGCCGGTGTTCTGTGCAGAGCCTGCTTCTCGCACAGTGGTAAAGCCAGCTTTGACGGTTAGCGCCGCGTTCTTAACGCCCATGACGACGCCCCATTCGTCGGGATCAACGGCTTCGTCACGGAAATCGCCGCCAGGGTCGCCGGTTAAGTGAACGTGGAGATCGATCAGGCCGGGGACGAGCACTTTGTCGCCGAGGGTAACCTGAACGGTATCCGAGCTGACAATATCCGGTCCGGGACCGTTTTCGACTTTTACGATGATACCGTCAGTGACTGTGATCGCCACAGGCCCGGTCATGCCGACGGCCGGATCAAGGATCGCGTTTTTCGCTGTAATCAAATAGGTTTCCGCAAGTGCTGGACTGGCGATCAACAGGCTGGCGGTAGCAAGCAAAGCGGCGCGGAACATAATGGTCTCTCCTAAAATCGGCATAAGTAAGTGTGTCGCGGCGCCGCGCTTCATTCAAGCCCAAAAAAATAAGGACCCGGAAACGCGTTTGCGCATCCGGGTCCAATTCGTCTGGCAAGATCAGGATTGACCAGAAGAAATCGTTCTAGGGCCCAACCTAGTCTGGAAGACGATCTGGTGCGTCTTGCCTCGGTGCCGGGTCTGGGCGCGGGCGAGCGGTTTGTTGCACATCGCGCTGACGGGCAGGCCGCTCTTGACGCACTTGGGGCTGCTGTGGCTGTGGCGCAGCGTTTTGCGGTGCGGCAGCGGCCGGTTGCTGATAGCGGCCACGTCCTTGGCCATCACCGCGGCCGCCCCGTTCGCCGCGCCGGTCGGGACCGGGACGTGCCATCGGCTGAGGATCTGGTTGCCCAACAGCACCATTGCCTTGACCATTATTCGCGCCGTTGTCACGCCCGCGACGGCCATCGCCGCGGCCGCCCCGGCGGTCGTCCCGGTCGTTGTTGCGGCCATCCCAGCTGCCATTCCCGACTGCGCCCGAACCGCGATCACCACCACTGTGTCCGCGATCATCGCTGCGGTCGTGTCCACGCCCATTCCCGCGATGATCGTCATGATCGCGTCCGCGGCCATAGCCGTGCCCACCGTTGTGCCCGCGATTATCGCGATACCAACGATGACGGCGATCGCCCCAGTATCTGCGATGGTTGTCACGCATGTTGAAACGGCGACCGTAATTGTCGAACACGTAATAACCGTGCCCTGGATACCAATAGCTGTCATACCAGCCGCCACCGAAACCGATGTTGTAAAAGCCATAGCTGTTGTCACAGTCATAATAGCTGTCAAACGCGGAATATGGGTCGCAGTCATAGTCGTTATAGCCATAGCCGTCGCTGGCATAGCCAAGCCCCGCATCATAAACGCAACCCGATAGTCCCACCGTTGCTGCAGTCAGTGCTGCTAACCGCAGGCCAAGCTTTTTGGAAATTATCTTCATCTTTCACCCCTTATCTCGTGCGAGCGAACTGCCTTAAGGTTAACCGAATCACCGAGACGTTCTATCGTGATTGCAGGATTGCAACTTTCTGGTTGAATTGCATCTGAATGATGGTGTTAGCTATTGTTCATCTTTGGGACGCATTTAATGAACGGTCGCGACCCTTGCGCTTTATTAACACTAATGGCAGTAAGCATTTAACTGAACGATTAAACTGACCGGAGCACACTATGGCCATTGCCAGCAGCGAAGCCGCAAATCCCCATTGGACACCGCGCCGCAAAATCGGTGATTTGGCGCATATTCCCGGCGAAAACGGCCCGCCGATTATTGGTACTACGTTACGCGTATTGCGTAATCCGTCTGCCTATGGCGCACATATGGTCAACACCTACGGCAAAGTATTTCGTGTCAACTCGTTCGGCATTCCGGCGGTCGCGATGGTCGGGGCCGAGGCGAATGAGTTGTTGCTGTTTGACCGCGACAAGCTGTTTTCGTCCGAACAGGGTTGGGGACCGGTGCTGAACATGCTGTTCCCGCGCGGCTTGATGCTGATGGATTTTGACCATCACCGGATGGACCGCCGCGCGCTGGGCATCGCGTTTAAGCCACAGCCGATGCGCGGCTACACCCAAGACATGAACCGCATTTTCCGTGAACAGCTGCCCAATTGGCGCGGCGACATGGCGTTTTATCCCGCGATTAAACAGATCACGCTGGACGTTGCCGCCAGCTCGTTCCTGGGTGTGCCGCTGGGGCCAGAGGCGGATAAAATTAACAAGGCTTTTGTCGATATGGTGCAGGCCTCTATCGGCATCGTGCGTGCGCCATTGCCGTTCACTGCGATGGGCAGAGGTGTTGCTGGCCGCAAATACCTGATCGAGTATTTTGGTCCGCAAATCGAGGAACGCCGCCGCAACGAAAATCGGCAGGACATGTTCAGCCAGTTCTGCCGCGCCACGCGCGAAGATGGCCAGCACATGACCGATGGCGAGATCATCGATCATATGAACTTTCTGATGATGGCCGCGCACGACACGATTACATCGTCCGTCACGTCAATGATCTGGATGCTGGCGAAAAATCCCGAATGGCAGGAAAAGGTGCGGCAGGAATGTTTAGCTGTTGCGCCAGCCGGAGCAGAACTGACGATGGCGGATCTCGACCGCTTTGAACTGACTGAATACGCGTTCAAGGAATCGCTGCGGATGATCCCGCCGGTGCCATCAATCCCGCGCCGTGCGCTGCGTGACTTTACCTTTATGGGCCATGATGTGCCGGCGGGCACCGCCGTCAGCATCAGCCCGTCCTTTGTTCATATGATGCCAGAGCATTGGGAGATCCCCGAGTCTTTTAACCCGATGCGGTTTTCGCCCGAAAATTCCAAAGGCCGCCACAAATATGCATGGGTTCCATTCGGCGGCGGCGCGCATATGTGCATCGGGCTACACTTTGCTTATATGCAAACCAAGCTGTTCATGCATCATTTGTTGACGCAGGTGCGGGTTGAGATTGCAGAGGGCTATGAGCCTG
This sequence comes from Sphingomonadales bacterium, assembly GCA_043771985.1. Lineage (GTDB taxonomy): Bacteria > Pseudomonadota > Alphaproteobacteria > Sphingomonadales > Sphingomonadaceae > Sphingorhabdus_B. The sequence continues at coordinate 12,674 of JAYVGQ010000064.1, forward strand.
ACTGGCAGGCATGGCCGATCCCGAAACCTAAAGATGGGCTGAAAGTTACCTTTACGCCGCTTTAGGCTACAGCCCGATCAGTTGGGTTAAGCGTTCGACTTCGGCATTCTCGGCGGTGACGCGTCCGGCAATTATTTGCTGAGGCGCGGTGAGTAAAGCGACCAGACCTGCATCCGCACCCTTTTCACGTTCGCGTGCGACCAACCGGTCTATCTCGCCCAAGGTAGCAACGCTGTCAGCGCGCAGACTGTCGGTGCGGGACAAGGCAGTATGCGCATTGGCCCATGACTCGCTACCCGTCACAGGATTACCCGCCGACTGTATCGTGGCGCGAACCGACGGCAGCGCATTTTCAAACGCCGCATGGGCCATACTGCTGCGCGATAACAACGCATCAACTTGTCTTTGCAAGTCAACAGAGAGCGTTGTGGTGAGCGTTTCAGCTACTGCGACCTCTTCAACTGGATTTGCTTTTTCGTACGGCCGCTTGGCAAGCGATGGAAAATCGCCACTTGCGCTGGCGCAACCGCCAAGAGTCAGCGCCGCGATGGCGGCAAGTGGCAGAAATGTTTGGTTGATCCTGTGCATAGTTCCTGCTTTACGGTGCGGCGGGCGGGCAAGCAAGAGTGGCGAAAAGTGGCTGGAAAACGCGAAACGTGCGTTGACAACCGCGACTCAATACACTAGCTGCGCGCCTTCCAATGCGGGTCTGCCAGACTCAGGTTTTGTTGTTACGCGTTGGAAAAGCCCCGCAAAAGGGCGTAAAGCAGATATATAGAGATTGAGAAAAGCCATGTTCGCTATCGTGCGCACTGGCGGTAAGCAGTATCGCGTTGCCGCTGGAGACAAGATTGCAGTTGAAAAACTGCCCGGAGAAGCCGGTGACACTGTGTCGCTGGATGATGTGTTGCTCGCGGGCGACGGTGGCGAGATCAAGGACTCGAAGGGTCTGATCGTCTCGGCAGAAATTATTGCGCAAGAGCGCGGCGAAAAGATTATCGTTTTCAAAAAACGTCGTCGTCACAACTATCGCCGTAAGCAAGGTCATCGCCAGTCGCTGACATTGTTGCGTATCACCGCCGTCGGTGGCGCTGCTCCTAAAAAAGCGGCTGCTGCGAAAGCGGAAAAAGTTGAAGCCGCGGCAGATGCCGCACCCGCCAAAAAGGCCGCGCCCAAAAAGGCTGCTGCCGGTTCGGCTGAATAAGAATTCAAGGAGTTTAGACCATGGCACATAAAAAAGCAGGTGGTTCCAGCCGCAACGGTCGCGATTCAGAAGGTCGTCGGCTTGGCGTGA
>JAYVGQ010000065.1:0-2926 GCA_043771985.1 Sphingomonadales bacterium
ATTATGCCAGCCACCATCCAGCCAGTCCAAAAAGGTAAGTGAGGAACGATATGAAGGAGCTTAAAGACAAAAGCCTGTTCCACACAGCGCCGTTCGTGGATGGAAAATGGATCGAGACCGGCGGCAGCGGCTCGCGTGATCTCTTCAATCCGTCATCGGGCGAATTGATCGGCGCTATTCCGCAACTCAATAGCGATCAGGTGCGCGAAGCGATCTCCGCTGCTCATCGCGCTTTTTCGCCTTGGCGGAAATTGCTGGCTAAACAGCGCTCGACAATATTGCGGCGTTGGTATGATCTGATCGTCGCTAATCTCGACGATCTGGCGCGGCTGATTGTGCTGGAAGAAGGCAAGCCCTTTGCCGAAGCGCAAGGCGAAGTTCGCTATGCTGCATCGTTTGTTGAATGGTTCGCCGAAGAAGCAAAACGCGTCAAAGGCGATGTTATGGCAGGAACCGACGTTGGCCGCCGGATCGTTACGTTGAAAGAACCGGTCGGCGTGTGCGCGGCTATTACGCCGTGGAATTTCCCGGCAGCGATGATCACGCGAAAAGCGGCACCTGCGCTTGCTGCGGGTTGTACCATGGTCGTGAAGCCAGCCGAGCAAACGCCTTTGACGGCTTTTGCCTTGGCCGATCTCGCAACACGTGCAGGCGTTCCCGACGGCGTGTTCAGTGTGGTGACGGGTAAAGCCAGAGAAATTGGCGCCGAGCTGACCGGGAACCCGCTCGTTCGGAAGATTACATTCACTGGATCGACCGAAGTCGGCCGCATATTGATTGCGCAATCCGCCCAAACCATCAAAAAGCTGTCGATGGAACTGGGCGGCAACGCGCCGTTTCTGGTTTTTGACGATGCCGATGTGGAGCAAGCGGTCGACGGCCTAATCGCGACCAAGTATCGCAATACCGGTCAAGCATGCATCAGTGCCAACCGCGTGTATGTGCAAGATGGCGTCTATGATCGCTTTGCGGAAGTTCTATCCGCTCGCGTAGGGTCGCTCAAAGTCGGAGACGGGTTCGACGACGGCGTACAGCAAGGCCCACTGATTGACGCCGATGCTGTCACAAAGGTAACGGCGCATATCGCGGATGCCGTCGCTAAGGGAGCTTCGGTCATCCAGGGCGGTCAGCCGCATGATCGCGGTGGAAACTTCTTTCAGCCGACGGTTTTAGCGAATGTGACTCCAGACATGATCATCTGTCAGGAGGAAACCTTCGGCCCCATCGCGCCGCTGGTTCGTTTTCATACCGAAGATGAAGCGGTGCGACTGGCAAATGACACAGAATTCGGCCTTGCAGCCTATCTGTTTGCGCGCGATGCCGAACTTATCTGGCGCGTTGCTGGTGCTTTGGAAGCAGGGATGGTCGGGATCAACACCGGTGCCATCTCCAACGAAGTGGCGCCCTTTGGCGGCGTCAAGCAATCGGGTCTGGGCCGCGAAGGCTCGATCTACGGCATCGATGAATATCTCGAACTCAAATATCTCGCCTGGCAAGGCGCAGCTCACTCATAAAGGAAGCAGAAAATGGCAAGCTACAAGCGCAATGAAGCACGGGAATGGGCACGCGAACGTCTGGTCGGGGCAGTAAACTGTACGATTCCGTCGTTCACCAGCGACCTTACCGCGATCAATGAAAAGGCAATCCGGCACGATACCCGGCTTGCAATTGAGCATGGCTTCATGGGATCACTGGCGGTCTCGGAAGTTTCGATCACGCTCCCTGAATATCTTGATTTCATGCGTATCATGAAGGATGAAGCGGGCGACAAGCTGGTGATTACGCACCACGCCAGCTGGAACAATCTGGAACAGAACATCGAAGCCGTCAAAGGCGCAGAAGAGGCTGGCGCAGAATTTGTACTTTTGAGCTATCCGCCGAATTTCTACCCCGAGAGCGAGCAGGATATTTACGATTACACCAAAGCTTTGTGTGATTCGACCGATCTCGCGGTAATGCTGTTCCCTATGTATCTGTGGGGCTTTTCGTCGCGCATTCACCCGTCCGATATTCCTGTTTCGACAATGCGCAGGCTAATCGACGACTGCCCGAATATTGCGGCTATCAAGGCCGAAGGTGGCTTCCCTTCGCCGCAATCGGTAATTGAGTGCGATCGCATTTTCGGCAAAGAGGTCGTCATATCGATGCCAATCGAAGGCGAATTGCTGCCGTTATCGCAACTGATGCCGATACAGCTTTCAGCCACAAGCGACCACGAATTTTGGGGTCCGCTAATCCCGCAGGTTATGAAGCTTTTGGCCGACGGTAAGTTTGACGAGGCAAGCGAAATTTACTGGCGAATGCACCCTGCGCGCAAAGTCCGCGGCGCACTTGCGCCCATCATGCACGGCGGTGCGTTTATCAATCGTCAGATGTGGAAGTTCCAAGGTTGGTTACAGGGGTATAATGGCGGACCACTGCGTATGCCGACACAGCGCATTCACGACCCGCAGATGCAGGCGCTGCGCAAAGTCTCTCAGGAATGCGGACTCAATCCAAGCATGGACCCGTTCCGCGAGTTCTTCATCGGCCGTAACCCTGCTTGAAATCAGGTTGGTGGGGTATAGGGGCAAATAGGAGAAAGATGCCATGAGCAGAACATTTGTCGATATATCGATCACGCTAGAAAACGATGTGATTACTGATCCGCCCTTTATGCGTCCAGAAATTCGGTATGAAACGCACCAAGACACAATGAAGGAATTGGGACATTTCTTCCCCGGTGTAACGTCGGACCAGATTGCCGGAGCAGAAGGGTTTGGCGCGGCCGAATGGGTGAAGCTCACCACGCATAATGGAACACATCTGGACGCGCCTTATCATTTTCATCCGACGATGAATGGCGGCGAGCGAAGCATCACGATTGACGAAGTTCCACTTGAATGGTGCTTTCAGCCCGGCGTAAAACTTGATTTCCGGCATTTCC
>JAYVGQ010000066.1:0-20294 GCA_043771985.1 Sphingomonadales bacterium
CGCAGATTTTGGCACCACGCCAAGGTCTGCCAAAGCCTCTGTTGCATGCGCCTCAATCTCGAACCAGATTTTGAACCGGTTTTCTGGCTCCCAAATGGCGACCATATCGGGGCGGGAATAGCGCGGGATCATAAACAGGCTTTCTGCTGAGGCTTTTGGAGTCGAACGCGCCGTTAGCAGCATGTGCGTGTGATAACAAATCTGTGGATTGATGCATTCCGCGCTATGCGCTGACTCCGTGCGCCGCTATCGGGGCGATAATGGCTGATAGCAAAGATACCGATACGCCCGGCGAAGATCCGTTCGACCAGATCGTTAATGCGCCTTTCGATACGGCGATTTCTGAACGCTATCTGATTTATGCGATGTCCACAATTACCGCGCGGTCATTGCCCGATTTGCGCGACGGGTTAAAGCCGGTTCACCGACGTTTGCTTTGGGCGATGCGCCAGCTGAAGCTCGATCCAAGCCAAGGCTATAAGAAATGCGCGCGTGTTGTCGGCGATGTTATCGGCAAATATCATCCGCATGGCGACCAGTCGGTCTATGACGCGATGGTGCGTTTGGCGCAGACATTTTCGCTGCGCTATCCCCTTGTGGATGGGCAGGGGAATTTCGGGAATATCGACGGCGATAATGCGGCGGCGTATCGGTATACCGAAGCGCGGCTGACCAAGACTGCCATCGAGTTGATGAACGGGCTTGATGAAAACGCGACCGATTTTAAGCCGACCTATAACGGCGAAGACGAAGAGCCAGAGGTTATGCCTGGGCTGTTCCCCAATCTACTTGCCAATGGCGCGAGCGGAATTGCGGTCGGCATGGCGACCAGCATCCCGTCGCACAATGCCGCCGAGGTAATCGATGCAGCGATGCTGCTGATTGACGAACCGTCGGCGACGCACGAACAACTGATGCAGATTGTGCAGGGGCCGGATTTTGCAACTGGCGGCGTATTGGTTGATAGTCGTGAGACGATAAGCACAGCCTATGCGTCAGGACGCGGCGCATTGCGCGTGCGCGCGCGGTTTCATGCCGCGGATTCCAAAGATGCTGCCGACAAAGATGCCGGAATCGAGCGACTGCCCAATGGCACGTGGCAATTGGTTATCAGCGAAATTCCGTATCAGGTGCAAAAGGGCAAGCTGATCGAGCAAATCGCGCAGTTAATTGCTGATAAGAAACTGCCAATTCTTGATGACGTGCGCGACGAGAGCGATACCGAAATTCGTATTGTGCTGGTTCCCAAAAGCCGCAACGTTGATGCCGAAGATTTGAAGAATGCGCTGTATCGCCTGACCGATCTGGAAACGCGGTTTGGTCTGAACATGAATGTGCTTGATGCGCACCGCGTGCCGAAAGTTATGGGGCTGGGCGAAGTGTTGCGCGAATGGCTTGCGCATCAGATCGAAGTGTTGATCCGTCGGTCGCAGCACCGGTTGGAGAAAATTGACGCGCGGCTGGAACTGCTCGGCGGCTATATCATCGCCTATCTGAACCTTGACCGGATTATCGAGATTATTCGCACTGAGGATGAACCAAAGCCGATTATGATAGCCGAGTTTGACCTGAATGACCGGCAGGCCGAGGCGATCCTCAACATGCGGCTGCGGTCCTTGCGGCGGCTGGAGGAAATGGAGCTGCGGCGCGAGCTGGACCAGCTGAAACTTGAACGCGAAGATCTCGTCAAGCTGATCGAAAGCCCCGCGCGGCAACGCACGCGATTGAAAAAAGACTTGACCAAACTGCGCACCGGCTATGCCGAGGAGACCGAGCTTGGCCGCCGCCGCACGTCATTGATTGAAGCTGCCCCCGCGCGCGAAATATCGCTGGAGGCGTTTATTGAGCGTGAGCCTGTAACGGTGATCTTGTCAAAACGCGGCTGGATTAAAGCGATGAAGGGCCATGCCGATCTTTCCGCCAAAGCCGATTACAAGTTCAAAGAAGGTGATGCGCTGGCGCAGGTGTTCCACACGCAGACCACGGACAAAATCCTTGTCGCCACGACCAATGGCCGTTTCTACACCGTTGGCGCAGACAAGCTGCCCGGCGCGCGGGGCTTTGGCGAGCCACTGGGGACGATGATTGATATTGAGGCAGGCAACGACGTCCTGATGCTGTTGCCGGTGGTTGCTGGCGCACGGATGTTGTTGGCGGCGTCGACGGGCAAAGGCTTCCTGTGTAAAATGGAAGACGTAGTCGCTGAGACGCGCAAAGGGCGTGCGGTTGTAACGTTGAAACCCGGCGCTAGATTGTCGGCTATCCGGCTCGCGCCGCTAGCGACAACCGACGAAGCGGCGCTAAAGGACCAATATGTTGCGGTCGTCGGCGATAACCGCAAACTGGTTGTGTTCCCGATGAGCGAAATTCCGGAAATGGCCAAAGGGCAGGGCGTCACGCTGCAACGCTATAAAAATGGCGGGCTGTCCGACGCGGTGTGTTTCCGGCTTAGCGAAGGGCTTAGCTGGACAATGGGCGGTGAGGGCAATCGGACGCGGACCGAAATGGACCTGACGCAATGGCGCGTTGCGCGCGGTGCGGCTGGGCGGCTGCCACCGCAGGGGTTTCCGAGAAATAATCGGTTTTGATTAACGGGGTGAGCCGAGTGCATTAACCTTTTGTTGTGCAGTTTCAGTGTGACAAAATTTTACCGTCTCGGTTTATCAGAGCGGTAATGAAGACATTGTCGCATTCTGATTTCGCCCAGGCTGAACCAGCCAGCCTCTCGGCTAGGATGGTTGCACGCGCGGTGCCCGATGCGCACAATCCGGATCACGCGTGGCTTTCCACACTTCCAATTGCCGCAGCGATTTACCGGTTGAGTTTCACGCAAGCGGTAAAGCTTGCGGCGAATAAGCATTTTGACGCGTTGCTGAACGGGGCTGGACGTCCGCTTGACCTTGCACCCGACGATTTTGCTGAATGCATCCGGACGATGGCCGCGGACGAAAAACAAAGCCATTTCGCATCTTGGCGATCCGCCGATATGGTCAATCGTTGCGAGCTTGAGATCAGCATCGCGCGTTTTGGTGCAGAGCATGATCTGTATCTAGTCTCGGTCGTCAACCGCACCGAAGACGCGGTAAACCGCACCAGTTTACGCCGTGAAATGCTGAACGACAGTCTGACTGGATTTTTTAATCGCACAGGGTTTGAAGAACATGTCGAAGGCGTAGTTGGTGCTGCGGAAAACGGCAGCCGTTATGCCATTATCATCTTTGATCTTGCGCGGTTTAGCCGGATCAACGAATCTGTAGGCGCGATTGCAGGGGATGAGTTGATCATCACAGTTGCGCACCGTCTAAAATCGCGACTACGCGGTAACGAGTATCTGGCGCGCTTAAACGGCAACGAATTCGCGCTATTTGCTAGCCTGACCAAGGGCGCCGCGATTGAATCCATCGCGCATCGTGTGTCGCAGGCGTTCACCGACCCATGCAAATTGTCTAATCTGGAAATTCAGATGGAATGTGCAACGTCGGCTGCGATTGGCATAGTCGGCCGCGATGAGCCTACCGACACGTTGCGTCACGCACAGATTGCAATGAAGCGCGCCAAGAAAACGCGGCGGTTGGAACTGTTTTCCGATGATGCGTTGATGCTCTCCACCAATCGTTTTGCGATGGAAACGGATCTACGCCGCGCAATTGCATCAGGTGCGCTTGATCTGCATTACCAGCCGCTGATCGATTTGGAGACTGGCGCGCTCAACGGCTTTGAAGCGCTCGCGCGGTGGGATCATCCCGAACATGGCTGGATATCACCGCTCGATTTCATCCCGGTAGCTGAGGAAAGCGGGCTGATTGTGCCGCTGGGCCGTTGGGCGCTTGATCGCGCTGCACAGACCGTTGCGCAATGGGACAGGCGCGCCGGACGAGAGCTGCCGTTCCGAATTTCGGTAAATCTGTCAGCGGTTCAGCTGCAGCGCGACGATGTCGCTGTGGCGGTGGAGAATGCGATCCGTGGCGCGAATATCTCTGGCAATCGGCTGACGCTTGAACTGACCGAAAGTGCCTTTGTCGATGATCCCGATGGCGCGCGGACGATATTGGAATCGTTAAAGTCGCTTGATACCAATCTGGCGATGGATGATTTTGGCACTGGCTATTCCAACCTGGCCTATCTGCAAAAACTGCCGATCGATGTCCTGAAAATCGACCGCAGCTTTGTGACTGATATGTCCGCGAATAAAGACAATCATGCCATTGTCAGCACGATATTATCGCTAGCCAGCGCGTTGGGGATGAAAACGACCGCTGAGGGCGTGGAGACGGCGGAAATATCAACTGCGCTAAAACAGCTTGGCTGCACCAATGCGCAAGGATATTTCTTTGCGCGGCCATTGGAGTTTGACGCGGCCTATTCGTTTTTGGCCGACAGCGTTTCAGCGACACATTGATCAGCGATGACATTGGCGCGCGCAGCGTCGGGAAAGCCTTCAGCAATCCATTGTTGTTCGGCGGCTTTCAACGTTTTGGCCACCAACGGGCCAGCGGTTAGGCCGCGCGCAACTATTTCGCCGCCTTTGATGGGAAATACGGGAGGGCTCCAATTGCGCAGTGCGTCGATTCCCTGGCGCCATGCCGTTTCGCCACCATGCAACAAAAACATGTCGGTCGCCATTGCGACGCCGTACCGATAGCCCAATACAGTGGCAGAAGTGCTGACGGGATCAAGTTCGGACACCCGTTCACACAGCTCAACACGCATTTTATTGGACAGTTTAAGCCTCGCCGCGACATGCTCCACCACAGCTCGGTTATCGGGCAGCAACGCGCTAATGCGGCGACCGGCCTTCGCCTCAATCTCTGCGCATTTTTCCCGGACCGATAGCCTCTCCAAACGCGCGGTCGCATCGTCGGAAATCTCTGGGAGAAACGCAGCAAAGATTTTGTGCTCCACCATCAGGCGCACCGAGTCAGATGGGTCAGGCAAAGTCAGAAGCTTGATAAGTTCATCAGCGATCCGTTCTCGGGACAAAGCCATCAGGCTTTTTGCCGCCAGTTCACACGCGGCTATTGCCTTGGCATCTGGTGTAGATTTACCAAAACGAGCGTAAAAGCGGAAATAGCGCAATATGCGCAAATGGTCCTCGGCGATCCTTGCGTTTGCATCGCCTATGAAGCGGACTTTGCCTGCTTTCAGGTCTTCCAAGCCGCCGAAATAGTCATACACTTCGCCGCTATACGGGTCGGCGTATAGCGCGTTGATGGTGAAGTCGCGGCGTGCCGCGTCTTCCTGCCAGTCCGTCGAAAACACCACCGTCGCTCGCCGACCATCGGTTGAGACATCGCGGCGTAACGTCGTGATCTCAAAGGTCTTACCACCCGCAACCGCCGTTATCGTGCCGTGGTCGATGCCCGTCGGGACGGCCTTTATCCGGGCCGTTTCAAGAGCGCTAATCACTTCATCGGGCGTTCGAGTGGTGGCAAGATCAACGTCAGCGACTGGCAGTCCAAGCAGCCCATCGCGCACAGCGCCGCCGACAATGCGCGGCATGTCTCCACCGACGCTTAGCGCGGCCACGACTGCTTTCAGCTCTGGCGAGTTGAACCACGATGCGTTGGTCAGCACAGCTGTGCTCATCCCCTAATCCTTCGCGCCAGATTGGCGATGATCCCTGCCGTCACACCCCAAATCCTTCGTCCCTGCCACGTCATATCATAATACTGCCGGTTTTGGCCTTGCCAGATTCCGTGTCGCCGTTCCAAATTGGCGGGGTTAAGTAAAAACGCAAGCGGCACTTCGAACCAGTCGGATACTTCGTCGGGGTTGGCAATTAGCGGCAGATCGGGCGGTATAATCCCCACAACGGGCGCGATGCGATAGCCGCTGCCGGTGAAGTAAATGTCTGCCTCACCCAGCACGTTCACATGATCGCGCGGCATCGCGAGTTCCTCCTCCGCCTCACGCAATGCGGCCGCAATGGCATTTGCATCATCGGTGTCTATCTTGCCGCCGGGAAATGCAACTTGCCCCGCATGGCTGCGCAGCCATTCGGGACGTTGCGTTAATATGACGCCCGGTTCGGCGCGATCGGTAATTGGAATCAGAACCGCTGCCTCGCGATAATCGCGTTCGATTTCAACATGGCGCTCATCCTCGATTTCTATGCTGCGCGCTGGGTCAAGGGCTGCGATGATTTCGGCGCGCCAACTCATTCGTCTAATCCAATTGGGAAAAACGAACCTTTGCTCCATAACCCCAGCGGATCGTTGTTTTCGGCCAAAGCGAGTTCCGCCAATTCATAATAAACTGGTCGCGCCAGCTTTGCCCATAAACCATCACGGACGTGGAGATAGGGCAGCGGGCGGAATTCCAAGGCATGGTCAGCATCGGCTATAACCAGATCGTCGCTATTCAAACGGAACGCCAATGCTCGCTGCTGCTCTGTACCTTCGTTGCGCAGCTCGACCGCGATAAACGGCGCATCCTCAACAATAATCGACAATCGCTCATGAGGTGTGACGAGCCAGAAACTGCCGTCAGGATCGCAGCGCAGCAGGCTGGAAAACGCTCTGACCATCGCAGGACGCCGGATTTCGCCGCCTTGGTGAAACCAGCGGCCATTGGCGGCAATCCGCATTTCGCTATCGCCCGAGTTTTCAGGATGCCATTCGTTGACGGGCGGCAATTTGCGGTCAGCAACAAGCTTTGCGATCTCGTTTAAGCCTAAAGAGGCCAGCTCTGGTGGCGGTTCATAGGGCATCGGCGCGCTCCAACATTCCTTCCGGCGGCAGAGGGTGACGCGCGGGATTGCGAACCAACAACCGGTGCGGTTCCCACGGTCCAGGCAGTGCCCATCCTGCAGTCGCGTCAGCACTAAACCCGAACCGTCCGTAATACTCCGCATCGCCTACCATAACCATCGGTGGCTCGGCCATCTGACCCGCTGTGTCCAACATGCGTTGCATCAACCGGCTGCCATAGCCTTCGTTTTGGCGTTCAGGATGGACAGCGACCGGGCCGACAAGGACTAAGCGGGTCGAGCCAATCGTCACCGACCAACATTGGATACAGGCAATCGGCAGGTCATTATCAATAATCGCAAACGACAAAGGCGCGATAGGCTGACTTCCAGTTCGCAACTGGTACGCTGTCCTCTCGCGGCGATTGGTGCCGAACGCTGCATCAAGCAACCCCTCGATTGCGGTCGGCGATGCGACGCGAAGCGGAACCAATTCAGACATTGGAGGCTTTATCCGCCTTTGGTAACAGAAATAATGTCAATAACGCTGCCCCGCCCAGGCTTGCCGCGATAACGAACGGAGCCCCGGGGAAGCGCACAGCTGCTCCCGCCTCTGTAAATGCCGCCAGCGTAAAATTGAACGTCAATTGCGCCAGCATCATTGCCAACGCGGTGAGGCTACCGATCAGTCCCTGCAACTCGCCCTGTTGTGACGGCGGCGTTCGTTTTGACATCATCGCATTTAACGACGGCGGCCCGAGACCCGAAAATCCATTTACGAGGAATAACGCTAATATGATCCCGCCATAGGGAATGAAAGCGACGCACAGATAACCAAATATCCCGCTGCACATGCCGATATAGGCGGTTTTACGCTCACCAAATCGCGTAATGGCGGGGCGGATCACAAACGCTTGAAACACCACCATCGACACGCCGACTACGCCCAGTGATATACCGACCATGCGGCTGTCCCACCCATATTGAATGGGCGCGAAAAATGACCAGCTGGCGGGATAGATTCCGCTTGCGATAGCCCAAAGGAAATAGATTAAAGTGATTGGTATGATGCCGTCGATCCGGCGCAGCGAGGCAAACGCGCCCAGCGGGTTGGCGCGTGTCCATTCAAAGGGCCGTTGTTGGTCCTTTGCCATGGTTTCGGGAAAGGCGAACCAGCCGTAGATTCCATTGGCAATGGCAAGACCGCCTGCAGCAAAAAACGGGACGCGCGGCCCATATTCGCCAAGGAACCCGCCAAGAACAGGGCCGAGCATAAAGCCCAATCCAAACGCTGCGCCAACTTTGCCAAAGCTTGCGGCGCGGTCTTCTGGTGCCGACATATCGGCCATTGCGGCATTGGCCGGGCCAAAGACCGCGCCAAGACCACCTGCCAAAGCGCGGCCAACGAACAGCCAGCCGATCGATGGTGCAAAGCCCATCAACAGGAAATCTGCGCCAAAAGCGAATAGCGATATCAAGAAGATTGGACGGCGGCCGAACCGATCCCCCAGATTGCCAACCATCGGCATGAACAATACCGAAAATAATCCATAAGTCGCGCCTATCCATGCGCCAATACGGGCAGCTTCAGGGGCATCAACCTTTGCCAAATGCCGGATCAAGTCGGGCAGTACCGGCATTATGATGCCAAAGCCCAAAGCATAGATTAGCACCGTCAACAGAACAAATCTGCTGGCGCGTTTCTTGGCCATGGGGTCCATTGTGGTGCCTGCGGTCATGCGGGCGGCATTGTCAGCGGTGTAAAGCTTTGTCCATGTTTATTGCAAAGGCAGAGCTGCTTAGGCTAAGCTATCGTTAACAGCACTTGGAGCAGCACATGACCGAAGAAACAGGCAACGTTACTGAAGAAGCTGTGGTGGTCGAAACTCCCGCTGAAACTGTTGCAGTCACGGCACTTGCTAAGCCATCAAGCTGGGCTGGAAAACTGGTCCTTGCGCTCGCGTTAATCGCTGCGTTTATCGGGCTTGCCGGTCCTGTCGGTGCTGGCTGGGGATTATGGGATTGGAAGTCGGGCCTTGGTAGCCTGCGCTACTCCTTTTACCTTGCCGTCTTCGCCCTCGTGTTAGGACTGTTTGTTGGTTGGCTGAACAAAAAGCGCGGCATTAAAGCGACGAAATCATTCCGCATTATGGGGATGGTCGTTGCACTTGGCTATGCCGGCTGGATGCTCAGCTGGGTATACACTGCGCGTTCGGTTCCTGCGATCCACGATGTTTCCACTGATCTTGCCGATCCGCCGCAGTTTCGTATGTTGGCGTTGCGCACCGACAATCTGGATGATGTGCCGGGCGCTGATGATCCCGAAATGCGGGGCCTTAATCCGCAGCAGCGCTGGGAATCATTGCACCGCAACGCCTATGGCGATGTCCGGACGGTTCGCATTAGTGAACCTGTGGTCGATGTTGTTGCCAAAGCCGAGCGCCTTGCGAAAGCGCGCGATTGGGACATAGCGATTGCCGACCCCATCGAAGGCCGAGTTGAGGCAACGGCAACGACTGCATTGTTCCGTTTTAAGGACGACGTTGTGTTGCGCGTCCGTCCGTCCGAAGATGGGAAGGGTAGCGTTGTGGATATGCGTTCCGTCAGCCGCGTTGGCGTCAGCGATTTGGGCGTGAACGCTAAACGCGTTCGTGCCTTCCTCGCTGACTTGTCGGGGACTGTGACTGCCGGTTAGCGGACAGGCTGACCGGCTTTAGGCGTCAGCTTCAACAACCGCCCGTTTTCACCGTCTTCAAGCAACCAGACTGCACCATCGGGGCCTTGCTCTACTTCACGGATGCGCGTTCCCATTTTCCACTCGTCAGCTTTGGTCGCGGTTTCACCACTGATTTTGACGCGGACGAGTGATTCGCCACCAAGGCCGCCGATGAACATTGAACCTTTCCAGTCGGGGAACATCGTGCCGGTGTAATGCATCAACCCGCCGGGCGAAATTGCCGGATCCCAAAACGCCTTTGGTGCTTCAAAACCGTCACCCGCTTTGTGATCGGGAATATCCTTGCCGTCGTAATGATTGCCGTTGGACGCTTTGGGATAACCATAGTTGGTTGCCGGTTTGACAAGGTTCAGCTCATCGCCGTGGCGCGGGCCCATTTCTTGATTCCATAATTGGCCGTTGTCATCAAAGGTAAGCCCCAATGGATTGCGATGACCTAGCGACCAGATTTGCGATTTCACCGGATTGGCAGCGTCGTAAAACGGATTGTCGGTCGGCACGGTGCCATCGGGGAAAAGCCGCACCACTTTGCCCAGATTACTGTTCATATCCTGCGCCGGATCAAATTTCTGCCGCTCTCCCGATGCGATAAACAGATATTTGCCATCGGGTGAAAATGCGAGGCGGTGGCCGTAATGGCCCTTGCCATCAACTTTTGGAAATTGTCGCCAGATGATTTTAACGTCGGCCAATGCGGGCGCGCCGTTTGCGCTACCCAATTTTGCCGACGCAACCGCTGCACCAAATCCGCCTTCACCAGCCTCGGCAAAGCTAAGATAAATCATGCGGTTCTCGGCAAAGTCGGGATGCAAGATCACATCGCCCAATCCGCCTTGACCACCATAAGCGACTTTCGGGACACCTTTGACTTCGACGACTTCGCCCTCGGACTCCCATAGCATGAGCTTACCGGACTTTTCGGTTATCAACGCTTCGTTCAACTCGGGTAGAAATGTCATCGCCCATGGTTCGTTGAAAGTCGCAATTTCGGTGACTTCAAATGGCTTGTCTTTACCCATTTCCGTTCCAGCGATAACATTGGATGGGCTGCAGGCGGATGCAATCAATGCAGTGGTGATCAAAAGCGTTTTACGGATCATGGGGGGCTCCTTGGTTGCAGGATAAATGTGGGTCCACATGCTAAGTTGCAAGAGGCTTGCATTCGAATCATACTGCGACTAGTTACCAACCATCCCGACATTGCGAAACACTGAAGGGGCTGGCGCCGAACGGGGCCGGCACAATTGGTCATTCGCGTTGTCTTTACGAAAATTTGGGTCTTTACGAAATTTGGAAACGCATGCCGAACCTTGACGCACTGACCGACATCATCGCCCCCGAAGCCAAAACGCTTGGCTTTGATCTGGTGCGCGTTGCGTGGTTTCCGCAAGGCATCGACGGCTCTGATTTACCGACGCTGCAAATCATGGCAGAACGGCCTGACACGCGCCAGCTTTCGGCCGATGAATGCAGCAGCCTGTCGCGCAGCGTATCTGACCGGTTTGACGAGCTTGATCCCATTGAGGAAAACTACTGCCTGCAAGTCAGCTCGCCCGGCATCGACCGTCCGCTAACTCGCCTTAAAGACTACACCGATTGGGCAGGACAAGAAGCGAAAATTGAAATTGCCGAGCCGATCAACGGCCAAAAACGCTTTCGTGGTAATTTAGGCGGGCTCGATGCGGATGGTAACGTGGCGATCGTCGATGCCTCTGATGTCCGCCACAGCATTGCGTTTTCCGCGATTATATCCGCTAAGCTGGTCTTGACAGACCGGCTGATTGCGTCGACTGCGCCGCTCAACAGCGCCGGGGTTGACGAGATCGAAGAAATTGACCCGGCTGATCTTGGCCACGAAACCGAACAGGAAGATTGAGCTATGGCAACTCCCATCGCCGCGAATAAAGCCGAATTGCTGGCCATTGCCAACGCGGTCGCCACCGAAAAGATGATCGACAAAGCGATCGTCGTTGAGGCGCTTGAAGAAGCAATTCAGCGTGCGGCCCGCGCCCGTTATGGCGCGGAAAACGACATTCGTGCAAAGCTTGACATGCAGACAGGCGATCTTCGTCTTTGGCGCGTTGTTGAGGTGGTCGAAGAGGTTGAGGATTATTTCAAACAGGTTGACCTGAAGCAGGGCGAAAAACTGCAAAAGGGTGCAGCGATTGGCGACTTTATCGTTGATCCGCTGCCTCCGGTTGATCTGGGCCGCATCGATGCGCAATCAGCCAAGCAGGTGATCTTTCAAAAGGTCCGCGATGCAGAGCGCGAGCGTCAGTTTGGCGAATTCAAAGATCGCGCTGGTGAAATCATCACAGGTGTCGTTAAATCGGTCGAGTTTGGCCATGTCGTCGTTGACCTTGGCCGTGCCGAAGGCGTTATCCGCCGTGACCAGCAAATCCCGCGCGAAGTCGTTCGTATGGGCGACCGCGTCCGCGCATTGATCCTGAAAGTCGTCCGCGAAAACCGTGGCCCGCAAATTTTGTTGTCCCGCGCACATCCCGATTTCATGAAAAAACTGTTCGCGCAGGAAGTCCCCGAAATTTACGATGGCATCATCGAAATTAAGGCCGCAGCACGCGATCCCGGCAGTCGCGCCAAAATTGGCGTGATCAGCTATGATAGCTCGATTGACCCTGTCGGCGCGTGCGTTGGTATGAAGGGCAGCCGCGTTCAAGCTGTCGTGCAGGAAATGCAGGGCGAAAAAATCGATATCATTCCATGGTCCGACGATGCAGCTACCTTCATCGTCAATGCATTGCAGCCTGCAACCGTCAGCCGCGTTGTCCTTGATGAAGACGAAGGCCGCATCGAAGTTGTGGTGCCTGACGATCAGTTGAGCCTTGCGATTGGCCGCCGCGGCCAAAACGTCCGTCTCGCCAGCCAATTAACCGGCCGTGCCATCGACATCATGACCGAGGCGGAATCGAGTGAGAAGCGTCAGAAGGAATTCGTTGAGCGTTCCGAAATGTTCCAGAAGGAACTAGACGTTGACGAAACACTGGCGCAATTGCTGGTCGCCGAAGGCTTTAGCGAGCTGGAAGAAGTGGCTTACGTCGCACTTGACGAAATCGCCGGGATCGAAGGCCTCGACGGCGATATCGCCGAAGAACTGCAAAGCCGCGCGACCGAAGCGTTGGAACGCAAAGAAGAAGCATCGCGTGCTGCACGCCGTGAACTCGGCGTTGATGATGCGCTAGCCGAACTGCCGCATTTGACCGAAGCGATGCTGGTGACGCTTGGCAAAGCTGGTATCCTGACGCTCGACGATCTGGCCGATTTGGCAACGGACGAGCTGATCCAAAAGGCCCGCACTGAACAGCGTCGCAGCGACAATACCCGCCGCACCAACCGCGCCGAAGACAAGCCCGGTATCCTTGCAGTCTATGCGCTGAACGAGGAACAGGGCAACGAAATCATCATGGCCGCACGCGCGCACTGGTTCGAAGACGAACCAGAAGCGGAAGTGGCCGAAGTTGCAGAGGAGGACGCAGTTGCAGCGGAAACCTCCCAATGAGGACTCTCATACTCCTATAAGGAAGTGTATATTGAGCGGTGAACGGGCGGAGCAACGCCTGCTAATCCGTCTTGCGCTTGGCCCGGATGATAAAGTCGCGCCCGATATATTGGGCAAAGCGCCGGGTCGTGGGGCGTGGGTTGGTGTCACTGCCGATGAACTGGAAACGGCGCGGGTCAAAGGCAAGCTTGCTGGCGTGCTGAAGCGCGCCTTTAAGGCTGATGCTGTGCACGTTCCAGACGACATCGTTGAACGCATCCGGATCAATCTGGAAAAAGCGACGCTCGATCGGCTGGGCTTGGAAGCGCGCGCCTCCAACCTTATATCTGGCGCAGAGAAAGTCGATCAGGCGGCAAGGTCTGGTGTTGTGGCGATGTTGCTGCATGCAGCCGATGCCAGCAGTGATGGTGCGGGAAAACGAGACCAAAGCTGGCGCGTTGGCAGCGATGAAGAAGGTAGTGGTAAGGCCGGGATCAAACTTCCGGTTGACCGCGACGCGCTTTCCGCCGCATTGGGGCGCGGAAACGCTGTGCATGTCGCCATTACGGATGCACGTGCAGCGGAACGGGTGAAACATCACCTCGACCGCTGGCTTTATTTCACGGGATGCAGTAACGGCTCCGGCTTCGCTTCGGCGGATGTCCGTGCAGATGCCGCGTCTCGCAATACGGATAATCAAGGGCAAGGTCTGACCGATGAGTGATGAGAACGAAAATAAACCGACACTGGGTCGAAAGCCTTTGGGGCTTAAGCTTTCAGCTGGATCGGGTGCGGTAACGCAGACCTTTAGCCATGGCCGGACCAACAAGGTTGTGGTCGAGGTGAAGCGTAAGAAACTTGTCGGCAAACCGGGTTATGCTCCGGAGCCGGAAGTTGTTGTAGCTCCGCCGCCACCTCCGCCACCCGCACCGGCTCCCGTAGCCGCCGCTGCGCCAGCGCCTGTGCGCCGCGCTGTGCCGAATGGCGAAACGCCGCAAGAACGTGTCGCGCGTCTTCAACTGGAAGCAGCCGAAGATCGCTTGCGTCAAGGCGAAGAAGCCAGCCGCCGCGAGCAAGATGAACGCGTCCGCGCTGTCGAAGACGAACGCCGCCGCGCCGAAGACAACCGTAAAGCCGGTTCAGCGCCTGCGCCGGTTGCTGCTGCAATTGTCGAAGTCGCCGAAACAGCGGCTCCTGTTGAGGAAGCCGGATCCACTACCGCTGCACCGCCACCGGCCCGTCGTTTCACCCCGGTTGAGGCGCCAAAGCGTCCGGCAGCGGCACCTGCGCCGACCGAACGTGAGCGTGAAGAAGCCAAAAAATCTCCCAATAAGACCAGCCGTGATCGCCCCGGTGACAATCGTCGCCAATCGGGCAAGCTTACCGTTACCCGCGCGCTCGACGGTGATGATGGTGCACGCGCTCGTTCGCTGGCCGCGTTGAAACGCGCCCGCGAAAAGGAAAAGCGCCTGCATTTCGGCGGTAGCCAACGTAATGCCCAGCCAAAACAAGCGCGCGATGTTGCGGTGCCCGAGGCTATCACTGTTCAGGAACTCGCCATTCGTATGGCCGAAAAGGGCAGCGATCTGGTCAAGACCTTGTTCAAGATGGGAATGCCCGTCACGCTGACTGAAACCATCGATCAGGATACAGCTGAGCTGCTGGTCACCGAGTTTGGCCACAACATCAATCGCGTATCCGATTCCGATGTTGATATCACGCATGACGAAGACGTCGATGCGCCCGAAACGCTGAAATCGCGCGCGCCGGTTGTCACAGTGATGGGCCATGTCGATCACGGTAAAACGTCGCTGCTTGATGCGTTGCGCGGGGCCAATGTGGTATCTGGCGAAGCCGGTGGTATCACCCAGCATATCGGCGCTTATCAGGTGAAGGCAAAGGACGGATCGCTTATCACGTTCCTCGATACACCTGGCCATGAAGCCTTCACACAAATGCGTCAGCGCGGTGCATCGGTAACGGATATCGTCATCCTTGTGGTTGCAGCCGATGACGGCCTGATGCCACAAACCATTGAAGCGATTAAGCATTCAAAGGCCGCTGGTGTGCCGATGATCATCGCGATCAACAAAATGGATAAGGAAGGCGCCAACCCGCAAAAGGTTCGCGAACGCTTGCTAGAGCATGAAGTGGTTGTCGAGGCCATGGGAGGCGATGTTCAGGATGTTGAAGTGTCGGCCCTGAAAAAAACCGGCCTTGATACGTTGCTCGAAAAGCTTGCGTTGCAGGCTGAGCTTATGGAACTGCGTTCTAATCCAGACCGCGCTGCCGAGGCTATTGTTGTTGAGGCACAACTGGATAAAGGCCGCGGCGCCGTTGCCACTGTGCTTGTCAAACGCGGTACGCTGAAACGCGGCGACATCTTTGTTGTTGGCGGTGAATCAGGCAAAGTCCGTGCGCTGATCGATGACAAGGGCAAACAGGTTTCCGAAGCTGGCCCGGCAACACCGGTTGAGGTGCTGGGCCTTAGCGGTGTGCCATCGGCAGGCGATGTTCTGACCGTTGTTGAAAACGAAAGCCGCGCGCGCGAAGTTGCGTTGTATCGCCGCGAGCAATCAACTCGCCGACGGACTACGCAGATTGCGCCGTCCGTGGAGAATATGTTTGCGCATCTTACAGGCACGCAGACGATGGAATATCCCGTGGTTATCAAGGGCGATGTTCAAGGTTCAGTTGAGGCGATTTCGACTGCGCTCAACAACCTGTCCACTGATGAGATTAAGGTCCGCATCTTGCTGGCTGGCGTCGGCGGAATAACCGAATCTGATATGCTGCTTGCCGCTGGATCGAACGCGCCATTGATTGGTTTCAACGTGCGTCCGAATACGAAAGCTGCGGCTTTGGCCAAGCGCGATAAGGTGCGCTTGAAATATTTCGACGTGATCTATCACCTGACCGCCGACATCGCCAAAGAAATGGCGGGCGAATTGGGGCCAGAAATCATCGAAACCGTCGTTGGTCGTGCCGAGGTCAAAGACGTGTTCAAATCGGGCAAGCGCGACAAAGCGGCCGGCTTGCTGGTCATCGAAGGTGTCATCAAAAAAGGCCTGCATGCGCGCCTTACCCGCGACGATGTTATCGTATCGAAAACCACCATCGCATCGCTGCGTAGGTTTAAGGATGATGTCGACGAAGTCCGCGCGGGTCTTGAATGCGGCACTGTGCTACAAGATACCAACGACATCAAAACGGGCGATACGCTTGAAATCTTTGAGGTCGAGGAGCGTGAACGGACGCTGTAACGGCGTTCGTTTTCCTCTCATAAAGAGGATAGGGCATGGCAGTTCAAAATGAAGTCGCCGAAGGCCGTTCGGTCCGGTTGCTGCGCGTGGGTGAACAGTTTCGGCATATCTTGTCCGAATTGTTGGCACGCGGAACGGTGCATGATGACATATTGACGACGCATAGCGTCAGCATAACCGAAGTGCGCATGTCCCCCGATCTGCGCCACGCGACGGTGTTTATCAAACCGCTGCTCGGCGCGAATGAAGAGGCTGTGTTGAAAGCACTGCGCACCAACACCGCGTTCTTCCAAAAGGAAGTCGCAAGCCGCATTCAGATGAAATATGCTGCAAAGCTGAAGTTTTTGCCCGATGATAGCTTTGATGAAGCGAGCCACATCGAAAAGCTGCTCGCGCAGCCAAAGGTCAAACAGGACCTGACGGACGAAGGCTAAATGGCCAAGCTCTATTTTTATTATTCGTCGATGAACGCGGGTAAATCGACCACATTGTTGCAGGCCGATTTCAACTATCGCGAACGCGGGATGGAGACCATGCTGTGGACGGCGTCGCTCGATGATCGGTACGGGCAGGGCTATGTGACCTCACGCATTGGGTTAAAAGCGGATGCGGATAAGTTTGACCCGGAAACGGACCTTTGGGCTTCGATAACTGAGGAGCATTCCAAGCGCACGCTGGCTTGTGTATTGATCGATGAGGCGCAGTTTCTGTCGTCTGAACAAGTAACGCAATTGACGCGCATCACTGATGAAGTGGGCATACCTGTATTGTGTTATGGACTACGTACCGATTTTGCAGCGGAACTTTTCCCGGGTTCTGCAGCTTTGCTGGGCTTGGCGGACAATCTGGTTGAGCTTAAAGCTGTGTGCCATTGCGGACGCAAATCTACGATGAACCTGCGCGTGGATGACGCGGGTAGGGCCGTCATCGACGGCGCGCAAACAGAGATTGGCGGCAACGACCGCTATATCGCGATGTGTCGGAAGCATTTTATGGAAGCGCGCAACGCCTCCGCCGCCATCTGACGTTATGCATGGCTGGATCATTCTTGATAAACCTGTTGGGCTAGGCTCGACACAAGCAGTTGCTGCGGTAAAGCGCAATTTGCGTCAGGCGGGTTTTGGCAAAGTCAAAGTCGGGCATGGCGGTACGCTTGACCCTTTGGCGTCGGGTGTTTTGCCAATAGCTCTGGGTGAGGCGACCAAACTGTGCGGGCGGATGCTGGATGCGTCCAAAGTTTATGACTTCACGATAAGCTTTGGAACCGAGACCAGCGGGTTGGATGCGGAGGGGGAGGTTGTAGCAACCTCTGAGCGTCGCCCGACGTTGGCAGACATCGAGGCTGTGCTGCCGCGCTTCACTGGCCTTATCGAACAAATTCCGCCTGCTTATTCTGCAATTAAAATCGACGGAAAGCGTGCTTATGATTTGGCGCGTGCAGGCGAAACGATTGAGATGAAAGCGCGGAGTGTCACAATTCATTCCCTTTGCGTCTTTGCGTCTTTGCGCGAAACAGAAAAGGATTTGTTCGCGCAAAGACGCAAAGACGCAAAGGACGCTGTGGATGAGATCACGCTCACCGCAAATGTCTCCAAGGGCACATACATCCGCTCACTCGCGCGTGACATCGCATACGCCCTCGGTACAGTCGGCCACGTCTCAATGCTCCGCCGCACGCGCGCTGGTCCGTTCAGCCTCGATCAGGCGATTTCACTAGACAAATTGAACGCATTCGGCCAAGGGGCGAGCCAAGAAGACATTATCTTGCCCATAGAGGTTGGGCTGGTCGACATCCCGGCTCTCAATCTCTCCCCGGAACAGGCAAGGGCGATCCGCGAGGGACGCGTCTTGACCGGGATAGCCTCGAACGACGGGCAATACTGGGCGCGGGATGCAGAAATGCGGCCTGTTGCATTGGTAGAGCTGGTCGACGGTTTGTTAAAAACCGTTCGTGGCTTTAATCTGTAACACACGATGTTCGAAGGAAAAATATGTCTATTACTGCTGAACGTAAAGCTGAAGTTATTAAAGATAATGCTCAAGGTGCAAATGATACGGGTTCGCCCGAGGTGCAGGTCGCAATTTTGACGGACCGCATTCTAACCCTGACAGAGCATTTCAAAGGCCATCACAAAGATAACCACAGCCGCCGTGGCCTGTTGCAAATGGTCAACAAACGCCGTTCGTTGCTGGATTATCTGAAGAAAAAAGACGTTGATCGGTACAACGCACTCATCGGCAAGCTTGGCTTGCGCAAGTAATTCGCAGGAGCGGCCCCGATTGTGGGCCGCTTCTCGTTTATGGGGCCTGCTCGCAATGAGGCGAGCATGCCACAGGGGCCAAAAGTGCTCCACCCGGTCCGGGACGGACACCCCGGAAAATGAAGAGGCCCCTTTACGCAATTGGGCGCAAAGGCATCTCAAGGAAAATCTATGTTTGATGTGAAAACTGTATCAATCGAGTGGGGCGGACAAACCCTGACACTCGAAACGGGCAAAGTTGCCCGTCAAGCCGACGGCGCTGTTATGGCGACCCTTGGCGAAACTGTTGTCTTGTGCGCCGTAACGGCCGCCAAAAAAGTGAAAGAGGGTCAAGATTTCTTCCCGCTCACTGTCAACTATCAAGAAAAATACTCCGCAGCCGGCCGTATCCCCGGTGGCTTTTTTAAGCGGGAACGCGGCGCGACTGAAAAGGAAACATTGGTTTCCCGTCTGATCGACCGTCCAATGCGGCCGCTGTTTCCAGAAGGCTTCTATAACGAAATCAACTGTATCGCGCATGTGATGTCGTATGATGGCCAGAATGAGCCTGATATCCTGGCGTTGGTTGCAGCGTCTGCTGCGATGACCATTTCGGGCGTTCCGTTCATGGGGCCGATCGGTGCGGCACGCGTTGGTTATATCGATGGCGAATACATCCTGAACCCGACCGATGAACAGGTTGCCGCTGGCGACCTCGATCTGGTTGTCGCTGCAACTTATGACGCGGTGATGATGGTTGAATCCGAAGCGAATGAGCTTTCGGAAGAAATTATGCTCGGCGCAGTCTTGTTCGCGCATGATGCTTGTAAAGACATCGTCAAAGCCATCGTAAAGTTGGCTGAACAAGCGGCGAAAGACCCATGGGTCATGGCCGAACAAGCCGATCTGTCCGCTGCCAAGGATAAGCTGAAAAAGCTCGTCGGCAAAGATATTGCCGCAGCGTATAAGCTGACCGACAAATCGGCCCGCAGCAACGCGCTCAACGAAGCCCGCGCCAGCGCCAAGGCAGCCTTTGCCGACGCCAGCCCGCAGGATCAGATGGCCGCTAACAAGCTGATGAAGAAGCTGGAAGCTGAAATCGTCCGCGGTGCTATCCTGAAAGACGGCAGCCGCATCGACGGTCGTTCGACCACGCAGATCCGCCCCATCGTTGCGGAAACGCACTTTTTGCCACGCACACATGGCAGCTGCCTGTTCACACGCGGTGAAACACAAACGATCGCAACCTGCACCTTGGGCACCAAGGATGCTGAACAGATGATCGACGGCCTCAACGGTCTTTCGTATCAAAACTTCATGCTGCACTATAACTTCCCGC
Source organism: Sphingomonadales bacterium (assembly GCA_043771985.1). Lineage (GTDB taxonomy): Bacteria > Pseudomonadota > Alphaproteobacteria > Sphingomonadales > Sphingomonadaceae > Sphingorhabdus_B. The sequence goes on from JAYVGQ010000066.1 coordinate 19,764, forward strand.
CGTATAGCGTTGGTGAAGTTGGACGTTTTGGTGCACCCGGTCGCCGCGAAGTGGGCCATGGCAAACTTGCATGGCGCGCGTTGAAGGCTGTATTGCCGACCAAGGATGAATTCCCATACACCATCCGCCTGACCAGCGACATCACCGAGTCCAACGGCTCGTCATCGATGGCGTCGGTTTGCGGTGGATCGCTTGCGATGATGGATGCGGGTGTGCCGTTGAAGCGCGCCGTATCGGGCATTGCGATGGGCTTGATCCTTGAAGGCAAAGATTACGCCATCCTATCCGACATTCTGGGTGATGAAGATCATCTGGGCGACATGGATTTCAAGGTTGCTGGAACATCCGAAGGCATCACCACGATGCAGATGGACATCAAAATTGCCGGGATCACCCGCGACATTTTTGAAGCAGCGCTCAACCAAGCCAAAGAAGGCCGCGCGCACATCTTGGCCGAAATGGCTAAGGCGCTTGATACCGCCCGCACCGAACTGTCCGACTTTGCCCCGCGCATCGAAACGATGCAGATTG
>JAYVGQ010000067.1:0-42921 GCA_043771985.1 Sphingomonadales bacterium
CTTAACCGAACGATTAAATCCGGGGAAGAAATCCATGCGCTTTGATGGCACACAAAATTACGTTGCAACGGATGATTTGAAAGTCGCGGTCAACGCCGCTGCCATGTTGCGCCGGCCATTGTTGGTCAAAGGTGAACCCGGCACGGGCAAAACCGTATTGGCGCAGGAAATCGCAAAGGCGCTTAATGCTCCCTTGATTGAGTGGAACATCAAATCAACCACAAAGGCGCATCAGGGCCTGTATGAATATGATGCGGTTGCGCGGTTGCGAGACAGCCAATTGGGCGACGAACGCGTCCATGACATCAAAAACTACATCAAAAAGGGAAAGTTGTGGGAAGCCTTCACCGCGCCCGAGCTGCCTGTGTTGTTGATCGACGAAATCGACAAAGCCGACATCGAATTTCCCAATGACCTGTTGCAGGAATTGGACCGGATGGAGTTCTATGTCTACGAAACACACGAGACAGTCAAAGCCGTTGAACGGCCGATTGTAGTGATTACATCAAACAATGAAAAGGAACTGCCCGACGCGTTCCTGCGCCGTTGTTTCTTTCATTACATCAAATTTCCCGAACGGGCGACGATGCAAGCGATTATCGATGTCCATTTTCCCGGCATCCAGAAAATTCTCGTGTCAAAAGCGATGGATATTTTCTACGAAGTCCGGGATGTGCCGGGGCTTAAAAAGAAACCATCGACCAGCGAACTGCTCGATTGGCTAAAGCTGTTGCTTCACGAAGATATGCCTCTCGACATCCTACAAAACCGAGATCCGACCAAAGCTATCCCGCCACTCCACGGCGCGCTGTTGAAAAACGAACAGGATGTTATGTTGTTTGAACGATTGGCGTTTATGGCCCGTCGTCAAAGCTAAGTCCGCCTAGGCCTCAAACAGCACCCTCACCCCCGGCGAGACCATCTGCGCCAGTCGCGCCGCGTCCCAGTTGGTCAGCCGTACACAGCCATGGCTTTGGGCGCGACCAATTGTGTGCGGTTCTGGTGTGCCGTGAATGCCGTAATGATCTTTGCTGAGATCAATCCAGACCACGCCGACCGGACCATTCGGACCGGGAGGCAGCATTTGATCGTCTTTGCTGTCGGAGACATCCCAGAACAAGTCCGGGTTGTAATGGAATTCGGGATTATAGGCGACGCCGTTGATTTTCCAATTGCCCAGCGGCAGGGGATCGCGGCGCGAACCCATGCTGGCTGTGTACATGCCGATCAGTTTGTCGCTTGCATCATATGCTTTCAGCGTCCCTTTTGATTTGCTCACGACAATGCGTTCGGCTTTGGGCTGGGACGAGGATATCCCCATCATCACCAGCGTGTCGAGCCAGCCAGAATCTTTGACGTCTGCCGGATTAACGACGTCATTGCCAACATTGGGAACGCGGATTTTCTGGCCAGCTTTGAAAATTGCTGACTGCGGCATCTTTGCACTTTCCGTTGCTGGTGCTGCACTGACCGCGGCATTGCTCGTCGGCATAGAATTAAGCATATGTAGTACTTCGACAGTTGTATGGAACCGTTCCGCAAGCTTCTCGTCCAGCGTCTCATAGGTCATCGCTGCTAGTGTCGCTTGCACATCAGCGCCCTTAGGAATTGCCACGAACGGTCCTGCGGCGAACGCTTGCGGTATCGTCACAACCCTTGTCGCAGGAATGTGCTGCCAGCGCGAAACGGCCGCTGTAGTCGCCTCGTCAATTTCTCCTGTTACTTTAAGATTATTGGCTTCTTGAAAGCCAGAAATCGCATTGCGCGTTGAAAGCCCCGGCTTGCCGTCGATAACGCCCGGTGTGAAGCCCAAGCGGTCAAGCACGACTTGCATCTGCATTTCGGGGCGCGGCATGTCGTCCGCAGGAGCAGAAGTCCCGGGCGCCGGATCTCGCGCCGCCAGTGGATCGCCGACCTCCGCCTTATTATCAGCTGATGCCTTTTCCTTTGTGTTGCGAGCCCCGTCGCTGTCGCCACCTAAGCCGCAGGCTGAAAGAGCTACACATATTGGTATTCCATACAAAAGGTCGCGCATTTAGCTGTCTCCAGAGTTACTCGCTGGACTAAACGCGCTAGGACCCTTTCTGGTCCATTAAATCAGGCCATCATCATAATATATATGCTATTTCCAAATCACCCCAACGTCGGCCGTTGATATACAAAGGCACATAAACGTTGCGGACGACCGCTTGCGATTTGTCACTGCCGCTGGATGCGCCTGTATGGCGATAAACAGCCATATTGTAATCCTGCGTGCTGGCCTTGGCGATCACGTCAATGCCTTCAAAAAAGACGCGGCCATTGCGGCAATAACGGTTGTCATGGGTAAAATCGCCGCTCGGTTTGGCGGAAAATTTTGACATATGCGTTGGCAGAAATCCTTTGGCGCTGGTACATATAGACGTTAAAATTTCTGCACGCATATTGCTGATTTCGTCAAAAATCGGGCGCCAGTTGGCGTCGGCCCAGTCAGAAAATGCGCTGCGAAAACGTACCGGATTGCTACCCTCAATCGCCATTAGATTTTCGTCAAACAGATCGTCCATCGACAGCGTGCCGTCCGCTAGTGCTTTTTCTGTGAAGTCCTTAATTCGGTCAGCTTGGTTTTGTGCCAGTTCAACAAAAATACTGTCTTCGCGCGACATGCCGCTGTGCACCAGCTTGTCGAACATGATGTTTGCCCGGTGTTCCAACTCGGTGACGTCGTGATGCGCCAGCGAAAGCTGTTTATGCATGGCTTCGTTGGCTGCATCGACGGCAGAGCGCACACGCTTTGATTCGCCCAAGCCATCGTTAATCGCAGCAGTGTTGCTGGCAATTTCACCAGTGCGTTCATCGACCTGCGCGACAATTTCGCTCAACCCGCCAAGTATTTGCTCCATGTGCGCAAATTGCGCCTGAGCTTTGCCGCTGCCTTCGATGCCGCTTCCGATATCAGCGACAAGCTTTTCCGCTTCGCTAGATAGCGAGTTGACCGTGCCAGTGATTTCTACCGCCGCTGTGCGCGAATCAAGCGCAAGCTTTTTCACCTCGGCAGCGACAACGGCAAAGGTTCGTCCCGCAACTCCGGCCTTTTCCGCCTCAATCGCGGCGTTCAGCGCAAGCATATTGGTTGTACGCGCGATGCTATCGATTGCTTGGCTGGCACGTTTCACCTGATCCATGGCGGCTGCAAAGCCGGTGATATGCATGCCAAGGCGATTGATCAGACCAATCATATCGGTAAACCCGGCAATCGAGCTGGATACCGTAGCGCTGCCCGTCGCAACTTTTTCGCGTGCTGCGTCTGAAAGTTCGCGTGCTTCAGACGTTGCATATGCAACGTTTTCAATTTCCGTCGCTAGCTGTGTGGTGATCGCTTCTAACTCGAGATGCTTTTGTTGCAAATCATCCGCGTATTTCAGCGCATTTTCCAGCGTACCGGCAGTGTCAGAACAATCGACTACGACCTCACCACAAATTTTTGCGGTATCATCGATCCATCGATTTGCCTGTATGGCTTGATTTTCCATGTTATTTTTACGACCCATTTGTTTATGCCACAACATGTAAATTGACATGGTTATTGAAAGCTTAATTTTGCCCTGAACGCAGTTGACGGATACGGAAAGGAGCGGCACTGCAAAGGCATAACCACGGAGCCGAACCCCCATGTTTTTCAACTTCCTCGAAGAGCTACGCAGCGCAGGTATCTCTGCGTCGTTGAAAGAGCATCTGGCGTTGTTAGAGGCGCTGCAAGCTGACGTGATTGAGCGCAACCCTGAGGAGTTTTACTATCTCGCGCGCACTGTGCTGGTGAAGGACGAGGCGCTGCTTGACCGGTTTGACCAAGTTTTCAACAAAGTGTTCAAAGGGCTGATGTCCGAATTCGGCAACGCGCAAGGCGAAGTTCCCGAAGAATGGCTGAAGGCGATTGCCGAAAAATTCTTATCGCCCGAGGAGATGGAAGCGATTAAGTCGCTGGGCAGCTGGGACGAGATTATGGAGACGTTGAAAAAACGTCTTGAGGAACAGCAGAAACGCCATGAGGGCGGCAGCAAATGGGTCGGCACTGGCGGCACGTCGCCTTATGGCAACAACGGCTATAACCCCGAAGGCGTGCGTATTGGTGGCGAATCCAAACACAAACGCGCGTTGAAAGTATGGGAAAAGCGCGAGTTCGCTAATCTGGATAACACCAAAGAGCTGGGCACACGGAACATCAAAATCGCTATGCGTCGGCTGCGAAAATTTGCCCGTGATGGCGCGCAGGATGAACTCGATATTGATGCAACTATCAACGGCACTGCGCGTCAGGGCTGGCTCGATATCCATATGCGGGCGGAGCGTCGTAACGCGATCAAAGTCATGCTGTTCCTTGATGTTGGCGGATCAATGGACCCGTTCATCAAGCTGTGCGAGGAACTGTTCAGCGCTGCGACCGCCGAGTTCAAAAATCTGGAATTCTTTTATTTTCACAACTGCCCCTATGAGGGCGTGTGGAAAGACAATCGCCGACGCTTTGCCGAGCGTACGCCGATGTGGGATGTGCTGCACAAATTTCCGCATGATTATAAACTGATCTTTGTTGGCGATGCTGCAATGAGCCCTTACGAAATCAGCCATCCCGGCGGCTCAGTTGAACATTTCAACGAAGAAGCGGGCGCTGTTTGGGTGCAGCGGATGGTGAACACCTATCCAGCCGCGGTTTGGCTGAACCCAACGCCCGAGGCGCATTGGAGTTATTCGCAGTCGACGAAGATACTTAAAGAGTTGCTTAAAGACCGGATGTATCCGCTAACGCTTGGCGGACTGGACGATGCGATGCGCGAATTGGTGCGTAAGAACTAACCTTTCTGGTCCAACTCTGTGTTGAGGCGCAGGCTGGCACGCCAAAAGAAAAATGCAGGGATAAAGCCAAGCCACGCCGCACCAAAGAGCACCCAGCGCACACTTTCAGTGCCCGCCATAGGCTGTAGGTAGTCTGATAATGCACCAAAAATAAACGGCCCAAGGCCCAGGCCAATCAGGTTTTGACCAAACAGCATCACAGAAGCCGCTACCGCACGTAGCTCTTTACGCACCAGCCCTTGCACACAGGCGTAGGTAGGGCCGTAATAGGCGGCATTCAGTATGGTCGGCACAAGGATCAGCAGCCCGGCCACCCACCATATAGGCGCGCCATAACCAAGAAACTGGATTGGCGCGGCAACTGCCATGCCAATAGCGGGCAGCGTCAGAATATGTCGCCGGTTAATCGACCCAAAACGATCCGCCGCCCAACCACCCAGCCAAGTTCCAAAAATGCCGGCAACGCCCAGACTGACCGCACCAATTATTCCAACCTCGGTGGTGGTCATACCGTGGCTGCGGATAAACAGCGACAAGGTCCACAGCCCCTTGCCATAAGACAGAAAGGCAGCGAACGAAGCCGCAACCAGCAGCAGAACATAAGCACGCGATGTGAAAATCTCGGCGACCGCTTTGCGTACCGGAATTGGCGGCAGGCCTGCCGCTGCCGCTTCGCCTTTCAACAATCCAAAACGACGCGGGTCGCGCAGAAGCAATGGCAGTATCAGGGCCAGCAGGAGACCTGGCGCGCCGACCAGCATCAACGCGGCGCGCCAGCCCCAGATGTCGTTGACTACGCCGCCAATGACGAGCCCCAACAGGGTGCCTATCGGCACTCCCATCCCGTAAAATGCGATAGCAGATGCACGTTTTTCGGGCGCTACTGCATCGCTGATCAAGCTATGCGCGGAGGGTGTGCAACCAGCCTCACCCACTCCAACACCGATGCGTGCCAAAGCCATCTGCCAGAAATTCTGGGCAAAGCCGCAAAGCACCGTCATACCTGACCAGATAGCCAGCGCAGCTGAGATTAAAGTTACGCGGTTGGTGCTGCCACGATCAGCATAGCGCGCGATGGGAATTCCAAGAACAGCATAGAAAACCGCAAATGCGGGTCCAGCAAGCAAGCCGAGTTGTGTGTCGGTGAGACCCAAATCCCGCTTGATCGGCTCGGCTAGGATATTGAGAATTTGACGGTCGAGAAAATTTAAAGTGTAGACAGCAAGCAGAACCCATAATGTTATTCGCAGCGAACTTTTCGGTGCAGTGCTATCCATTCGGGCTCTCCTTTTTTATTCGTTATTGTGGCGTCCTAGTATGAATCCACCGCCGCGAACAATGCCGTAATCATTTCGCGCTCTGCAAGTTCCAATTCTGGCCGCCAGATATCGAAAATCAGCAATACCCTGTTGTTGTCACTGCGATTCCACGCCTCGTGTTGGACGGTGTCGTCAAAGGCAATCATTTGTCCTTCGCGCCACTCGATTGTCGTTTCACCAACGCGGAACCCGCAGTTTTCTGGAATCACCAATGGCAAATGGCAGATGTACCGGCAGTTGAGCATGCCGGTATGCGGCGGAATATGTGCGCCGGGGCGCAGCAATGACAGCATGACCGACGGCGCTCTTGGCCCCATATGACACAAAGGTGCCACGTCCATAGTTGCCTGAGCTGTTTGCGGACAGGCGACGACATTATCGACAACCGCTCCCCCGTTTTCCCACAAAAAATAAGTGCTCCAATCGGTATTTTCGAGCATACCATGAACGTCGCCCTGCGGCCGTTGTGTGTTGGCGCGGATATAAGGTTTGAAATGATCCCGCCCGCCAAGCAACTGTAGCGCTTCCTGACGCATCGCTGGAAAGCCAGCTTCAAAAGCGTCGCACCAGGCATATTCTGACACATCAACGAATTCGACATGCGGCAAATCGGGATAAAAATAAACTAATGGCGTTTGCGGAAAACGGTGAAAGACCGGCGGACGTTCACGCTCACTAAGCATTATCTCCAGCGATTTTTGGAAACGCGGGTGGCGGTTCGGTTTGGTAAAGCCTGCCTTATCTAGCGATCCCAGCAGATGATCCTTGAACAATTGGTCGAACCATATGATCATAGTTTGCGCCCGTCGCACATCCCGCAACATACCAGCCGAGGTTGCGCCTTTTTGATCGACCAAACGCACAGCGGCGCGGTAAAATGCGGCGGCGGCACGGAAATCTACCGCATGAAACCGATGATCTGCCTTAGCTATGATCGCGATGAAATCCGCATAATCGTTACCCAACCGTCCTTCCGCTTCTGTCTCGCTCAATCGCGGGAAAGGGATAACAGGGTGGTCAGCCAACTTCAGTACAACAGATACGGCTTGCGCGTGGCTATCCACGACGCCTCATCGGGCAGCGTCATTGCATCAAGATCAGCGGGTGTCGCCGCGTCATCGTCGACCCACAGTCGAAGCGCCGAGCCACCATTGATGACATCAATCGCCAGCACATCATCAGTATATTCATATTTGAAATCGGTGCCGCGCCATAACGGATAATCGGGATACAGCCGCCGGATGGCTTTGAAAGCCAATGCCTGCACCCGCCACGGTTTGAAGTCAGCATGGCGATAATGCGGCCCCTCAGCGTGGATATGTACGCCGTGGCACAGCTGATGAACATGTTTATGAAATGTCGGTTCGAACCATATTTCGCGCAAGATGCAGCCGTTCAGCCATTTAGGCGCCAATTGCTGCATGTCTGCAATCACGGCGCGCGCATCAATATCGGGGGCGCCAAATATCTCCAAAGGACGGGTCGTTCCCCTGCCCTCGCTAAGCGTTGCGCCCTCCAACATTACGGTGCCTGCATAGGCGCGCGCCATGTTGACGTTGGCGGCATTGGGGCTGGGATTGATCCAGACGCGATCCTCTGGCCAACCAAAGCCGGGGGCTGCATCGGGGGCATAACCCTCCATCGCAATCACGTGATAGTCAACGTCGAGATTGTAGTGATCGATAAACCAGCGCCCGATCTCACCCATTGTAAGTCCATGGCGCATTGGTATTGGGCCTGCCCCGACAAAGCTTTCCCAACCAAGTTGCAGCGTAAGCCCTTCAACAGGGCGACCAGCAGGATTGGGGCGATCCAGAAGCCACACCGATTTTTTATGTTCCGCCGCCGCCTCCAACACATAAAGCAATGTTGTGATAAAGGTATAGATACGGCAGCCAAGATCCTGCATATCAACCAAAATCGTGTCGAACGTTTCCATCATCTGCCCACTAGGACGGCGGACTTCGCCATATAGGCTGAATACAGGGATGCCATGAACCGGATCGGTATAATCCGGGCTTTCCATCATATTGTCTTGCTTATCACCGCGCAGCCCGTGTTGCGGGCCTACAGCGGCGGTTAGGTTGACATCGCCGAGAGCAGCGATTGCATCAAGAGAATGGACAAGATCAGCGGTAACCGAGGCAGGATGAGCAAGGAGGGCAACGCGTTTGCCCTTTAACGGCGCACGCAAGGCGGGGTCAGCAATGAAGCGATCGATACCAAATTTCATAGCGCCTCTGGTGGCGCGAGTTTTAACGCAAAGCAATCCCTGTGGTGAAAATCGGGCTTTCCTAAAGGATGCTTGAGCGCCCAATAGCTTTTGATATCTCCGCGTTCGTGAATGACAGCGGAAAGCGAGGCTTCCCAATGACCAGCGCCGGATTGCGGAAGCGCAATCGTCGCTTCTAGTGCAAAATGCGTATCACTGGCATCGTTATGAAGCTCTGGCGTGGCGGTAACCCAATCGGCCATACCGGAACGGTAATTGTCAAACCGATAGCTTGCCCATTCTGACGAGGATGAAAAGTTGAACTCAAAATAGCTTAGCGAGTCCGGCTGGCGAAGGAACAGCTCGAAGCAGGTAGTCGTCCAAAGTCCATCGGTTCGCTGTGGCTCGGCAGGCGACGGCAAAACCAAATTTTTAAGCTCACAATCAACGAAATAGCGCAGCCATAACTTGCCCTCCGCCTGGATTTCATAGTCAACGGTGATCGCCGTGACTGTATCTGCAGGCGTCGCGGGATGACATTTCATCGAGAGATTGGCCAAAACAAAACTCCATGCTAGGCGCAGCGGCATTATGACCGAATTCAAATCCGAACTTTTGAACCTGCTCCAACGACGGGGCTATATCCATCAGCAAACAGACGCAAGCGCGCTGGATGCACTGGCCGCGAAAGACATCGTGCCCGGCTATATCGGCTTTGATGCGACTGCGCCGTCGCTGCATGTAGGCAATCTGGTTTCGATCATGCTGTTGCGCCGGTTGCAGCAAGCAGGACATAAGCCAGTTGTCGTGATGGGCGGCGGAACGACGCGGATTGGCGATCCGACGGGCCGCGACGAGAGCCGAAAAATGCTGACTGATGAAACGATTGAAGCCAACATCGCCTCGATCCGCACGGCGTTTGAACGGTTGTTGGTATTTGGCGACGGGCCAACTGATGCGGTCATGGTCAACAACCATGATTGGCTGGGTCAGCTGGGCTATATCGAGATGCTGCAAAAGGTCGGCACGCATTTCACCATCAACCGCATGCTGACATTCGATTCGGTAAAGCTGCGGCTTGATCGCGAGCAGCCGATGACCTTCCTGGAATTCAACTACATGATCCTGCAAGGCTATGACTATCGCCACTTGAACCAGACACTCGGCGTGCGTTTGCAAATGGGCGGGTCGGATCAATGGGGCAATATCATCAACGGTGTCGAATTGACGCGGCGGATGGATGGCAACGAAGTCTTTGGCCTGACCACGCCGTTGATTACCAAAGCCGATGGTTCGAAAATGGGTAAATCGGTTTCGGGGGCGGTTTGGCTGAATGAGGCACAGCTTTCGCATTATGATTATTGGCAGTTCTGGCGGAACACCGATGACCGCGATGTGGGACGATTTATGCGGCTGTTTACCGACTTGCCGCTGGATGAAATTGCGCGGCTGGAAGCGTTGGGCGGCAGCGAGATAAATCAGGCGAAGATCGTTCTTGCGAACGAAGCGACCATTCTGTGCCGCGGCGAAGAAGCAGCTAAAGCTGCAGAATCAACCGCGCGTCAGTTGTTTGAACAAGGCGCTGCGGGTGGCGATCTGCCGACTCACGACGTTGCGGATAACAGCATCAGCATCGTCGACGCGCTGGTTTCCATCGGCTTTGCCGCATCAAAAGGCGAAGCGAGACGATTGATTGCTGGCGGTGGTGCGCGCATCGACGGCGTGCAGATCGCAGATGAAAATCACGTGATTTCAGCGGTATCGGGCGATATTCAGATTTCGTCTGGTAAAAAGAAGCACGGCATCCTGCGTTTCGGTTAATTTGAATTGGTACAAGCTTTACCATTTGTTGGTGAAACCCTGTCATTCAGGTCGGGAGACCCCAACGACAGGGAATGATAATACCTATGGCCACAAACGCCGCCGATCCGAATTTTGACCTGCGCCGCGCAGCCCGCCACCGTGCGAGCCACAAAGCGATTGCCGAAAGTCGCCGCCATGGCGACCAGCATATCCACATCGTCAACATGTCGGCGCATGGCTTTATGATCGATAACAACGTCGTGTTCGAACATGGCGACCGCATCGAATTGCGCCTGCCCGTCATTGGCCGGATTGAAGCGCATCTGATCTGGACAGTCGAAGGCCGCGCCGGTTTTCAATTCGAACGCGTCGTGCGGCTGCCTGACTTTTTGGCGCTGATCGAAAACGTGGGCGTAAAGCTGCGCTAGCCACTTCTTAGCGTCGCCACTCCAGCGTCGCGTTCAAACAGATACAGCGCAATTCGGGCGGCACCACCGCGAGGGCCGTCTAGCCCGCCGTCGCGGTCGAGCAGCAAGCGTGCATCTGCCGATGCTGCGCCGATCAATTCGCGTACTTGTTCGTTGGTCGCAACGCGAAACGGGCTTTCGCCCGATTGCCGTGTGCCGAGCATCTCGCCTGCCCCGCGCAGTTTCAAATCTTCCTCGGCGATGCGGAACCCGTCATTGGTTTCGCGCATCAACGCCAGACGCGCGCGCGCTGTTTCGCCGATATGTGCGCCGCGAACAAGAATGCAGCGCGATTGTTCGCTTCCCCGCCCCACGCGCCCGCGAAGCTGATGCAATTGCGCAAGGCCAAAGCGATCAGCCGCCTCGACAACCATCAGGCTGGCATTGGGCACATCGACGCCAACCTCGATCACCGTTGTCGCGACTAGCAACCGCGTTTTGGCGGCGGCAAACGCCTCCATGACAGCGTCTTTCTCCGGCCCCTTCATCCGCCCGTGAATAACCGCAACTTGATCGCCAAAACGCAGGCGTAGTTCAGCGGCGCGTTGTTCCGCAGCGGCAAGGTCGCTGTGCTCGCTTTCCTCAACCAACGGACAGACCCAAAACGCTTGCTTGCCCAACGCCAGATGCCGCGCGACGCCATCGACCAATTCGCCAAGCCGTTCTTGCGACATCACCAATGTTTCAACAGGCGTCCGCCCGGGGGGCATTTCGTCGATCTGCGACACATCCATGTCGCCATAGGCTGCAAGTGCCAAGCTACGCGGAATCGGCGTGGCCGTCATCACCAGCAAATGCGGAACGCCGCGCCCCTTTTTGGACAGCATCAAACGTTGGCTGACACCAAAGCGGTGTTGTTCGTCGATCACGGCAAGGCCCAGCGCCTTGTATGTGACGGCCTCTTGAAAAATAGCATGTGTCCCGATCAGAATATGGATCGAACCATCGGCGAGCCCCATCAAAGTCGATTCGCGCGCGCGGCCTTTGTCTCGCCCGGTTAAAATCGCGATGTTGATCGGCAGACCAGCGAGCATGGTCTGTAGATTGGCAAAGTGCTGACGCGCGAGAATTTCAGTCGGGGCAAGCAACGCGCCTTGCAGACCAGCCTCAACCGCACGAAGCAACGCATGCAGCGCAGCCATAGTTTTTCCAGAGCCGACATCGCCTTGCAACAACCGCAGCATCGGCCTTGGTTGCGCAATATCGCCTTCAATTTCGCCAATGGCCCTGCGCTGCGCACCTGTCAGCGCAAACGGCATTTTCAATTGCCCGACAAGCCGGTCATCGCCCGCAATCGGGTGCCCGCGCCGTTTATCCAGCGCGGCCCGAACCAGACGCATTGCAAGCTGATTGGCAAATAATTCGTCATAGGCAAGCCGGTCCTGCAGGCTGGCATCTTCCCTGCGGTGCACACTTGCCAGTGCCTCACGCCAGCCTTTCCAGCCCTTTTGCGCAAACAACCCGGGCTCGATCCATTCGGGCAGATCAGGCAGCTTCTCCAACGCCTGCGCCACCAATTGCCCCGCACGGTTGTTCGTCAGCCCGTCGGAGAGCGGATAGACCGGTTCCATAATCGCCGGAACAGCCTCACCGCCTGCGACGATATGGTCGGGATGGATAATCTGCAGCTCTTGCCCATATTGCTCTAGCTTACCCGAAATCGTTCGCTCTTCGCCCGTTGGCAATTGTTTGCGCGCCCATCCGGCGTTGCGGCCAAAAAATACCAGCGAGACATAATTACCGTCTGCATCGCACGCATGAATCCGCGTTGGTGCACGCGCACTTCCACCCGATTTATGCTCGATAATCACTAACCGGACGATGATATTCTGCCCCACATCGGCTGCATCGAGCAACGACACCTGCTTGCGATATGTCCAGCCAGCGGGGAAATGATAGGCTAGGTCCTTCACCCGCGTCAGGCCCAAACGGTCAAGCGGCTTTGCCAGCCCCGGCCCCACGCCTTTAAGCGTACCAGTTTCTGTAAATAGCGGATTGAGAATATCGGGGCGCATGGTTACGGGCACTATATCGGCGACCTGTCGCCAAACCAGCCCCATTGAGATTTTCTTTATGATCACTGACCCGTATCGCCGGAAACTGCACTATCGCGCACATCATCGTGGCACGCGTGAAGCGGACGCGATTGTCGGCGGATTTTATGATGCGACCGCAGACAATTGGAGCGCCGACGATTTCACCTGGTTTGAACGCATATTGGACGAACAGGATGTCGATATCATGGGCTGGGGCATGGGGACCATCGCAGTTCCTGCAGAGTTTGAAGGCTCGATGATGGATGCGATGCGGCGGCTGGATTATATAAAGCTGCCCGCCGGATTAGGGCCCAATGGCTGACATCCAGAAGATACTGACGGCAAATTCGCCGCTGACGTTATCGTCAGTTCCGGCAGGGTTTGCGCCATTGTTGCTCGCCGACCTAACGCGCGGGGCAAAAGCGCGCACCTTGTTTATTGCAGCCGATGAAATCGCCATGCGCGGGCTGGCCGAATCGGTGCCGTTCTTTGCGCCAGAGATTGAGATTTTGCAGTTCCCGGCATGGGATTGCCTGCCCTATGACCGCGCATCGCCGTCATTGCCGGTCACCAGTGAGCGCACAGCGACTTTGAACGCGCTGCAGGCCACAACGAAGGCCAAGCAGCTGGTGCTGACGACGATCAGCGCGATTATGCAGCGCGTCGTGACACCGTTTCGTGTCCGCCAGACCGGCGTTGTATTGGCATCTGGCGTATCGATCAGCCGAGAGAAACTCGCGCAATTGTTGCAGGCTAACGGCTATTTCCGCGTTGATACCGTTGCTGAGGCGGGCGAATTCGCAATGCGTGGCGGACTAGTCGACCTTATGCCTGCTGGCAGTGAGCACGGACTACGCCTCGACTTTTTCGGCGACGAAATTGAAACCATTCGTCAGTTTTCGCCGCAGGATCAGCGTAGTATCGGCACGATAAAGTCGTTTGCCCTGCTTCCTGCCGTCGAGACTTTGATGGACGAGGATTCCATTCGCCGATTTCGAACCCAATACCGTGAACTGTTTGGCGCAACTGCTACTGGCGATCCACTGTATCAGGCCGTGTCGGAAGGGCGACGTCTCGCAGGTATGGACCATTGGCTGCCGTTGTTTGAAGAACGGCTAGAGACGTTTTTTGAACATTTGGGGCCGGACATCCTCGTGCTTCGTGACAGCGCCACAGTCGCCGCTGGCGAGGCACGCCGCGATGCCATCGACGACTACTACCAAAACCGAGTGAAAGCGCAGTCGGCAAGCCCCGGCAGCTATCGGCCAATTGACCCAGATCAACTGTACCTCGGCGCGGACGAGCTTGCCGAACGCTTTGAACGTCATTCGGCGCATATCGTATCACCGTTTGCCACGCCCGACAGCGCGGTCGCGATAGATTTCGGCATTGCTGCCGCCCGCGACTTCGCCCCAGAACGGGCGCGCAAGGACAATGTTTACGAAGCCGTCGCGGCATATCTGAAACAATCCGCAAAGGCGGGACAGAGACCGATCCTCGCCAGCTACTCCATCGGCGCGCGAGACCGGCTGCAGGGGCTATTAGCCGATCACAAGGCCCCGCCGCTGAAACTGGCGGACAATTGGCAGCATGCACAGGGCCTGGCCACCGGCGGCGCAGCGGCTATGGTTGTGCTGCCGATTGAACACGGCTTTGCCTCATCAGACGTCGTCCTGCTATCCGAACAAGACATACTCGGCGACCGTCTGGTCCGCCGCCGCAAGTCAAAGAAAAGCGCCGATGCCTTTTTGGCCGAAATGCAGGCAATGCAGACTGGCGACTACGTGGTCCACATCGAACATGGCATTGGCCGTTATGAAGGGTTGATGTCTATCGCTGTGGGCCGCAGCCCGCATGATTGCGTCGCTTTGACTTATGCGGGCGGCGACAAACTGTATGTTCCTGTCGAAAACATCGATGTGCTGTCGCGCTATGGTTCGCATGACGGCACCGTAACGCTCGATAAATTGGGCGGTGAGGCGTGGCAGCGGCGTAAGTCGAAGCTGAAAGAACGCATCACCCGGATTGCGCATGAATTGATCCGTACAGCCGCCGAACGCGCTTTGCGTCCCGGTGTGGCGATGGAGCTGGAATCCGCCCCATACGCAGCGTTTGTCGACCGTTTTCCTTATGCGGAAACCGAAGATCAGGAACGCGTGATTGCCGAAGTTCTTGACGATCTGGCGAGCGGCAGCCCGATGGACCGGTTGGTGTGCGGCGATGTTGGCTTTGGCAAAACAGAGGTTGCGATGCGTGCCGCCTTTGCTGCCGCAATGGCCGGGTACCAGGTTGCCGTCATTGCGCCGACGACATTGCTTGCACGCCAGCATAGCAGCAATTTCACCGAACGCTTTGCTGACACACCATTAAAAGTCGGGCGGCTGTCGCGGTTGGTTCCAACTGCAGAGGCGACCAAAACGCGCGAAGGCCTGACCGATGGCACTGTCGATATTATCATCGGAACACATGCGGTGCTCGCCAAATCGATCAAGTTCAAACGCCTCGGGCTTGTCATCGTTGACGAAGAACAGCGCTTTGGCGTCAATCACAAAGAACAACTAAAGGCGTTAAAAACCGACGTCCATATGCTGACTCTCACAGCGACCCCGATCCCGCGCACATTGCAAATGGCAATGTCGGGCCTGCGCGAATTGTCGGTGATCCAGACCCCGCCGGTCGACCGTCTGGCCGTGCGCACTTATGTGATGCCCTGGGACCCTGTGGTGTTGCGCGAGGCATTGCTGCGCGAGCATTATCGCGGCGGGCAAAGCTTTTTCGTCGTGCCGCGTATTTCCGATTTAGGCGAAATTGAGGATTTCCTGCGCGATCAGGTTCCAGAGGTAAAGTTCGTCGCCGCCCACGGCCAGATGGCGGCGGGCGAAATCGAAGAGCGGATGAGTGCGTTTTACGATAAGCGGTATGATGTGCTACTTTCGACCACGATCATTGAAAGCGGGCTGGATATCCCGAGTGCCAACACTCTAATTGTGCACCGCGCCGACCGTTTTGGCCTTGCACAATTGTACCAATTGCGTGGGCGTGTGGGCCGGTCAAAGACGCGGGCTTATGCTTATCTGACTCAACCGCCCGACCGAGTGCTTAGCGAAATCGCGGAAAAGCGGCTGAAGGTTTTGTCCGACCTTGATAGCCTTGGTGCCGGATTCCAACTAGCGAGCCACGACCTAGACATTCGCGGTGCGGGCAATCTGGTGGGTGACGAACAATCTGGACATATCCGCGAAGTCGGATTTGAGCTGTATCAAGGGATGCTCGAAGAGGCGATCATGGCGGTGCGCGCAGAGGCGCAAGGTCTCGCCAAACCACGCGGTAGCTTTAGCCCGCAAATCACCATCGATGCGCCCATCATGATTCCGGAGGAATACGTTCCCGACCTATCGGTACGTATGGCACTCTATCGCCGTCTGAACGATCTCGATGAAGCAGGCGATGTCGAAAGCTTTGCCGCTGAAATCATGGACCGTTTCGGCACGATTCCTGAACCGACCCAAAACCTGCTGCGGCTCATTGAAATCAAACAGAATGCCTTAGTCGCGCAAGTGTCGAAAATAGAAGTGGGCCCGCGCGGTGCGTTGGTCAGTTTCCACGAAGATCGCCCGCCGAATATCACGGGACTGCTGGCCTATGTCGAAAAACTGGGTGCGGTGGCGAAACTGCGGCCGGACAGTAAGCTGGTTATCAACCGCAACTGGCCTGACCCAAGGGCAAAGCTGAATGGCTGTCTGCAATTGTCGAAGGGCTTGGCCAATCTGGCGAGGAAGGTTGCGGTCTAGTTCGCCAACAACGCGTATCTTTCAAAAGCCTCGGCACTTAAAGGCAGTGAACGCAGGTATCCTTGGAAAAAATCGCACCCCGCTGCTTGCAGCAACTCCAGTTCTTTTTCGCTCTCCACGCCCTCAGCGATAATCTTAAGCTCCAACGCTTTGCTCATCGCAATGATCGCGCGAAGGACAATCAGATCCTTGCCTGTGCCAACAATATCCGGAGTCATCCCTTTGTCGATTTTCAGATAATCGAGCGGTAGATCTTTCAGATAAGACAGGCTCGAATAGCCAGTTCCGAAATCATCAACCGCGATCCGAATTCCGGCGGCGCGCAGTTTTTCGAGTTGAGCCGCTGCTTGGTCAATATCGCGGATCAGGCTTTCTTCGGTCAGCTCTAGCGTCAGCCGCGCGGCGTCAAAGCCTGTCGCCTGTAACAAGGCAATCATCCGTTCCGAATAGCCCTCGCGCAATTCCTCTGCCCCAAGATTGACCGCGAGCCGCAGGTCCGCGAGTGCGCCATGCCAATTCGCTGCGATGCCAATCGCTTTGCGTTGGATCATCTGCGATAGGTCGTCACGCATATCGCAACGGTCTGCCGTCGCAAAAAGCTTTGCCGCGCCAATTTCGCCTAAAGTTGGGTGAAGCCAGCGCGCGAGCGCCTCGGCCCCGACCAAGTGTCCGCTGGCCACATCGAACTGCGGCTGCAGCATGATCGCAATCTGGTCGCTTTCGATGGCAACGCGCAGTCCCGCGTCCAGCTCTGCCTGCAATTTGAAGCCGATATCCAGGTTCGACCGTGCAGCCGAATGACGTTTGCCTTTACGCGCATATGCTTTAGCCAGCGCGTCGGCCGCTCGGAAATGCAACTCAGCCCCAGTCTCGTCAATCTCGGCCTGCGCAAAGCCGATACGCGCGCTGATGTGAATCGAATCCTGTGCATTCCCCAAATTGCCTGACAGCGCTTTCAACAACGCATCGGCAACCATTTCCGACTGTTTGTCGTTTCGTTCCCCATCAAGGATCAAAAGAAACTCGCGCCCCGGCAGCCTTGCCAGTATCCGTGCTGGCGGAAACTGCTGTGCGGCAAATTGCGTTATTTTATGCCCTACTTGCCGGATCGCAGCGTCGCCCGCCCCGCGCCCATGCCGTTCGTTGATCTGCTTCAAATCGCGTATTCCGATCAGAAACAGCGTCACCGGCCCGTGCGAATTTTGATGATACGCAGATAGCCACTCACGCGCATCCCGCGCGCGGGATATGCGAAGCGGCTTGGGTCGCTTTTTAGGGTCGGCCATCGTCATACCATTGTTGTAATACGCACAAAGTCTTTCGCAACCATTGCCAGCATGACGATGCGCCGATAGGAAAGTGAAATGCTTGACGGTTTTGGACGAAAGATTGATTATCTGCGCATCTCGGTGACGGACCGGTGCAATTTTCGATGCCATTATTGCATGCCAAAGGATCAGAAATTCCTGCCGCGCGATGAATTGCTGAATTATACCGAAATCGCTTTAATCGCGGACCGCTTTATAGATCATGGCATACGCCGCATCCGCTTGACAGGCGGCGAGCCATTGGCACGGCGCGATATTGATGTTTTGGTGCAGCATTTGGGGGCGCAGGTCGCGGCTGGACGGCTCGACGAACTGACGCTGACCACCAATGGCAGCCTGCTTGCGCAACATGCCGATGGCTTGGCCAAGGCAAACGTTCGGCGGATCAATGTCAGCCTCGATAGTCTGGATGAAACGCGGTTCGCGCAGATTACACGTGGCGGAAATTTGGCGGCGGTGTTGCGGGGTATCGACGCGGCGAAAAGCGCGGGCATTGCCATCCGCATCAATATGGTCGCTCTAAAGGGGATCAATGATAACGACATTTTGTCGGTGGCGGAGTATTGCGCCGCACAGGGTCATGATCTTGGCTTGATCGAAACTATGCCCTTGGGTGACGGAGTTGGCGGGCGGAGTGATCAGTTTGTTGCGCTTCAGCAGTTCATTGCACCGCTGAAAGAGCGCTACAGCCTACGCGAACTTAACCACCGCACGGCCGGCCCTGCCCGGTATTGGCAGGTTGAACCGCTCGGGCTGCGGCTTGGCCTGATCACACCAATGAGCCGTAATTTCTGCGATGATTGCAACCGGCTACGCCTGACCACTGATGGGAAAATCTATATGTGTCTTGGTTCTGACCTGCATGTCGATTTGCGCGCAGCGATTCGTGATGATGGCACAGCGGGCGTAGACCGGTTGCTGCAACAGGCGTTGCGCCTTAAACCCGAACGCCATGACTTCGAACGCCAGATGGAGGACAGCAGTCTGCGCCTTAATCGCCATATGAATGCAACTGGCGGATGAGCCGTTTTCCCCGCCTTGCGCTGTTGGCTGCTCCTGGAGACCCAGCACGCGACGCAGAAAAGCTGCTCCGCGAACGACATGAATTTGTCGGTCTCGACGAAGCCGATGCGGTCATCACTTTGGGTGGTGACGGCTTTTTGCTGCAATTGCTGCACCGCTTGCTTGAGGACCGGCGAACCTTGCCTGCGTATGGTATGAATTTGGGAACCATCGGTTTCCTGATGAACAATTGGCAGCCCGATGGCCTTATCGACCGACTGGAGCGCGCAAAGAGTTTTTCGGTTACGCCGCTGGTTGCCACAATTGAAACTACATCGGGGCAGAAGTTCACTCTACCTGCCATCAACGAAGTTTCGCTGCTGCGCGAAACGCGTCAGGCGGCGAAGATCGAAATCTGGGTCAACGACCGCATCGTGATGGACGAGCTGATTTGCGATGGTGTGCTGGTTGCAACACCCGCCGGGTCCACCGCCTATAATCTTTCAGCAAACGGTCCGATCCTACCGCTGGATTCGGCGCTGTTGGCCCTCACCCCGATTAGCCCGTTCCGCCCGCGCCGCTGGAAAGGCGCGATCTTGCCCGACCGCTATCGCGTCAAACTCAACATATTAGAGGCGGCCAAACGACCCGTCAGCGCCGTCGCCGATCAACGCGAGATTCGGGACATAGCCAGCGTCGAGGTATCGCTAGACCGCAACCGCGCACTGACATTGCTGTTCGACCCCGAACACGCGCTGGATGATCGCATCGCGATGGAGCAATTTGTTACCTGACCCTCTTGCATTTTGTTTCGACCCGCTTCATAGGCGCGTCTCGCCCGGGCCAATACCATCTTTGGACCGAGCTGTTCCCTGGTAGCTCAGTGGTAGAGCAGTTGACTGTTAATCAATTGGTCGGGGGTTCGAATCCCTCCCGGGGAGCCATTTTTTCACCACAAACGTTGGCTTTGGCCAATTAGGCGGACGGCGACATAGCCGACCAAGATAGCTGTGATTGCTTTTAGCAGCCCGGGGCTGAAAAAACGGATGCCCAATGTCCCGCCAATATGTCCGCCGACCAATACCGCCACCATCATCGGCCAATAATCTGCCGCAACATTTGCGAATGTAGCGACGCCCGATTTCAGCAATTGTCCGCTTAATCCTGCGATCGAATTCGCCAGAATGTATAACGAGGCAAAAGCCGCGATCCGCCGTGCATCGGCCCAGCGCATGAGGTGAAGCACCGGCGCCATAAAAATGCCGCCACCTATTCCGGACAGTCCGGCCAGCAGACCTATGGCTGCCGACAGGCCGAGCACGATTGGTTTCGGCAATTTTCGCGGCTGCCAATTTGTGGGCTGCACCAGCAATGCTGCGCAGGTCGCCAGCAATGCACCGCCAAGGATCAGCAGGAACAACGACTCTTTCAACGGAACCAACCCGCCTATAAAGGCAAAGGGTACGGAAACCCCTAGCAACGGCCTCACAGCCCGCCAGTCAATCAGCCCTGCCCGTTGAAACCGCCACACGCCGCCGCTGACAACGATGATGTTGCAGACCAGCGAAATGACGGGGATCAGCTTGAAAGCAACGCCCCAAAGGCCCAGCAGAGCGGTGTAGGTCGATCCGCCGCCAAAGCCGACCGACGCGTAAATCAGCGCAACGAGGAAAAACAGCGCGGCTAACAAAGCCATCGCTTCATCCTCCGCGCCCCATCATCACCTAAAACGCGCCGTGACAGTGTTTGTATTTCTGCCCCGAACCACATGGGCAAGGATCATTACGGCGGATGTCAGGATCGTTCGCCCAAGGATTGCCCTCGGTCGGATCAGTCGCAACTTGTCGCGCAGGAATTGTCGTCGTCACCAGTCCCGCAGTCCCTGCATCAAAATCATCGCTATCATCATCGCCCGTGAACGGATCAAAATGCTGCGTTAAAAAATCGGGCAGTTCCGGAAGTCCTTCGCCCTGTTCTTGCTCGATGCGGAATTCGTTAGTCGCAACCGTTTTGGTCACGCCTTCGCGGATTGCCGCTAGCATGCGTTCAAACAGGCCGAAGCTCTCCTGCTTATATTCATTGATCGGGTTTTTCTGCGCATAAGCGCGCAGATAGATGACCTGCCGCAACGCATCCAATGTCGACAGATGCTCTTTCCAATGATGGTCAAGCGTTTGCAGCAAAATTTGCTTTTCGATCTGGCGGAAAATTGCAGGATCAGCGGAATCGCGCTTGGCGGCAAGTCGCGCCATTGCCAATTCCGTCAATCGCGTCTCGACGATTTCGGGCTCCATTGCCTCTTCCTGCATCCACCCGTCGATATCGGTATCAAGGCCCAATATCTCGGTCACATCGCGTTTCAGGCCATCGACGTTCCACTGTTCGGGGTAAGTATCGGGCGGACAATGATCAGCGACGATGGTGTTGACCGTTTCAAGGAACATGTCGTCTAGGACATCATCTACAGCTTCTGCATCCATGATGTCGCTGCGCTGTTCATAGATGACTTTGCGCTGGTCATTCATGACGTTATCATATTCAACCAGCTGTTTGCGAATATCATAGTTGCGCGCTTCGACTTTTTTCTGCGCAGTTTCAATAGCGCGGCTAAGCCATTTGCCACCAATCGCTTCGCCGTCTTCGAGGCTGTTGTTCATCATCCGCGAAAACAGAGTCTCCGATCCAAAAATGCGCAGCAAATCATCCTCTAGACAGAGGTAGAAACGCGATAGGCCGGGATCACCTTGGCGGCCCGAACGGCCACGCAGTTGGTTATCGATCCGGCGACTTTCATGGCGTTCAGTGGCTAGGACGAACAAGCCGCCCGCTTCCCTGACGCGGTCTTTTTCCGCCGCAATCTCGGCCTTGATCCGCTCAATTGCTGCGTCTTTTTCAGGGCCAGCCTCCATATCGCTCAATTCGTCGTCGATACGGTAATCAAAGTTGCCGCCAAGCTGAATGTCGGTGCCGCGACCTGCCATGTTGGTGGCGATGGTCACAGTGCCCAGACGCCCTGCTTGCGCCACAATCCGCGCTTCTTGTTCATGGAAACGGGCATTTAGAACGCTATGTTCCACGCCGTCTTTGTTCAGATATTCGGACAGCAATTCTGATTTCTCGATAGACACTGTACCCACCAAAACGGGCTGGCCGCGCTCATTCGCTTCTTTAATCGTCCGCGCAATTGCGGCGAATTTATCGGCGGTATTTTTATAGAATTCGTCGCTTTCATCGATTCGCAACACTGGCAGATTGGTCGGTATTTCAACGACGTTCAGCTTGTAAATTTCGTGGAATTCGCCCGCCTCGGTCGCAGCAGTTCCAGTCATTCCCGAAATTTTCGGATACATGCGGAAATAGTTTTGGAAGGTGATCGTTGCCAGCGTCTGGTTTTCAGGCTCGATCCTTACGTTTTCTTTGGCCTCCACTGCCTGATGCAAGCCATTCGACCAGCGGCGCCCGTCCATCATCCGCCCGGTAAACTCGTCAATGATGATAATCTTTTCGTCTTTGACGATATAGTCGGTGTCACGTTTGAACATGACATTGGCTTTCAATGCCTGATCGAGGTGATGGACAACCATTGTGTTTTCGGCGTCGTAAAGGTTGCTGCCTTGCAACAGTCCGGCGTTCTCCAAAAGCCGCTCGGCCTTTTCAGTGCCGTCTTCGGTCAAAGTGACATTGCGGCTTTTCTCGTCAGCGTCGTAGTCTTCAGCGACCAATTGCACGACAATCAGTTGCACTTGCTGATACAATTCTGACCGGTCATCGGTGGGGCCAGAGATAATCAACGGCGTCCGCGCTTCATCGACTAGAATCGAGTCCACTTCATCGACAACGGCGAAATTGAAAGCACGCTGCACCATCTGGCTGCGCTCCATTTTCATATTGTCACGCAGATAGTCAAAACCCAGCTCGTTGTTGGTCGCATAGGTGATGTCGCACGCATATGCCGTGCGCCGCTCGCCTTCGGACAGGTTTGGAACAACCACACCGATGGTCAGGCCGAGGAAGGTATGGATCCGCCCCATCCATTCGGAATCGCGTGATGCCAAATAGTCATTGACCGTCACGACATGGACGCCTTTGCCTTCAATGGCATTTAGGTAAGTCGCGAGTGTAGCGACCAAAGTTTTGCCCTCACCCGTCCGCATTTCGGCGATTTCGCCGCGATGGAGGACAATGCCGCCGACCATCTGTACATCAAAGTGGCGCATACCCAACGTGCGAACCGATGCTTCGCGCACCGTGGCAAAGGCCTCGGGTAGAATATCATCGAGTGTTTCGCCTGCCGCCAAACGATCACGAAAACGCTGCGTTTGCGCCTTCAGTTCATCATCCGACAGCGCTGAGATTCCGTCTTCTAAGGCGTTGATAGTACTGACGATCTTCATAACTTGTTTGACGTAACGATCGTTCGACGAACCGAAAATCGCCTTGGCTACAGAGCCGAGCATAGAAAATTCCTAAAGATAATGAACAGGGTAACGAGCAGTCCGTCGCGGACAAGTCTCTAATTTTGGAGTATCCGCGCGCAGCGCAGAAAGGGCGGCGACCCGCCAGAATTCACATTATTGCAGCGAAACGTCGCGGCGAGTGATCGGCGTCTGCGCGATCAGTATTTGCGCAGCAACGTAACGCGGCGCATGCACAGAATCCTGCGGCCAAACGCTAACTGGCCGGATAGCATCCTCTTGCTTTTGAGCAACCATTGCATCGACAACAGAAACCGCCGCCTGCGCCACACTCGACGAATGCGCCACATCCGCACGCGCAGCATCAGCGGCGGAAAAACCACCCATTAGCGCGAGAAGATAGATCAGCAAACGCATTGCATCATCCTGTTAGACGCCCACGCGTATAGTTATGGTTAAAGGCTTCGTCCACACTAGAAAATCCGACCGCTATTCCTCGGCCGACGGATCGGCGTTTACCCGGAATATCTTAGTGACAGTTGACGTTACAACGCGCACTTTTATCGCTTCGCCTGCTGCATTTCTTCTCGGCTCAAACTGCGGCGGATTTGCACAAACCTGAACACCCGGTGGCAATTCAATGGTCGTGTCAAACTTACAGTCAGACACAGTACCGTCGGCCTCGACGACATAGACCATTGTGGATTGCCCAGCTTTAGGCAAGTCGATAGCGGTTGGTATGCGCCATGATACAGCATTCTGATATACGCCGCTGACCGCTTTTCGCTTTTTGTCAGTCGCCGGTTCAAATATCGCTCGCGCGGTCACGTAATCACATGCGGCGTCATCAAGATCATCGTGTCCGCTTGATACAATGATCGTGCATTTCGTGACGCGGCCCAGCCTGTTTACATCAACTAGAAAGCCGGTTCGTCCGCTTCGATTTTCGCTCAGAGCATCGATCGGGTAATCGTCGGTACGAATCCATGTTCCGGGATTAGCTTTTGGCACTGGCAAGGTGCTACCGTCTGTAGGCTCCGGCAAAGTGAACGACACAGGCAGTTGCTCCTCCGACGAAAGGAGTTCCGATTGATCATCCGCCTGCTCTGTTTTAACGGTTGGCTTTACGGTATCAATGCTGGCGTCGGTCGTCATTGCCGCGGTCGCAATTAGGAAATACAAGCTCGGCTCCTTTATTTAAGATCGTAATATCCATAAATATCGAAAGTGCAGTTATTTGCTAGCCATTTCCCCCCTCGCTGTCCCCTTTCCCGACGCACCGCCCATTGCCGGCGCAACACCGCGCATCGCTCGCGCGCGTTATAAAGAATGGGATCGTTGCGACCTGGCCTTTGTTGAACTGACAAAGGGAACCGCTGTCGCTGGCGTGACTACGCGCAACCTGTGCTGCTCGACTGAGGTAGAATTATGCCGCGAGCATTTGAAGGGCGGCGCCGCACGTGCTTTGATCGTGAATGCGGGCAACAGCAACGCGTTTACCGGGTTTCGCGGGGCCGAGGCGGTGATGGCGATTGTCGATCAAGTCTCAGCGCATCTAGGGTGTGCGCCCGAGGAAGTCTTTGTCTGCTCAACTGGCGTGATTGGTGTGCCGTTGCCTAAGGATAAGGCGAAAGGCGGTTTGCGCGCGGTCTTCGATGCAGCCCCGTGTCACTGGGAAGAGGCCGCCAACACCATCGGCACCACCGATACCTTTGCCAAAGGCGCTGTCGCCAGCGCGATTGTGGATGGCAAACGTGTCGAGCTTGTCGGGATTATCAAAGGCAGCGGCATGATCGCGCCGGATATGGCAACGATGCTGGGCTATATCTTTACCGATGCGGCGGTGGACGCTGTGTTTTTGCAACAGATGCTATCGGCGTCAAACGCACACACGTTCAACTGCATCACAGTGGATAGCGACACATCAACGTCTGATACAGTCCTCGCGTTCGCGACTGGCAAAGCGGGCAATGCGCCGCTGCGCTCGTTCGATGATATCGGGGCAGATGCGTTTGCAGCGGCTTTACATGACGTTTGCCGCCAACTCGCGCAACTGGTGGTCCGCGACGGCGAAGGCGCACAGAAATTTATCGAGATTGAAGTGACCGGCGCGGTTTCAGACGACAGCGCTCACCGGATCGGGATGGCAATTGCCAATTCCCCTTTGGTTAAAACCGCGATTGCAGGTGAGGACGCCAATTGGGGCCGCGTCGTGATGGCCATCGGCAAAGCGGGCGAGCCTGCTGACCGTGACAAGCTCGCCATCCGATTTGCCGATAAATGGGTCGCGCAAGACGGACTTGCCGTCGATAGCTATGACGAAGCGCCGGTTACCGCACATCTGAAAGGCCAAGACATACGCATCGGCGTCGATATCGGGCTAGGATCGGGCCGCGCGACCGTTTGGACGTGCGACCTGACCCATAGTTATATCAGCATCAACGCCGATTACCGGAGTTAAAGCGCGGCTTCTAACCAGCGTTTCAGTTCGGCCTTTGGCGCCGCGCCGACCTTTGTCTCAACCGCTTCGCCGTTTTTGAACAGGATCATCGTTGGAATTCCGCGCACGCCGTATTTGGTCGGCGTATCTGGATGATCGTCGATATTGAGTTTCACAATGCTCACTTGCTCGCCCAGTTCGTCGCTGATTTCTTCCAGCGCGGGGCCGATCATCTTGCACGGGCCGCACCATTCGGCCCAGAAATCGACAAGAACGGGTTTGTCGGAACCAAGAACATCGGTGTCAAAGTTGTTGTCGCCTACAGCGGTAGTTGCCATCGGAATTCTCCTTTAATGTTGACCTGAATGTATGGGGCGCGCTGGCGGGTTGCAAGCAGCACTCCCAAAAGATTTGCTTGGGGCGCTCTCATAGTGGCTTATGCGGTGCCAGTGCTTCTGCCGATAGCTCAATCATCGACGGGCCACTGGTATACAGCAAAGCGGCCTCGACTTTGCGCGGGGCAAAGATCGATTCCAATGCGGCGACATAATGCGCCATTTGCCGCAGGATCGGTGTCGAGACAGCAGTTTCGTTTGCCGGCACATTTCGCCCGGTTTTGAAATCGATCAGGCGCACGCGGTTTTCCTCAACCAGCAAACGGTCAACGCGTCCGGTTATGACTGTTGTGCCAACCAATGCCGCCAGCGGTACTTCCGCGCGGGCAGCTAACGAGAACAATTCCGCCCAATCGGGGTTGCGCATCACCGCAATGACTTCAGCCACAGCGGTCTGGTGATCAAAGTCATGCCCCGGATTATTGCGCCCCAACCATTCGACCGCTGCGGTTTGGAAAACAGCAAGGTCTCCTCCTGTATAGTGTTCAAACAACGCGTGCAGCAATTTTCCACGTAGCGCTGCAGTCTTTAACACTGCACTTGCTGGAGCATCCCCATAAAGGTCATCGTCCAAATTGGATGGAGCAAGCGGACGCGGCGGCGTTTCTTCGGCGGGGGCGTCTGCAAACATCCAGTCCGGCATATCGACTGTAGCATCGAGTGCCACACGCTTTGGCTTCTCACGCTCAAACGCGCCGTCCGCCGAATGCCGCATCGTTGCGCCCCATAAAGGATCCGATTCCCAGTTGCAGCCCAATGCTATCATTCCAGCCTCAATCGCCGTGTACCAGCTGTTCGGCGGCGTCACACCTTTTGCTCTTTTGCCCAAAGCGCCAACCAAGATCAGATGCTCCGCAGCGCGTGTCATTGCCACATACAGCAAGCGGAAATGCTCCTGCAGATCACGCTCGTCTCGCTCATCCCAAATTCCCGTCAGACGTTCTCCGCGCGCAGATTTACGAACGGGCAGCAACGGCAGCTTCGTATCACCGTCCATCGGCACATCAATGCCGCGGTTCCAGTTACCCGGCCCCTCCGGATCAGCGGTGATATCCGCAAGGATCACCACCGGCGCCTCCAGCCCCTTTGCGCCATGAACAGTCATCACGCGGACGTCGCGGCTTTGCGCCAGCCCTTCGCGCTTAATATCGGTCCCGCCGCTGCCGAACCATTCCAAAAACCCTTGCAGCGACGCGCCGCCCTCTTGCTGATACTGGATCGCCAGGTTCAGCAGTTCCTCAATCGGTACTAAAGTTTCAGACCCCAATCGCGCCTGAAACTTCCGGCGTCCGCCAATCGGGCCGGACAATATGTTTTCAAGGAAGGCATAAGGCGTTGTTAAATCGGCACTGCGCAGCATTTCGTGCAACGGTGCTAAATCCGCTGAGATGTGCGCCTGTGCGCGCAAATGCCGCCATAGGCCGTGGCCCTTTGGTCGGTAACTGTGCGCCAGTAGCTGGTCCTGATCCCAACCGATCAACGGCGATACTAACAAGCACGCAAGGCTAAGGTCATCCTGTGGTTGCAAGACGAATTTGATCGTCGCTAGCAAATCCTGAACAGCAATCGGCTCAATAATTTTTAGCCGGTCGATACCCGCGACGGGAACCTTTTGCGCGTGCAGCCGTGCCACGATAAGGCCTGCTAGCACACCACGTTTTTTCAACAGAATCATGATGTCGCTGGGTTCTAATGGTCGTCCCGTCGTCGCCAGTACCGGCTTTGCATCAATCAGGTTTTTGACATGCTCGGCAATGCGGTGGGCAAGTTCGAGTGTTTCAGACGTCAGCCATTGTTCCTCGGCTTCGTCCTGCGTTTCGCCCGTCGGCTCACCGTCATCGGTGTCAGTATTATCCGTCGCCGGCGACACACATTTCATCAATTCAATCGTGCCAAAATTGGCTCTGTCGCTAAAATGCGCGGGAATCGGTTCGGTCAGACCCAGCGCCTGGTGTCCTGTGTGTTCAAGCACGGCGTTGACCAGCTGCAACACAGGCCGCGTGGATCGGAAAGATTGTGACAAAGACAATTGGTGCAAAGTTTCACCAGCGCCACCAATGCGCTTTTCCAAACGCTCCCCGGCATCGCGGTACTTTTCTGGAGCGGTTCCTTGGAAACTATAAATCGCCTGTTTGAAGTCACCAACGGCAAACACGGTGCGTGGTCGCTCATTCCCTGCCCCTGCGCCGCTGAAAAAATCGTCGGATAATGCCTCGATAATCTTCCACTGCGCCTCGTTGGTGTCTTGCGCTTCGTCGATCAGGATGTGGTCGATTTTGCGATCAAGCTTATACCGCACCCAATCAGCCATGCCGCTTTTTGACAGCAATGCTGCGGTCCGCGCAATCATATCGTCAAAATCAACAAGGCCGCGTGCATGTTTCATTTGCCGATATTGCGCAGCATAGACTTTGCCGGTGAGCAAAGCGGGTGCGAGACGTTCGGCGTAGTTTGCGGCGTTGCGAAACTGCACCAGAGAGCGAGTCCACTGATGTGCATCGAGTGCTAGATTTTCATATGCCTCTTCCTTTTTCGGGCCGGATTTTTTGAGTGTGCCATCTTTATTCGTCCAGCAACTCTGCAACTCATCAAGCGACGACACCCGTTGCTTAGGTGATTGCGCCAGCCAGTTACGAATTTTATCGACCCGCTCTATCCCTGTTTTTACGCCCCATGCCTCATTCAAATCCGCCAATTGCGACAACATCTGTCCGTCAATCGCTGCATCATCACAGCGCCGCGCAAGCTCGTCCGCCGCCGTCCCTTCAAATTTTATCTCCATGATCCGCTGCGCCAAAACCAGCGCACCTTTTTCGTCGGGAACCAACGCTTCAAGCGCGTCGCCCTGCCCGACACAGCGGCGCAGAAAGAAACGCACGCCATCTTCACCAAGGATCATCGACAATTTTTGCAGTTGGGAAACAATCCAGTCGCGGCCATCGGCGTCCGCTGACTGAACCAGTTCTGACAACGCATCATTGTGCAATTGATCGACCGCGCGTTCGTCTATCGGTTCAAACCCGGGCAGCAATCCGGCTTCTTCGGGGAAAGCCGCCAACAGCGATTGGCAGAAACTGTGGATCGTCATGATCTGCAATCCGCCGCCCGGCGCATCCAGAACTTGCGCAAAAAGCTTTCGAGCATTCGCTTGCCCGACTGGGCTGTAATCCGCGCCTATCGCTTGCAAATCCGCCGCCAATACGCCGCCCTTGGCCTGCACCCAAAACGCAAGCCGGTGGTTGATCCGGTCCGCCATTTCCGCAGCAGCCGCTTTAGTGAACGTAAGGCACAACAGATTTTCAGGCCGGACGCCGCGCTCTAGCAACAGCCGGATTACCCGCGCGCTAAGCACTTGCGTTTTTCCCGAACCCGCCGATGCACTCAGCCAGATGTTATGCGCCGGGACGACCGCAGCATTCTGTGCGCCTTTTAACCAAGGCAATGGTTTCAACGCATCAATCGACATCGGACCGTTCCAAACGTCCATACCATTCCTGATATCGCATCAGCTGATCATAATCCTTATACGGCGCATATTCTGGTTTCAGCTTCGCTGTGAACGGCGCGTTCCCGGTGATCCAGTTTTCAATCGCCGCGCGCGCGAATTTTAGCGACAGCGTAATGAACTCGACATTGTCGCCATTTTTTTCCGTCACTGGTTTTTTGATAAAACCAAAGGCGTCCTTCTTTTTGGCTAGGCTCCAATACTCAAATCCCTGCGCTGTTCCGCAGACATTTTCGACACCTCCAGCCTCTGCCATCGCCCCGATCAAACCCAGCTGCATCCGGTATCCAGCCTTTACGGCTTTGGGCGCTGGGGGCTGGCCGCTTTTGTAATCAACGATAACAAGGCTGCCATCGACGGTGCGATCAATGCGGTCGGCGCGGCCTTTGATCTCGACGCCAGCCAGCGTCAGCTTGCCCCAGCTTTCGGTCGAAATAATAATGCGGCCTGCATCGCGCATCATCAGTGTTTCGCGGGCAATCCATGACAACCCGCTGGTCACACGCGGTTGCCACAACACGCGCACAGCGGGATGGAACGCCGGATCGGAAAGCATCTGCTCCGCCCGCGTGAGCAACTTTTCAGGATCGTATTTGTCCTCCTTTGCCCATTTTTCCAGAATGTCGTGAATGGCAATCCCGCGCCATGCAGAATCGGGTTCACCGCCGACGCGGTCGAGCGGTTTTAGCTGCAATATGTTGCGCGCATAAAACGCATAAGGATCAGCTTTCAACACATCGACCTGCGTCACGGATATATCAACGCGGCGCTGATCCTTGGATGGCATTGGTTCAGGCCGGTCGAATTGCGGAACAGGCGTGCCAACGTCGATTAACCGCGCGCGCGCAATCGCCGCTTTTTCCTGCGCCAATTGCGAACCAACCAACGCTTGCGTCCGCAACAGAAAACGTGACGCCACCGTCGGCCCGCCACGGTCGCGCACTGCACGGCTTAGCACCACTTCTTTTGCGCCAAGCAAGCTCATCAAATCATGCGCCGACAGCCCCATGTTGCGTTCAAGCCCCGGCAATTTCAACGCCCGGCGCAGACCCGGCGCAAGCCATGGATCAGGCTGCGGCATTTGCGGCCAAGTTCCTTCGTTCAATCCAGCGCAAATTACAAAGTCAGCCTGTTGCAACCGCGCTTCCAACAGGCCAAAGATCGCAACGCGCGGATGGCTGCCGAAAACCGGGCGCGCGACTTCACTGTCCAACATCTTTGCGAGCAAGGCCGGAATGCTGCCGCGTTCAATTTTGCCAAGCCTCGACAAATCAGTCGCGCGGTAATCCTCAAGCAACTGCGCCAATTGTCGGCCAGCCTGACCCTGCCAAATTTTGCCTGCGGTCAGATCAGTTGCGACAGCGACTAACGCGTCCAATATCGCTGGTAGATCAGCCTTGTCCAACGCATCGAACGCTGCAAAAACGGGTGCGATCGTGTCCCACCACCCCAGCACGACTGGTTTTGCCTGTTTCGCCAAGCTCCCTGAATTAATCGCGTAACCAATCGCCGACAGCCCGATGCCAAGCCGAGGCCCCCTGATCCCCAGATCGAGCTGACGCACCGATTCCAGCCAAGCCAATCGCTCGTCGCCAAAGCGCACCAACGGGTGTTTAAGCGCCGCAAGCAAAGTTGCTGGGCCTGCGCGGTCCGCCACCATTTCGGCAAGGTTCAGCAACAAGGTCGCAGGCAGCAATTGGATCAGCGGCTGCCCGGCGCTGTCGTCAATCCGGATATCCCAGCGAAGCAATTGAGCGGAAACGCGCACTGCCAATTCGCGGTCCGGCGTGACCAACGCGATACGCTTACCGGCTGTCTCCAATCCTTCCCGGATAAGGATCGCGATGGCCAGCGCTTCTTCTGCGCTATCCGCCGCCGTCATCACTCGCACATGTTTCAGCCGCTTTTCTGCAGGTGGCAGTTCAGCCCAATCGAGCACAGCCTCTGCGCGCGCAAATATCCGGTCGACAGCATTCAGCACGGGTTTTCGCTGGATGCCCGGAAAAAGTGTGACTTCATCACGCCTGATGCCCATGCGGTCGAACAACAGCTTTAGATGAAAATAAGGATGCGTCTCCTCCGCCTCGTCTGCGCGCCCCTCACGCGGATTTGGCCCCAATGCTTCCCAGTCATTGTCCGGCATATCGGGGTCCACATGTGGCCACACAAGCATGCCGTTTGGCAATCGCGACACCGCTTTTAACAAGCGGGCAATCGCGGGCGCGGCGGTGGTAATACCAGCGGCAATAATCGGACGGTCGGTGGGCAAAGCAAGTGCAAACCGGTCAAGCAGGATGTTTCGTCGCTGCGCCGCACTGATCTGTTTCCGGACGCGAAGCTCTGCTTGAAACGCAGCGGCAACGGCAAGAAAATCCGTATAAGCGGATTGCCAATGCCCCTGCATATCGTCTTTCAAACTATCATTGCGGACGCGGTCTAGGCTGACCTCTTCAATCTCTAAAACGTCCATCGCCGCCGCCAAATGCTTGGCAAGTTTTAATGCCTCGACTTGCGAAATTCCGGCACGTTGCTTTCGGATCAGCACGGTCAACACTATGCGCCGGTCAATGTCAGGGATCACCGGCAAAATTGGTTCGGCAACCAATCCGCCAATCGGATCGAACAACGACCCCAAAGCCTCATCCAACGCCAAATCACCAACCGCAACCATGCGCGGCAACAGCAACCCCTTCTTGGCCTGGCGCACAAAGCTCTCGGTCAATGATTTGATCGCGCGATTGTTCGGCATAAGGATCAGAGTATCGGGGAGTGCATTGCCACCGGTCTTGAGCAGATGCGCGGCCAACGCGTCAGTCAGGCTGGTTCCCACCGGCACGGTAAACAGCTGAGGCCGATGCGTTTCAGCCATGTCGGCGAAGCGCTTCCTCTGTTGGCACAATCGCTGCGGGAGAGCCAATGTCGAACCAGTCGCCTTGATGTTCTAACGCAAAAAGGCGACCTTTGGCTATGGAACGGTCCCACAGGATATTGGTCGAAAAAGGTCCTGATGGTGCATCGTTCAAAAATGCGCGCGATAGCAATTGAATACCTGTGTAAACGAATGGGGCATTCGCAGCCGTTCCGCGTCTGACGGGGCGACCTTTTCCATCAATGGAAAAATCTCCGTCTCCGTGATGGCTAAATGCACGTTCACGCGGAACCAGAAGTAATAAGCCGTCCATCACCTCCCCATCCCAACCTTCAGCCAACCGCGTCAGGCCATCCATTTCGCCATCAGTCCAGATAGCGTCGCTGTTGATGCAGAAAAACGGATCACCGCCGATCAACGGCAACGCCTGTACCAAGCCACCGCCGGTTTCAAGCAATAGCGCGCGCTCGTCAGACATTGTCACGTCCAAATCTGTGATGAATTCTGCCACATAGGCCTCAACCTGTTCTGGCAGATAATGGACATTGACCACAGCACTTTTGACACCTGCCATGCGCAATTTATCAAAGGCATATTCGATCAAAGGCTTGCCCGCGACTTTGACCAATGGCTTTGGCATATGGTCAGTCAACGGGCGCATCCGTGTGCCGAGACCGGCCGCCATAACCATTGCAGTTTCAATTTTCATACGGTGCGGTCCAACGGGGATTGCGCGCGCAATTCCGCGCCGATAGTCGCATCGAACCAAGCCCTGAGCGGCACCAGACCGGGGTGCGCCAAATCACGTTCCAGCAAGCGCCACATGCGCGGCAAAAAGTCGAGATAGCGCTCCTTGCCGTCACGCGTCCAAAGCCGCGTAAAAATGCCAATGATTTTCGTGTTCCTTTGTGCGCCCAGCAAAGCATAATGCAGCGGAAAATCATAATCTGGTCTCGCTGTGGCTATATAATGTTCCAGCATAGCTGCCTCTAGTTCAGGTGATACATCGCGGCGCGCGTCTTGCAGGATCGAAACAACATCATAGGCGGGATGACCAATCAGCGCGTCTTGATAGTCAATCAAGCCCTGCGCATTATTATCAAGGAGCATGATGTTTTCGGCATGATAATCACGCAGCACAGTGACGGCGGGAGCGTTTGCTAAAGGCGCCAGCGCCTCTGCCCACATCGCATCATATTCGCCTGCGTCTGCGCTTAGGCCCATCGCGGGCAGATACCATTCGGTCAGCAATCCGGTTTCGCGCAGATAGACTGCATCATTATAAAGCGCGATGTCGGCAACCGGCGTTTTCTCCAACCGTACCAAAGTATCGATAGCCGTTCGGTAAATCTTGTCCTCATCGTTTGGATGCGCGTCCAAATGCTCCCGCATCCGGCGATCGCCGAAATCTTCAAGCAGGATGAGGCCTTGCCCCGCATCGGCGGCAAAGATTTCCGGTGCGCGAAATTCATTTTGGCGCAGATATTCGGTCACATCAAGGAACGGTTGCGGATCTTCGTGCGGGGGCGGCGCATGCATTAAAACCGCGCGCTGGCCTTGGGATTTTTTCAGCCGGAAATAGCGCCGAAATGAAGCGTCGCCCGGAACAGCATCTAGCGCCGCATCGTCCCAGCCCGACCGCGCCAAAAACGGCAAAATAGCATCGGGAATGTTCGTGTCGACTGGCATTTATGTATTCTCTTCTATCGTCAACGTTCGGCTATTTTCATCGATTACCGCGATGCTAATCCGGAATTGCGCATGGGCAAAAGCTCGACCGCCCTGTTCGGGCCATTCGATAAGGAAAACGGTATCGGTATCGGCGCTATCGAGCAAACCTATTTCCCCTAGCTCGTCGGGCGAATTAAGGCGGTAAACGTCGGCATGGATAACCGGCAAACGTGTGTCGGGGGGCGAATAATGGTTCACGATATTATAGGTTGGGCTGGGCACATCGCCTTGATAGCCAAGCCCTTCGAGCACGCCTTTGCAGAATACAGTCTTGCCCACACCAAGGCCTCCCGAAAGCGTCACTAGCTCGCCGCCATGTAGCGTTGCCGCAAAGGTTCGCCCTGCTTCCAACATAGCTAATGGGCTGTCGATGATCATACCGTTTTTACCACCCGCGGCAGCTTTATGGTGACTGTCGTCCCCTCGCCCAAACGCGATTCCAATGACAGCTTGCCACCGTGTGATTCGACCAGTTGCCGCGCCAATGGCAGGCCAAGACCTTGCGCTGTATTCTCGCCCGACTGCGACCGTCCAAAGCCGTCCAATGCCGCCGCCTGCTGCCGTGCGTCCATGCCCGGGCCGTCGTCGGAGACAACAAGTGTCACGTTCTGCCGGTCGCCGCTGGCATGCAGCAACAGCGTGCCGCCCGTTTTGCCGTATTGGATCGCGTTATCGGTCAGTTGCCCCACGGCCTGAAGCAAGCGCTTTTCATCGCCCGCAATCTCCCCGGCGCTGGCCTGAATATCGCACACAATCTTCATGGATCGCGCTTCGGCTTCAGCGGTTACCGATTGCGCGACGCCGTCCATCATCGCCTTTACATCAACGGGCTTGCGCACAATCGGCAAAGCCCCCGCTTCGCTTTGGCTAAAGTCGAGCACTGTATTGATCTGTTGCGATAGCCGGTCAGCCGATTTTGCAATCGCATCGACATAGTCTTGCGCCTGTTCTGTCAATTCGCCCGCGATGCCTTGTTTCAGCAACTCGGCAAAACCGGCAATCGAGGTCAAAGGCGTGCGGAATTCATAGCTCATGTTCGCAAGGAAGCGTCCCTTGATCGCATCAGCCTCTGCCAAAGCCCCTGCCCGTTCGCGCAGCGCGTGTTCGACTTGCACACTATCGGTCACATCGATCATCGCGATCAGGGCATTGCCATCGGGCAACGGCACGGTCGAAAGCTGAAACACCCGCCCGTCGGCAAATTGCATCTGGCTGCGTCGTGGCTCCCGACTGCTGATGGTCATCTGCAACAGCTCTCGCAATACCGAGACATGCGATGCCTTTTTCAAATGCTTGGACAGCAATGAAAGCAATTCATCAAAGCGAGGATGCTTCGCCAGCGCAGCTTCATCCACGGCCCAGATTTCTCCAAAACGCCGATTCCAGATGGATAGCTTCCCGTCCGCCCCAAAGACCGCAATCGCCTCAAACAAATTATCGAATGTCGCGGTGCGGACGCGCAGCAATGTATCGCGGGCACTCGCCAGTTGCGCCTGTTCGGTCCGGTCTTCGAATATCAGCAACAAGCCGCCATCAGGCGTCGGCTGGGCCAATAGCCGAAGATGCGTGCCGTCTGGAAGCAACCAGTTTTCCTCTATCGGATCGGCGCTTTGGAACCAATTCTCCCGCTCTGTCCGCCATACGGGAAAGTCCCGAACCTCAGGCATTTTGTTGTTGTCACGCATCCGGTCAAAAACGCGGACAAACTCCGGTTTTGAAGATAGCCAGTCGTCACGAAAAGCAAAGGTTTGTTGGAACGGCAGATTAGCAAAGCTGAGCGTCTTGTCGGCGTCAAATTGCGCAACCGCCGCCGACATTTTATCTAGCAGGTCACGCTGTGCATCAGCAAAGCGGCGAAAGTCGCCGCGCGCGTCCATCAATTCTTGCACATCAATCGCTAATCCGGCAATTCCAGTATCACCAAGGGGGATATCGATCACCTTCACTTGGCGCCTCTCACCGTTGATAGTGGACGACACAAGACGCTCCATCGGCTGCCCCGACATACGCGCCTTTGCCGCATGGCTCATCGCGGTTTCGCCGTTGACCGGCTCGACCAGTTCCAGCTCTGCATCGACAACTTGATCGCCCGTTTCGCCGCTTACTGCATCAACATAGGCTTTGTTGACAAAACTGAGCCGCAAATCGGGGCCGCGATGCCACATCGGGATCGGCGCAGATTCAATCAGCCCGGCAAGTGCGGCAAAGGCATTACGCGCGGTTTTTGCCTCGTCTTCCAATCGCTCAGATTCGCGCACTGTGTCAGTCAAATCGAAAAACCAAAGCAACGCCGCACCATTGGGATAGACTTGCGAATCGGCGATGTTGCCACGCACCAGCAAACGGCGTTCGGAGCCACGTAGCGCCAATTTCTGCATAAAGGCTTTGCCGCTGCGCTGCGTTTCTCGGACATTAGCCTCCAGCGACTTCCAGTCGTCGTCTATGACCCCGCTATCACCGCGACCAACCAAATCTGACAACACCGTCAGCTGTCGCTCAAAACCCATCATCCGCGCTAACCGGTCCGATGCCTCCAGCCTCCCGTCGCCGCGAACGACAACCGGGATGGCGGGCGCAGTTTCCAGCAAACGCCCAAGTCGCGCGGTTTGCTTTAACGTCCGCTGTGCTTGCTGGCGCATCGACAGGCCAAGCCAGATGGCCACAGACGCAGCGACCAGCCACGCTGCCATCAGCAAGCCCATCAGAGCAATGTTCAGGTTTTCGCCCTGCACTTTATGCCGTTTCCCGCCAAAAATTATGTCCGTGTTGCGGTGCATCGAAAGCCCGCATTGCGCAATAAAAAATGGCCCAGGGTCGCCCCCGAGCCATTGATTAAGCAAATGCGCTGTGGATTAGTAGCGATAATGGTCGGGCTTGAACGGTCCAGCCTCTGGTACGTTGATATAGCTCGATTGCTTCGGTGTCAGTTTTGACAGCTGCACGCCAAGCTTTTCAAGGTGCAACGCCGCGACTTTCTCATCGAGATGCTTTGGCAGGACATAGACGTCGTTCTTATACTGCTCGTTCCGTGTCCAAAGCTCAATCTGCGCAAGCGTTTGGTTGGTGAAGCTTGCCGACATCACAAAACTTGGGTGGCCAGTGGCGCAGCCCAGATTGACCAAACGGCCCTTGGCGAGGATCAAGATCTGCTTGCCATCGGGAAATTCGACCAGATCAGTGCCTGGCTTGATTTCGGACCATTTGTAATTGTCGAGCGCAGCGATCTGAATCTCGCTGTCAAAATGACCGATATTGCAAACGATGCTCATCGGCTTCATTGCTTTCATGTGCTCGGCAGTGATCACGTCTTCGTTGCCAGTTGCGGTTACGAAGATATCGCAACGCTTTACAGCTTCTTCCATGGTGACAACTTCAAACCCTTCCATCGCAGCCTGCAACGCGCAGATCGGATCGACTTCGGTAACCATCACGCGCGCGCCGCCCTGACGCAGCGAGGCTGCAGAGCCTTTGCCGACATCGCCGAACCCGGCAACGCAAGCGACTTTACCGGCGAGCATGACATCAGTTGCGCGGCGAATGGCATCGACCAGCGATTCCTTACAACCGTACAGGTTGTCGAATTTCGACTTTGTGACGCTGTCGTTCACATTGATCGCAGGAAACGGCAATTTGCCCTCCTTGGCGATCTGATACAGGCGGTGAACGCCGGTGGTGGTTTCCTCGGACACGCCTTTGATCGCTTTGACGCTTGCGGTCAGATAGCCGGGCTTTGCTTTCAGATAAGCGTTCAATGCACGAACAAATTCAATTTCTTCGGCATTTGATGGCTCGAACAAAGTCTCGCCAGCCTCAACGCGTGCGCCCCACAGCGCAAACATCGTCGCGTCGCCGCCATCGTCGAGGATCAAGTTGGTCGTGATTTCACCGGTGTTATCGGTATCCCAGTCGAAAATGCGACCAACATAATCCCAGTATTCCGCAAGCGTTTCGCCTTTGATAGCGAACACAGGAACGCCGGTTGCAGCAATGGCCGCCGCAGCGTGGTCTTGCGTCGAATAAATGTTACACGTCGCCCAGCGCACTTCGGCGCCCAAAGCGGTCAGCGTTTCAATCAACACAGCCGTCTGGATCGTCATGTGCAACGAACCAGTAATGCGCGCACCCTTTAAAGGTTGCGACGCGCCATATTCCGCACGCAAAGCCATAAGGCCCGGCATTTCAGTTTCGGCAATTCGAATTTCAGCGCGGCCAAAATCGGCCAAGGCCAGATCGGCAATTACATAGTCAACAGACACGGGAAAACTCCGGTTAGGATTTAACAGGCCTCGCCTTTAACCGGAATCTCCGTCGGGCGCAATCGCTGTATAAAGAAAGCTTTATATGCTACCGCGACGCTATGTTTACGCGGCAGTGTCCACCGGACAAAGGCGCTGCGTCGACATTTTCTGTGGCGATAGCCAATAGCGATCCCGCGCTATGTCCACTGCGCGATAGCTCTTTTGCGACGATTTTTAGGTCGCTACAGCCTAAACGATCATGGCCGCCGCCGTAACTATTCGCGATACCGATGATGAACTTATCCATCGCAGCGTCAGCGCTTGTGTTACCGTTGATCCGAGCAAAATGAGAACGAACCGCTGCATTCTGCGACCCGATTACCGGATTATTGTTTTTCACAAAGCGGTTATATTCGGCCAGAAAGTCATCCGGCCCTTTTCGGCAGCGCAACGCCGTTACCATCATCATCATGTTCAGATTGGCGACCTTGGCTGCGTTTTGTTCCGCATTGGTCCAGCATGCTTGCGCCGGTGCCGCCACTATCATTGCAGCAAGCGCACACAGCAACGCCGCCTTCCCTGTTTGTATCATGTCAACAACCCCTCGTTGCATTTTGCTTTGGATGTTGAGCGATGCAGCGGGTGTGTTTACTAATTTTTCAACATCAACGGTGAAGCTAAATTAACCATGCGTCGGCGCTGAATTTATGCGAATTTATCTTTGCGTCACTTGAATTTCACATCCACGCGCTTGACATGCATGGCGCAGTGCCGAATTGCACGCGCATCCCACTCCCTGGATAAAGGAATGATACTATGACAATTAAAGTTGGTGACACGCTTCCTGACGTGAAACTCGTGAAAGCCACCGCAGACGGCCCTGTGCCGGTGCAATCGTCCGAATATTTTGCTGGTCGCAAAGTCGCTTTGTTTTCGGTTCCCGGCGCTTACACGCCGACCTGTTCGGCCAAGCATCTTCCGGGTTTTGTTGATAAAGCAGACGAGCTAAAAGCCAAGGGCATCGACGAAATCGCCTGCACCGCCGTTAATGACGCGTTCGTACTCGGCGCATGGAACAAAGCTGGCGGTTCAGAGTCCATTGCGATGCTCGCCGATGGCAACGCTGATTTCGCCGAAGCTTTGGGCCTGACCATGGACGGCAGTGGTTTTGGCATGGGTAAGCGCGGACAGCGTTTCTCGATGGTCGTGAATGACGGTGTTGTCGAACAGCTGAACGTTGAGGCACCCGGCGATTTCAAAGTCAGCTCTGCGGATCACATGCTTGAGCAAATGTGACATAACGCCGCAATAATTGCGGCGCATTAAGCGGTTTAGACCGTTGGATATGAAAGGGCGGGGAGTCTTCTCCGCCCTTTTTGCTTGCCAAATCGCGTCAAATGGAGAATCCGACTTAATGACCCACACACAGACACAAGACATAATCCGCCAAATCACCGAACATTACGATGCCTCGGTCACGCGCCTTCGCGATGATCTGACGGCATATTTGCACGACCGGACGGTCCCTGATCCATCGGCGCGGATCGCCGGGGCCTATGCCTATCCCGAACTGATCATCCGCTATGCCGGTGAAGAGCGCGACATGACCGCGAACTTGGCTTTTGGCCGGTTGGAAAAATCGGGTACGTATCGCACGACGATAACGCGGCCAGAAATTTTCAGCGACTATTTGGCAAGTCAGATTGACCTTTTGGTCGCGCAATACGACATCGAAATTGAAGTCCGCACTAGCCATCAGGAAATCCCCTTCCCTTATGTGCTCGACGGGCTGGAACTGGGCGATGTGTCGCCCACGCAGTTATCAAAGCTGTTTCCCGCAACGGAACTCGCGGACATAGGCGATGAAGCCGCAGACGGCTTGCTTATCCCCGACGACGATGGTGCGCCCCTTTCGTTGTTTGACGGCCTGCGCACAGATTTCTCGCTGGCGCGGCTAAAGCATTATACCGGCACACCAGCGGACCATTTTCAACGCTATATCCTGTTCACCAACTACACCCGCTATGTCGATGAATTCGTCGGTTGGGCAGCGCAACAGGTTGGCAAAGGCCGCTATACGGCGCTTTCGGGTGCTGGCGGTCTGTACATTGACGAGGCAACCGACGATCATGCGCAGCTTGTCGCCGACAGCACGTGGCGCAAGCATCAGATGCCTGCCTATCACTTGATGGCCGATGGCGAAGCCGGAATTACCCTCGTCAACATCGGTGTTGGCCCCAGCAACGCGAAAAATATCTGCGACCATTTGGCGGTTTTGCGCCCCGAAGTGTGGCTAATGATCGGCCATTGCGGCGGATTGCGCGAGACGCAGCGGATTGGCGATTATGTGCTTGCCCACGCCTATCTGCGCGACGACAACATCCTAGACCGCGTGCTGCCGCCCGAAATCCCGATCCCGCCAATTGCCGAAGTGCAACAAGCGTTGGAGGCAGCGGCTGTGCAAGTCTCTGGCACTAGCGGCGCGGACCTGAAACGGCGGATGCGCACTGGTACTGTCGTCACCACCGATGACCGCAACTGGGAGCTGCGCTATACCGACAGCGCGCTGCGTTTCTCGCAAAGCCGTGCGATT
This sequence comes from Sphingomonadales bacterium, assembly GCA_043771985.1. GTDB lineage: Bacteria > Pseudomonadota > Alphaproteobacteria > Sphingomonadales > Sphingomonadaceae > Sphingorhabdus_B. The sequence continues at coordinate 40,975 of JAYVGQ010000067.1, forward strand.
GCCATCGACATGGAGTCAGCCACGATTGCCGCGCAAGGATACCGGTTCCGCGTACCTTATGGCACGTTGCTGTGTGTGTCCGACAAGCCGCTGCATGGCGAAATCAAACTGCCCGGCCAAGCCAACCGTTTCTACGAAGAAGCCATCGCCGCGCATTTGCAGATCGGCATTCAGACCTGTGAGTTACTGCGCGAGGCGGGAAACTCGCTGCACAGCCGGAAGCTGCGGGCGTTTAACGAGCCGCCGTTTAGGTGAGATGGAGTGGCTTTCTGGAAGAATACCCTCGCCTACGCAATGGCATCCATACTTTCGCCGAAGTCACCCAAACCCCTAACCGTCGCCCCGTGCTTGACACGGGGTTAGGCTTTCTGTCGCCGGTAAAAGTGGGGCCCCGTGTCAAGCACGGGGCGACGGAGATTGTTGTTGGCTAAGTGTAATCACCAACCCTTTTTTGCTCCCTTATTTTCCATTTTCAGCCATTCCATCAGTGGCTTGAAATACTCGATCATCGCTTTGCCAGACATTTCGCGGCTGCCGGTGAAGGCCTCCAAAGCGTCGGGCCATGGCTTTGATGCGCCCATTTCCAGCATCGCGTTCAGCTTTGCGCCGACATCTTTGTTGCCATAGAATGAGCAACGATGCAGCGGGCCTTTCCAACCGGCGGCGTCACATGCAGCCTTATAAAACTGGAACTGCAAAATCCGGGCGAGGAAATAGCGGGTATAGGGTGTGTTACCCGGAATGTGGTATTTCGCGCCGGGATCAAAGGCATCAGCGGGCCGTTCAACCGGCGGAATGATACCCTGATATTTCAGGCGCAGGTCGGTCCAGGCCTTGTTGTATTGCGCGGTAGGGACTGAGCCGTCAAACACACCCCAACGCCATTTATCGACGATCAGGCTGAACGGCAGGAATGCGACCTTATCCATCGCTTGACGCAGTAACAGTCCAGTATCCTTGTCAGCGCCCGGGACTTTGGCTTTATCCAGCAGCCCGATTTGGACCAGATAATCGGGCGTGATCGACAGCGCGATGGCATCACCAATCGCTTCGTGGAAACCATCGTTCGCGCCGTTCAAATGCAGGAAATCCTGCTTGTTATACGCGCGCTGATAATAGTTATGGCCCAACTCGTGATGGATCGTGACAAAGTCATCGGTATTGACTTTGATGCACATTTTGATGCGCAGATCATCGACATTATCAATGTCCCAAGCCGAGGCGTGGCAGACAACTTCGCGGTCCTTTGGTTTCAGGAATTGCGATCGTTTGTAGAAACTTTCGGGCAGCGGATCAAAGCCGAGCGAGGAGAAAAAGCCCTCCCCCGTTTTGACCATATCGATTTCGGACTTGCCCTTAACCTTCAGTAATTCGCCAATGTCATAGCCAATTTCTCCGGCTCCCGGCGGCGCGACCAGATCGTAAATTCCGCCCCATTCCTGCGCCCACATATTGCCGAGCAAATCGGCGCGGATCGGGCCAGTTTTGGATTGCACCGCATCGCCATATTTCGCATTCAGCTTGTTGCGGGTAAAGGTGTGCAGCTCGTCATACAGCGGCTTGACCTCCATCCATAGCTTGTCGGTCAGCGCGGCAAAATCATCGGCAGGCATGTCATAGCCCGAACGCCACATCGCGCCGGTATCCTTAAAGCCCAGCTCCTTTGCGCCGTCATTGGCGATGGCGACCATGCGCGTATAATCCGCGCCCATCGGGCCGCCGACATTGTCGTGCCAGCTTGCCCACATCTCTTTCAATTCTTCGGGATTACGGTTAGAACCCATTTCGGCCTCTATGTCCGATCCGTTGATCGGTTGACCGCGCAGCGTTCCTTTACCTGCGCCATACGCCGAATCGAGTTTGGTCGCGATGACGTTAAGTTCAGTCGCTGCACCGTCTGTTGTAGGTGCAGGTAGTACGATACCGCCGCGCAAGATATCGAGCTTG
>JAYVGQ010000068.1:0-10207 GCA_043771985.1 Sphingomonadales bacterium
TTGAATTTCGTGTTGATGACCGAGCCCTGCCCGCCAAGCCAGCCCCAGTCCTCGCGATACCTGCCATCGCCCTCGACCGCGAACACAGGTTCCAACCCGTGCGCCTTGCACAGCGCAAAGTCGTCCTCGCCGTGGTCGGGCGCCATGTGGACGAGCCCGGTGCCGGTCTCGGTGGTGACGAAGTCGCCGGGCAGGAACGGACGCGGCTTGGCGAAAAACCCGCCGAGGTGGTGCATCGGGTGGCGGGCGATGGTTCCGGCGAGGTCGGAACCTTTTCCGCGCCAAGTAACCTCACCCATTACCGACGCTTCGCCAAGTCGTTGAGTGAATGAGGAAACAAGCTGTTCTGCAATCAGGAATGGTCCGCGACCCATCACACGGAGCAACCAATACTCAACCTCCGGCCCATATGCGATCGCCTGATTGACCGGGATCGTCCACGGCGTCGTCGTCCAGATCACCGCATGGGCACCGACCAGTTCGGGGATCGGCGATTCCATGATCTCGAACGCCACATCAATCTGCGTCGAGACAATATCCTCATACTCAACCTCAGCCTCGGCCAAGGCAGTCTTTTCCACCGGCGACCACATCACCGGCTTTGCCCCGCGATACAGCTGGCCGCTGTCGGCAAACTTCAACAACTCCGAGACAATCGTCGCTTCGCTGTCGAAATCCATCGTGAGGTATGGCTTGTCCCAATTGCCAAGCACGCCCAGCCGTTTCACCTGCTCGCGCTGCACATCGACCCATTTTTGCGCATAAGCGCGGCATTCGGCGCGGAATTCCTTGACCGGAACTTCGTCTTTGTTCAGCTTTTTCTTGCGGTATTGCTCCTCAACCTTCCACTCAATCGGCAGCCCGTGGCAATCCCAACCGGGCACATAAGGCGCATCTTTGCCGAGCAAGCTTTGCGTGCGGCAGACCATGTCTTTCAAAATATGGTTCAGCGCATGGCCGATATGCATGTCGCCATTTGCATAAGGCGGGCCATCGTGGAGGATGAACTTTTCACGCCCCGCCCGGGCTTCGCGCAGCCGGTGGTACATCCCGTCGGCTTCCCACTTCGCCAGAATCCCCGGCTCCTTTTGCGGCAAGCCGGCCTTCATAGGGAAATCGGTCTTCGGCAGGAAGACGGTGTGTTTATAGTCGCGCTGTTCAGTCATATTGCAGGCGTGCCTAGAGGATGAACGGCAAAGAATAAAGCCCTACGCTCTCCTCACCAGTGGGAGACGGAAAAACGCTAGCGCTCTTTCGTCGCGCTAAATTTCAGCTCGGGATTGCGTTCCTGCTGATAGCTGACGTCCCACACCGACCGCGCCATAAACACAGGATGGCCATCGCGGTCTTTGGCCATATTGCCGCCGTTAAACTGCGCAAAGTTTTTCTGTGCCGCGTCATCGCCGATCAGCCAGCGGGCGGTGTCATAAGGTGCAGGTTCAAGGAACGCATCGACTTTATATTCCGCCTCTAGCCGCGAAACCAACACTTCCAGCTGCAATTGCCCGACCACGCCGACCACCCAGTTCGATCCGATTTCGGGATAAAAAACCTGGATTACGCCTTCTTCGGACAGATCGTCGAGTGCTTTGCGCAGTTGCTTAGTTTTGGTCGGGTCGCGCAAAACAACGCGCCGCAAAATTTCGGGTGCGAAATTGGGTAGGCCGGTGAAGCGGACGGTGTTCTTTTCTGACAATGTATCGCCGACGCGCAACGTGCCGTGGTTTGGAATGCCAATGATGTCGCCGGGTTCTGCACTATCGGCAATCTCGCGGTCTTGCGCAAAAAACAGGATCGGTGAATGAATAGCAATGGGCTTGCCAAGTCCCGACGGCGTCAGTTTCATGCCGCGTTTGAACGTGCCCGAACACAGCCGCATAAAGGCGATACGGTCGCGGTGCTGCGGATCCATATTGGCCTGCACTTTGAAAATAAAGCCGGTCACTTCGGTGTTGTCCGGGTCAATCACGCCGATGCTCGATGGCTGCGGGCGCGGTTGCGGTGCATGTGTGGCAATGGCGCCTATCATTTCGGTGATGCCAAATTCCTTCAGCGCTGATCCGAAATATACCGGGGTCAAATCGCCCGCCTGATACGCCTGCAGGTCAAAATCGGCGTAGCCAGCTTGGGCAAGCTCTGCCTCCTCGCGGAATTTGTTAAGGCCGCGTTCGGACAAATGCTGCGCAAGCGACGGGTCAGTTACGCCGCTGTGCTGGCTGCTCTTGCCCTCAAAGGCTTTGCTGTCGCCGCTGGGCTGCATCAACCGGCCAGTGGCAAAATCGAATATGCCTTCGAACTCGCCGCCCATGCCGACGGGCCAGCTCATCGGGCAGACATCCAGCGCCAATTTGTCAGCGACCTCGTCAAGGATTTCAAAACAGGGCCGGCCTTCGCGGTCGACTTTGTTGACGAAAGTGATGATCGGGACGTTGCGCAGGCGGCAAACCTCAAATAGTTTCAGCGTCTGTGGCTCGATCCCCTTGGCCGCATCTATCACCATAATTGCGGAGTCCACAGCGGTCAGCGTGCGATACGTGTCTTCGCTAAAATCCTCATGCCCCGGGGTGTCGAGCAAGTTAAAGATGATGCCGTCTTTCTCAAACGTCATGACCGAGGATGTGACCGAAATCCCGCGCTGCTGCTCAATCTTCATCCAGTCAGACCGCGCACGCCGCGCTGCGCCGCGTGCCTTTACCTCGCCCGCCAAATGGATCGCGCCGCCTTGCAACAACAGTTTCTCGGTCAGCGTGGTCTTGCCCGCGTCAGGGTGCGAAATAATCGCAAAGGTGCGGCGCTTGGCCCAGGGTGAAGACGTCATGTCGCGGGCGCTTAGCTGGGTTTGCATCAACAATCCAGAAAGCATGCGCTGCTTCGGTACGAAATCCTGCAAACGATTGCTTAACGCGGATGATCCAAATTGGATTCAAATACCGCCGTTTTCCGGCAATTTATTGTCCGTAAACACCTGTTGTTAACCACTATCCTCTACCAAAATTACAAGAGATCGCTGCCTATAGGGGTGTACAGAAAACCCCTGAAAGGACCAGATATGAAGAAAATGTATTGGATCGGCGCTGTCGGCGCTTTGACAGCTGTTACTGCTGGCACGCCCGCATTTGCAGGCACAGCGCAGGGCACTATGGCCGTATCGGCTACTGTGCTGGAAAGCTGCACCGTGGTTGCAACGCCGATGCTGTTTGGTGCGTTAACAGAAGTGGGTTCGGCCAATGTCGATACCACCGCAACACTGACTTTGGCGTGCACACCAAATGCTGATTTCGACATTGCTATGAATGATGGCACGAATGCCAACAGCGGCCAGCGCCGGTTGAAGCATTCGGCCAATGCTGAATTCCTGGACTATAATCTGTACATCGATTCAGCGCGTTCGCAGCCATGGGGCAATACTGCTGGTACCAACACAAAGCCGGGCACTGCACCAACGGGTACGTCAATTCACACTGTGTACGGACAGATCCCCGCCGGTGTCGCTGGCGTTAGCGCGGGTGCATATTCCGACTCCGTTACCGTCACTGTGACGTTCTGACGGGTGATGGGGATCAATTGAAATATGGCAGGCGGGTTTCATCAAGCATTTAAAATTGCAGGACTGTTTGTTCCGGCAATCTTGCTGATCCCCGTTGCTGCGTCATCAAGCGCGCCGGAGGCTACATCGGCTGCGTTTAATGTGACGCCGCTGCGGATTGAACTTGATTCCCAAGCCCAGTTTTCGACATTCCAGATACGCAATGATTCCGGAACCAGGCTGGCTCTTCAGGCGAGGGGGTTCGCCTGGAGCCAGCTGGACAGCGAAGACCGTTTTGCACCGACCGCCGATGTTGCGATTTCCCCTTCGATTGTTGAGATCGAACCGGGCGAGATTCAGCACTTCAAGCTACTGCGGCGGCAAGTGCAAGCCGGTCCTGCTGAAAATGTTTACCGGTTAATCATAGACCAACTGCCCGATCAGCAAGCGCCAACCGGCGGGGTCACGGCGACGCGGTTGCGAGTTTCGATTCCGGTATTCGTGAACCGAAACCTTGCGGCACCTGCGCGATTGGCTTGGACGTCAGATGGCAACGCCATCGGCGTGTCCAATGCAGGCGGTCGGTCAGTAAAGCTTAGCAAGCTAGCCATCACGACGCCCGACGGGGTTGTGCATGACTTGGGCGTTAAGGGGCCGCGCTATGTGCTTTCGGGCGCATCGGCGACTTGGGCCTCACCCGCTTCGCTGCCGTGTTTCCCTGCCGGATCATTCGTAACTGGAATTGTCGATAATGGCCCGCTGCGCCAACCCGTCCCGCAAAGCTGCGGATAGGCTTCTTTACAGCGCGGTCAGCGTTATTGCATTGCTGCATGCCGATGCAGGTTTTGCAGCTGATGATCCGTTTGAGCTAAAGTCCGACCCGCGCGATCACGCCGCGCACTCCGGTTCGTTGCCCGGTGAACGGTTGATGGTCGAAGTGCTCGTCAACGGTGTCGCCAAAACGCGGCTGGTTGAACTGATTTTTGAAACCGACGGGTTGTATATTGCTGTTGACCAAGCGCAATATCTTGGCCTGCCGGTTCCGCGTGGTGCGGCGGGGCGGATCGCTTTGTCCGCCATCGCCGGTATCCGTTTCAGCTACGACGCACGCCGCGTACGGCTTGATATCGACCAAAACCGTAATGCCGATGGCCCCAACCTCGTCGATATGGCGCGTAGAAACCGGCAGGGTGATGGCGGGCTGCCGCTGACCGCATTGGTCATCGATTATGACGGCATCGTCCGCGCTGATGATCGCGGAGTTGCCGCATCGATGCTGACTAATATACTGCTGTCGCGCGAAAGCCTATCGCTGGAAAGCGGCTGGCAACTGAATACGCGACCGGGAACAGGCATCGGCCATGTGACTCGGCTCGATACATCGCTAACAGTGATTGACGACAAACGCGGATTGAAAGCGGTGCTTGGTGATTTTGTTGCGCCGGGTTCGCTGAACCGCGCGGTGCGGATGGCGGGTTTTCAGATCGGCACTGATTTCAGCACGCGGCCCGATTTGATAACCTATCCTTTGCCCGAACTGGGCGGCTCGGTTGGCTTGCCGTCTGGCCTTGATATCCTGGTCAATGACCGCCGGATTTCCAGCGCCCCTGTGCAAGCAGGCGAATATGCCATCCGCAACGTGCCTGTTCCCATCGGGCGGAACAGCGTCGGCGTGGTCGTTAAAAATGCGCTGGGTGTGGAGGAAGTGCGCAGTGTGCAATTCTACACCAGTGCATCGATGCTTTCGCCGGGGTTAAGCCAGACGCAGTTCAACCTTGGCTTTATCCGCCGGCGGTACGGTTTTTCCAGCAACGATTACGGCAGACTTGTGTTTTCGAGCCGATACCGGCGGGGGTTAAGCGAGCGGCTGACCGGGGAAGCCAGCGTCGAAGTTGCGCGGCATTTCTATAATCTGGGCGTCAATGCGGTGATGTCGCTGGGCGATGTGGCGGCAGTGAAGGCGGGTATCAACCGCAGCCGATTGGACCCCACCGGCGCAACTTCGCGCCAAGGGACAATGCTGACCTTTGGCGTTGAATCGCTCGGTTCGCCAGTGTCCGCCACCATAGAAGCACGCCATGCCAGCGCAGGTTACGACGATCTGGCATCGGCCAGCGGCGATCCGTCACCCTTTTCGCGGGTATCCGCCAGCCTGAATTTCGACCTTAAGAAATTCGGCCAACTGCAGTTTTCCGGCATCCGCCAATATCGCAACCGTTTCGATTTGGCGGGCAACACATACCGTTCGGACCGCAGCAATTTTATCGGCGTCAGCTATCGTTCGACAGCGGCAAAGGGCGTGGATATTTACGCCGATTTTGCCATGGACCCGGCGCGGCGCAGCTCGGCGTCGCTGCTGCTGGGGCTTTCGATGCGCTTTGGCAGCCGGACGATGGTTCAGGCCAGCGCGGTGCGGCAAAATGGCCAGACAGACACGCAGTTTTCGGCCTATCGCCCCGATGTGGTGGCGGGTGACATCGGCTATCTATTGTCGGGCGGGACAGGCGCGGTTGACCGGCTGGCGGGCGCATTGTCGTATCGCGGGAATTGGGGACGGGTTGAGGCGCGCGCTGAGTCGGTCGGCGGTAACCGTGTCGCCAGCATCGGCGCTCAGGGCGCATTTGTTATTGCCGAAGGCGCGGTGGTCGCCGCAAACCGCACTGGCGAAGCGTTCGCACTTGTCCGCACGGGTAAGCTTCCCAACATTCAGGTGCTGCGCGACAATCGACTGGTAGGCGTTACCAACGCGGCCGGTTTGTTGTTAGTCACTGATCTGCCTGCGTTCGTGCCGGTTAAAATTTCGGTTGATGCAAATTCGGTGCCTGTGGGTGCAGTGGTGCGCAAAGAAAGCGGGCTGGTAAAATCTGGTGCGCGTTCTGGTCGGTTAATCGAACTGCCCGTTGAGGCGGTGATACCAGCGACCATTCAGATCATGGATTTTGACAAACAACCGCTCCGCCCCGGGACAATGATTACTGCGCTGCCATCAAAGTCCGAAATTCTTGTCGGCTTTGATGGCGTGGTTGAATTCAACCAGTCGCTGGACGATGTGGAGTTTGAATATCGCGATGCACAGGGTAGCCGCTGTTTTGCATCAATCCCTGCGACTTTACAGCGCGAAGCTTATGCGCATTTGGGGGCAACCGCATGCACACAGCGGATTCGCAGCGTGGATATTGCCCAAATGGGTATCAAAACGCCGATGAAGCTGCGCAAGCCACGCAAACCCCAGCTGCCTAAAGTCAAAGCGCTTTCGCCTTTGCCGAAAACCAGCGCATTGGCGCGCGAGTTGCGCTTGTTTGGTGGCTAGTATTCGGAAACTAGGGCTTATTCCCCAGTCCGTTGCGTACCATCAGGTTAGCGACAGCAGCGACATCGGCAACTGGGCGCTCCTCCTCCTGCACGCCGTAGCGCAGTCCCAGAAATACGTTCATCCCCATAATCGCCCAAGCATGCGCTTCATCCACAGGGCTGGACAATTCGCCGCGTGCCTCGGCGGCGCGTAGGCGTTCAAGGATGCGATCGACTGTACCGTGATAATGCGCATTCCACGCATCGGGGGCGACGAATTCGGCTTCGTCGATGATCCGATAGATTTCTTTATGCTCGCGCGCAAAGCCAAGGAACGCTCCCAAAGCGCGGCCCTCTGCATCAATTCCGTCGGTCGCATCGGCCAAGGCGGGGGCGACATTATCGCGGACTTGTGCTGACATGTCCTTTACCAACGCACGGAACAGGGTCTCTTTGGAATCGAAATAGGTGTAGAAACTGCCCAAAGCCATGCCCGCCCGTCCGGTGATGCTGACCACCGAGCTTTCGTGAAAACCCTTTTCGCCAAACTCCGCCGCCGCCGCATCCAGCAGCGTCCGCAACGTCCGTCTGCCGCGATCCGTACGCGGCGCTTTGGTGCCTGTGGTCAATTCCGCCCCCGTTGTCGTCTCGGCTGCTGTCTTCCCAGCCGATGTTTCCCCGGCCGATGTCTCTAATGTGGCTTCCATGCCACGCTCTCCTGTAAATTTCAAAGCCATCTATCATATAAGTTGAAAGATGGTTCAGGTCTCAATATGAGCAAAATTAGAATGGCGCAATCGCCACGTGATATTGACGTTGAACAGGAGAGATTTTCCATGAAAAACACACGCTTGATCCGTGCTGCTTTGCTGACCGGCATCGCCTTTGCCTCGGTTACTGCATTGCCGGCGGTGGCATTTGCGCAAGACGAAGCGGCTGACGAAGCCGATAGCGGCGAGATTATCGTCACTGCGCGCCGCCGCGAGGAAAGCCTGTCGGACGTGCCGATTGCAATCACGGCCTATACCGCCGACGATTTGGCCCAATCCGGCGCAATCGACATCACCGCGATTTCGGAAACCACACCGAACGTAACGCTGGAAAATTCGCGTGCGACCAACTCGACCTTGTCGGCCTTTATCCGCGGCGTGGGGCAGCAAGACCCCGTTGGCGGTTTTGAGGCTGGCGTCGGCATCTATCTCGACGATGTCTATCTCAACCGCCCGCAAGCAGCTGTGCTCGATATCTATGACGTTGAGCGGATCGAAGTGCTGCGCGGGCCGCAGGGCACCCTGTATGGTCGCAACACTATCGGCGGCGCGGTCAAATATGTCACCCGCCAACTGCCCGATGATTTCGAGCTAAAGGCCCGCGCAACTATCGGCAGCTATAAACAAGCCGACGGCGTTGTCAGCGTCAGCGCACCGATTGGCGATATGTTCCGCGTCGGCGGATCGGTCGCGCGGTTGAGCCGCGGCGGCTTTGGCGACAATCTGACCACCGGACTTGAAAACTATAACAAAGATATCTGGGCTGGTCGGGGCACCGTAGAATTTGGCGGGAATGACGAGCCAGTCTTGATTCGCATCTCGGGCGATTACACCCGCGACAAATCCAGCCAGCGTGGCGGCCACCGGCTCATTACCAGCCTGCTGACGGCAGCACCTGTTCTGGCGAATGTTTATGACACACGCGGCGGGCTGAATAATCCGAAACAGGATATCAAAGCTTACGGGCTTGCGATGAACATCAGCGTCGACCTGTCCGACGCTGTCACGCTGCGCAGCATCAGTTCGTGGCGCAAAGATACCACGTTTGGCCCGATTGATTTTGACGCGCTGCCCGCAGCTGATGTTGACGTCCCCGGTCTGTATAAAAACGAACAGCTTAGCCAGGAATTTCAGGTCCTTTACGAAGGGGATAGACTGAACGGCCTGATCGGTTTTTACTATCTTGATGCGCAGGCCATTACCTCTTTCGACGTCTTGCTCAGCACAACGCTTCCCAATTTGAACGCTTATACGTCGGGCAATGTAAAGACTGATACATGGTCAGTATTCGGCGATTTCACGTATGATTTCACCGAACAGCTCGCTGTGTCTTTGGGCGGTCGTTACACCGTGGATAATCGCAACGCGACGATCCTGCGCCAGACCAAATTTGGCACTTCGGCAGAGTTTGGCGGAACGCCCTTTATCGCGGCAACGACATCAAATTTTGTTGGTGACGCAAGCTTTAAGGAATTCACCCCGCGCGCGTCGTTGACGTTTAAGCCAACGCCAGACCACACGATCTACGCGTCGTATTCGAAAGGCTTCAAAGGCGGTGGTTTCGACCCGCGCGGGCTTTCAACAGCTGCGCCTGATCTGGACCGTGACGGCACACGCAGCTATGCCGAAATCTATGAATTTTTAAGCTTTGAGCCTGAAAAAGTCACAACCTATGAACTGGGTTGGAAAGCATCGATGCTTGACCGCCGCTTGCGGCTGGCGCTGACTGGCTTCTATTCGGATTATCAGAATGTGCAGATCCCTGGATCGGCTGGTTTCGATTCCAACGGGGATGGCACCAACGATACCTTTATCGGTGTGACTACCAACGCGGCAAAAGCGCGGATGAAGGGTGTGGAGTTTGAATCGACTGCCACCTTGGCGCGCGATTTTGCAGGGGACGGTTCAGCGATCACTTTGGGCGGCACGCTGGGTTATATCGACGCCAAATATCTGCGCTTCATCGATGCGTTTAACAATGACGTCGCCAAAATCCGCGCGATCCAGAACACGCCAAAATGGACGGGTTCAGCCACTTTGGGCGCAAGCTTTGCGGCAGCATCGGGCATGATAAACGCTTCATCGACACTGTCGTTCCGCAGCAAAACCAACCAGTTTGAAGTGCCTAGCCCGTTCCTCGATCAAAAGGGCTATTCGTTATGGGATGCCAATCTGGTCTGGAGCTCGGACGATGACCGCTTCTCGCTGGGGTTACATGGCAAAAACCTGACGAACCGGAGGTATAAGACATCGGGCTATCAGTTCCTGTCAGTCAACCCCGATGGCACACCCCGGCGGACAGTGGGCGGTGCTCTGATCCCGTCATTGGGCCGCGAAGGCGTTGTCACCGCATTCTACGGCAACCCGCGCCAGATTTTCCTGACCGCAGGCCTCAAATTCTAACCTGCCGAAACCAACGTGCAGAAAAGGGCCGGTGCAGCGATGCATTGGCCCTTTTTTCGTGCCGCAACAGGTTGACAGTCGAGGCCGCGTTCGCCATTGCGCACCTTCGTTTGCAGGGCGGCCTTTGAGTTTACTCAACACCTGCAACGGCGTGGACAGGTGGCCGAGTGGTTAAAGGCAGCAGACTGTAAATCTGCCCGGGTTACCGTACGCTGGT
>JAYVGQ010000069.1:0-5633 GCA_043771985.1 Sphingomonadales bacterium
CATCGCGGTGATCTGTGCGGCTTTGATGGTATCGCGAATCATGGTGTTCTCATTTCTATAAATTCAATCTTGGCCCCTTAGGCCGAACAGGGCTGTGTAACAAACTTCGCGTCTTCGTGTCTTCGTGCGAGCTAAATTTTGACTCGCACGAAGACACAAAGACACGAAGTTTGTTACACAGCGCTGTTCGGCCTAAGGAGCCAGAATTGGATTTATAGAAATGAGAACACCATGATTCGCGATACCATCAAAGCCGCACAGATCACCGCGATGAAAGCAGGCGAGAAAGACCGGCTGGCCGCCGTCCGCCTGATCCTTGCCAAGATCAAAGACCGCGATATCGAACTGCGCACCGCCACACAGCTGCCGGATGATGATGTACTCGTCGTCGAAGTGCTGCAAAAAATGGTCAAGCAACGCCGCGAATCGATCACCATGTTCGAACAAGGCGGCCGCGATGAACTGGCGGCTGTTGAAAAATCCGAACTGGCGGTGATCGAAACATTCCTGCCAGCGCAAATGGACGAAGCCGCGACTACCGCCGCAATCGAAGCGATCAAGGCTGAACTCGGCGCAGATTCGCTGAAAGATATGGGTCGGGTAATGGCGGAGCTAAAGGCACGTCACGCGTCGGAGCTGGATATGAGCAAAGCAAGCACACTGGTGAAAGCGGCGCTTTCCTGACATAGGGAACTTCATGTCCCTAACCCCTCAATGGCTGGATGAATTGCGCGCACGGACCACGCTGTCCGCGCTCATCGGGCGCAGCATCAAAGTGACCAAAGCGGGGCGCGAGTTTAAGGCGTGCTGCCCGTTTCATAACGAAAAAACTCCCAGCTTCACGATCAACGACGAAAAGGGGTTTTATCACTGTTTTGGCTGTTCAGCGCACGGCGATGCTATCCGTTGGATGACCGATCAGCGTGGGCTTTCGTTTATGGATGCGGTCAAGGAACTGGCCGATGCGGCGGGGATGCAAGTTCCGGCGGCGGACCCGAAAGCGGCGGCCAAGGCTGAACGCGCCAACACGCTCTATGACGTCATGACAGCAGCGCAGGATTGGTTTGTTGTGCAATTTCAAGGGCTGAATGGAGCTGAGGCGCGGGCGTATTGCGAGAAACGCGGGTTGAAGGCGGAGACGCTGAAAGCCTTTGGCATCGGCTTTGCGCCGGATAGTCGCGCGAAGTTGAAAGAGGCGCTGGCGAGTTTCGGCATCGAGAAGCTGGTCGAATCAGGGCTGCTGATCGCGGTCGAGGACAAGGAACCCTATGACCGGTTCCGTGGCCGGTTGATGATCCCCATCCGCGATCCGCGTGGCCGCGTAATCGCATTTGGCGGACGCATCCTTGGCGCAGGCGAGCCGAAATATCTAAACTCGCCCGACACGCCTTTGTTCGACAAGGGCCGCACGCTGTACAATCTCGACAAAGCCTCCCCTGCCTCCCGTGCCAGCAACCGCGTGATTGTGGTCGAGGGCTATATGGATGCGATTGCGCTCGCTCAGGCGGGGTTTGGAGAGGCTGTAGCGCCGCTCGGCACTGCGCTGACCGAACATCAGATCATGATGCTGTGGCGGATGGTGCCAAAGCCTCTGCTGTGCTTTGACGGCGACTCAGCGGGGCAGAAAGCGGCCTTGCGCGCGGCGGGTCGGGCTTTGGGTGGGCTGAAACCAGGGCATAGCCTTGACTTTGTGACGTTGCCCGATGGCCAAGACCCGGATGATGTCGTCAAAAGCGCTGGCCCGGGTGCATTCCGGCAATTGCTGGAACAGGCAGAGCCGTTGGTCGAGCGACTGTGGAAGTCCGAAGTTGCGGCAGGGCCGATTGCCACGCCAGAGGACCGGGCCGGATTAAAACAGCGGCTAGGCGCACATATGGCCAATATCGCAGACGGAGAAATCCGCCGTCATTATGCTGATGCCTTTGCCGAACGGTTCGACCGGCTGTTTGCGAAGTCGCCTCGCCTAACCTTTCAACCGCGTAAAAATATCAAAGGTGGCTACAAAGCGTCGCGCCCCACAACTAACGAAGCCCGCTCCATCGGTGCGCATGGCAGCGACCTGTTGGTGCAAGGCGTGCTGTCCGCTTTGCTCCACGATCCAGCACAGATTATGCGCCACCACGAATCACTCGCCGGCTTCACTTTGCGCGATCCTGCTCATCACCGGTTGCTGGGGGCAATGTTGGCGGCAATCCACGCAAAAGAAACACTTGATAGTGACACCCTCCTTACCATATTGGGAGGTGATCTGTATAATATAGCACAATCTCTCCTATCCGGTGACGGATCGGCCTTCGCATTTGTGAAGCCGAACGTGATCGGAGACGAGAGCTTTTCTGCGGGGGCAGCGGCGCGAGGGTTGGATGAAGCCATCCAATTAATGCGCGAACGCCCTCAGCTTGAAACCGCTTTGATGCGGGCGACTGAGGCGGCAAGCAACGACTTGACCGACGAAAGTTACGCTTTGCAACAGCGATTGAGAGCGGAAAAGGAAGATTTCGACAAGCGGCTCGCTGCGCTTTTTCAGCGCGACGACATTATTTAGGGGCTTTTTGCCCTGACATGGAAGCGATAGTATTTTGGCAACAAACCCCGATTTAGATGATAACAACGTGGATGACAGCAGCGGGGGCGATGCGCCGCTGATCGACCTGAACGATGCAAACGTCAAAAAGCTGCTCGCGAAGGCAAAACGTCGTGGGTATTTGACCTATGACGAGCTGAACGCGGCGTTGCCACAGGACCAGATGTCGTCCGAACAGATCGAGGACGTGATGTCGACGATCAACGACATGGGCGTGCAAATTGTCGAATCCGACGAAGCCGGCGAAGATGGTGAGGAACAGGAAGAAGAAGTCGAGACGATCGACAACATCTCTGAAAACGATCCACGCTCGCTAACGCAAGCCAAAAAATCGACCGCTGGCGAACGCACTGATGACCCTGTCCGCATGTATTTGCGCGAAATGGGCGCGGTTGAACTGCTCAGCCGCGAAGGCGAAATCGCGATTGCCAAGCGCATCGAATCAGGCCGCGACACGATGATCCTTGGGCTTTGCGAGAGCCCGATTACTTTCCATGCGATCATCGAATGGTCCAACGCGCTGAACAACAGCGAGATGCAGCTGCGCGAGATACTCGATCTTGACGCGATGCTGACCAAAGAACCAGCGCCTGAATCCTTGACCGAAGACGGCGAAGAAGACGATGGCGATGGCGAAATCAGCGAGAAGACCGCTGGCGTTTCGTATAAGGAAGAAGAAGAAGTAGCGGACGAGCCCGATGCGGCTGCCAATGAAGACGATGAAGACATGACCGAGCGCCGGATGCGCCCGGTTGAGGAAGAGGAAGAGGACAACACTCTTTCGCTCGCGCAGATGGAAGAGGCGCTGAAACCTGGCGCGTTGGAAAAATTTGCGACGATCACGAGCCTGTTCAAGAAGTTTTCAAACATTCAGCTGCAACGGATGCAGTCGATGGCGAATGGCGAAGAATTCACCAAAGCTTCGGAAAATAAGTATCAGAAATTACGCGAAGATTTGACCGCAGAGGTTGAAAGCGTAAAGTTCCACGCGAACAAGATCGAGTTTCTGGTCGATCAGCTGTATTCGTTCAACCGCCGCCTGACCGCGCTTGGTGGCCAGATGCTGCGTCTGGCCGAGCGCCATAAAGTGCCGCGCAAAGATTTCCTCGATCGCTATGTGAATCACGAAATCGACGAGAATTGGCTCGAATCCGTGGGTGGCATCGACAAGAAATGGGCGAAGTTCGTCGAGTCCGAAGCTGATTCGGTTGAGCGCATCCGCAGCGAAGTGGCCGACATTGCATCCGCCACCGGCATGAGCCTCAGCGAATTCCGCCGCATCGTCAACATGGTGCAAAAAGGTGAACGTGAAGCGCGTATCGCAAAGAAGGAAATGGTAGAGGCCAACCTGCGCCTCGTGATTTCCATCGCCAAAAAATACACTAACCGCGGCCTGCAATTCCTTGATCTTATTCAAGAAGGTAATATCGGCCTAATGAAGGCCGTCGATAAGTTCGAATATCGGCGTGGTTATAAATTTTCGACCTATGCGACGTGGTGGATACGCCAAGCGATCACACGGTCCATTGCGGATCAAGCGCGGACCATCCGCATTCCCGTGCACATGATCGAGACGATCAACAAGCTGGTGCGCACAAGCCGCCAGTTCCTGCACGAACAAGGCCGCGAACCAACGCCAGAGGAAATGGCCGAACGCCTTTCGATGCCGCTGGAAAAAGTCCGTAAGGTGATGAAGATCGCCAAAGAGCCTATCAGCCTCGAAACGCCAATCGGCGACGAGGAAGACAGCCATCTGGGCGACTTCATCGAGGATAAGAACGCCGTTATCCCTGTGGATGCCGCGATTCAGGCGAACCTGAAGGAAACAGTCACCCGCGTCCTTGCCTCACTCACCCCGCGTGAAGAACGCGTGCTGCGCATGCGCTTTGGCATCGGCATGAACACCGATCACACGCTGGAAGAAGTTGGCCAACAGTTTTCGGTGACCCGCGAACGCATTCGCCAGATTGAGGCAAAAGCGCTGCGCAAACTGAAACATCCAAGCCGTTCGCGCAAAATGCGGAGCTTTTTGGACCAATAGCTGCTTTTCCTAGTGCGTTTTCATCGGTTTGATCACTCTGGCGTAAACGGCTCGTTTAGAAACAGCTGCTAAGACCGCATATTGACCGAAGCAGTCCACGTGCCTGCTCTGTCGGATGTGGAGTAAGGCATGGAACAACGCGCACAGCAAAGCATTGGCTTTGGCGAGGGATTTGCAGCCCTTGTCGCCGAAAACGGCAGCGTGCCGGTAAGCGGGCCTTTGACGTCGTTTCTCGATCGCTGCATGTCGGCACCTGACTTGCGCAAATCGGTGAAGGACAGCCTGCCTGCCCTATTGGCGGATGTCGCCCATTTCCTGAACATTTCGCATGGCCGCGTTCCCGGCGTCGTCGATCATGCAGCGGGTAAGATTATTGATCCCGAAGCGCGGGAGTGGCTTATGCAAGCAACCTCTGCTTTCGCAAGCGAGCGTGCATTTCTTAACAGCCTGACGGTGGCGGCTGGCCCGATACGGCGGCATCTGGACCAGGACAAGATTGAAGCGTTGCTTGCAACGCAGCAGCGAAGCTTTGAAATGCTAGCCACGTCTGACCGCAAAGGCTGTCCAGCAGGTACAGCAATGGCCTTTGTGCTCGATTGGCATGCAACGCGTCCAATGCTGGACAGGGCCGCGTTGATGCTGGGCGTAAACGCAAAACTCTGCACTCTGCCCACCACCACAGTGACTGTCGCGTTGGCCGACGCTCTATCAGGCAACTCAGGCGTGGAACGTGCCATGGCCTTTGGCAGCCAGCAGCTATTGGCGCAGCAAAAAGGGCTTTGGCATTTGATCGCTGCGCGCCATCATAAAATGACCGCGCTATAAAACCCATCACCGCATCGCTGACGCAATTTTATCGAAAGCGTATGCAATTGCCCCGTTGCATCGATCGCCGCCGTTCTTTACCGGCTTAACCGAACGATTAAATCCGGGGAAGAAATCCATGCGCTTTGATGGCACACAAAATTACGTTGCAACGGATGATTTGAAAGTCGCGGTCAACGCCGC
>JAYVGQ010000070.1:0-35400 GCA_043771985.1 Sphingomonadales bacterium
AAGGGTGTGATCGAGGGATCGAGCCTGTGGCCAGCGATTTCATAGGTACCAGGTTCGGCATAAGCATTGGCCTCGAACAGTTCCAGAAAGTCGCTCATCAGGCTGGCCGACAGGTTGGTCGCATCGGCGTTCCAGAACAATATGTCAAATGCGGGCGGGTCGTCGCCCATCAGATAATTGTTGATGACATAGTTCCAGATCAGATCATTCGGACGAAGCCATGCAAAGCCGCGCGACAGGCTCGATCCCTCGATCACACCCTTTTTCGCTGCGCGTTGGCGGGCGAGCGCGATGCCGTTGTGCGACACTAAAGAACTGACTTCTGTATCGCCGGTTTTCGGTTCGAGCACGCAGACCATCATCGTCGCCGCGCCTACCCGGTCATCGCCCGCCGCCGCCAGTTTGGAGAGCAGAACCGACATCGTCTGCCCACCCGAACAGCCGCCCGATACGTTGACTTTGTCGCAACCAGTAATGTCGCACACCACATCGAGCGCTCGGACGCAGGCGTCGATATAGTCGGCCATCGCCCATACACCGTGTTCGTGCTGCGGGTTGCGCCACGAAATCATAAACGGCTGGATACCGTGATCCTGCTGCCATTTGACCACCGACTTTTCCGGCGACAGATCGTTGATATACATTTTGTTGATCTGCGGCGGGATGGTCAGCTGCGGGATCGCATAGACTTTGTCCGTGGTCGGCGCATATTGGATCAACTCAAACCGTTCATCGCGGTAAACGACTGCGCCCTTTGCGGTCGCAACATTTTCGCCCAGCTTGAACGGTTTTTTGTTGACTTGGCTGACCATGCCATCGTTGTGGACCATATCATTATAGGCGTTTTTTAGGCCTTTGACGAGGCTAAGTCCGCCTGAATCCACCAGTCGCTTTTGCGCGGACGGGTTGCCGATCAGGCTGTTGGTCGGAGACATCGCATCGATAATAATCTGCGAGATAAAGTTCGCCCGGTCGCGTTCCATCGCGTCGAGTTCCAAATCCTCGATATAGCTTTTGACGCCTTTTTGGACGGCGAGATAATATTGCGCGCCTGCCTTAAAAAACGGGTTGAACGTCCAGGCGGGGTCCATGAAGCGCTTGTCCTTTGCGTCCGGCGCAAGGTCGGATTTGCCGGTCATGATTTTGACGACGTCTTCGCTGAAATTCTTGGTCGCCTTAAACGCTTTGTCGGGATTAGACGCGGTCTGGCGCAGCATCAGGCCGATGGCACCGATGAAATCCTCCCGCGCCAATCCGGCGAGTGGGCCGAGCGCCATGGTCGCCTCGTTTGCCGCGTCAAATGCACCTTTGCCGAAATCTGGAAATGCGCTTTTAGCTTTTGCCTTTTTGGGCTTGTCGCCGGTCGTTGCCATTTGAAACCTCTCCTGTTTCTTTGAATCGCAGAATGCACAGGGGAGGGCGGCGCGTCAATTGGTTGCTTTGCCTTTGTTGCTCGACCACTGGCGTCACGGTCGTTATGGCGGAGGGTATGTCAACTCCTTTGCCCGCAACAGAATTTTCATGGACGCCTGAACCCGCGTCGGGAATCACCATACGATTTGTCGAGGCCAATGGGCAACGGTTTGAACTGGCCGAGGCGGGCGACTCTCACTCGCCTAAGCTTGCGATTCTGCTCCACGGTTTTCCTGAGCTTAACTTTTCGTGGCGGCACCAGATGCCAGTGTTAGCGGAAAAGGGCTGGCGCGTCTGGGCGCCCAACATGCGCGGTTATGGCGCGAGTTCAAAGCCTGATGGTATCGTAGCCTACCGGATTGACACGCTGCTGCAGGATGTCGCGGCGCTGATTGATCTTGCCAAGGCCGAAAATCCCGCAATCGAAGTGATGCTGGTCGCGCATGATTGGGGGGCAATTGTGGCATGGGCGTTTGCTATCCGCCAAATACGTCCGCTTGACCGCCTCGTCATCATGAACGTCCCGCACCCGAAATGCGCAAGCCGCGAAATCCGCAAATGGCGGCAGCTGCGCAAAAGCTGGTATATCTTTTTCTTTCAAATCCCGTGGTTGCCAGAGCGGCTGTTGCTCGCGCGCCAAGCCCGTGCAGTGCGGCGAGCGTTTACCGGCACGGCGGCAAATAGAGGCAACTTCTCAAAAAAGGCGCTGGAGGTTTATGCGGATGCGGCGCAGCGCCCAGGCGCGATGACCGCGATGCTGAATTACTATCGGGCGTTGATGCGGTATCCCGATATCGGCGATGTTGGTGACGGAATGGTGCAGGCTGATACGCTGGTGATTTGGGGTGAAAATGATTTGGCTCTGGACATTCATTTGCTCGACGGGATGGAGCGATGGGTTCCAAGGCTAACGCTGCACAGGCTAACGGGAATTTCACACTGGGTGCAGCAGGACGCGCCAGAGCGGGTGAACGCGTTGCTTGCAAATTGGTTGTGCGCAAAGTGAGCGAGACGCTGTCGCCTTGCCTCGATATTTGTAGCGTTGATGCGACTGGTGAGTATTGCGCTGGGTGCGGGCGGTCGCTGGATGAGATTGCGGGTTGGTCTCGGGCTAGTGATGCGGAGCGACGGGCTGTGGTTAAGCAGCTGCCGGAGAGGTTGCTGCGGTTGAACCCCTAACCCGCCTTCTCCAACGCCTCGCTCGCCGCAACCCAGCGTGCCTCCGCTGCTTCTTGTGCCGCGATAATCTTCCCGCGACGCTGTGACAACTCGCCCATCGTAAGGCCATTATACTCATTCGCCGCAGATGCCGGATCGAACATCGCGCGGTCAATCGCCGACAGCACAACTTCCAGCTTAGCCAAATCGGCCTCCGCATCGCTGACCGAACGTTTCAGGCCCGCCTTGGCCTCACGCGCTGCAGCTGCTGCCTTTTTGTCTTCCTTGCGGTCGGCTTTGGAGACTTTCTCCTTGGCCGGACCCTTGCCGAGGATGAAGTCGGTGTAATCCTCAATCGTTCCGGAAAATTCAGTCGCGGTGCCGCCGTCAACCAGCACTAGCCGGTCAGCAGTAAGCTCCAGCATATGCCGGTCATGGCTGACCAGAACGACAGTGCCTTCATATTCGTTCAGCGCCTGCACCAACGCTTCGCGCGCATCGACGTCAAGGTGGTTTGTCGGTTCATCGAGGATCAGCAGATGCGGCGCATCGCGAGTAATCAGCGCTAGCGCCAGCCGCGCCTTTTCGCCACCCGACAGCTTGCCAACCTTTGTGGTTGCTTTCGGTCCAGAAAAACCAAAGCGCCCCAATTGCGCACGCACCGCGCCCGGGGTCATCCCCTTCATCTGCCGAGTCATATGTTCGAGCGGAGTATCGTCGCCGTCGAGTTCTTCGACCTGATACTGCGTGAAATAGCCCACACGCATTTTGCCCGAGGCATTCATCGCACCGTCCATCGGCGTCAACTGCGCCGCAAGCAGCCGCGCCAAAGTCGTTTTGCCGTTGCCGTTGCGGCCCAGCAAAGCGATTCGGTCATCAGGGTCAATCCGCAGGTTCAGCCGTTCCAAAATTGGCTTACCCGCAGTGTAGCCCACACTGGCCAGATCAAGCGTGATCAGCGGCGGGCGTAATTCTTCGGGACTGGGAAACGCGAAGCTGAGCGTCGGATCATCGACCATGGCCTGAATAGGTTGCATTCGCGCCAGCGCCTTGGCGCGCGATTGCGCCTGTTTGGCGGTCGAGGCGCGGGCCGAGTTGCGCGCGACATAGTCCTGCAGCTTTGCGCGCTGCACATCTTGCGCCGCCTTTGCCGCCGCCAATTGCGCCGCCCGCTCTGCGCGCTGCCGTTCAAAACTGTCATAGCCGCCAGCGTAAAGCGTGACGGTGCCGCCTTCGAGGTGGAGGATATGATCGACCACATTGTTCAGCAAATCGCGTTCGTGGCTGATCACTACCATCATCGCCGGGTAGCTTTTCAGGAAGTTTTCCAGCCATAACGTCGCTTCTAAATCCAGATGGTTCGATGGCTCATCAAGCAGCAGCAAATCGGGTTGCGAAAACAGTAACGCTGCCAGTGCCACACGCATTTTCCATCCACCCGAAAAACTATCGAGCGGCTGCGCCTGCATGTCTTCGTCAAAGCCAAGCCCGACTAAGATGCGCGACGCGCGGGCAGGGGCGGTATAGGCGTCAATTGCGATCAGCCGCTCGTGCACCTCGGCCATGCGGTCAGCATCAAGACCTTCGACCTCGCTTTCGGTCAGCAACTCTGCGCGCTCGGTATCAGCGGCGAGTACTGTGTCAAATGGGGTTGAATCCCCCGCTGGCGCTTCTTGCGCGATATAGCCGATGCGTGTGCCTTTGGGCATATCGAGCGAGCCATCATCAGGGTCCAGCTGCCCGATCATTACTTTCATCAGCGTCGATTTGCCCGCGCCATTGCGCCCAATCAGGCCAATACGGCCATAGGCAGGAAGCGTGGCAGTGGCGCGGTCAAGGATAACGCGACCGCCTAGGCGCACTGTGATACCGTTTACGTTGAGCATGATGGTGGCGCGCCTAGCAGAGGAGTTCGCGGCTGTCATGCTGCGATTGCACACGCGCCACACGCTCGCTATGCCCGCCGGTAATATGAGCCCAATCGAAATCGTCGCGGTGCTGCTGGGCATTGCCAACATCTTGCTGATTATCCGCCGGTCGGTGTGGAATTATCCGTTCGGGATCGCGATGGTGACGTTGTATTTCTTCATCTTCCGCGATGCGAAATTGTATAGCGATGCTGGGCTGCAAATCTTTTTCGTCGTGGTAAATCTTTACGGCTGGTGGAGTTGGAGCCGGAATAAGACGGAGACGGGCGAGGTTGTTGTCCAGCGATTGGGGACCGAGGGACTAATCGCATGGATCGCCGGTTCCGCGATTGCTACCATCGGCTGGGGCTTCGTGATGAGCAACTATACCGATGCCAGCTACCCGTTTTGGGACGCGAGCGTCGCGATGCTGTCTGTCGCCGGGCAGATTTTGATGACAAGGCGGTATCTGGAAAATTGGTGGTGGTGGATTGCGGTGAATGCTGCTTCGATCCCATTATATATCGTGAAGGACCTTAACCTCACCGCAGGGCTGTACGCGCTATTTCTTGTGCTTGCTGCCGCAGGCCTTTTGCAATGGCGAAAAGCGGGGCGTTCTCAGAAATTTGTTTAACGCAAAGTGCGCCAAGATTTTTAAGATGTCAGGAGATTTGTCTCTGCTCTGTCACTAAATAGAACAGCATCAGATCGTTCTCAACGGTCTTAATAATAAACGGCCCTCTTAAAAATCTTAGCGCTCTTCGCGTTAAACGAAAAAGGCGCTACGCGCGAAATCATGACCAAACGCATCTGCCTCCACGGCCCAGAAAGCACCGGCAAGTCCACACTCGCAACGCGTCTTGCGGCGCATTTTGGTTGCGAAGTCGTCCCCGAATATGGCCGCGCCTATTGCGAGGGGCACGGCACCGACATCGGCATGGCCGAGCTAGTCCACATCGCCGAAACGCAAGACGCGATGAACCGCGCCGCCGCCGCGCGCAAAGGCGACCGCGTATTGTTCGACACCGACCCGTTGATAACCGCCGTGTGGGCCGAAATGATGTTTGGAAAGCGCGACGCCTATTTTGACACCTTCACCGGCTACGCGGACCTATACCTCCTGCTCGACATCGACCTGCCATTTGTCAACGATGGCCTACGCGTCTACGCCGCCCCAGAACAACGCCGCCATTTCTTTGCCCTGTGCAAAGCTGAACTCGACAATCGCGGCGTGGCCTACGCGCCAATCCGGGGGCAGGGCGATATACGGTTTAGTGCCGCGCTTGCTGCGATAGCGGCGCACTGCTAGGGGCATCGCAACCTGCGAGCTATGGTGCTCCGTTCGATCTCGAAATGTGCTTTTGAAAAATGTCTACGCCCTTAGAATTGATCCGAAATTTCTCGATTATCGCGCATATTGACCATGGCAAGTCGACGCTTGCTGACCGGCTGATCCAACACACTGGCGGCCTCTCCGAACGCGAAATGTCGGCGCAAGTCCTTGATAACATGGATATTGAGAAAGAACGCGGGATCACGATCAAGGCGCAGACCGTCCGCCTCGACTATACCGCGAACGACGGCGTCACTTACGAATTGAACCTGATGGATACGCCAGGCCATGTCGATTTCGCCTATGAAGTCTCGCGCAGCCTTGCCGCATGCGAAGGCGCATTGCTTGTGGTCGATGCCGCGCAAGGGGTTGAGGCCCAAACGCTCGCCAACGTTTATCAATCGATCGAGCATGACCACGAAATCGTCCCCGTCATTAACAAAATCGATCTGCCCGCTGCCGATGTTGACAAAGTCAAAGCCGAAATCGAAGAAATCATCGGGCTACCCGCGGACAACGCCGTCCTGACCAGCGCCAAATCCGGCATCGGCATCGCCGAAGTGCTCGAATCCATCATCACCCGCATCCCCCCGCCATCGGGGGACCGCGCCGCGCCGCTCAAAGCCATGCTCGTCGACAGCTGGTACGACCCCTATCTCGGCGTCGTCATCCTGATCCGCGTCATCGACGGCGTCATAAAGAAAGGCCAGGAAATTCAGTTCATGGCCGCAGGGACTAAACATTTGGTGGACCGCGTCGGCTGTATGCGGCCAAAGCTTGAAATCCTCACCGAAATCGCGGCAGGCGAAGTCGGCATCATCACCGCGCAGATCAAGGAAGTCGCACAAACCCGCGTGGGTGACACCATCACCGACGCCAAACGCCCCGCTGCGCAGGCATTGCCCGGCTTCAAGGAAGTGCAGCCCGTCGTCTTCTGCGGCCTGTTCCCCACCGATGCCGCCGACTTTGAAAAACTGCGCGAAAGCATCAGCAAGCTTCGCCTTAACGACGCATCCTTCTCGTTCGAAACCGAAAGCAGCGCCGCATTGGGCTTTGGCTTCCGCTGCGGTTTCCTTGGCCTCCTCCATCTGGAAATTATCCAGGAACGCTTGACCCGCGAGTTCGACCTAGACCTGATCACGACTGCGCCGTCTGTGGTCTATAAACTGCAACTTAGCCGCAGCAAAACCGAAGACGCGTGCGAGATGGAGCTGCACAACCCCGCTGACATGCCCGATATTAACCGGATCGCGGAAATTCAGGAGCCGTGGATCGAGGCGACCATTTATTGCCCCGACGAATATCTGGGCAGCATATTGAAGCTATGCCAAGACCGGCGCGGCGTGCAGAAACAGCTGACCTATGTCGGCGGACGCGCGCAGATCGTCTATGACCTGCCGCTCAACGAAGTGGTGTTCGATTTCTATGACCGGCTAAAAAGCATATCGCGCGGCTATGCCAGCTTTGATTACCACCAGATCGGCCACCGCGAAGGCGACCTTGTCAAGATGACCATCTTGGTCAACGGCGACGCGGTCGACGCGCTAAGCATGATCGTCCACCGCGGCACCGCAGAGGCCAGAGGCCGCGGCATGTGCGAACGCCTAAAAGACCTAATTCCCCGCCACCTGTTCAAAATCCCCATCCAGGCCGCGATCGGCGGCAAAGTGATCGCCCGCGAAACGATAGCAGCAATGCGCAAGGACGTGACGGCAAAGTGTTATGGTGGCGACATCTCGCGTAAGAAGAAGCTGTTGGAGAAGCAGAAAAAGGGCAAAGCGCGGATGCGGGAGTATGGCAATGTGAGTATCCCGCAGGAGGCGTTTATTGCGGCGTTGCGGATGGGCGAAGAGTAACATAATTCCGTTCGCTCTGAGCCTGTCGAAGGGTTATCGCTGAAGCATGAAACGGATCATCATCATCGCCGGTCCCAATGGCGCAGGAAAGACGACGTTTGCGCAGTCGTTTCTTCCGAAGGAAGCTAAGCTGACCCGCTTTATCAACGCCGATGCGATCGCAGCGGGCCTCGCCGCATTCGCGCCCGAAACTGCTGCGATCCGCGCGGGCCGGTTGATGCTGGCGGAAATCGCGCATTGCGCGCAGCGGAGTGATAGTTTTGCATTTGAAACGACGCTTTCGGGATTAAGCTATCTGAAGCATATCGAACAATGGCGTGCGCAGGGCTATCAGGTCAGCCTGTATTTCCTCAGCCTGCCCAACGCCGAAACGGCTATCGCACGCGTGGCGGAGCGAGTGGAGCAGGGCGGGCATGACATTCCCGAAAACGTCATACGCCGCCGCTTTGCCGCCGGTCTTCAAAATTTCCGGCAGCATTATCTGGGCGCTGTGGACTATTGGGCGCACTATGATAACACAGGGGCTGAGCCTGTCTTTGTTGAGTGGGGACAAAAGCCATGAGAAGTTTTGATCTTTCAAAAGCGACTGATCCGGTTTTGCGCGGTTCACTTGCTGCCATGAAGCGGGCAGCTGCGTTAGCGCGAAAGATTGCGATTCAAACCGATACTGGTATCGTGCTCGTACGCGATGGCAAGCCGATCCGCATCCCTGCTGAGGAGTTGCGCGCGGCCAAAGATTGAGAAGCAGCAGTATATATAGGATTGAATTAAGTGCACCGCCACTGTAATTACAACCGCACTGTCATCGCAATTTCACAGTAATTCGCTTTATGCTATCACTATTCTATACTATGTCATTTCGACGGTTATTTGACTCTTTGAGAAAAAGAGGATTAGCCTTTATTTCTTACGCGGAGGGGTGGCATGGCAAAAGCAATCACAGTTCGATTTTACACCGTCGGAAAAGTCTCACCTCAGGGTGCCAGCTTGCGAACGACGCTTCAGACTATTTTTGAACTTGGAGAGCCATCGGTCCGAGAGCGACAGTTGACGGGCGGTTTCGTGTGTCGTTTAGAGCGATTAGCTCTCGCACCGGGATATTTGTCGGGTGAAATGATGAGGGTACGCGATACTGACCTTCCTTGCGAGGTCCATCCTGATGGCACGAGGGCTCTGGGCGTAGATGTTCCCATCGGTGATGGCATCGCGTTTTGTTTTCGAGAAGCTGACCATACTTTGGCGATACATTACGACACTAGAGTAGTGTCTCCAGGGCGTTTTAACGACTATCTCATGCAAATGCACCATGCCGGTCAATTTACGATCGAACCGGTTTTGGACGCAGCGGCATTAGCACGATTTCAAGCTCAACCCCTTCGCAAGCTCCGAGTTAAGTTGGCACGCCCTCAAAATCTTGACGGCCTTGACGATGAGTCTGCCGCGGCTGGTGCCGCCATCCAGTCGCTGGGAGACGCATATGAAGCACCGGTTGTAACTGTTGAACTCAGTATGGGGCATAGCAAAGGTCAGTTGGGAGCAAAGGCGAAAGCGATGATTCAGAGTTTTCTTGCTATGGCCGGGCATGGTGAAGACGTTCGCGCGATTTCTGTTACCCCTGATGCTGGTGAGGGTCTGAAAAATGAAGACATTAACCTTTTGGAAAGCCTACTTTCAGAGAAAGGCGAGATAAATCCACACAGCGACGCGCCCAACGATGTATTTGCCGCAACATCGGCATTTGTTCGGCAAAGGCTAGATGCCCATGGGTGAAAAGGTTCAGCGACGAAGCAAGAGTCTAGGATTACTGGTAGAGCAATTTGCGCCGCTCGTTCTGTCTGCAGGTTTTGCAGTAGTGATCTACTTTTTCGCGCCGTCAATTATCGAAAAATTTGAAATCGAAAATGGTTGGCAAGTTTCCAGTCTCTACGGTGCGGTATTCAACTGGTCTGCCATCCAAACAGGTTTCGCTTTCGGCGTTTATGGGTTTGTAGTTGGCAAGAATGACGGATTCGTGCAGGAAATTCGCGAGAAACTGGCGATGCGACGTTTCCTTGGATACGTTAAGCGAGCGAACATTGGTGGTTTCGCGCTTACAGTCACTTCCCTTCCTCTTACGATTACCAATCCCGCGCTTTCAGATCATAAATCGCTCCTGTTCCTAATCGTACTAGGCTGGTTTAGTCTGTTCTTGTGGACTTTTTTAGCATTCCTCCGAGTGGCATACGGCTTTGGGAAACTTTCCAGCGTCCGCGACCAGCCCGATTTCTATGGAGCGGGATCGTAGCCTATGGAATTACAGTGACAAAATTACGGTGATAGGCGAAATTAACTCTCAAAATCACCCCGTCCCCTTAAACCCCATCCGCTCCAGCTGCTCTGGCGAGAACGCGCCGTTGCGGGCGGCTCGCTCCGATGCTTCGCGGATTGCGTCCCAGTCTTGCGCGCCATACAGCACTTCGCATGCGGCGCGCTTTTCGGGGTCGTCCATCCAGGGGACGTATGCTTCGTGCTGGATGCGTTTGTGCACGATTTTTAGGCGGACCAGCAGCGCGGCGTTGGTTTCCTCCTCGGTGGCGCGGCCGCTATGTTTGGCTTCCCATTCCTTTTGCCATTCCTCCCGCCACGCGTCTTTCAACTTTTTCAGGCCATGGGGCATGCTGTTTGGTGCAGCGGACAGCGCGTTCAGATTGCCGCCATAGATCTCGGGGAAGCGTTGCTGAACGATCCACATCATCGCGCGCGTATTTTATTTGCGGCGCTCCAATATGACCTGGCCGTCCTTTGACAATGTTTCGGGGATGCCGTGGATGGCGTGGTCCATCAACGTGTCGAGCACGCGGCGCGCGCCCATGTCGATGGCAACCTCCCATACAGCGGCAAAGCTGTGCGCGCCTTCGGCTTTGCGCAACTGGTACAGCGCGCTGGTGGATACGCCGATGGATTTGGCCGCCATTGTTACACTGCCGCTGCCCGCCAGATGCGCGATGAAGGTGGCTTGCCGTTTTGGAGTGATGCCCATCCACGGCTTTCCATTGCGCGGCACGGGGGCGAAGCGGAGGATGGGGGGGAGATTGTCGGGGTCGAGGGCAAGTTCGGGGGCCGGCTCGGAGGCGGGCTTGTCCGCCGAAGCTCTAGCGGAGGAGGAGAGGGGAGGGAGTATCTCTTGCGTCATGTCGGCCTCTTCGTTTGGGTGAAAAGGCGGAGCATTTATCGCATGTTGAGGGGTGTAGAACAGCAGTTTCGGTTGCGCGGTGTTTGCGCGGAAGGGGGGGCGCGCAAAAAAAGGGGCACCGCAAGCTTTTGCCTGCGGTGCCCGTTAGGTCGCTGTTTTTAGCGGGTAATCCTATCTCGGATTAGAACTTAAAGCGGATGCCTGCGCGACCACCGGCGCCTTGGATGCCGCGGTTAGCGTCCGGGCTGCTGAATGTGCGGATGTAGTTGCCTTCGATAAAGCCGCTGATGCCTTGTGTTTGCGCGATGGTGACGCCAAAGACGGCTTCGCCATAATCCCGCAGACGGTTGTTGGTGAATGCCAGGTTCTGGCCGCCACCACTAAAGGTCACATTGTCTTGGCCCTTGAACTCGTGGATGTAATTTGCACCCGCATAGACTGCCATCACGGCTCCGCCCATATTAAATTCACCGCCGATGCGGCCACCGGCACGTCCGCGCAGGCCATCGTCTGCGTCAAAATCAACAGTCGTGCCAAGTGGGCGCAGCTGGTCGAAATCATTCTTTACGTACGAGATGCTGGCCGCAGGCTCGATGAAAAAGCCATCGTCGCCCAACCGGATACCGGCTTCACCGCGCACGCCATAGACGCCGCCTTTGAAATCCTGTTGGAAATTGGCACTGGCGGCGTTCGCCTCGGCCCAATAGAAATCATATTTGCCAAGTGCGTTCAGGAAGAAATTGCCCGACGAATAGCTGGCATAGGCACCGGCATTGGCAACATCAAAACGCAGGCGATCGGGCGAGCGTCCGAAATTCATCGACGAGCTGATATAGCCACCGGTCACGCCAAAGGCAAAGCCGCCGCGCTCACCGCTGCCGCCGCTAATATCGAGGCCGGCCTGGCCACCGAAATAGTCTTGCTTAAAGCCAGTGTTGACGTTGCGCGATTGGCCGAACGCGTTGAAATCGCGGAAGCCTGACCGGGTTTCGGTCGAGCCGTGCATTTGCAACCACATCCGGCCAGCGGGTTCGCCGCCACCTTGTGACCACAATGCATCGCGGCGTGCGCGCAATTGTCCCGACACCGCATCCGCCGATTTGAGCCAGATGTTGCGGATGCCTTCGACATAGTTCAGCGTGCGGAACGCAGCGTCGCTTGGCGCGCCTGTCAACAGGAACGTGTTGTCAGCATTGTTGAACACAACTTCGTAACGGACAAAGCCTGCATCCAATGCGCCGCCTGCAAGGTCAAACGCATTCGCATCCGATCCAGCGCCGGTGCGGACAAGGACAGTGCCGGAATTGAACGCAGGCGCTGTGCCCAGCTGGTTAAGCGCAACTGTCGTTGTACCAGTCGCTGCGCCGCCGATGATCAGCTGGTCTGCGACTGTCGAACCAAACTGGATGTCGAGACCCAGCGTGCCGTTTGATCCGACATAAGTGCCGGGCAAAGTCAGCGTGTCACCCACGCGGCCATTGCGCAGGTCGATAAGGCCGCTGTTGATCGTCGATTCCAGACCAACGAACACGGGTGAGACGATGGCGGTCGCGCCGCTGCCGACCAAAATCGTACCGCTGTTGTTGAACACATCAACCCCTGCACCGAAATCGGGATTAACCCCGACGGTGAAGGTGCCGGTGTTGTTCAAACGATCTGCACCTGCGGTCAGCACAACGTCAGAGCTAAGGTTGCCGCTGTTGTTGATGGTGATCGGGCCGCCGGTTGCAACCAACGCGAAACCGCCCAGATTGTTGCCGATGGTTCCAGCGTTGTTCAGCGTGCTGGTTCCGGTGGAATTCAGCGTGATGAAATTGCCCTGCGTTGCGGCAAAGCTTCCCGTTGCGCCGACATTGACGGTGCCGTTGGTGCCGCTGTTTACGGTCAAGACATCAGCAGTCGTGCCGGTGGTGCGCAATGCACCGTTGACGTTGACTGTTGCAGCACCAGCCGTTGCCGTCGCCACGACAGCGCGCGAACCGTTGCCGGTTGTGCTGACATTATTGACGGTGACGACAACCGGGCCAGTGGTGCTTGATGCTTCAACACCGTTTGAGGTAACACCAGTGGTCGACACTGTCCCGCCGTTAGTGACAATCGCTCCAGCAGGGCCGCTGGCAAAGATGCCGCGGCTGTTGGCGCCTTGGGTTGAGACATTGCCTGTCACGTTGACTGCCGACGTTCCTGTGCCAGCAATTGCGCGCACACCATCGGACGTTGCGCCAACCGTGCTGACGCTGCCGCCGTTTACGTTAGCTGTTGCAGAGGCCGCCGGGCCAAAGAACATCACGCCGGCAGGAACCAACACGCCATTGGCGTTCGCGCCGGTTGTGCTGATCGATGTAAACGTCACATTCGCGCCGGTCGCGCCCGTTGCGACAACACCGTTGGCATTCGCGCCAGTTGTCGTAATCGCGCCGGTGTTGACTGTAGCTGTTCCCGCCGACCTTACGTTGATCGCGTCGGAGTTCACTCCGCTGGTCGCAATCGTGCCCGATGTCACTGACAATGCGCCGGTGTTGTTCACTGCACGGATGCCGGTGGCGTTTGTGCCCGTTGTCGTGATCGCGGTGGAGTTCACAGTCACGCGGCCAATGCCGCCTGTCTGCGCCAAGATGCCGGTTGCACCCGTGTTGAAAAAGCCGCCCGAACCGTCGCCGGTTGTACGGATGCTGTTCGATGTGATGGCAATATCGCCAAAATCGCTGTTCGCGTTAATCCCGGTGGCATCAATGCCGCCCGTGGTGATTGCGCCCGAACGGACAGTAATCGCGCTGGTATCGGTGCTTGCGCTGATCCCTTCGGCGCGCAGGCCCGATGTTGTAATGTTGTTAGTATTGACGGTGACTGCACCTTCGGACGAGCTTGCCAGAACGCCTGTTGCGTTCGCGCCGCTGGTCACGATACGATCCAGCGTTACTGACAAAGGATCGGTGTTGTTCGCAACCAAGGCGCCAAATGCACCGTTGTCGGTCGTTGTGATCAACGTGTTTGTAGCGCCATTGACGGTCAATGCACTGTCACCAACGGCCAGCAGCCCGATGTTCAACGATCCGCTGGTGTCAACGCGCACGCCGTCTTGCAAAACGATGGTCAGATCGGCTGGCGGTGCGATATAGGAAATACCGTTGGGATAGGGGTTGCCAGCTGGCGTGCAGGTGACTGTACCGGGTGTCAATGGCGCAACACCACATTCGTCCGCAGCGGCAACGGGGCTTGGCATCACGACCAGCATGATCGCCAATGTTCCTGTCAAGGCAGAGCCGATAGCGAGGCGCGCGAGCGTTTGATTGCGCCCGAAAGCGTTGGAAATGTTTGTGTTTGTCATGGGAGATACAACCTTCAATGGCTAGGCTCTGAGTAGAGCGATGCCGTGGAAACGATGATCGATCGGATATTGTTTCATCGCGCCGCAAATAATTATCAGGGGAATGGCACGAGCGTGGTTGTTGTGCACTTTGACATGAATGTGCAAAATTACCGATCTAACAAATGTGCGGAACAACGCATGCGGGTCGCAGTTTATGTGGTCGAGCTGACAATGCTCGCCGGATTTACCGCCGCTGGAACCGCATTTGGTCCGCGGTGTTCAGGCGATCAATTGCGGCCATTGTTTGAATGATAATGTGATTGGGTAATATAATGCTGGCTAGTCTGTTTGAATCGCGGGACCGGAAAGCAGCGGATGCCGCCGAGCTTGATCGGCTGAAGCGTAGATACGGCGATAGCCTGGTGATGGAACTGCGCTCTCGCGCAGAACTCTCTCGTCAGGATGCGCGTAGCCATAAACACTGGCGCCGCCTTTTGCGCAAAGTGATATAACGCCCGACATATCCCGCGTCGTTGCCCGCATCGCTGTATATGAACGCGTGGCTTGATATTCTTCGTCTAAATCAAAAGCATTGCAAGGCGGCCTATAGTCAATAAAAGCATAGCGTAACACGTAAAGCCAAGGGGAGACGGCGCTTGCGGCATATCGCGATTATCGGGTCGGGGCCTGCGGGCTATTATACCGCAGAGGCTGCGCAAAAAGCGTTTGGCGACGGCGTTCGTGTTGATATCATCGACCGGCTGCCGGTACCGTTTGGTCTGATCCGGTTCGGTGTTGCGCCCGATCATCAATCGATCAAAGCCGTGTCGCGGCGCTATGAAGCCACGGCCATGTCCGACAATGTCCGCTTTGTTGGCAATGTGACGGTGGGGGCCGATGTCACGATACATGAGCTGACCGGGCTGTATGATGCGGTGGTGCTGGCGACAGGCGCGCCCAGTGATCGCGCGCTTGGCATTGATGGCGACAATCTGCCCGGCGTGTACGGCAGTGCCGCGTTTGTTGGCTGGTATAATGGCCACCCCGATTTTGCCGAATTGAACCCGCCCTTTGATGGAAAGCACATCGTTGTCATTGGCAACGGCAATGTCGCGCTGGATGTCGCACGGATTTGTTCAAAAACGCGCGCCGAATTTGCTGGCTCTGACATTGTCGCCCACGCGCTTGACGCGTTGGAGGAGGCAAAGACCGAGAGTGTCACGATCCTAGGCCGGCGCGGCCCGCACCAGATCGCCATGACACCAAAGGAGCTGGGTGAGCTGGGCCATTTGGCACGTGCAACGCCAGTGGTCGAGCGCGGCGATTTACCAGAGCTACAGGCGGACGCGTTGCTTGAACCCGGCATGCGCAAATCGGTGACGCACCTGCGCGCGTTCGCGTCGATCCCCGAGGCCATCCACGCCGATAAAGACATCCGCATCGAATTTGATTTCTTCGCAGCGCCTGTGCGGATCGAAGGCGATGGCAAAGTCGAACGCGTGGTGATTGAACGCACGCGGTTGGACGAAAACCTGAAAAGCATCGCCACGGGGGAGACTTACACGATCCCCGCCAGCATGGTCGTCGCTTGCATTGGCTATCAAACGCCGCCCATCGAAGGCGTCCCCTATGAACATGGCCGGGGCCGCTTTGCCAGCAACGACGGGCGGATATTGCCCGGACTATATTGCGTCGGCTGGGCACGGCGCGGACCGACAGGAACGATTGGCACGAACAAGCCCGATGGCTTTGCGATAGTGGATTTGATTGCGGCGGATATTAGGGAGGGCGGCGGTAAAGAAGGCCGCCTTGGCCTTGACGCGTTACTTGACCAGCGCGGTGTCCAAGTCGTCAAATACAGCGACTGGAAAAAGATCGAAGAAGCCGAGGCCGCGCGGGCAAGAGATGGCGCGCCACGCGAGAAGTTTGTGACGGTTGAGGATATGATTAAAGCGAGTGGGTGATTAACTACTGCTAACTATTCACTTCAAGAAACTAAATGTATTGTTGTGGCGATTATCTCCTTCGCATAGGTAAGTTTTCGACTCACGCCTGCCTCGTTCCAACGCTATCTACAAGCAATGGAATGGCGGAGGTAGTGTGGCGGCTAATGATTTGCTTATCGAATACGATGGTGGCGATGCTTCTAAAAACACAATTGACGCAAGGCTGTATGGGCAGTCGTTGCAGGGTCTAGGCATTACGGTGACAGTACACTAGCATTACGGTGACAGTGCACTAAATTATCCAAGCACCGCCTTCGCAAATTGGTGCGCTTTCTCTTTTTCAGCGTTTGACCGGAGCGCCGAATACGGTGTCAGCGTAAACCAACCAATACCGCGTCCCCGATGGCTTTGCCTTTATGGCAAAAACCTAAATCCTTTGCGCGGCCAATATCGGTCCGGTTTTCTTCGTCTGCACTATCACCACCGACTGCCACGCTGCATCGCGCTTTGCTGGCAGTTTGAAACTCACCGCTTTGCCGCTCCAACTGCCGAGCGTTGTCAGCTGCCGGACGATGTTTTTGTGCGGCAGTTTGCGCCCGCCATTTTCTCCCGCGCGGATCGAAACAAGCTGGCTGCGCGGGTCATAGTGAATCAGCAAGATGTCGGCGCTGCCTTTGCCCGCGCCGATAGTGACAGAGCCATTATCAGCAGTGACCACTGGCGATCTGCCAAGCCGCGCGGCCACCGCAACGGCACGGTCAAGCTCGCCTTGGCCATTGCCGACGATGGCTGTTTTTCCGTTGAGCACGACTTGCGGGGTGTAGACGCTGTCGTTTTTCAGCGCGGCGGAATAGGCGTATTGCCGGTTGGTAAAGGCCGCGTCGGCAAAAGTGTCTTTCCAACCCAGCCGGTCCCAATAAGTCACAGCAAAGCTGAGCGCGATCACGTCGCTGCGGTCAGCGATGGCATTCAGCGCCGCGTTTGCGGGTGGGCAAGACGAACAGCCCTGGCTTTGATACAGCTCAACAACGACTGTGCCTGTGCTTCCCGCTGTTTTATCGGGTGCGGCGCGGGCCGCCGGTTGGTCGCAGCTGCTAAGGCTTAGCAGCGGGATTATGGCGCAAAGCGATGCGAGCATTTTCATAAGCGAAACCCTTTCGCATCCTATTCGCGCGTTCGCCACCGCCGGTTACAAATACCTGCGTTGCAATTTGCAACTATGTTAGTAAGCTGGCTTTAATCGAACAGTTAAAGCGGCACAGGAGAGCAAGCATATGGCAAATCATCAGGCAGACACCGATTTCGATGTGCTGATTGTTGGCGCTGGGCTTTCTGGCATTGGCGCTGCGGCGCATTTGACGATGCAGTGTCCAAACAAAAGCTATGCGATCCTTGAACAGCGCGCCGATATGGGCGGGACGTGGGATTTGTTCCGCTATCCCGGCATCCGTTCGGACAGCGATATGCACACGCTGGGCTATCGGTTTAAGCCGTGGCTGCATGAAAAAACCATCGCTGATGGCCCCTCGATTTGGGACTATGTGCGCGAGACGGCGGCGGAGTATTCGATTACGCCAAAGGTGAAGTTTCGCCACCGTGTGTTGTCCGCCGATTGGTCAAACGCGACTGCGCGCTGGACAG
This sequence comes from Sphingomonadales bacterium, assembly GCA_043771985.1. Classification (GTDB taxonomy): domain Bacteria; phylum Pseudomonadota; class Alphaproteobacteria; order Sphingomonadales; family Sphingomonadaceae; genus Sphingorhabdus_B. The sequence continues at coordinate 17,737 of JAYVGQ010000070.1, forward strand.
TCACCGCCCAGCATGAAGATAGCGGCGAAACGCATGTCTACACCGCCAATTTCGTTTTCATGTGCGCAGGCTATTATGATTACGACAAAGGCTATCGCCCTGAATTTCCCGGCGAGGCGGATTTTGCGGGACAAATTTTGCACCCGCAACATTGGCCAAAGCAACTGGATTATGCTGGCAAGAAAGTCGTCGTCATCGGTTCAGGTGCGACCGCAGTTACCATCGTACCGGTGATGGCGCGGCAGGCGGCCAAGGTCACGATGCTGCAACGCACGCCGACATGGATGGTCTCGCAACCCGCGATTGACCCGTTTTCCAAAACGGTACGCAAATTCCTGCCAGAAAAAACGGCGTATGCGTTGACGCGGTTTAAGAATATCTGGTGGCAGCGGCTGGTGTATCGCCGCGCACGATCACAACCGGCAAAGGTTGCGGAAACATTGCTTGGCATGGCGCGCAAGGAACTGCCTGCCTCGGTTGACATTGATACGCACTTCACGCCGCCTTACGGCCCGTGGGAACAGCGCATGTGCCTGATCCCCGATAGCGATATGTTTAAGGCAATTTCGGATGGCAGCGCAGAGATTGTGACGGACCATATCGACCGTTTCACCGCGACGGGCATCAAGCTGAAGTCAGGTGCGGAGCTGGATGCGGACATCATTGTCACCGCGACCGGGCTGAACCTTGTGACGCTTGGTAAAACAGCGCTTAGCATCGATGGCAAGCCGACCAAGCTGAGTGACCATTTCAACTATAAAGGCGTGATGTTTAGCGACATGCCGAATTTGGCCAGCGTGTTTGGCTATATCAACGCCAGCTGGACGTTGAAGACGGACATCGTTGCAGACTATGTCTGCCGATTGCTAAAAACAATGGATGCCAAAGGCGCGACGATCGCCAATCCAAAACTGGGCGACACCAACATGCCGCGACTGCCCTTTGTCAGCGATTTTTCATCGGGCTATTTCGCGCGGTCAATCGACGCTCTACCGGCGAACGGTGACAGGCATCCGTGGCGAGTGTTGCAGGATTACAAGGCGGAGAAAAAGATCCTGACCAAGGACGCGGTCGATGACGGCGTAATCGTGTTTTCCAATCCGCCAGTCGCCGCGGCAAATGATGGGTTAGCTGCGCTGGTGGCGGCTGAGTAAATGGGTTTTGCGCCCTAAATCCGCGCCAGACCATGCCGCTTCATTTTGGCGATAAAGGTTGTGCGTTGCAGCCCGGCTAAGCCCGCCGCAGCTGCAACTACGCCGTTGCTGCGCAACAGTGCCTCGATCAGGAACAGCTTTTCTTCCTGCGCCAGATGGTGTTTCAGGTCGAAATTCTTGGTTTTAAGCTGTGTTTCGCTGCGGCCGCCCAATAGCCTGCGGATCTGGTCGGCAGAGACAGTTCGCCCACCAAACAGGCGAAGCGTTTTGGTCGCAAACTCACACAACGCCCGATAATTGCCGGCCCATGTGTCGTTAAGCAAAACGTCCCAAGCATCGCGATCAAGGATCGGCGGCACATGGTCGCAATCTTGCACCCATAAACGCTGCAAGATTACAGCGACATCACCGCGTCGTTGGATCAGCGCGGGGCAGGGGACACGCAGCCGGTGCAAGCGGATGCGCAGCGGCGCGATAATCCGGTCGCCATCGTCGCGGCCATCCGAACTGGCGAGCAGCTTAACGTCTTTGGCTTTATCGCTGTCGAGCCATGTCAGCAGGCGGTGTTGCGCAGGGACTGGCAGTGACTGAACGTTGCGCAGATAATATGTACCCTTCCACTGTGCAGAGAGTTGATCGGTATCAAAGGAACTGCCTGATGCCTTAATAAACGGGCAAGTCGACCGCGGCGAATGCGCATGGATCACTGTAGCCAACGTATGCTTGCCAGCGCCGACAGGGCCGGTAATCAGAACCGGATCAGCGGAACTGGCGGCCAATGCCAATAGCTGCCGCAAAGATTGCGCCGAGACGCTATTACCCGCGATCAGCGGCGATGCGGTTTCAGGCACCGCGCGCGCGCCGTCAATCATCCCATCGAATTGATACATTGCGCGCCTCCTTGCTGTCAGGAGATACGGCAGGCCGGGACCGAACTTTAGATACTCACCCGCCCGAAGGTTGCGTTTTCCAGCTGCCGCTTGTTTGAAACTCGGGCTTTATGTTTGAATCGGTCGGCAGGTTACCGCCGCGATAGCGGGCTTCGCCGCCTTGCGCTTGCGCCTCGCGAGAATAGCTTGGCGGGGTATATTTTGGCGCAGAAATCGGACGTTGCGCACTAAAATCTTGCGATGCTGCTGGCTGATAGCTGTCCCGTGCCGCAGTCACAGCCTCACGCTCGGCCTTTTCACGCATCGCGGCGTATTCACGCTCATATTGCTTTTGCAGCTGGATTGGATCAAGGACCGGCGACAGGCTGGGTGTCCAAGCGCGCGGTTTTGGCCCCGGGAACGGCTCGGCATTGTTATGGCGGCTAAAGAACGCATTCGGGCGTCCTGCACTGCCGGTCCAGCTGTAAAACCGGTGTGCGCCGATGGTGCCTAGATAGTTCAGGCTAGGCGCCCAATAGGGATACACATACGTCGCGTGATAATGCGTCGCCATGCCCACAGGCGCATAGACCGAGCCCGATATCGCGGCCATCGCAACACGTTGCGCGCGGATATAGGCGGGGCGGGCAGGGGTCCGGGCCATTGATCCGTCGCAGCTATAGCTGAACTGGCAACCTGTTTGGCGTTCGGAACCCTGATAAATTACGCCGCAGACACTGTTTGGATAGGTCGGATGCTGCATCCGGTTGATGATAACCTGTGCCACCGCGCGTTGGCCATCGTCAGGCTCGTTCGCTGCCTCGTAATAGATCGCGTCGGACAAGCATTTCAGTGCGCGCGAGAAGTTGGCGGTACCTGTTTTAAGAATGAATGGCTGTGCGCCGCCTGTGTTGGTGATGAACGCATCGCTGGTCAGCTTGCCATCCACTTGCAGGCTGGCGAGCATATCGTCAGTTGGTGCGCCATCGGCTCGGCTCGACGCCGATCCGGTATCGCTGGGGTCAAGAAAATAGAACGCCGATCCGGCAAAATTCTCCTCGGGACGCTCCATCGCGCCAAGGCCGTCTTTTACCTCAACGGGGGAATCATTGCCGAATTGCGCGCTGGTCGGAAGCAACGCAAGCAAAGCAAAGGCGATGATAACAAGCAAGATTTCGCGAAGACCAAAATTTCGACGGCGCTTTGGCTTAGCGACCTTGCGGCGCTTATCTTTGTCCTGATTATCTAATGGATGATGATACATCAAAATCTTTGCCCAGCGCGCCCCCTACGAACGCGAGTCGGCTATAGGGTATTTTTGTTGCGTGCGTGTGAACTAATTCGGCCCTGTTCCAGCATGGGACGTCGCCGTTGCATTGATTTAACGTGGCTTTTCCAAAACGACGTTTGTAAATTCTTAAATGCGGTGCAACAAACCTTGGCTATCGTCCCTCACAGGCCGTTTTGCTTGCTTGCGCGGGGACCACACGCCTAGAGAGCAAAGCGTTAAACGAATCAATTGGAGTGAAGTTCATGGCGGCACATTGGACGCCCGACAGCTGGCGCACCCATACAGGATTGCAGATGCCAACCTATAACGACGCAGCCGCGCTTGCCGCGACCGAAGATACGCTGCGCAACTATCCGCCACTGGTTTTTGCGGGCGAAGCGCGCAGCCTGACAGCTGAGCTGGCCGACGTTGTTGCGGGCAAAGCGTTCCTGCTTCAGGGCGGCGATTGCGCCGAAAGCTTTGCCGAATTCCACCCCAATAATATCCGCGATACGTTCCGTGTGCTATTGCAAATGGCAGTGGTGATGACTTTTGCCAGCAAGTTGCCAGTGGTTAAACTGGGCCGGATGGCAGGGCAATTTGCCAAGCCGCGTTCGGGCGATACCGAAACCATCGGCGACGTGACACTGCCCAGCTATCGCGGCGACATTATTAACGACATCGCGTTTGAAGCAGCGGCACGAGAGCCAGATCCGGCGCGGATGGTTCGTGCTTACAGCCAAGCGGCCTCGACGCTGAACTTGCTGCGCGCATTCAGCAGCGGCGGCTATGCTAACCTGCATCAGGTGCACGCTTGGACCCTCGATTACATGGGACGTTCGCCTTGGGCGAAAAAGTTCAAAGATGTGGCTGACCGCATCGGTGAGGCATTGGCCTTTATGGAGGCGTGCGGCGTGACGCCAGAAACTGTGCCGCAGATTAAAGGCACCAGTTTCTACACCAGCCACGAGGCGCTGTTACTGCCCTATGAGCAAGCACTGACGCGGCAGGATTCGCTGACCGGGGCTTGGTATGACACATCGGCGCACATGCTGTGGATTGGTGATCGTACCCGCTTTGAAGGATCGGCGCATGTTGAATTCCTGCGCGGCATCGGTAACCCCATCGGCATCAAATGCGGCCCAAGCCTTGAGCCGGACGCACTGTTGCGGATGCTTGATACGTTGAATCCCGCACGTGTGGCTGGACGGATGACGCTGATTACGCGCTATGGCCATGACAAGGTGGAGGCCGGATTGCCAAAGCTGGTCCGTGCGGTTCAGCGCGAAGGCCATCCCGTCATCTGGTCGTGCGACCCGATGCACGGCAATGTCATCAAATCGGCTAGCGGTTATAAAACCCGACCGTTTGAACGGATTTTGGCTGAAGTGCGCGGCTTTTTTGCCGTGCACCGCGCCGAGGGCAGCATCGGCGGCGGTATCCATATCGAGATGACGGGCCAGAATGTCACAGAATGCACCGGCGGAGCGATTGCGGTGACCGATGAAGGTCTGGCTGATCGCTATCATACGCATTGCGACCCGCGGTTGAATGCCGCGCAATCACTGGAACTCGCGTTCTTGCTCGCCGAAATGCTTAATCAGGAATTGGCGGATCGCGCCAAGCAAGCTGCGTAATGCCTCCGCCACGCGTTGCTTTTATCCGCGATAGTGCGATCAAATCCGGCATCGGATTTGGCAGCGCGCTGGCGATCGTGATTAGTTTCACGTCGTATAAGTCAGTTTTGTGGGCCATCATTCACGGACTTTTTGGTTGGCTGTACGTGCTTTATCATGTGCTGACGCGTTAGGTTGAATGAAATCATGCGCTTTGCTAAGGCTGACGCATGCGATTAGTGTTTCCTGCTTTGTTTCTATTGGTATCGGCATGTATCGGCCCGATAGAAACACGCGTCGATAGTCGCGGAACGGGTGAGTCGCAGCCGGTTAGTTTCCTGATTGACTCTGATGTTCTAGGCCCGGCTGTGGGGGCGCAACAACTGGTGGCGGATGCGCTATCGGCAAAGGGATATCGCACAGCACAGATTGCGGACGTCAGCCTACATGTCGCGCTATCGGACAGGCCGGCTGATCTTTCGCTACATTCCGGCTCGGCGGTACTGGCACCAACCTCTGGTAAAAAGCGGTGCGCAAAGCGTGAATATCGGCTGGGCGTCACGCTGACCCGAATTGCTGACGGGTCGTTGTTTTATCAATCGATTGCTGCCGAATTTCACTGTAAGTTGACAGTTGAGCAGGCGCTTCCGGCGTTGGTGGAAGCAGCGTTAAAAGACATCGGCGCTCCACGCGGAAACTATACCGTCAAACGTCCGCGTTAGGTGTTTCCTCAACTGACTCCGGCAATATCAGCGTAAACCGTGCGCCGCCCGATGCGTTATTCTCGGCACTTATCGACCCGTTATGCCGCTCTGCCACGGCGCGCACGAACGCGAGGCCAAGCCCTAGACTTTTGACACGCGAAGTTCCCTCGCGACCTGATGCAAAGCGGGTAAACAATTGCGGCAGCAGGTCGGCGTCAATGCCAGCGCCCTGATCCTCAACCGATAGCTTCAACAATCCGTCACCGACACGCGCCACGTCAATGATGATGCGCCCATTGTCGGGGCTATGTTTGATCGCGTTATCGACCAGATTGGTTAGCGCGCGTGCCAGGCTGTCAGCCTCGGCAAAGACAAAAGCATCGCCTTCATGGTCGATGACTTCGACGGTGATGTTACGCTCCTTTGCCAGCGGCCACAGGCTGTCGGCAACGTCGCGGGCTAGCTCGGCTAGCAACAGGTCGAGCCCGGTAAATTCGGTTTCACCCATGCGCGCAATTTGCACGAAATCCTGCGCCAACTGCATCGTCCGCCGGGCATGGCGTTCGATCCGTTCGCGTGCGTCTTTGTCGCGCAGGTCGGGCAGCATAGCGATGATCGCGGATTGCGGCGCGCGCATATCATGCGACAATAGTTGCAGTGCTTCCTCGCGGTCTGTCTCTGCGCGGGCAAGGTCAGTGATGTCAGCTAAATAGTGAATATAGCCACGCAATTCATTGGTATCGCTTAAAATCTTTGCAGCGCGCAATACAAATGTGCGCGCGGCTTTTGAAACAAAACGGACAAATTCGTCCTCCTCCGCCTGGCCGCGCTCGGCACGTTTGGCCAGATAGGCATCGACCGCTCGGCGATGTGTGGGCAGGACGAAATCGTCGAGTGCGACAGCTAGCGTTTGCCCCGTGATGTCCTTTTCGACCCGGTCATCCAATTGCTGATTAGTCAGCGTGATTGTGTCGTCCAGATCGGTGACGAACATCGGATCGGGCAGATGCTCCAGTGTATCTGCAATCACCCGCCGCAAATCGCGCATGTGATCAATTGCGCCAGCAAGCGTCGCGCTTTGCCGGCCGACCATATCGGCGGCAAGCTGCGTTGGGGGTGATACCGGAACGATTTCACCTTCCTTTTCAAGCGCGCCGAGTTCGGCATCCATAAAGTCGCTCATCGCTTGCAACCGCCGCCAGCCCCACAGTGGATAAACAAGGAACAGTCCGAGAATTGCTGCGCCGGGCGGGAACCAGATTTGTGCGCCGAGCAACAATGCACTGCTGAGCAGGACGATGACGACTGAGGACACCGATGCAATCAATGCCCAGCGCGGGCTCAGTCGCAAAAAACCAAGGAGCAATAGCCACACGGGAAGCAGCGAAAGGATCAGCGTTGCCGCCATCGGCAATGGCTTAACGAAATTGTCGCGCTTAATCGCCGAGACCATATTGGCCATAATCTCGGCGCCAGACAACAAGCCGCCATCGGCCAGTGGCACAGCATAGGAGTCACCAAGGCCCGCCGCTGTTGCGCCAATGATAACGACACGGTTTGCAATCGAATTGGCGGGCACTTCGCTATTCAGATAGTCGGCATAGGATATTTCGGTAAAGCTGCCGCGCGCGGCATAGGGGATCAGGACGGAACTGCCGCATTTACCGCTGCGATACGACGGCGACGGTTTGCCATCTACGCGCGCGACAAGCTCCGCCAGATGCGGCCATTTCAGGCCCTTTTCACCATCGGGAAAACACAGGATCGCGCGCCGGACGACACCGTCGCTGTCAAATTCAACATTGACTTGTCCGATTCCGGCGGCGGCTTTGGCAACATTTGGGATCGGCTTGACAACGTCATAATCGCGCCCGTCACTGCCGGGGGACACAAAGTGCATCGGGATGTAAACAGGCGCGCTTTGCTGCATTGCGGCGGCGAGTGCGGAATCGTCAGCCTCGATACTCGGTTCACTCAACAAGATGTCGAGCAAGATAGAGTTTGGCTTTGCCGCCTGAAGCTTGGTTAGCAACGCTGCATGATTTTGCCGGGGCCACGGCCATTTGCCCAGCGCTTGCAAGCTGGGGTCATCGATCGTGACAAGGATGATATCTGGATCCGCCTCTGGCCGCGACAGTCCGCTAAGCTGGTCGTAAAATAGATAATCAAACGCCGACGTTCCGCGCCATTGCAACGCCAAAACAACCGCCAGCGACGACAATACAGCAATCGCCAACCATTCGATAATCAGGCGCAGGCGCAGGTTCATCTGCGCACGCCCGGCAACGGCATGACCACCCGACTAAAGCGCAGAAACGATAAGCTTTTCAAACGGCGTCCAGTTCGTTGAAACTTCGCCGTCCACATATTGAACTGAAGCAACGCGCCAGTAATAGTCACCTGCGGGCAAATCGGACAGGCTTATCTCGGTTGTGTCCAATCCGGCTTCATCGACAATTGCGACGCCATCGGTTTTGCCTTGGAAAAGTTGGAAGTGATAGCGCAGCAAACCGCGTCCTTGGCCGGTCCATTTGAACGCGTAACCAAAATCGTTTTTGCCGCCACTGGCGGATACGCTGTTTAGCCTGCGCTTAAAAGCATATGTGGCGGGCATGCCTTCAATGCCTGACGCGGACACTGCGCGGAAACGCACGAAATAATTACCGTCCTCAATGCCTTCAAACCCTGCGTTTGCGCCGGTAAAAACGCCATCGGCAACTTGTTCGACAAACCCTGCATCCGTCGCCAGCGAGATCCGCAGGCCGTTGGGGCTTGCAGCTTCGGCCAGTGCGAAACTTACGGTTGTCTCTTTTTGCTGTCGTCCTGCAGATGGCAACTCGACCGGCGCGATCAGGCTTTCCTTAATCACTGCACCATCGGCTTTGACTGCCAGACCAGTGCCCGCTGGCAGGGCGGTTTGCGTATCGCCGGGCAAAGTAACGGCCAATCCGCCTTCGGTCACTTCAGAAAAATCGGATTCTGCGACTTCATCATAACGCGACTGAAAATCGGTTCCGCGAACGGCGGAGACGGCTTTGGGTGTTTTGACGACGTAACGGTCGTTGCCGTTGGTCATCGGCGTGACTTTGGATTTCGCCGCACCGCGACTGACTTCAAAATCATAATCAAGGCTGGAATCGATTAAATAGCGGCGCAACCGAACGATTTTCAGATCGCTGTTCGATGGTAAGGAAACGCGTGAGCCGTTTTCGAGGGTGATCGTTGCGAATGATGAACCGGTGGTTCTTAACGTTGAACCCTCGCCAACGCTTGCGCCTTTAATCGCGGCGTTTTGCGTGCCGCGCGTTACGTGAACGACATCGCCGCGAACGGATGCAATTTGCGCGGTACTCGACCGGAATTTCAACAGGATCCGCGCAATCCGCAGCTTGGTTCCGATAGAGATCGCGCGATCTTTGCGGATGTTATTCGCTTTTTGAACGGCACGGTAATCGCCCGCTTGCACAAAATATTTCGTGCCAAGATCGATCAACGTATCGCCGCGCTTCATCTCGTAAATGAGCATATCGTCAGCGGCCCGCGCCGGCGTTGCAAGGGCCAACAGTCCCAAAACCCATGATAGTATAAAGATGCGCATATCCAGCGTCACTTTGGCTCCATCGTCTCCAGTCGATAGCCGTAACCGAAAACGGTAAAAATGCGAAATCCGTTTTCTGGCTTTAGGTCTAGCTTAGACCGGACACGCGAAATGTGCATATCAAGCGTGCGCGTGGCCAACGCCGCCGTCGTCCGCCAGATAGTTTCCATGATGTAATTGCGCGACAGCGTGCGATCGCGATTGCGGAAAAACAGATCGGCGAGTTCAAATTCCTTTGCCGTCATCATCACTGTCTGACCGTCAAAAGTAACCGTCTGTTCGATGCGGTCGAAATCATATTTGCCATAAGTCGCTTTAGTATCGAACGCGCCGCTACCGGCATTACGGCGCAACATGGCGTTGATGCGGGCGGCAATGACGCCGCGATCCTCTGGCTTAGTGATGTAATCATCGGCCCCGGCGTTCAGCGCATCGGTGATGTCTTTTTTCGCGGTGCGATTAGTCATCATGATCACTGCCGGGCGTTCTTGCAACGCAGTGCGCATCCAGTTCAGCGTTTCCAACCCATCTTTTTTTGGCATCGACCAATCAAGAATAACAAGGTCGTAGGTTTCACGAACCAGCGATTGCGACAAAGCATTGCCATCAGAAAAGCTGACCGATGTATGCCCCAATTCTTCGACGATAGCTTTCAGATAGTTGACAACGTCGGTTTCGTCGTCGGCAATTGCGATACGCATAATTTAACCCAGCTCCACTGCAACTGTTCGTCTTTAACACAAAGTGCCGCGAACAGTTGTCTGCGCCGGTTAGGAGTAGTTTACAAATTGTTCCAGTAGAAGCGAACGGTATTTACAACCATTTACAAACGCTGATATTCGCTGAACATTGGTGAAAATGGCTGGGGTGGCAGGATTCGAACCTGCGAATGCCGGCATCAAAAGCCGGTGCCTTACCACTTGGCGACACCCCAGCAGCTGATGGTTTGCCATCAACACGCGTCCCTATAACGACAGATTGGGCTAAGGCAATGCAGCTTTTGCTGAAAACTCACCCTATGCGGTCAACCCAACCAAAACTATCAGGCGCGGTCCCGCGCTGGATCTCGATCAGCCGTGATTTCAGCTTTTGCGTCAACTGCCCCGGCCCGCCGCTGCCGATGGTAAAGCTAAAGCCTGGTGCACTGACTTTGCCGATGGGCGTCACTACAGCGGCGGTTCCGCAGGCAAAGGATTCCAGCAAGCACCCGGAGGCGGCATCGGCCTGCCATTGGTCAATCGCATAGGGTTCTTCGCGGACGGTCAAGCCTTCTTCGCGGGCAAGAGCAATCAGGCAATCGCGCGTGACGCCTTGCAGGATCGTGTCCGAAATTGGCGGCGTCTGGATGCTGCCATCGTCGAACACGAAAAACACGTTCATGCCGCCCAGTTCCTCAATCCAGCGATGCTCCTTGGCATCAAGGAACACCACCTGATCGTGCCCTGCCTTCATGGCCTCTGCAATCGGAACAAGGCTGGCGGCGTAGTTGCCGCCGCATTTGGCCGCACCAGTGCCGCCGGGGCCTGCACGGTTATAATGCTCGCTGACCCACAACGACACGGCAGGTGCACCGCTTTTCCAATAATTGCCCGATGCCGCTGCGATTACCATAAACAGATATTCGTTGGCTGGACGCACACCAAGGAACGCTTCGGTCGCGATCATAAACGGGCGTAGATAGAGCGAGCCGCCGTCAACATCGGGAAACCAGCCCTTATCGATATCGACCAAGGCTTTGCACGCCTCAACAAAGACTTCCTCTGGCAATTCAGGCATCGCCATGCGACGTGCAGAGGCGTTGAAACGCCGCGCATTAGCCTCAGGCCGGAACAACGCCATGCTACCATCGGTCAGCTTATAGGCTTTCAGCCCCTCAAAAATTTCCTGCGCATAATGCAGCACAGCGGTTGCCGGATCGAGCGTCAATGGCCCACGCGGGCCAAGAGTTGCGTCGTGCCAGCCGGTTCCTGCGGTAAAGCGGATCGTGACCATATGGTCGGTAAAGGTCTTTCCAAAGCCGGGGTCCGCAATCAACGTTGTCCGTTCCGCGTCGGATACGGGGGACGAGTGCGCGATGCGCGTGATGGGAAGCGTGGCTAAGTCGGTCATGAATTCTTCCGCGTTGAAATGGTATGTCGTGCAGCATCCGATTCAGGAATTGCTTGCAGTGTGATATGTCCCGCGCCAAGATACGTCAATATGGCTGTCCCATCTGTTGCAACGCAATTTCCCGTGTCGCCAAACGCGTCGCCCTTATTCCTGCGCGAAGAAGAGGTGCGGCGCGGGGTTGAGCTGCTCTATTTCGGCTACACCCGCCTTACGCGGAGTATCGATGAGGGGCTGGCGCTGGAAGGTTTGGGCCGCGCCCATCATCGCGCGTTGTATTTTATCGCGCGGCAACCGGATTTGACCGTCAGTGAATTGCTGAAAATTCTCGGCATTACTAAACAGTCGCTCGGCCGGGTGTTGAACGATCTGTCCGCACGCGGTCTGGTTGAGAACCGCACTGGAACAAGCGACCGGCGGCAGAAACTGCTGCGGTTGACCGCTGAGGGGCTGGCTTTTGAAACGCAATTGTTCGAGGCGCTTCGCAACGGCATGTCGTCGGCCTATGCAGCGGCGGGGCAGGAATCGATCACCGGGTTTTGGCGTGTGCTTGAAGGATTGGTGCCAGAGGAGGACCGGGGCATGGTGTTGAAACTGCAAGGTGTGGACACATGAGCCTCGATCGGCGTCTTGAACGCCTTCAAGCTGTCATCCGCGGCCGAAAAGGCGGCGACGCAGGCAGCAGCTATGTCGCGTCCTTGTTCGCCAAAGGCCGCGCAAAGATTACCCAGAAAGTTGGTGAGGAAGCGACCGAAACGGTGATCGCCGCGCTGACAGGCAGCGCCGAGGAGTTAACCGCCGAGGCCGCTGATCTGCTGTTCCACCTGATGATCTTGCTGGAAGATGCAGGGAGCGATTTAGACGCTGTCCTGACCGAACTCGAACGGCGCGACGGCGTGTCGGGCCATGTTGAAAAAGCCAGTCGCGAAGGATAACCTGATGACCGTCGATGCAACTTTGCCGTATGATGACCAGAATATCTTTGCCAAAATCTTGCGCGGGGAAATTCCGAACCGGACAGTGTTTGAGGATGAATGGGCGCTGGCGTTTCATGATATCCAGCCGCAAGCGCCGCATCATGTGCTGGTGATCCCCAAAGGCGCCTATGTCAGCTGGGACGATTTCAGCGCGCGGGCCAGCGATGCCGAGATTGCCGGATTCGTCCGTGCGATAGGCCATGTCGGGCGCGAACTGGGGCTGGTTGCGCCGGGATACCGGCTGCTAGCGAACACCGGCCATGATGCGCATCAAGAGGTTCCGCACCTGCACGTGCATCTTTTCGGTGGAAAACCGCTCGGGCCAATGCTGTCGCGGTGATATTAAGTTGCGCGATGGCGATTAGCGGCTAGGTTCGCGACCATTAACAAATCCATTGGGGAGATTTACGGATGGCTTCAACGCAACCGGGCGGAGTGCTAGCGCGCATGATGGCGCGCAAAAGCATTGCTCAAGTCCAGCGAGAATCCGAGAAAAGTGAACTGAAACGGACATTGGGTCCGTGGAACCTGCTATTACTCGGCGTCGGCTGCATTATCGGTGCAGGTATCTTTGTGCGAACCGGTAGTGCGGCGGCGCTGCATGCAGGGCCAGCGGTTCTGCTGTCGTTCGTTGTCGCAGGCATCGTCTGCGCCTTTGCAGGCCTATGCTATGCCGAACTGTCGTCCACTCTGCCGGTGTCGGGGTCGGCCTATACGTATGGCTACACCACATTGGGCGAATTTGTCGCGTGGATCATGGGCGCGTTGCTGCTTTTGGAATATGGTCTTGCGGCATCGGTGGTTGCTGTTGGCTGGGGCGGTTATGTCGTCAGCCTGCTAGCCGATTTCGGGCTTGTCATACCTCCCCAATTTACTGGACCCGCCGGGTATCCGTTGTTGAAAGACGGCGTGCCTGTCCTGGTTGACGGGCAAACGGTGACAACAATCTTTAACCTACCAGCGTTTCTGATCTGCCTTGTTCTGTCACTTTTGCTTGTTTTGGGCGTGTCGGAATCGGCAAAGGTCAACAACGTAATCGTTGCGATCAAAGTCAGCGTGCTGGCAGCGTTTATCGCGGTCGGCGGCTTCATCGTATTGTCGAACTTTGGTGAACTTGTGGCCACAAACTGGACGCCGTTTATCCCGCCTGCCGAGGGCGACGGCAAGTTTGGTGTCGATGGTATTATGCGCGCCGCCTCGATTGTGTTCTTTGCCTATATCGGTTTCGAGGCAGTCTCGACCGCTGGCCAAGAAGCGAAAAATCCCAAAAAGGATATGCCGTTTGGCATTATTGGTTCGTTGGTTGTCTGCACCGTTATCTACATGCTGGTTGCCGCAATCATGACGTTGCTGGTGCCTTATAACATGTTGAACGTGCCTGATCCGGTTGCCGTTGTGGTCGACAATTTCGGTCCGCAATGGAGCTGGCTTGCCAAAGTCATCAAGATGGGCGCGATTATCGGCCTGACGTCGGTGGTGCTGGTGCTAATGTATGCGCAAACGCGTATCTTCTACACCATGGCGCGGGATGGACTATTGCCGTCGATATTCGCAAAGGTGCATCCAAAATTCCAGACACCTTGGATCAACACGATATTTGTTGGATTGATCACAGCGCTTGCTGCCGGAATTTTCGACATCAACTATCTGGGCGATATGACTTCGGTGGGAACTTTGGCCGCGTTTGCCATTGTCTGCCTCTCGGTCATCTACCTGCGCCGCGCTGCGCCTGATTTGCCACGCGGATTCAGCGTGCCATTCTATCCGGTGCTGCCTGTTCTGGGCATATTGTCGTGCATATACCTGATCACCTCGGTGCCGGGGAATGTGCTGATGTTTTTCCTGTATTATATGATCGGCGCGATGGTTTTGTACTTTGTTTACGGCATGCATAATTCGCGGCTGGGCAAGGGTCTGGATCAGGACGACGTCAGCGATATGGGGGAGTTCCCTGGGCCTGTGCTGGAGAACGACAGCGCGCGATAAGGCATCTATTAAATGCTAAGACGAAAGGGAGGCTTTGCGGCCTCCCTTTTTGTATCTAGCTACGCGGTGGGTGCGGGACATTTAACGTGGTGCCGGGGCGCGTGAAAAGCTTGCCCTTTTCACCCCAGAACACCAGCGCCAATGATGCCAAACCGCATAGCACAAAGCCGCTGGCGATTGGTACCACGCTGCCGTCGAACTGTTGTCCGATCAACGCGCCTATTACAGCGCCAAGGATTGTTTTGACAAAGGTTTGAAACGACGAAGCAGCCCCTGCCATCGCGCCAAATGGCGTCATCGCAATCGATGAAAAATTTGACCCGATAAAGCCAACCATCGCCATATTGCCGGTCAGGAATATCAGAAACAATACCATTGATGTTGGCGCAAAGATCGCCGCTGCCAGCTGCAGCAGCCCCAGCGTAATAAACACGAGCAACGCCGCCTGCGACACGCGCCGTGCGCCAAAGCGTTCGACAATGCGGGCATTGGCAAAGTTTGAAACCGCAATCCCGATCGCCACAATGGCAAAGCCGGTGGTAAAGAATTCTGCCGCGCCAAACACCTTGTCAAACGCCTGTTGCGAACTGTTGAGAAAGCCGAACAACGCCCCCTGCACGATGCCCGCGCCCAGCATATAGCCAGCAGCGCCGCGGTGCAGAACGACTATCCGCCATGCCTTTGCCAGCGGCTTTAGCTGAATAGGAATGACGTTTTCGGGCTTCAACGTTTCTGGCAGCCGCCGGATCGTCCAGAAAGCCGCCGCGATACACATGATCGCCATGACATCAAAAATCGTCCGCCAGCCTGCGAACAGCAAGATAAACTGGCCCAATGTCGGCGCGATGATCGGGACGATCATGAACACCAGAAAGATCGTCGACATCCGCTTTGCCATCGCGTCGCCATCGAATTTATCGCGGATAATCGAGGCGACCAATACACCCGATGCAGCAGCGGAAAGTCCGTGCAGGAAACGCATGGTCAGCAGCATGTCAAAGCTGGTCGAAAAACTGCACGCAAATGAAAATACTGCGGAGGCCAGAACTGCCCAGACCAGAACCGGCTTTCGCCCGAAACGGTCGGACAATGGCCCGTGGAACAACGCACCGATGCCGGTGCCTGCCAAAAAGACAGAGATGACATATTGGATTTGGTTGGGGTCGGTTAGCGCCAATCCCTTTGCCATACGCGGAAAAGCAGGCAGCATCGAATCTATCGCCAGCGCGTTCAGTGCCATCAGCGATGCCATCATCACAACAAGCTCGCGCTCGCCGATATCGGCTTTAGGCGTGGCGAGCGACGGGGCAGGGGTAGGGGAGTCCATCATCGCCCTATGCGGAGCGGGCTGAAATTTAGCCAGCACCTTTTCCATCGAATGTGTTGCAGTGCGGTGATAGGAAGAGCGCTGAATTATGGACGAACCACAGCCTTCACGCAAAATCATCCATGTCGATATGGACGCGTTTTATGCGAGCGTTGAACAGCGCGATAATCCTGAATTGCGCGGCAAGCCGGTGGCTGTGGGTGGTTCGTCGAAACGCGGCGTTGTTGCCGCCGCCAGCTATGAAGCGCGGACTTTCGGTGTGCGGTCGGCGATGCCATCGGTTGTAGCGCAGCGCCGATGCCCCGACCTGATTTTCACTCCGCCGCGCTTTGAAGTCTATCGCGCCGTGTCGCGCCACATCCGCGAAATTTTTGCGCGGCACACCGATTTGATTGAGCCATTGTCGCTTGATGAAGCGTATCTCGATGTGACGCAGGATAAGCAAGGCATCGGTTCCGCAGTCAAAATTGCCAAAGCGATCCGTGCTGCAATCCACGCAGAAACCGGCCTGACTGCCAGTGCCGGGGTAAGCTATAACAAGTTTATAGCAAAGCTGGCGAGTGATCAGAATAAGCCTGATGGGCTATGCGTTATCCTGCCCGATCACGGCGCGGCGTTTGTGGCGGGGCTGCCGGTGCGCCGTTTCCACGGCGTCGGCCCGCGCTCGGCGGAAAAGATGGCGGCTTTGGGCATAGAAACCGGCGCTGACCTTGCGGCACGCAGCGAGGAATGGTTGTGTCAGCATTTTGGCAGCGCGGGGCATTATCTGTTCAAAGCCGCACGCGGGATAGATAACCGCGCAGTCAATCCATCGCGCGAACGCAAATCATTGGGCGCAGAATCGACCTATTTTGAGGATAAGCGCGGCGATGATGAACTGCGCGCGGCGCTTGATGAGATTGTCGAGACCGTCTGGGAGCGGATCGAGCGGTCGGAAACGCGCGGTCGGACGATAGTCCTAAAGGCACGCTATTCCGATTTCCGCACGATTACCCGCTCGCGTTCTCCAGGGCATGTCATTGGCAGTAAGCCCGAGTTTGCGGCGCTCGGGCACGAATTGCTATCGGCTATCTTGCCTGCTGAAATGGGCATCCGGTTGCTGGGCCTGACGTTGTCCAGCATCGTTCAAGACAGCGACGCCCCTCTGCCTGCCGCCCATTCAGGGCACCCTGCCGCGCATCAGGAAGAGCTTCCTTTTGCCGTCATTGAAAATTGACGAATATCGTCATATATCATAGAACTGTAGTAATGGCATAACGCAGGGAGGCGGAGATGGCACGTCCACAAACGGATATTGAGGCAGGGCGCACGCTTTTGCTCGACCAAGTCGAGGAATTGGTCCGCAAACGCGGATCAGCAGACATTGCGATGAACGAACTTGCCGCAGCGGCTGGCATGTCGCCGTCGAACCTCTATCGTTTCTTTGAAAGCAAAGAGGCGCTGATGGAGGCGGTCGCGGAAAAATGGTTCGCCGACAAAGTTGCGATTATGGAGGAGGTAACGGCGTCCGATCTGCCGGTACGTGACAAGTTGTTCGCCTTTTTTGCCCGCCGCTTTGTCGTGATGAACGCGCGATTCAATGAAGAGCCAGAGCTGTTCAAAAGCTATTGCGAGTTGGGCCAGCAGTATTTTGAAGTTGTGCGCGGCTATGTTGACCTGGGCGATCATTATCTGGCGGTGATTATCGCAGAAGCACTGGACGCAGGATATTTTGGCGATCTGTCGATTGACGAGGCGGTATCGCTGATTAACCAGATGGTCAGCCCATATTGCATGCCAGAGCCGCTGACTCATATCGGCCACAAGCTATCCGAGCCGAAGCTGGCGCGCATTATCGACACGATTTTCATCGGCCTTGGCCATGCGTACGAAGCAAAGGTGCGAACCGCGCATATCAAGATAGTGTCCTGATCGGCGTTTGACACTCTTGCCAGCGCGATGATCCTCTGGCAAAGGCGCGCCTTCGAAAATGGTCGGCGGGCGATTAGCTCAGCGGTAGAGCACACCCTTCACACGGGTGGGGTCACAAGTTCAAACCTTGTATCGCCCACCATTTT
>JAYVGQ010000071.1:0-34028 GCA_043771985.1 Sphingomonadales bacterium
CATAGGAGCAAGTTTACCGGACAAATCTGCATTACGTCGCTTTTGCCCTTGGAGGATACGAACGTCGGCTCTTAGGATTTTCAGCGGTCTAGCTCAACGACCGAAAACTTGTCGAAAGCTGCCATCGCCGGTCGGCAGTATCGCGCGCATGGTGGCAGGCAAGCTCACTCAGCGCGCGCCAGCCCGAACTGGCTGAGATACCATTGCTGGAACTTGATCACGCTACCTTCCTGGTCCGAATAGCGGCCCGGGCGATAGCGGCTCGACATGATCCCGGCCTGGTTGTCCTCGGTGATCACTTTGTCCTGCGTCGTGGTGGCGTGATAGCCCCAGATCATCTTGTCGATATCGACCTGATCCTCGGTCGCGCGGCCATCAACCAGCCAGATCATCTCGACGTCCGATTGCAGCGCGCCACGCGGAGTGAATTGGAACAGGATGACGAAATGATCGTCAGCGACAATCTGGCTGAACGGGCTGAAGCTCAGGTGCATCCGCCCGCCATCGGGAGCCATGCGCTTGCCCATCAATGGCGCAGGTGCGCTGCCGTCTTGCGTCTCGGCGGCCCAGCCGTCCTTGTTCATTCGCTGCATCAACAGGCGTAGGTGGCTGCTGTCCGGCGCCTCGTCGATTGTGCCAATGGGGCGACCCAAAGCGGCGGCACCTTCTTCCCACGCAGCAAGCTTTGGCGCGAAGCTAGCAATGGCGCCTGCTGGTCCCGAGCTTGGCCCTGCGCCCACAGCAACAATGGATTCCGACGCATGCATCGAGCAGAATTCGGGGTGCGACGGGACGCAGTGATAACATTCAAAGAAATTCTCGACGACCAGCTTCCAATTGGCGGTTGTCGGGTAGCTGCCCGAATGCGCAATCCGAGCATCAGCGATGCCGTGATAGTCGAGGATTGGCCCCATATCGCCAAAGGTCGCATCGAAATCGTCCGGCTCGTCCTCGCTCATATTGATGAAGATCAGCCCGTGGAAAACGCGAATGTGGCACGCGAAAAGGCTGTTTTCGGCCTTGTCAAAATCCTCTGGCATCAACCGCGCGGAAATCAGCCGACCGTCGAGGCCGAATGTCCAGGCGTGATAGGGGCAGACTAGACGCGGCGCATTGCCGCTTTCCGCCTGACAAATGGTCGAGCCACGATGGCGACACACGTTAAAAAAGGCGCGGACGTTATCAGCGTTTTCGCGGATCACGATAATCTGTTCGCCGCCGATCTTGAAGAGGAAATAATCGCCCTTGTTCGGGATGCGCGAGATGTGTCCCGCGAGAATCCATTTCTGGCTGATGACCTGATCAAAGTCTGCCTCAAATACAGCGTCGCTGGCATAGAATTCTTGAGCTAGGCTGTAACCTGCGCGTGTATCGGCAGCGAGGCTGCTTATAAGTTCGGTATGTGACATCAGATTTTAATCCGGGCGTTAGTTGGGTCGTAAAGCGGTTTGAGCGACGCGGTGACGGGGTAGCGCACTCCCGCAATCTCGATTTCATAATCATCGGCACCAATCGGCCCGACCACTCCGCCGTCTGCTGCATCGACATAGCCAAGCGCGCACGCCCCGCCCAAGGTGTGCGCATACATGCCTGAGCGGATATAGCCTGCGATCCGGTCGCCGTGCCAGATCGGTTCGTTGTGGTAGAGCATAGGTTCGGGCGATTTTGCCAGGAACTGGACGAGGCGTTGTTTCAGGCCGGTTGCCTTTTGCGCAACCACAGCTTCGCGCCCGATAAAGCCGCCCGCCTTGTCCATCTTTACGGCAAAGCCAAGACCCGCCTCCAGCGGTGAATCCTCGTCAGTAATGTCATGCCCCCAGTGACGGTAGCCCTTTTCCATGCGCAACGCGTTGAGCGCGTGATAGCCGCAATGTTTCAGGCCAAACGCAACACCCGCTGCGACAATTTCGTCATACACGCCGGTCATGAATTCAGTGGGGATATATAGTTCCCACCCAAGCTCCCCGACATAAGTGATACGCGATGCGCGGACGATGGCGTAACCCAGCTCAATCTCTTGCGACGTCGCAAAGGGGAACGCCTCATGCGACAGGTCATTGGGACAGATTGACTGGAGCAAATCGCGCGCATTCGGCCCCATGATCGAAATGACACCCATGCCCGATGACACGTTGGTCAAAACCGCATGTGCGTCGTCCGGCGTATGGCGTTTCAGCCAGTTGAAATCTTTAACCTCTGTTTCCGCCCCGGTGACGATCAGATAGGCGGTTTCGGACAGCCGCGTCACGGTCAAGTCAGCCTCAATCCCACCTTTGTCATTGAGCCATTGGGTATAGACCAGTCTGCCCGGTGCAACGTCGACGTCATTGGCACATACGCGGTTGAGGACGGCACAAGCATCGCGGCCTTCCAACCGGAATTTGGCGAAGCTTGATTGATCGAACAGGCCAACCGCCTCGCGCACAGCCAAGCATTCTGCTGCGTTGGCGTCGAACCAATTCTGGCGGCCATAGCTATATTCATATTTTGGCGTGCTGCCGGGTTCGCCATACCAGTTTGCGCGTTCCCAACCGAACGCTTCGCCAAAACATGCGCCCTGCGCGGCCAGCCTGTCGTGCAAAGCCGACTTTCGCACACCGCGCGCGGTTTCATATTGCTTGAACGGATAATGCGTTGCGTAAAGCAAGCCGAGGCTTTCTGTCACCCGCTCACGCAGATATTTGCGGTTGATCTGAAACGGCATGTTGCGACGAATATCGACGGTCCACAGGTCGGCGGGCGGAATGCCGTCGCGGATCCAATCGGCCATGACTTTACCAACACCGCCTGCCGATTGCAGGCCGATAGAGTTGAGGCCAGCTGCGACAAAACAGCCTTTCAGCTCCGCGCTCTCGCCCAGATGATAGCGCACATCCGGCGTGAAACTTTCAGGACCGCAGAAGAATTTCTGGATACCAGCCTTTTCCAGCGCAGGCACGCGGCGCATGGCATCGATCAATAAAGGCTCGAAATGTTCAAAGCTGCCGGCGATTTCGTCAAAGCAGAAATCCTCGGAGATACCATCCATGCCCCAAGGCCGTGCGTTCGGTTCAAATGCGCCCACAAGCAGCTTGCCTGCGTCATATTTATAGTAGCCGCAATAGTCGTAATCGCGCAGCACGGGCAAAGTGTTGTCGATGCCTTCGACGCCTTCAAACAGCACATAATAATGTTCACACGCATGCAGCGGTGCAGCAACGCCGATGCTTGCGGCCAGATCGCGAGTCCACATCCCGCCGCAGATCACGACATAGTCAGCATCGATAGAGCCAACGTCTGTATCAACGCCCGTAACGCGGTCGCCATTGTGGCGGATTTTGGTGACTTTAGTATTTTCAAATATCCGCGCGCCGCCCGTTCGCGCGCCCTTGGCCAACGCCTGTGTGATATCGACCGCATTGGCATAGCCGTCGCTGGGGATATGAACGCCGCCGACGACATCATCGACATTGACGATTCCCGCGAGTTCCTTAATCGCTTCGGGCGTCACGACATGGACAGGCAAATCGAACACTTTGGCCATAGAGGCGCTGCGTTTCAATTCCTCGAACCGCTCGGCATTGGTCGCCATCGAGATGGACCCACATTGCCGGTATCCGGTGGCTTGCCCCGTCTCTGCCTCTAACCCGCGATACAGCTCGCCGGTATATTTCGCCAGCTTAGTCATGTTGATCGACGGGCGTAATTGCCCGACCAACCCAGCCGCATGCCAAGTTGTGCCGCTGGTCAGTTGCTTGCGTTCCAGCAGGACAACATCATCCCAGCCGATCTTGGTCAGATGATAGGCAATCGAGCAGCCGATGACGCCGCCGCCGACGATGACGACCTTTGCCTTTTTGGGAAGTTCAGCCACGGGTCAGACTTTCATCTTGGCGTTATCAGCGTCATAGGCTGGGTGCTCCAACACTGTTCCTGCGCGCCGCTCGCCCTGCAGAAAAATGTCAAACGCCGAACCGGGCGCAGCGTTTTCAATCGGCACACAGGCGAAAAACAGACTCTTGCCAACACGATGACCGTAACCGCCCGACGTGGTCAGCCCGATGCAGTTCTCGCCAACCAAACAAGGCTCACCGCCGCGCACGTCAACATCAGCCGCGTCAACCTCGCCGTAAACAATGCGGAACCTGTCAGGCGCGTCGAGTGTCGCTTGCTTGCCGACGAAATCGTCTTTTTTAAAGTTGATGAAGCGCGGCATGTCAGCCTCGATCATCGTAAGCTCATTGGTCAGTTCGCTGCCCCAAGCCTTATACCCCTTTTCGGTCCGCATCGAATTGGCTGCATACAACCCGTAATTGACGATAGCAAATTCCTGCCCCGCTTCCCAAACCGCATCATAAAGCGCTGCAAGATCGTCCATCGCCGGATGCAGTTCCCAACCGAGTTCTCCAGCGTAGGACACGCGAAGCGCGCGCAACTTAATACCCGCAATCGTAATCTCTTGGCCGCTCAACCAGCGAAAGCCTTCATTGCTCAAATCCGCATCAGTCAGCTTTTGCAAAAGATCACGCGAGCGCGGGCCGTTCATGACCAACACGCCCAAGTCCATCGTCAGATTGCGGATGGTGACATCCTCACCCGGCAACTTGCTCTGGATCAGCAAGTCCCAATCGCGCTGTTCGGCCGCAGCGGCGGAGAGGCAATAAAAATGATCATCGGCAAAACGCGTCACGGTCATTTCGCCATAGATGCGACCCTGCACCGACAGCGGATGGACAAGGCCAATCCCGCCCAGTTTCTTTGGCATACGGTTGGCGCAGATACGGTTGAGGAAGGCTTCGGCATCCGGCCCTGTCACATCATATTTGGCAAAGCCTGACAGGTCGAGAACGCCTACGCTCTTGGCAACGGCTTTGACCTCAGCGGCAACCGCGTCGAAGCTGTTGGTGCGGTGATAGCCCCCCACTTCTTCGGCTCCATCAAGGGCGAAGTATTTGGGCCGTTCCCAACCATAAGTTTCAGCATAGACCGCACCTGCCGATAGCAACCGGCCATAAAGTGCGCTGATTTTTTGAGGGCGGCCATCGGGCTCCTCCTCACCCGGCAGCCGCGTTGTGAATGTCATCCGGTAATCGAGAAACACCTTATCGCGGCTATAGTGTTCGTCGGCATAGGGGCCATAGCGACGCGGATCGAACTCCGTCATGTTGATGTCTGCGTCGCCAAACACCATCCATTGCGCGAGGTATTTCCCAGCGCCGCCACCCTGCGCGATTCCGAAACTGGTGCCGCAACAATGCCAGAAATTTGTCAGGCCAACCGCAGGCCCCAGCAAAGGCCCGCCATCAGGGGTGTGCGGGATCGCACCGTTGACGAAACGCCTCAGACCAACTTCGCCAAAAATCGGCATCCGTTCGATTGCCCGTTCCAACCACGGCGCGATCCGCTCCAGATCTTCAGGGAAAAGCTCGCTTGTCGAATCCCATTCGGGATTTCCGCCGCGTGGGGCCCAAGCCTCGGCCAAACCAGTATTTTCATACACGCCGATCAGCCCGCTTTTCTGTTCTTGCCGGAAATAACCGGAAACATGCGGGCAACGCATGACCGGAATTTCTACGTCGCGGTCCTTGAATGCGGGAATGGGATCGGTGACGACATAATGATGTTCCATATTGGTCACCGGAATGTCGATACCCGCCATTTGCGCGATTTGCCGGGCATAACAGCCGGCCGCGTTTACAACGATTTCGGCACGGACCGTTCCCTGTTCAGTCTCAACATCCCATTCGCCCGATGGCAACTGGGTCAGGGCAGTCACCCGGTTCTTGCGGACAATCTTTGCGCCCATATTCTTGGCACCGATGGCAAGTGCGTTGCAGATACCCGAAGGGTCGGCATGGCCATCCTCGGTGGTCCGCGCGCCTGCAATCACGCCGTCCAAAGTCATAAACGGGTTGTGGCGCAGGATTTCCGCAGGCGGAATAATCTCCATTTCAAAACCGATGATTTTGGAAAAACCCTGAATATAGCGCATCCATGCAAGCTCACGCTCGTTCGTCGCAAGCCGGATGCCGCCCGATTTATGCCAGCTGACATATTGCCCTGTCAGCCCCTCTAGCCGGGGATAAAGGTCATTGCTGTACGCATGCATTTTGGCAAGATTAAAGCTGCCGGTGATGTTGGGGCATTGTCCGGCGGCATGCCATGTCGAGCCAGAGGTCAATTCGTCCTTTTCAATCAGCAGACAATCGGTCCAGCCAAGCTCGGCAAGATGGTAAAGCAACGATGCTCCCATGATTCCGCCACCGATAATGACCACTTGCGCACTGGTTTGCATTGAAATTCCGTCTCTTCCTCAAGGCGTTCACCAAGCAGTATTAGGACGCAATCGAAGCGAAGCACAAATGTGCAATTCGCCACGACCGGTTCAAAAAATTTTATGGTTGCGCGTATACCCGGGCTAGGATCAGAACGCGAAAATTTGTCATAGCAAAGTCATACGCTGACGCTATTTAGAGCATCGATGGCTGCATTATCGATTCCGATCCGCAAGATTGAGCCTCAGGCCGTTTTGCTCTGCGCCGTTCGCGTGCTGTGGATTGCAGTACCGCTGCTGCTTTTGCTCCCACTCCATCTGATTTGGCATTTGTTAAAATTGCCTTCGCCTTGGGCGATGCTGTTCTTGCGTATTGCGGCGCGTGCATTGGGCGCACGTGTCAGCGTTTATGGCAGGCCGTTGCGCAGGGACGTGTTCTTTGTTGCTAACCATTTATCCTGGCATGACATTCCCATTTTGGCGGGTATCACAGGATCGGCGTTTGTTGCGCAAGATGGCGTGCGTAACTGGCCGGTCATTGGCTGGCTGGCAAAATTAAACCGCACAATTTTCATCAGCCGCACCGACAAACAGAATGTCGCTCAGCAAGTGGCCGAACTGCGCGAAGCGATTGCCGAGAATTGGTCAGTAACGCTGTTTCCAGAAGGCACAACGTCCGATGGTCGCGGGCTGTTGCCGTTCAAACAGTCGCTGTTTGCAACGCTGGCCCCGCCGCCCAAACCGATGTTGATCCAGCCGGTATTGCTCGATTTCGGCGCGAATGGCCCGGATATCGCGTGGCTGGGCGAAGAGACCGGCTGGGAGAGCGCTTGGCGCGCATTCACACGGCCCGGCAGTTATGACGTCGGGGTCCATTTCCTAGAGCCTTTCGATCCAGGAGCGCTTGCGGATCGTAAAGTCGTCTGCGCTCTCGCCCGGGCAAAGCTTGCGGCCGCTTTATCGGCCAAGCTTGGATTTGCTGTGACTTAGGCAACACCAAATGTCGCGCCGCCACCCCGACGCGTTATAAAATAATTCACCCAATTGGCCAAATTTTTCAATTGTGGCGGCGCATCTACGGCGCTCTAACTTTTTCGATAATGGCGAAAAACGTCGTTCGGGAATGAACTGGGTGCGACCATGAAAATCGGATTTATCGGCCTTGGCAATGTTGGCGGAAAGCTGGCTGGCAGCTTGATCCGCAATGGGCATGATGTAACTGTTCGCGATCTGGATGATACGCTCGTTGCCGATTACGTTGGGCGCGGGGCAAAATCGGCTGTATCCCCTAAAGAGCTGGGCGAGGCCGTCGATTTGATCGTGACTTGCCTGCCATCACCCGCCGCCAGCTCGGCTGTGGCCGAGGGCGAGGACGGTTTTCTGCAAGTCATGCGTCCCGGGCAAGTGTGGCTCGAAATGAGCACGACCGATCATAGCGAAATCATCCGGCTAGGGGCGCTGGTCGAGGCACGCGGTGCGATGTTTATGGAATGTCCTGTTTCGGGCGGATGCCACCGCGCGGACACCGGAAACATTGCGATTTTTGCGGGCGGCCCGCGCGCGGCGTTTGAATTCGTTTTGCCAGTGCTGACGACTATGGGCCGCCGTATCTTGCATACCGGCGAGCTGGGTACAGCATCGCAACTGAAAGTGATGACCAACTATCTTTGCACAGTGCACCTTGTCGCGTTGGCCGAGGCGCTCACGACCTGCAAAGCCATCGGACTTGATATGAACACGACTTATGAAGCGATCAGGATTTCATCGGGCAACAGCTTTGTCCATGAAACCGAAAGCCAAGTGATCCTGAATGGCAGCCGGGATATCAACTTCACCATGGATTTGGTGAGCAAAGATGTCGGGCTGTTCGACAAAATTGCCCAAGCCGCTCATGTGCCCGTGGAGCTGTCGCCGTTAATTGTGAAAATCTTCAAAGAAGGCGAAGCCGCCTTTGGCCCCCGCGAATTTTCGCCCAATATCATCCGCCGCTATGAAGAACCGCTTGGCATCAAAGTTTTGGGCCAAGGCTTTCCGGCAGATATGGTGGACGATGAGCCTGAAGAGCCCGGTTACGAGGTTGTTCCGCGCCGCTAATGGCGCTCGGCCAGACGAGCCTCAGCTACATTTTTGGTGATCCAATCCATGAATGTGCGAATGCGCAGATTTTCCTTCATGTCCTTGCGACAGATCAGCCCCCATGCGCCGGGGCAAACGGTTTTGTGATCAATCGGTTTCACCAGCCGACCAGCCGCCAAATCTTGATCCACGAAAGGCCCGTTAACAAGAGCAATTCCTTCGCCATTAAGCGCCATCTCCAGCGCCACCGCGAGTGTATCGACCATCAGATAAGGCACTGATCGTTCAAACGTCGCACCGGTTGATGCGAACCACATTTCCCAGTTTTGCACCTCGGTATAAATGGCGACGAGCGGCTTAGTCATCAAATTTTCAGCGGTCGGATTGACCCCCATCGCATTGGCAACGGCGGGGCTGCACACTGGAAACAATGCATATTCATACAAAGGCACCCAATGAAATTTGGATGGGTCAGGCGAAGTTTCGCAATAGACCAAACCGACATCGGCATGGACATCGTCAAATTCCCACTCAACCGCGCAAGTATTCAGCGTCAGTTTAATTTCAGGATGATCGGCCAAAAATTGTGGCACGCGTTTTGCAAGCCAGCGGATCGATGCGGTGACATAGGTTTGCACGCGGAGTGGCTTGTCGAGCGCGTTGCGATGAACTTCCTCAACGCCTTCGAGCAACGATTCAAACGCGGCGCGGACATACGGGTAAAGCACTTTGCCTTCTTCGGTGGAGACAATGTGCCGTCCTTCTTGCACGAACAATGTGACGCCCAGTGCATCTTCGACAAGCTGCACCTGATGGCTGACCGCTGGATGGGTGAGGCACAATTCATCCGCTGCGTCGCGGATGCTTTGATGGCGGGTTGCAGCTTCAAAGCCCTTCAGTGCTTTTAGCGGCGGTAGCTGCCTGAGGTCGATTTTCGGGTGCATCGCCAGTCCCTCCCCGGATTCGCGTTATGCACAGGGGCTAGCACAGCTGGAAAGCACTGGTAAATAAAATTAACGCATCAATTTTGCATCTTCCAAGACCATCGCGGCGCCTTTTTCCGCAATCATAACTGTGGGTGCGTTTGTGTTTCCTGATGTAATCGTCGGGAACACCGACGCGTCAATAACGCGCAGGCCCATGACGCCGTGAACGCGCAGACGAGCATCAACCACTGATGTCGCCGGGTCTGGACCCATCATGCAGGTGCTCGTCGGATGATAGACTGTGTCAGCACGCGCCCGGAAATCCTCAAGTAGGGCCTCGTCACCTTCAACCTGGGCGCCCGGGCTCAGTTCTTCGGTAATGATGTCCGCCAGCGGTTTGGTGCGTGCAAGCTGCCGAAGCAACCGGTTGCCTGCCAACACATCGTCAATGTCAGTCTGCGTTGCCAGATAGTTCGGATGAATTATGGGATAGGCTGATGGGTCGTCACTGGCGAGTTCGATATGGCCGCGGCTGGTCGGACGGCACGGGTTGTGTGAAAGCAGAAACGCTGAAAACGGATCAGGATTCAGCAGCTTGCGCTCTGACAGGGGTGTCTTTGTGTAGCTGACTGGGCTGAAATACAGCTGCAAATTTGGGTGTTCCTTCGAGGCATCGCTACGCACGAATCCACCGCTTTGATTGACACTAAGCGAAAGCGGCCCGGCACGATCAGCCATATAGCGCAGCCCAGCGCGAACCTTGCCTAACAAGGGGTGCAACACATCATTCAGCGTCGCTGTGCGTACTTTATAGAAATACGACACAGCAATATGGTCCTGCAAATTGCGACCGACCGCCTTTGCATCAATGATTGGTTCGACCCCGACATCCTTCAAATGATCAGCGTCGCCGATGCCCGACAGCATCAACAGTTGTGGCGAATTGATCGCACCGCCGGCCAAGATAACCTCGCGCCGCGCCTTGGCCTCGACCGCCTTACCTTTGCAGGTATAGGCAACGCCTGTCGCGCGCCGCCCTTCGAACATTATCCGCGTCGCATGCGCATTGGTCCGCAGCGAAAGCGTCTTGCGTTTGCGCGCCGGATGCAAAAACGCATTGGCGGTCGATGCGCGCCAGCCTCCGCGCGTGTTGATCTGATAATAGCCAACGCCTTCGGGTCTGCCCCCGTTGAAATCGCTGCTCGCAGGATAGCCGAGTGCCTGCGCCGCTTCGATAAAGCTGCGGCAGACCGGATGAGCAAAGGGCGAGATATCGGTCACATGCTGCGGCCCGCCGCGTCCGTGATGCGCGCTATGCCAATCAAAATCCTCTGACTTTTTGAAGAACGGCAGCACATCGTCCCAGCCCCAGCCTTGATTGCCGAGCGCTTTCCAATCGTCAAAATCACGCGGTTGGCCGCGGACATAAACCATCGCGTTAATCGAGCCGGAACCGCCGATAACTTTGCCGCGCGGCCAGTAACTGCGCCTACCGCCAAGCGCCTCGACTGGCTCGGTATCGTACATCCAGTTGATCCGTTTATCGAAGAATGTCCGGCCATAACCGATAGGCATTTGAATCCAGATCGACCGATCGCTGCCGCCAGCCTCGAGCAGCAGCACCGTATATTTGCCGCACTCGGTCAGGCGATTGGCCAGCACACAACCCGCTGTGCCCGCGCCGACAACGATAAAGTCAAACTCCTCAGTCACCGGACGGGATGCTGCGTCATTTCAAGGTGAAGCATGGTTCCAGTGTACGGATTGGCCCGTGCGACTGCTTCGTTAAGCTCAACGCCAAGGCCCGGCGCGGTCGATGGAATGACATGGCCTTCTTCGAACTGGATCGGCGATTGCAATATCTCGGTATGAAAGCCTCCCCAACTCTCGATGCTTTCAAGGATCAGGAAATTGGGCGAACATGTCGCGATCTGAATATTGGCCGCACCAACGATTGGCCCGCAATACAGGTGCGGCGCAATTTGTACGTGATCAACCTCCGCCATGCTCGCGATTTTCTTTGCCTCCAATATCCCGCCGACACGGCCCAGATTCATCTGCAAGATCGCCGCTGCACCCGCACGCAACAACCGCGCAAAATCATATTTGGTCGTCAGCCGTTCTCCGGTGGCAATCGGGATGCTCGTCGCCCGCGCAACTTTAGCCATTTCCTCGGGCGCATCGGGCGGCACCGGTTCTTCGAGCCATAACGGATCGAATGGCTCCAGCCGTTTGGCCAACCGGATTGCGCCCGCAGCTGTCATCTGGCCATGGGTTCCAAACAACAAATCGGCCTTTGTGCCAACTGCCTCACGCAGCGCCTTTGCAAACCGCTCACACAGATCAAGCGCCTCCAACGACAATTGCCGTCCATCAAACGCCGAATAAGGCCCGGCTGGATCAAATTTTAGCGCGGTAAAGCCTTGCGCCAAATATGCGCCCGCTCGCTCCGCCGCCAGATCAGGATCGTGATAAACGTCGGTCGCATCACCGGGTCGCGGATAGATATAGGTGTAGGCACGTAGCCGTTCATGCACTTGCCCGCCGAGCAATTTATAGACCGGCTTATTCGCTTCCTTGCCG
Organism: Sphingomonadales bacterium; assembly: GCA_043771985.1. GTDB lineage: Bacteria > Pseudomonadota > Alphaproteobacteria > Sphingomonadales > Sphingomonadaceae > Sphingorhabdus_B. The sequence continues at coordinate 11,839 of JAYVGQ010000071.1, forward strand.
ATGATATCCCAGCACGCCATTTCGAGCGCCGACAACACACCCATCAAAGTCAGATCGGGATGCTGAGTAAATCCGCTCGAATAAACCCGTCTCCACATCGTCTCGATGTCGTGCGGATCATTGCCTGCGACATAGCGACCAAACACATCCTCGATCATCTTCGCCACCAAATGCGGTTCAAACGGAACGCAATACGCCTCGCCGATGCCCGACACGCCGCTGTCAGTGGTGATCTTTACAAAGACAAAATAACGCCCACCGAAATACGGCGGCGGATTACCGACGACGAAGGTCTCGATATCGGTCAGCTTCATTGCGTGCGGAACCCGCTGATCGATTTGATTTCAAGGAAATCTCGAACACCAAATTCGCCATATTCGCGGCCATTGCCCGATTGTTTATACCCGCCAAATGGGGCCATATAATCCTGGCTGGTGCCATTGATGCTGACCCCGCCCGCGCGCATCCGCCGCGATATCCGGCGCGCCCGTTCCAAGTCGCCGGTCTGCACATAGGCATAGAGGCCGTATGGGGAATCATTGGCGATGGCGATTGCGTCGGCTTCGTCCTTGAATGGAATCAGCACCAGAACCGGCCCAAACACTTCTTCTTGGGCGATGCGCATCTTGTTGTGAACGCCTGCAAAAACCGTAGGTTTGACGTAATAGCCGCGATCAAAGCCATCGGCGCGGCCTGTGCCCCCGGCAACAAGCTGTGCGCCTTCATCAATGCCGACCTGAATTAGCCCCTGTATCTTGTCATAATGCGCCTTGCTGACAACGGGGCCATAATGCGGCCCCTTTTCCATCGGGTCGCCAAGCTTTGCGTCTTTTGCAACGCGTGCAGCAATGGCCACCGCCGCATCATACACAGATTGCTCAATCAGCATCCGCGTTGGTGCGTTGCATGATTGGCCGGTATTCCCGAAACATTGCAGCACCCCGCGCGTCACCGATGCCTCCAAGTCGCTGTCAGCAAAAACGATATTGGCCGACTTGCCACCGAGTTCCTGAGCAACGCGCTTCACGGTATCGGCGGCATTTTTGGCAATCTGGATGCCCGCGCGCGTCGATCCCGTGAACGAGATCATGTCTACTTGCGCGTGGCTGGTCAGCGCGTCACCGACGGACGCGCCGGTGCCGTGGATCATATTGAATACGCCTTTGGGAAAGCCTGCCTCATCGACCATTTCGGCGAATAGCTGAGCCGAAAGTGGCGCCATCTCGCTGGGTTTCAGAACCATGCAACAGCCTGTAATCAGCGCGGGACCAACTTTGCACACGATTTGGTTTATCGGCCAGTTCCAAGGCGTGATCAGCACGCAAACACCAATGGGTTCGTGAACGACGATGCCGTCATCACCGACATCATATTCCCATATCATTTCGCGCACAGCCTTAACCGTCGCACGCAAATGCCCGGGTCCAGATTCGGCCTGAGCATCGTGAGACAAATCGTACGGCGCACCCATTTCGGTCGAAATGGCAGTGACCATTTCGTCATAACGCCGCTCGAAAATAGCAATCAGCTTTTCAACCAGCGCAACGCGTTCATCAAGCGACGTCGCAGCATAGCCGTCGAACGCAGCGCGCGCTGCCATGACGGCGTGATCGACATCATCGGGGCCACACACCGCAACGACGGCGCAGACCTCTTCGGTTGCAGGGTTCACAGCCTCGACACTATCAATCGACGTTGCAGGTGCCACCCATGCACCGTTGATATAGGATTTGAGGGAGGTATTAGACATAGCCACAGGCTCTTTTCTGATCTTCGATGATATATTTCTCGGCGCGCCAATAATGCCATGCTGCCCAGAATCCCGTCGGTGCAAGAACCAGCAATGCCAAACGCAATGATGCTGCATCGGCACCACCGGGCCCTGCGAAATAGTCGCTTAGCAAGCCTACACCCTGCGGAGCGACGATCAGGTTAAACACATTGGCGATCAGCAACGAAATCGCGATGAACATTGCGCGCATTTTTGGTGGTGCAAGATTCTGCGCCAACGAAAAGGCAGGCCCGATGTAAAAATAAATCGCCGGGATGAATATCCACCACATCACAGTCGCCACGTTCAACGAATTTGTCCAATATGCGATGATCGACGGTATCGTCGCCAACGCTGTGACAACGCCGAGCAAACGCAATATTTTTCGGGGGTCATGATAGGCCGGACGACCGACAAGCCACGCTGTAAACAACGATGCTGCGATACCCATCACAAGATGTATCGGGCCGACCACAGCACCAGCCTCGCCAACGTTTAGGCCATATGTTCGCTGGATGAAAGTCGGTGTAAACCACATCAACCCCCATCCCCACAGCGCCGAAACGCCGCTTCCCATCATCGCATGCACCGCCGCCTTTTGCGACCACAGGAACTTTACGGTTTCACGAATGGGGGGTGCAGGTTGATCGGATACTGCGTCCAGCCGCCCGCGCGCTGGCTCTTTGATGGTAATAAAAATTATCAGCGCAAGGATGATACCCGGTATCCCAAGAACATAAAACGCAGCCCGCCAGCCATATTCTGCGGCCACCGCCCCCGCCATGTCCGCGCCAAGCCACGCACCAATCGGGGCGCCGAGTGCAAAAATTGTCATGGCCATCGCGCGCCGGTTTACAGGGAAATAATCGGCAACAATCGAGTTGCACGACGGCGTCCCCCCCGCCTCACCAATACCAACCCCAATCCGCGCGAGTAGCAACTGCGTATACCCTTGCGACATTCCGCACAGCGCCGTCATTGCTGACCATACAGCCATTGATGCAGCGAGCAGATTTTTGCGATTATACCGGTCGGCTATCCACGAAAGTGGAATGCCCATTGTGACGTAAAACAACGCAAGCGACACACCCGTCAAAAACGCAACCCCACTATCCGTCAGATTAAGTTCCAGGCGGATGGGTTCAAGCACGGTCGACATCACATAGCGGTCAGCGATGTTGATCGTATAGGCCAGCATCATGATGATCAGGACATACCAACGCTGCCCCAGAGTTGCGACATCATCGGCGTTGACCGGCACGGTCGGTGCATTGCTTACCATAAAATTCCCCCTCAGGTTGCGACCAGTTCCGGCCCTAATATGTTACGCAGCGGATCGAGATAGTCGCTGAAATTTTCCCATTGATCGACACCGCTTTTGAAAATCGGTTGCCGTACTTGTTCCGAACTTGCGGTGCGCACTGCGCGCTCGTTTTCGTGGAAATTAAGGCACGCGTCCTCGAACGGCAGCCCGCAATGATCGAGCAAACGGCGGACCTGTGCTTCCAGATCGGCGACGACGTCCTCGTAACGCACGCGCAAAATCTTGCCGGGTAGAACGGCATCCCAGTGATCCATCAGCTGCACATAATCGCGGTAATAGCTGCCAACTTCATGAAGGCCGTATGTAAACTCCTGCCCCTCGGCAAAGAGTTGTTTAAAGCCTGAAAAACAGCACCCCATCGCCCCGCGCCGCGCGTCGATAATTTTCGCATTGGGCAGGATCATGTGGATCAGCCCGATATGGCGGAAGTTATTAGGCATTTTGTCGATGAAATAGGGTGTGCCCAGTTTGCGATAGACTTGCGTATCGCGGATGAACTCTTCGCCAAAACGAGTGATATCCTCGGGCGACAGATCGGCCAGATTTGCGGGATATTCAGGTTCCTCGCCAACGACACGATTACGATCAAGCCGATGCACCAAGGCAAAGATGTTGGGAAGCTCCATCGTCCCTTCAACCTGGCTGTGCGAGGCAAGGATTTGTTCAAGCAGAGTCGAGCCAGCACGCGGCAATCCGACTATAAAGATCGGGTCGCGGGCGTCGCCGCCGGCACCGGCAAAACGGTTTAGCAGTTCTGCTGTGACCAATTCGCGCTGCAATCGCATCTCGTTCGTCAAACGAGCGGGATCATATTTCAGCTCCTCGCGCTTCAACTGGTTGCCGCGTTCGTACGCCGAAAACGACCCAGCAAACTCGCCGCGATCCTCCAACCCCTTCGCCAAGGCAAAGCAAAGATGATAACGATCATCAAGCGCGGTCATCGGCGATGCTTCGCGCGCGCGCATCTGCGCGATTTCATCATCGCTGAACCTGTAGGTTTTAAGGTTCGCAAGGCTCCAATAAGCATCGCCGCAATCTGGCCTGACCGTGTACGCACGGCGATAGGCTGCAATCGCATCATCCTGCCGCCCAACGGTTTTTAGCGCATGGCCGTAAGTCAGATTGATCCCCGGATTATTCGGCATCGACCCAAGCAGCGCCTCGTACACCAGCATTGCTTCATCGAAATTGCCGATGGCGAGATTTTCGTTCGCATACAGCATTTCAAATTCAGGATTACCCGGTTCTTTTGCACGGAGTTCGGACGCCTCGGCCAATGACGCTTCAAACTTTTGCCGCTTTCGCAGGACTTTGACATAGTCATAATGCGCGCTGACATTGTCGGGGGCGAGAACCTTGCACGATTCGAGCAGGAATTCCGCTTCGTCATAGGCGTTGAATTTCATACCGATCTCGGCAAGTAATCGCATCGCCTCGACATGGTGACCGCTCTGCTGCAGGAACGCGCGGCAAAGCTGTTCAGCTTTGAATATCCGGCCTTCCTGGATGAAGCTGGCGACGCTGAGCAGTTCGGGCGGAAGCTTTGACAAATGCGCATATTGCGCGGCGGCAAAGTCGGCGGGGCCTTCGCGGCCCGCCGCATCGTGGAGTTCGCCAAGCAAACGCCAGCTGGCGACCAAGGCGCCATTGTGTGTAACTGCGCGCTGATAGGCGGCAATCGCCTCTTCGCTGCGACCGCTATCGCGCAGACAATGGCCACGTTCTTGCCATGCCCGGCCATAGCTGGGGTTGATCGCAATCAGCTGGTCTAGCGTCGCCAAAGCTGTTGGTATTCGCCGCTGCATCCGCTGCGCCACAGCAAGCGTGTAGAGCGCGTCAATGTTATCAGGCGCAAAGCCGAGCAAATCGGTGCACAATATCGCTGCCTCTGCCAATCGGGCATTTTGCAGATGCGCCCGTGCCTCGCGTAACGCGGCATCAATGGTTTCCGGCGAGGCCTCCGCCAACATTGTCACACGACCTCCTGGGTTGCGGCGAACAGATGCACAGTCATTGCCGCACTTCGTGTATCGGGCGCAATGCCGAATTGAAAATATGAAGGGGCGTCGCACATCGCTGCGGACGCCCCATTCACAATCGACTACATCTTATACGAGAAACGCAGTCCGATTGTACGCGGACGCGATGTCGTGGTGCGGAGTTCGCCATCGTTGCCGTTTTTATACAATTCGGGCCGTTCGTCGGTCAGATTGTCGCCAAACACTTCAATTCGCCACTCATCCTTTGAAGCACCAAATGATGCTGCAACGGTGCTATACGATGCAAGCTGCTGCGCAGCGGGTAGTGGAGCAATTACATCCCCCGGGCGCACCAACACACCGTTATACAAAACCGGCGTGGATGCTGCATAGCCCAGCGTAGGGTTGGATGACTGATACCGGATATCGGTATTGTCGATAACGTCCGAGATGCTTTTTCCGACATGGTGGAAGCTGATGCCGGCAAAAGGTGTTAGACCCGAAGCCAATTCCTTTTCCCAATGCAAACGCGCATTGAACTGAAACTTGGGGCTAAGCGCCAGTGGCCCACCCAATGGCCGCAGCACAGTCGTATTCTTGCGATATCCCACCATTTCGGAATCATTGAACGAGAACGCACTGTTGATGGTGAATTCGGGCGTTGCGCGCCATGTCAGATCGCCTTCGATACCCTTTATCCGAGCATCCAACAGGTTGGTCGTGAACGTCTGATTAGAGATGTTCTGGTCAAACACAGTGATCTGAATGTTGCTCCAGTCGATCTGGTAAGCCGCTATATTCAGCTGCATACGACGATTGAACAAGGCGAATTTTCCGCCAATTTCGTAGTTTGCAACTTTGTCAGGAACATATGTACCAAGACGGACGAAATCAGCATTGGTCGGGCAAATCGCACTTGGAACGCGGCACGGACGCCGGTTGAAACCGCCCGGACGGAAACCATCCGAATAGGTCGCATAGACAAGCGACCCTTCGCCGAATTTATAGGTCACATTGCCTTTGAACAGCACCCCGGTGTACTTCGCCGGTGATGCGTCAGCATAAAGCTGGTTCAAGTTGGCGCTGACGCCATAAAATTGCGGTGGCGTCGCCGATGGCGAGTATGTGCCGGTCGTGGAATTATAAACACCCCGTCCACCCGTTGCAAAACTGCCTGCGGACGAGCCGTTGATGGACGCTTTTTCATTATAATAGCGCAAGCCCCCTGTCACGGTTAGCTTATCAGGAACGATATCAAACGACGCCTCACCATAAGCTGCGAACTGCTTATCTTTTCGCTGCACATCATTAAAGAAACCCACCGCAACTGGACGGACGCTAGTATCGTTGGCATCAACAATGGGATTGGGTGCACGTGGGTAGATGAAGCCAGCCGCTTGTGACAGATAAGACCAGTCGGTATTATCAAACAGCTTGTTATCATCGTAAAACAGGCCAAATGTGCCGCGAAGGCGATTTTCGGCAGGCGTCGTTACGCGGAGTTCTTGCGTCAGCCGCTTGGTACGATTGCGCGTTTGATAGCTTTTGCTCGGCGCATAGCAAGTGTTGCCGATATTGCCGTTATACGCTGCGGTGTAATACACGCCGCGGTCACATTCGTAATAAGGCAGATACAGCCCGTTGTTTGAATAGCCCGCATAATCCGCAACCTGCGTTGCGCTATGCTTCAGGTATGAACCGGTATAAATCAGATCGAGCGCCCCAAGGCGACCGTTGATTGTCAACGATGACAGGTTGGCCTTATCACGCAACGAGTTATCGTTGAACTTGGTAACCTGCAGATCGCCCACATCGGGTTCAAAATCGAATACGCCGTCGGTATCAAGCTCTTGCCGGACGTGCATCAAATCGACTGACCAATCTTCGCTGAGATTCCAAGTCAACGCCAAACGTCCACCGCGATAGGTCGCGTCGTTATAGTCTTTCTCAATGAATGCGTTGTTGTTAATCGTCTGACGCGTCGGCGTGTTATAAAGATAAGCGCCGCCCGAGGTTCCGCACGAAGGAACACCGCCCACCAAAACGGTCGATTGTTGGCAAGCCTGGATAGCACGCATCACAAGCAGCGGGTTACCAGTAGGAAGCCTGCCCGCAACGCCAGCGTTGGCGTTAAACGGCATTTGGAACGTTCCTGCGACATTGTCGATATAGCCGCCCTGCCGGTCAGTGTAGACGACGGCGCGAACGGCAAGCTTATCCTTTATGATCGGGATATTGATAAACGCATCGCCCGCAACGCTTTCTTCACCGCTTTTGGTAAAAGCATAGCTTGAATTGAAACCGGCATGGAATTCAGCGGTATCGGGCTTGTTCGTGATGTACCGGACAGCGCCACCCATCGCGCTTGCGCCAAATAGCGTACCCTGCGGCCCGGCGAGCACTTCGACGCGCTGCAAGTCGACGGTGTAGAGGTCAAGGTTGCGTCCAACCAACGACGCTGGTGCATCGTTGATATATAACGCGACGGTCGGCTGCGCGCCAGCTGTACCGGACACTTGAAGGCCGGGCGAGTCAGTGGATAGACCGCGGATAAAGATCGAAGAAGCGCCCGGGCCGCGCGACGCCGTGCGGACGTTGGGCAGATACTCAATCAGCTTGTCCAGCTTTGTAATGTTGAGGTCGCCAAGCGCGTCGCCGCTTAAGGCCTGAATAGCGAGCGGCACTTTATTTAGCGCCTCGTCGCGGCGCGTTGCCGTCACGATTATTTCTTTAATGGCGCCATCGTCTTGTGTAGCGGCCTGATCCTGCGCAAATACAGGCGCGCTGCCAGCGCCAAGCGATGCCAAAACAAACGCGGCTGTCGATATTTTCAGATAAGTTTTCAATTTTCTTCCCCTCAACCTTACCCCGACTTTGCGAGGATCCAATTCTCCGGTTATCAGACTGAAACTGGAGTCCCCCGCAAGCAACTGACCAAATTTTCATGATTGGTAAAATTATTTCCGTAACCAATCACATCATCTACATATTGCGATTAGAAGGCCTAATATATGAACGTCGGCAATGGATAGCGCCGCGCTGCAACGCTAGGCGATAGTCCGATTTGTCAGGGTGGGATAGTCTATGCAGTTTAAGGCCGACTTTGTTTTGTTGATCGTTTGCGATGACCGCAAAGGGATCGTCGCCGGTGTGGCGAATTCCATTGCGAGTCAGGACTGTAATATCGTCGAAAGTTCCCAATATTGTGACGAATCCACCGGGCGATTTTTCATGCGGGTGGCGATTTCCTGTCCGACGGCCATGACAGCTGCGGGCTTTAGCGATGCTTTCATGCCGGTCGCCACAGCATTTCGGCTCGATTGGCGTATCCACGATCTGCGAAAGAAATTGCGCGCAATGATTATGGTCAGCCAAGGCGGCCATTGCCTGAATGACTTGCTGTATCGCACCTCGACAAACTGGTTGCCGATGGACGTGACCAGCATCGTTTCAAACCACCTGAATTGGCAGCGCCGCGCCGAACATGAAGGCATCAATTTTCATCACTTGCCAATCACGCCGGAAAACAAGCTGGAACAGGAAGCCAAGTTGCTAGCAATGGTCGAAGAGCAACAAGTCGACCTGATCATTTTGGCTCGATACATGCAGGTTCTGTCGGATCAGTTGTGTCGCAAACTCGATGGTCGGGTCATCAACATTCACCACAGCTTTTTACCGGGTTTCAAAGGGGCAAAGCCCTATCACCGCGCATTTGAACGCGGGGTCAAAATGGTCGGTGCAACCGCGCATTATGTAACGCCTGACTTGGACGAAGGGCCGATTATCACGCAGGATGTGTCTGTCGTGGATCACGCCGACACGGTTGAAGATTTGATAGCGCAGGGCCAAGATACGGAAAGTCGCGTTTTGGCGCGGGCGGTGAAATTGCATCTGGAGCATCGCGTGATGCTGAATGGAAATCGGACGATTGTCTTTAAATGATGAAAATCGCTGACATCATTGCTGAGCATCAGGAGCGCGAGGGGCCTTTGCTGCCAATCCTTCACGATGTGCAAAAGGCGTTCGGCCATGTCAGCGAAGATGCGATGCGTGAGATTTCATCCGCGCTTAACCTCACGCGTGCCGAAGTGTATGGCGTTGTCAGCTTCTATCATGATTTCCGCAAAGAGGCCGAAACGCGTCCCGTCCTAAAGCTGTGCCGTGCCGAGGCGTGTAAGGCGCGCGGTGTTGAAAAACTTATGCCGATTGCTGACGGACAAAGCCGTGTGAAGGTGGAGGCCATTTATTGTCTGGGCCTGTGTTCGGTTGGTCCTGCGGCGATGATCGGCGACCAAGTCTACGCCCGTTTGGACCGTCAGCGCATGGTCAAATTGATGGAAACACTATGAAGGCCCATAACAAAGTGCGCATCTCAGACGATGCCGTTGCGCTTGCTTGCGGGGCTGATGCAGTTGCGGCAGCGTTTGTTGCCGCAGGGGCGACTGTCGAGCGCGTTTCCAGCTGGGGCATGCACTGGCTGGAACCGTTGGTGGACATTGATGGCATCGGCTATGGTCCGGTGACGCCCGATCAGGTCGCGTCAATTTTGGCGGGCGACGCACAATCCATAGGGCGCATCCAAGATCATCCGTTTATCGCAAAACAAACCCGTTTAACCTTTGCGCGCGCTGGTAAAACGCGGCCAACTTCGCTTGATGATTATTATGCCAGCAACGGCTGGCTTGGCCTTGCAAAAGCGCGGCAAATAGGGCCAGAGGCAACGGTCGAAATGGTGCTAGCATCGGGCCTGCGCGGGCGCGGCGGAGCCGGATTTCCATGCGGAATCAAATGGAAGACGGTGGCCGGTGCAGCGGCTGAACAAAAATATATCGTCTGCAACGCCGACGAAGGCGACAGCGCGACTTTTGCCGACCGGATGGTGATGGAGGGCGACCCCTTCATGCTGATCGAAGGCATGGCGATTGCCGGTTTTGCGGTCGGGGCCAGCAAAGCCTATGTCTATATCCGTTCGGAATATCCGCACGCGATCGCCAAGATAGAGGCAGCAATAAAGCTGTCTGCACATTTGGTCGCACCGTTTGTCGTCGAGGTCCGCGTAGGCGCTGGGTCCTATGTCTGCGGCGAGGAAACATCTTTGCTTAACAGCCTTGAGGGCAAACGCGGCGAAGTGCGGGCCAAGCCTCCCCTCCCTGCGCTTGAAGGACTGTTTGGCAAGCCCACTGTGGTCAACAACGTCCTTACGCTGGCGGCTGTACCGTGGATCTTGACGCATGGCGGAGACGCGTACGCAGCATTCGGCATGGGCCGCTCAAAAGGTACAATGCCGGTACAACTTGCGGGCAACATTCACCGTGGCGGGCTGTTCGAGGTTGCATTTGGAATTACGCTGGGCGAGTTGGTCAACAACATCGGCGGTGGCACAGCCAGCGGGCGGCCTGTGCGCTGTGTGCAGGTCGGCGGGCCGCTTGGTGCGTATATCCCGCCTTCACAGTTCGACCTACCGTTTGATTACGAGGCATTTGCCGCTGCCGACGCGCTCATCGGCCATGCCGGGATCACAGTGTTCGATGACACCGTTGATATGGCGCAAATGGCCCGGTTTGCGATGGAGTTTTGTGCGGTCGAAAGCTGCGGCAAATGCACGCCATGCCGGTTGGGCAGCACGCGCGGGGTTGAGACAATCGACCAGATTATCGCGGGCAAAAATGTCGAGGCCAATCTTGCGTTGATCGCTGATCTGTCGGAAACGATGAAGTTCGGGTCGCTGTGCGCCTTGGGCGGTTTCACGCCGTATCCGGTGATGAGTGCAATTACCCACTTCCCCGAAGATTTTATGCTAAGGGAACAGACATGACTTACCAGCCGCAACAGGATTTCGGTACGCCCGCTAGCCGTTCAAACCAAACGGTGACGCTGACCATTGATGGCCGCGAAGTCAATGTACCTGCCGGATCAAGCGTTATGCGCGCGGCGGCTGAACAGGGAACGTCGATCCCCAAGCTATGTGCCACCGACAACATGAAAAGCTTTGGCTCGTGTCGATTGTGCCTCGTCGAAATCGACGGCCGTAAAGGCACGCCCGCCAGCTGCACGACACCTGTTGAGCCCGGCATGGTCGTGCGCACGCAGACACCGCATCTGGCGAAATTGCGCAAAGGCGTGATGGAGCTTTATATCTCCGATCATCCGCTCGATTGCCTGACTTGTGCTGCCAATGGCGACTGTGAATTGCAGGATCAGGCAGGGGCCGTTGGCCTGCGCGATGTGCGTTATGATGTGCAGGCATCGCATCTGGGGCAGGACAAAGACCACTCCAACCCCTATTTCGATTTTGACCCCAGCAAGTGCATCGCCTGTTCGCGCTGCATCCGCGCGTGCGACGAAGTGCAGGGAACGCTGGCGCTAACGATGGAGGGACGCGGCTGGGATTCAAAGATTTCGGCAGGCTTTGCCAGCGACGATTTTATGGGCAGCGAGTGCGTGTCTTGCGGTGCATGTGTGCAGGCTTGCCCTACGGCAACGCTGGTGGAAAAAAAGGTCGTCGAAGTCGGTACGCCCGAACGCAGCGTCGTGACGACTTGCGCCTATTGCGGCGTCGGCTGCACGTTTCGCGCCGAGATGCGCGGCGAGCAATTGGTGCGGATGGTCCCGTATAAAGACGGCAAAGCCAATCGCGGGCATAGCTGCGTCAAAGGGCGCTTTGCCTGGGGCTATGCGCAGCATCAGGAACGCATATTGAAGCCAATGATCCGCGCATCCATTAACGACCCGTGGCGCGAAGTTGAATGGGACGAGGCGTTTGCTTATACCGCGTCAGAGCTAAAACGGATTAGTGAGAAATATGGCCGTTTTGCGCTAGGCGGGATCACCTCCAGCCGTTGCACCAATGAAGAAACCTTCCTTGTGCAGAAACTGGTTCGTGCGGGCTTTGGCAATAACAATGTCGATACCTGCGCACGCGTATGTCATTCACCCACTGGATACGGCCTGAAAACCACATTTGGCACCAGCGCCGGGACGCAAGATTTTGACAGTGTCGAGGATAGCGATGTCATCCTGATTATTGGCGCAAACCCGACCGACGGCCACCCAGTGTTTGCCAGCCGGATGAAGCGGCGGTTGCGCGGGCAGGATGGACGACCCCCTGCAAAGCTGATCGTCATTGATCCGCGCCGCACCGATATTGTCCGTTCGCCGCATATCGAGGCACAGCATCATTTGCCGCTTCGCCCCGGAACCAATGTAGCAGTGCTCACTGCAATGGCGCATGTCATTGTGACCGAGGGCTTGGCGAACGAAGCGTTTATCCGCGAACGTTGCGACTGGGATGAATATAGCCATTGGGCTGAATTTGTTTCGCAAGCGCGTAACAGCCCCGAAAATCTGCAACCTGTGACATTGGTCGATGCCGACGAATTGCGCGCAGCGGCGCGGCTGTATGCCGGTGGCGGCAGTAGCCGTAGCGGTTCTCCGCAGAGGCGCAAAATAAACGCCGCGATCTATTACGGTCTGGGCGTCACCGAGCACAGCCAAGGCAGCTCGACCGTTATGGCGATTGCTAACCTTGCGATGGCGACGGGCAATATCGGGCGGCGCGGCGTTGGCGTGAACCCCTTGCGCGGGCAGAACAACGTCCAAGGCGCATGCGACATGGGCAGCTTCCCGCATGAATTATCGGGCTATCGCCACATCAGCGACGGCGACGCACGGCGGCTGTTTGAGGACGACTGGGGCGTATCGCTTGATCCCGAACCAGGTCTGCGTATCCCCAACATGCTCGACGCCGCCGTCGATGGCGTGTTCAAGGCGCTGTATGTGCAAGGCGAGGATATTCTGCATTCCGACCCGAATACTAAGCATGTGTCCGCCGGATTAGCCGCAATGGAATGTGTGATCGTCCACGACCTTTTCCTCAACGAAACCGCGCATTACGCGCATATCTTTTTGCCCGGATCGACCTTTCTGGAAAAGAACGGCACCTTCACCAATGCCGAACGCCGTATTCAGCCGGTGCGCAAAGTGATGACGCCGCTGAACGGGCTTGAGGATTGGGAAGTCACGCAGCGGCTTGCGCAAGCGATGGGGCTGAATTGGAATTACAACCATCCGTCAGAAATCATGGACGAAATCGCGCGGCTGACGCCGACTTTCGCTGGCGTTTCGTTTGACCGGCTGGACGAAGAAGGTTCGCTGCAATGGCCAGTGACCGCCGATGCACCCGACGGGACGCCGACCATGCACGTCGATGGCTTTGTTCGCGGCAAAGGCAAGTTTGTTGTCACCGATTATGTGCCGACTGACGAAAAGACCGGCCCGCGTTTTCCATTGTTGCTGACCACCGGGCGCATCTTGTCGCAGTATAATGTTGGCGCACAAACGCGGCGGACAGAAAATGTCGCTTGGCATAAGGAAGATTTGCTCGAAATCCACCCCGTCGATGCCGAAGACCGCGGCATAAAATCTGGCGACTGGGTAAAGCTTGCCAGCCGCGCGGGTGAAACGACATTGCGCGCGACTGTGACTGACCGCGTTGCTCCGGGGGTGGTCTATACGACATTCCATCATGCCGTCACACAAGCCAATGTCGTCACCACCGACTATAGCGACTGGGCGACCAACTGCCCTGAATATAAAGTCACTGCGGTGCAGATCAGCGCATCGAACGGCCCGACCGAATGGCAGGAGGAATATGAGGCTTTGTCCGAACGCGCGCGGCGGATTGATGCCGGAATTCCCGCCGAGTGAACAGCGCCGAGCGCCTTGTGCATATGGTGAACCAGATCGCGACTAATCTTGCGACTGATGATGATCCCGTTGCTGCGGTTGCCAATCATATTCAGCTTTTTTGGGACCCAAGGATGAAAAGGCTGATTCAAGAAAACGATAGGTCGGGGCTTTCCCTAGTTGCCGCCGCAGCAATATGCCGGCTTGCCGAAACACAAGATGCCGCCTGAAACCGACTACAAGCCTCTTCGTTTTAGGACGCTGACACCCGAGGGAAATGCAAAAGAAATCATCGAACGGCCAACGATTATCGAGGCCCCTATCGCCATCGAATATAACGGCATCGGCTATGCTGTAATGATGGCAACACCGATTGACCTGAACGATTTCGCCATTGGTTTCAGCCTGTCGGAACGATTGATTGACCAAGCCTACCAGATACTATCCGTCGACGCGCACCGGGCCGAATTGGGCTGGATATTGCGCATTCAACTGCCGCCGGAAAATGCCGAAAAAGTGATTGCCCGTGCGCGTCAGCGTGTCTCGGAAAGCAGTTGCGGGCTGTGCGGCATGGACAATCTGGACGAGGTGATGCGACCGCTGCCTTCTGTCACCGCGAAGATTGACGTCGCCGATGCCTCCATATTCGCGGCATTATCGGCACTGCGCGACCATCAACCGCTGAACAAAGCCACAGGCTCAGCACATGCCGCTGCGTTTTGCGCCGCTGACGGAGCGATCCTATTGACCCGTGAAGATGTTGGCCGCCACAATGCGCTCGACAAATTGATCGGGGCTCTTGCAAGGTCCGAGATCGCCCCCGCAACTGGCTTCATCCTTTTAACCGCGCGGTGCAGCCTAGAATTGGTGCAAAAAGCGATTCTTGCCAATTGCCCGATGCTGGTGACGATTTCCGCGGCAACTGATCTCGCAATCGACATCGCGGACAAATATAGCCTGCGGTTGATCAGCCTCGCCCGCTCTGACGGGGCTCTGCTCGCAATGCCCCAAAACGACTGATCAGCCAGCTGCGGAACATCGAAATCGCCGGATCGCCCAAATCATCAACGTGCAGTTTCAGATAATAACCATAGCCGTCTTCGATGATCGCATCATACGGCATGACCAGCCGCCCGTCGGCAATTTCCCGTGCGAACATATCGACATCGCCCAGAAAAACACCGCTGCCGCTCATCGCATATTGTGCAGCGGCTATCGTCGTGTCGAAAGCCAGCCCATTGTGCGTCGGCACCGTCAACCCGCTTTGCCGCAGATAGGCGGTCCATAACAGTTCACGCGGCTGGCCATCCAGTTTCAGGTGCAGCAGTTCCTGACTATCCAGAAATTCCTCAAGCGATTGCCCCGCACTCGCCCGCGCCACCTCTGGCGAACACAAAGGCGCGACACGCACCATCCAGAGCAGGTCAGTAATCCGGTCGTCAACATTGGGCCGGTCATAAGCGATTGCCATATCGAAATCGGTCGGGGGCAATCCGGTCACATGCGCGCTCGATACGTCCAAGCGGATATCAGGGTTTTCGGAATGGAAATCACGCAGCATTGGCAGGAACAGTTGCTGCAGCAAAGATGGCGGTACATGCAGCCGTAGCGAACGGCCAGTCACTTCATCATCGCGGATCGAATTCATGCTTTGCTCAATCCGATCTAGGCATTTGCTGACCACTGGCAACAGCTCCTCACCCGCAGCAGTCAGCGAGAGCCGCGATGCATCGCGGACGAAAAGCTGCTTGCCGAGCAATTCTTCAAGCCCGCCCACATGGCGGCTCATCGCGCTTTGCGAAACCGAAAGCGCCGCAGCGCCGCCGGTAAAGCTCAAATTCTGGCCCACCGCTTCAAATGCCCGCAAGGCATTGAGTGGCAACCAACGGCGATTGATCGTGCTGCGGTTGGAAATGATATCGGCCTTTCAACTGCGGGGGATTTCACTGCACCATCATAGCCCGACATTTTGACATAGGGCTATGCGAAAATGCGATTTTATTCGTTGCCACAACTGGCGCATTCGAAGTGTTGGAGAGACATCATCAAAGGCCAAATCATGGATTTGAAGCGGATCGCTTCGCTGTTCGATGAACGGCGCGACGGACATACGTTGCCGCAGGGGCTATATACCGAAGCGGACAGTTTCGATTTCGATATGGCCGCGATTTACGGCCAAAGCTGGCTGATGGCCGGAATGGAATGTGAGCTGCCAAAAACGGGCAGCTATGTGTCGATGATGGTCGGCAAATGGCCGGTCATCATAACCCGCGACCGAAACGGCGAAATCCGCGCATTCCACAACAGTTGCCGCCATCGCGGTTCAATGATCTGCGCCGTGGGAAGCGGCACTGCGCCAAAGCTGGTCTGTCCGTATCACAAATGGACGTACGATCTGGATGGATCGTTATTTGCCGCAAACCGCATGGCTGATGATTTTGATAAAGGCGACCACGGCCTGAAACCTTTGGCGATTCAGTGTATATCAGGCGCTATCTTTATTTGCTTGGCCGAAACACCCCCGCCGATTGATGACTTTCGGGAAAAGCTGTCGGCCTATGCCGCGCCGCATAATCTGAAGGATGCCAAGCTGGCATATGAAAGCGTCCTTGTCGAAAATGCCAATTGGAAGCTGGTGATGGAAAACGCCCGCGAATGCTATCATTGCGGCACTGGTCACCCCGAACTTGCCAAAACTTTTCCAGTCGGAATGTCGAAGCATTTTGACAGCGGTCATGACGCCCGCGTGTTCGCGTTCGAGGCTGCGATGGACGCACACGCACTGCCGCAAGCACCGGTCGAGGGGCATTATTGGCAAGTCGCGCGCTTTGCCTTGAACGAAGGCTGTGTTTCCATCTCCAGCGATGGCAAACACCTGTCGCAAAAGCTGATGTGCGAAGCGAACGGCGGCGATATCGGCTCTATGCGCTGGGCGGTCGATCCGCATTGCTTTGTCCACTGCACCGCTGACCATGCCTTCATGTTCAGTGCGATGCCCGTTGGTCCTAACGAAACGCACGTCACCGGCAAATGGTATGTGCACAAGGACGCGGTCGAGGGCGTCGATTTTAACGTTGAAAAGCTGATAGCGTTATGGACAACAACCAATCTGGAAGACAAGGCGCTGGCCGAGAATAATCAGGCTGGCGTGAACAGCCTTGGCTACACTCCCGGCCCATACTCGCAAGAAGCGGAAATGCTCGCGCTGCGTTTTACCGACTATTATTGCGACAAGGCGCGCGCCTATATTGCGGCCCATGGCAATGGTTGATCGCAAGGGGGTGCGCCCCGAAACGCTGGCGGTCGCTTACGGCTATGACCCCGAAATGGGGATGGGTTCAGTGAAGCCGCCGATCTTTATGACATCGACCTTTGTCTATCCAACGGCGCAACATGCAAAGGACGTGCATGAGGCGTATTTTGACGGCACCGGGCCGTTGGTGGGTGAAAGCAACCATATCTATTCGCGGCTTGGCCATCCGGGTCTCGACTTCCTAGAAAAGCGGCTGGCAGCCATTGACGGTGCAGAGGAAGCCGTTGCCTATAGTAGCGGCATGGCCGCACATTCGAGCATCGCGCTTGCGCATGTCCGCCCCGGTGACAGCGTGTTGCATGGCCGCCCGATTTATGGCGGCGTTGATATGCTTTATAATGGCATTATGCCGCAATTCGGCTCACATGCTGTGGCTTATCTGGACGGAACGGACGAGGCAGATGTCCGCGCCGCTGCCAATGCGGCGACGGCGATGGGTCCGCTCAAACTCATTATTGCCGAAACACCTGCGAACCCGACCGCAGCAATGATCGACCTCGACCTGATGGTGCGCATTGCTGACGAGATTGGCGCGCAGCAAGACCATCGCCCGCTGGTCGTCGTCGATAACACATTGCTCGGCCCTTTTGCGCAGCGGCCAATCGAACACGGCGTTGACCTCTGCATGACATCGCTGACCAAATATTGCGGTGGGCATAGCGATTTGCTGGCAGGCGGAATTACGGGTCGTAAAGAGCTAATCGATCCTCTGCGGATGCAGCGGACAACCTGGGGCAATCATCTTGATCCTTATACGTCTTGGCTTGTGCTGCGCTCGCTGGAGTCAGTTGCGGTCCGCACCGAACGCGCGATGGACAATGCGCGCGGAGTTGCCGAGTTTTTGCGCGATCATCCGAAGGTGGCGGGTGTGACCTATCTGGGTTTTCTTGAAGCAGGTACGCGCGCGCGCGTTGTTTACGACCGGCAATGCAAAGCTGCGGGCTCGACATTCTCGTTCCACCTGCACGGCGGAGAGGCAGAAGCGTTCCGCATGCTCGACCATTTGAAGTTGCTGAAGTTGGCCGTCAGTCTGGGCGGATCGGAAACGTTGATTTGTCATTCTGCATCCACCACACATTATGCAGTCGCGCCCGAAAAACGGACGGCTGGCGGCATTACCGATGGCACAATGCGGCTGTCGGTCGGGCTGGAACATGTCGATGATTTGATTGCTGATTTGCGCCAAGCGTTGGAGGCGGTGTGATGGACCTCAAATTTACCGGAACCGATTTGTGCGCAGTCAACGGAACGCGAAGCGCACCAGAGGCACGCTATGACGTTGTCGTCGTTGGTGCTGGATCCAGCGGCATAGCTGCCGCTGTTGAAGCTGCAAAGACGGGCGCTTCGGTGCTGCTGGTCGACGAAAATCCGGTGTCGGGTAGCTTAATGGGTAATGACACCCCGCTGTATTACGGCGGACGCATGACCGCCGCAACGCAAAATGCAGAGCGTATGGTCGAAGCCATTTTCATGTCTATGCCAGCGTTGGAAACTGCGATGGACTCAGGCGTGGAACTTCTGCTCGGCACAACCGCATGGGGGGTTTATCGCAATGGCCCCGGCGTCGCGAGCCTGCCCGAACAGGTCGTCGGACTTGCCGATGCGCAGCGTTCTTGGCTGGTCGGCTTTGATAAAATCGTGCTGGCCACCGGCGCGCGCGATTTGGCGATGGCGTTTCCGGGATGGAACCAGCCGGGGGTCATGGGGGCAGCGGCATTACAGATGTTGCTGACGCGCTATGATGCGTTTGCAGGTCGGCGGATAGTATTGCTGGGATCGCATGATCTGGCGCTCGAAACCGCATTGCTAGCGCAAGAACGCGGTTTTGAAGTCGCGGGCTTGATCGAGGTGCGCGATACGCCGCAAGGAAGCGCCGAACTGGTCGCCAAAGTCGATGCTGCGAGCATTTCCATCCGCTGCGGACTGACGATCACCGAAGCCAAAGGCGGCATTGACGGCGTCGAAAGCGCCACGCTTTCAACCGGCGAAGTGATCGCCTGCGACACCATCTGCGTCGCTATCGGGCTTATCCCCTCCATCGAGCTGGTCGATGCGATGCATGGCGGGCGGGCACTAAACGCTATGCGTGGCGGCTATATTCCGGCTGGCGAGGCGACGGTTTCCGCTGTCGGTGATTGTGCGGGGCTGACCGACACTGGTTTCGACCACATCGCATACCGCATGGATTGGATGCGCGCTTTGTCCGCCGCCTGCACCGATGACACGATCATCTGCCAATGCGAGGAAGTCACGCGCGCCGACCTGATCGGCGTGCAACCCCCCAATTACCTGCCGCGTCCCGCACCGATGTGCGCCCGTTCACTCGACACGTTGTTGCTCGATGGCCCGGCCAATCCCGACCAGATCAAGCGCCTAACCCGCGCAGGCATGGGCGTATGCCAAGGCCGCCGTTGCCGCGATCAGGTCGCGATGCTGCTCGCGATAGAGGCGGGCCAGCCGTTCGGCTCAATCCCGCTGGCGACTCACCGCGCGCCGGTTCGCCCTCTGCCGCTAAAAATCCTCGCTGAATGGGATGAGCCGGCGCAAATGGATGCGGCCTGGGACGTGTGGTTTGGCATTCCAACGGCATGGGTTCCGCACGAAGATATCGGCAGCCCCCACGAAGATGAACATCGCCAGATGCTCTATACGGGGATGTACGAATGAGCGGTTCGGAAGTTGTCATTGTCGGCGGCGGCGTCACCGGCCTAAGCGCGGGGTGGTGGTTGGCACGTTCGGGCGTCAAGGTTACCGTGCTCGATAAGTTCATTGTTGGTTGGGAAGCATCGGGACGCAATGGCGGCGGAGCATCGCATTATGCCAGCCCATTGTTCGACGAAGAACAAAAGATGTGGCCGCAAATGGATGAATTGCTCGGCTATCCGACCGAGCACCAAAAAGGCCGGATCATCATTGCGATGACTGAGCGGCAATGGGAGCAATACCGCTTCGTTGCCAAGCGTCACGAACGGCTGAACCATCCAATTGAGTTGCTCGACACCAAACAGGTTCTCGACGCTGTGCCGCTGGCGAGTGAAAAAGCTTTCGGCGGGGTGCATTACAAATTTGGCGGCCATGCCAACCCGCAGCGCAGCACGCAGGCCTATGCCTGGGCGTTACAAGATCTTGGCGGAACGATCGTCCAGCATAGTCCGGTCACCGGTTTTGAGACGGCGGGCGGCAAAGTGACAGCGGTGAAGACCGCCAATGCAACCTATGGCTGCGATGCTGTGGTGGTCGCAGCAGGGTCGCAAATCCCGCAGCTGATGGCGCAGCTTGGCATAAATGTGCCGCTAGCGGCGGCGCGTGCGGAGATGATTATCACTGAACCTGCCCCGATGATGCCGCTTGGCGGAGTTGACGGGCACAAGCTTTATGGCCGCCAGACGATGCGTGGCAATCTGGCTTATGGTGGTGGCCCGCATGAATGGCTGGACGTTGACGCAGATGGTCCGACGGCGCGGCCCTCGACGCCTCTGGCCCGCAATCTGGCTAAGCGGCTGGCGGAATTGCTGCCCAAGGCAGCGCATCTCAACGTGATCCGCAGCTGGGCGGGGATCATTGAAAATTCGCCTGACGGTCGTCCGATTATCGACCGGCTGACCAGCCCCGACAATGTTGTGGTGGCATCGATGTCGAGCGTTGGCTTTGGCCTGTCGCCCGCATCCGGTCATGCCATTCGTGATCTGGTGATTGATGGCGCATGTTCCTTTGCCGACATCGACATGCTGAAACTGTCGCGCTTTGACAATCTGGAGTCTGACTGGCGCGAAAAGCGCGGGTGGATGCCGATTTTATGAGCCGTTATTCGGCTTTCGGATTGCTGCGCGGTGCCTTTAATGGCCAGTCGCATTGGCAACCCGCATGGCGCGATCCTGAGCCTAAAAAGCACTATGATATCCTTATTATCGGCGGCGGCGGGCACGGATTGGCGACGGCTTATTACCTTGCCAAAGTGTACGGCCTAAAAAACATCGCGGTGCTGGAAAAAGGCTGGATCGGCGGCGGCAATACCGGACGCAACACCACGATTGTGCGGTCAAACTACCGGTTGAAGCCGCTGCATGACCTGTTCGAATTCGGCCTGAAGATGTGGGAGCATCTCAGCGATGAGCTGAACTACAATGTCATGTTTTCGCCGCGCGGCGCGATGATATTGGGGCATAGCGACGCGGATATGACGATGCTGGCGCAGCGCGGCGATGCGATGCGTTGCGACGGAATAGACGCCGAATTGATGAGCCGCGATCAGGTGGCAAAGTTTGAGCCTTTGCTCGATATGTCGCGCGATGCGCGCTTCCCGATCAAGGGCGCGATGATCCAGCGGCGCGGCGGCACCGCGCGGCATGATGCCGTCGCTTGGGGCTATGCCCGGGGCGCGGATAGCCTCGGCGTGGATATCATCCAGAAATGCGAAGTCACCGGATTTATCCGCGATGGCGAAAAGGTGGTCGGGGTCGAAACCACGCGTGGCCGCATCGGCGCTGGCCGCGTCGGCATTTGCGTTGCGGGCAATAGCGGCCATGTCGCAGGGCTGGCGGGTCTCAAACTACCAATAGAATCGCAAACATTGCAGGCAATGGTGACCGAAGGCGTAAAGCCGATGCTGAACAGCGTCGTCATGTCGCAATCGCTGCATTGCTATATCAGCCAGTCGGACAAGGGCGGCATCGTCTTTGGCGGCGATCCCGACAATTGGCCAAGCTATGCGCAGCGCGGCAATCCGGTGGTGATGGAACACGCCGTCGCGCAGGGCCTTGCCCTCGTCCCTGGGCTTTCCCGCCTGCGCATGGTGCGAACCTGGAGCGGTGTCACCGATATGAGCTTTGATGGTTCGCCAATTATCGGCGAGACACCTGTTCGCAACCTCTATCTCAACGGCGGCTGGTGCTATGGCGGGTTTAAGGCGACGCCCGCCTCTGGCTTCACCTATGCACACACGCTAGCGACTGGCAAGCCGCACCCGCTGAACGCTCCCTTTGCCCTCGACCGTTTTCAACACGGCGCAACAATCGATGAAAACGGGAGCGGCCCGATGCCGAACAGTCGATGAGGGTTTGGCGCTAAAATGATGCAGATCACCTGCCCCCATTGCGGCCCGCGCGCGCAAGCCGAGTT
>JAYVGQ010000072.1:0-37716 GCA_043771985.1 Sphingomonadales bacterium
CAGTCGCCGATGCAACCGCCAGCAATACAGTGCCTGCGGTATAGACGTCATAGCCTAGAAACGTAGGGCCGGTAACGGCTGCTGCCAATATCATGTCAAACTGTCCCACTTAGATTTCAAAGCTGACCATTTTGGCCATGACAAACACGCCCAAGCTCATCCAGATGGCACCGCCGATGCCTGCAATTATCAGGCGGCGTTCATAGAAAAAGCCTGCCAGATATTCGGGATTAACGAACCAAACCATGCCGAAGACGAAAAACGGTAATGAACCAACAATGTAGGCAGACGCCTTTGATTCAGAGGACATCGCTCTGATTTTAAGTTTCATCTGTGCCCGTTTGCGCAACACGTCGGATAGGTTGCTGAGCGTTTCCGCAAGGTTGCCGCCTGTTTCCCGTTGTATTGCCAAAGTTATGACGAAAAATTGAAATTCGGGGGTAGACATCCGGTCCGCGGTTTCTTGCAGCGAGTCTTCCATCGTCTTGCCGATTTTGATCTTTTCCGTGACCATTTTGAATTCTTCACCCACTGGGCCAGGTATTTCCTTTGCCACGACGCCTAAAGTTTCACTAACTGGAAGGCCGGATTTTAGGCCGCGCACAAGAAGCTCGATTGCGTCGGGAAAGTTTTTGGTAAATTTGTTTACGCGCCTTTTAACGGCAAAGCCGACGACAAAATTCGGTAGCCAGATGGCAATGAAAGCACCAAAGGCAAAGGCGAGATAAAACGGCGCGCCTTTAATCATCAACAATCCGGCTGTGACGACGAATAGGCCGCCGCAAGCGTAGCCATATTGCTTCATCGTCCAACCTTTGCCGGTCCGTTGCAGTCGCAGGCGAAGCCGATCAGATGTCGATAATTGTTGCCCGGCAGAAAAACTGACAGGTCGACGCGCGGCTATCGCTTTGCGCATTTGCTGTTCTACTTGCGCCGCTGCACTATCGGAATAGCGCGCTCTAAAGCCGTTAAGCCGTTTCGTTGTGGTATTGCCGCCCGAACTCAACAGCAGAACGGCAAGCAAACCAACGATGAAAATCGCCCCGATAATGATCATTGCAAATTGCGTCATCAGCCGCGTGTCCCAGTATATATGGCGGCCACCTGATCAACAGGCGGCGCACCGATTACTTCTTCTTTTTGCTTAACATCGATCCAAGACCGCCCAGCATCGAGGTTTTCTTTTTCTTGCCATCGGTACCTTCAGCGGCTGCGTCGGCCACAGTCGCGTCTTTGATCATTTCCACCATCGCGACGATGCCGGTTGAAACTTTGCTGCTCTTTGCGCCTTCAACGACCGGTTTACCGGCGCGTGCAGCCTGGATGGTCGATTTGCTGTCAAATGGCAGCACAAGGTCGAGTGGCCGCTCGATGGACGTTTCAAAGTCTTTGCGCGTCACTTCGGTGGCAGCGGTTTGAACTTTGTTGGCGACAACAAGGATCTGGCATTGCGGTGCATTGGAACGAAACCAAGCCAGCAGCCGGATTGCATCGCGCGCCGAGGCCAGCGACATTTCGCAAACAATCACGATCATGTTTACTTCGTTCAACAGATGCGGATACGCGATCAACATGCTGCGCGGCAGATCGATCACGGTGTTTTCAAACGCCGCTTTGAACTCTTCCTGCAGCTGATAAAATGCCGAACCGTCGCTTAAAATCGGGCTGCCAATGGGTGCCTCCGCCGAAAGGATTGAGAGTTTCTCGTTCCCCTTGATCATCGCACGTTCGATAAACAGGCCGTCGATACGACCCGGATTATCAATCGCATCGGAAAGACCGCGTCCGGGCTCCAGATCAAGCGCGAGAGCGCCCGTGCCGAAATGGACGTCAAGGTCAAGGAAGCCAGTAAGATTTCCTAGCCGTTCTGAATAGATCCATGCCAGTGAACTGGCGATGGTTGATGCGCCAACGCCGCCGCGTGTTCCAATGACGGCCACCGATACGTGCTGTTTATCAACCGCTGCATCATCGTTGCGCGGCGCATTCAGCGCTACTTGTGCATGCGAAATGGCATCGCGCAACACATCGGCGGTAACAGGCTTTAGCAAATAATCATGCAGACCGGACATCATCAGATCGCGGTACAAACGCACGTCGTTGACCTGACCCATGGCGATAACCATCGTGCCGGGTTCACAGACCTCGGCAAGACTGTTGATGTCGTTAATCGGATCGCCCGATTCGGACAGATCGACCAGCAAGATTTGCGGGCTGGCGGCAACTGAAAGCGATTGCACAGCATTGCGCAAGCCGCCTTTGTTGGCCTTTTCCTGCGCCCAACCCATGTCGTCGCACATGCTGCGTACTACATCAAGGGTCAGATCGTCGCAGATATATGCACTAAACGGATCGCGAGTGCCGGCGTTTCCGGATTTCCAAGGCGCGTTCATTGATTGCCTCCTGCTGATTTTTTGGGCTTTCCACCACGGCTGTTGCGCGGCGTTGATTCGCGGCCACGGACCAGATCTTCTGGATCAGAGACCATGGCTGCCATATTGCCGTTGATCGCACATCCATAATTCGGATGATTGCTGGAATTAAAGTTGGCGTCGTTCGGCTTTTCCCAATTGGGACAATTCGGGACACTCGCCTTTGACCGCGTGACGACGATGCGGGCTGTGCCGGGCGTGATATAGCCAGCCGTCACAGGTGCGGTTTCTGCCAGCACCATGCCGTGTTCAGCGGCTAGCGACGCAATCTGTTGCTTTGCAGCCGCACTTACCGACCCGTCGCCATAATCCAGCGCGATTTTATCGCCAAAGCCGAGCTTTAGCGTGTCGAACCAATCGGCCACACGGTTGCGTTCTTGGTCAGCGATGCCGGAATAGCCGTCTAGATTGACGTCGATAGCATAGTTGGTCCGCTCAATGACGGGCTGGTTGGTCGAATACATCGACGTGTTCGCCCCCATTGAACCGCATCCCGCAAGGCTAAGGGCCAATGCCGTTGCTGCAATGATTTTTGCTTTCATGGTCATTCTCCTGATGCGGGTTATTCGAATGTGAAACCGGGACCGTCAGCTTTCATGGCGGTTTTGGTTCCTGATTTTTTGGACTGATCGGCAAGTGCAGGCTGATCAGCATTCATCGAACCGAGCGACGGACCATCGACTTTTTCTGGGCCAACCGTAGGGCCGGGACGTTCGTTGTTTTTGCCCGAACTGTCCGCTTCTTTGTTAAGAAGAAAACGCTCCAAGTCGGTAGGCGTGTTGAAACCATCCGTCGGCAACTTGATTTCAGACTCTGAAACTGGGTTCACCAGATAAGGTGTGATTACAATTACCAGTTCAGTCTGGTTTCGTTTCCAGCCATTCGATTTGAACAAAGCGCCCAAGACGGGCACATCGCCAATGCCAGGGAATTTGTCGACAGAAGTTGTGGCTGCATTAGACAATAATCCAGCAATCATGAAGCTTTGGCCGGAACCAAGTTCCACAGTTGTTTCGGCGCGCCGCGTCAGTAAGCCGGGAATTTCCGTCCCGCTTATGCGAACAGCGCCTTGTGACGTGATGTCCGAAACTTCTGTTTTGACGCGTAGACGGATTTTACCGTCAGCCATGACTTCTGGAGTATACTGAAGGATCACACCGTAGGGCTGTTGCGTAATAGTCGTATTGCCTAAACCATCAGATATCGGAATGGGGAACGAACCGCCCGCCTGAAACTCACCCATTTCGCCGGACATTGTCGTTAAATTTGGATTAGCTAATGTCGATGCAAGTCCGGAACGTTCAGCAAAATCAAGCCCAAGACCGATGTCTAAGCCAAGCAGGTTTTTGGCCATGTTCAGAACATTACCGCCTGTAGGGTTGTTGAATGTAACGTTGGTACCAGAAGGCAATCCGGTCACAGGATTGATGATATCGGTAAAGGTTGCGACGTTACGCCCCCGACTTGGCACGAAAAGAAAACCGTTGCCGGAAGCACCATCTCTGTCACGCGAAGTGAAGTTTGAACTGATGTCCTTTGACAGCGAACGGCTGACCTCTGCCACCCGCACTTGCAGATTGACCTGCATCGGCGTTGCCGTTTTCAGGCGACTGACAACCTTTGCGCCGCCAACAAATTGCTGGACGAGCGCTTCGGCTTCGATCACGTCGTCGGGCTGACGGACCGATCCGGTCAACAACACGATGCCGTTCATGGTCGTAACGTTAATGTCTGCGTCGGGCATCGTCAGCTTTAGCATCTGATCGACCGAATCCAGATTTGCGCCAACACGGATCGTTGCGGTGTAAACATTGCGGCCGGCGGCGTCGGTTGCATAGACCGTGGTTTCGCCTGCGCCTTTTGCAAAGATGTAGATCTGCTTTGAGCTGCGCACATCGACATCCGCAATCAGGGGATCAGCGACAACAACGTCAGTGATCGCTGAAGGCAAATTGACCTGTTGACCGCGACCAATCGACATGACGATCAATTTGCCGGATGAAGCAGGAACGCTTGTTTCCGCTTTCGATGGAGCGGCGTAGCTGATGCTTGCTGTGCAAAGCGCAGCAAAAACCGCACCAGTTTTTAATAGAGTTTTCATTTTCATGACCATTACCTCCGGTCCACAGAAACTTCGACAGCCGTACCGCCGCCGCGTGAGACGCGAACGACCGGGCCTTTAGTTGCTTTTTCTATCTGTTTAGTCAGCTGCACCTGCTCTTTTGCAATTTGGACAGGCGTAACGGCTGGAGGCGTGCGCCGTTGAAAGCGTGACACTTCGCCGCCTGTTGTATAGCTGCTGGCGCCCGACGTAGGTTGCTTGTTCAGCTGGCTTAGAATTTGAGCTTCTTCCTCGGGCGTTGCACCCTTGGGCAGATTGACCGATCCAGATGCCAGCGCCTGTTCCAATTCAGCGGCGTTATCAGCCAGTGAACGTAGCGACAGGCTCAGTGTACCGATGGTTTGTGCGACGGCGATTTTCTCTGCAAGGCGCGGCGTTACTTCCAACGTCACCAGCTTATATTCCGAAACAATAGTGTTGCCTTGTTCGTCCTTTGCGGCTTGCGACCGCTGGTCGGTTGCCAAAACGCGCAGGTTGCGGATAATCGTTTCAGAAACCTTCAACGTATCACCAGTCCCTTGTCCCGCAACATTTTGCGTTAGGACCATATCGACACGGTCGCCCGGGAAAACGAAACCTGCAACGCCGGTCAGGGCTGACACCGGCACCGTCACGGCGCGCATGCCAGGGCCGAGTGCTGCAGCAAGGAAGCCGCGATCGCCGGGGAACACCAACGATCCTTTGGTCAACGGTTGTCCAGCGGTAATGGGGTTGCGCACCACCGTACCGAGCAGCTCTTTGGTGCCAGCTTCATCGCCGCCATCCGGCTTCATGAAATACGCGGCTTCGACCAATTCTTTTGGCCAAGGCTGGTAGCGGAAAGCATCCGCTGTGATAATTGTGCCCACGGGTAGACCGCGTGTCGCCACAAGAACCTGTGGTCCTGTCGGCTCTGGCGGCTTGGCCGATGCAGCGGGGGCAGGTTCTCCGCCCGAGAACATCGTCCTCGCCATGAAAGCGGTAAGCGCGGCAATAACCAACGCAGCCACCAGCAAAATCAACTTTTTCCTATCCATGACGAACTAAGCTCCTGAAAGGTCCCCGATGCTGGGAACTCTATTCATCCAAAATGGTTAAAAATATGTTCACTGACGACCCAAAGACCCGCAAGGGCAATGGCGACGCCATACGGAACTTGAACGGGGCCAGATTGCCCGCGACGCTTGTGAATCAGCCAAAAAATGATGGTTACCAACGCCCCAAGTAACGATGCGACGACAACAAGACGCATTACCCAGACGAGGCTGAACCAGAGTGCTAAAGCACTGAAAAGCTTGACGTCTCCACCACCCATTGCCCCAAAACGGAACAAAAGCGCGAAAAAGATGAAAATTGCCGCTGCAATCGCCAGATGCGTGCCGACCCCGGCTAGGTTGAAGTCGCCAATGGCATACCAGTATAACGGCGCTGCCAATGCGATCGGTGCTGTAACAGCGTTCAAAATCAACCGATGCCGGATGTCGGTATAGGCCGAAATCAGCAGGCCAATTGCCAAGCCGCCGAGCAGCACGTAGATGAGGAATTGTTGGTCCATACGGGCTTAATTAACCAGTAAACATTAGCAAAAGGTAACCATGGCCACCTCGCAATTGCCATTTGATCGCCGCGCAATACCCGCGCGGGCAGCCGAAACCATGTGGAACGCACCCGATGGCTGGCCGCTGCGGCGGATTGATTGGGATCGGGCGGCCAAACCGCGTGGTTCGCTGCTGTTTCTGCCGGGACGCGGCGATCATTACGAGAAATACCTGGAAACGTTGGACCAATTGGCAAGCGACGGTTGGTGTGTCACCGCGCTGGACTGGCGCGGGCAGGGTGGGTCAGGGCGCCTATTGGCCGACCCACATATTGGCCACATCGATGATTTCGCCACATGGATTGCAGATATCAAAGCGTTTTGGGCTGATTGGAAATCGGCCGGCCCTGGGCCGCATGTGATCTTGGCGCATAGCATGGGCGGGCATTTGGCGATGCGCGCTTTGGTTGAAGGCGCGATTGATCCTGATGCGGTGGCCCTGTCTGCGCCAATGCTGGGCATTCAGCCGCTGGGCATGCCCTATGCGTTACATCATGCCATTGTGCGGATACTGACAAAGCTTGGCGATCCGGCGCGCGCGGCGTGGAAAGAGGGCGAAAAGCCGGGATCTCCGTTGAACGTCCGTTCAAAAATCCTGACGCATGATCCTGATCGCTATGCCGATGAAATTTATTGGTGGCAAAAACGACCAGACGTGAAGCTTGGCCCGCCGAGTTGGCATTGGGTAGAGCGCGCTGTGGCGAGCACGCGTGCGTTGGCTGAACCCGGATTGTTGGAACAAGTCACGACGCCGGTTCTACTGATGGCAACCACCGCCGATAAACTTGTCGATACCAAACGCGTCGTTCGAGATTCAGAACAGCTGCCGAACGCTGAACTGTTATTGTTTGGCGATGAAGCGGCACACGAATTGCTGCGCGAGGCGGATCCCGTTCGTGACCGCTGCATGACCGCCATCCGCAGTTTTTTTGATAAGTACACCGCCCAGAAATGAGTGATTTCGACGTTATTATTGTCGGCGCGGGGATTGCCGGAGCCAGCCTGGCCGCGCAAATTGGCACTGAAAAAACGGTGCTATTGCTTGAGGCTGAGAGCATGGCCGGTTATCATTCAACGGGGCGTTCGGCGGCATTCTGGACTGAAACCTATGGTGGTCCAGCGATCCAGCCGTTGACCAGCGCGTCGGGGCCGTTTTTACAAGCGCCGCCGGCTGAATTTTCGGCGACATCGCTATTGCGTCCGCGCGGTGCTTTGCATCTGGGGCAAAGGAGCGATGCGCCAGCAGCAAGCGACATGCTGAATGACTTTGCGCGAAGCGGCGTGGCTTTGGGAAAATTGGACGGTGTTGGTGTGTCGCATCATATCTCCGGCCTTCGTCCCGGCTGGAGCGAAGCGCTGTGGGAACCCGATTGCTGCGATATTGATGTTAGCGGCTTACATGCAGGATACCTTAAATCGGCGCGGAAATGCGGCGTACGGCTAATGTGCAACGCCGCGCTTACAAAGGCACGATTTGCAGATGGTCGCTGGTCCATCTGCGCAGGCGGCGGTCAATACAGCGCACGAATTTTGGTCAACGCGGCCGGCGCATGGGCAGATGTGGTTGCCGAATTGGCGGGCGTCAAACCCATCGGCATCACCCCTTATCGCCGCACGATTATGCAATTGGCTGTCGAGCCGGCGGCCTCACCCGATCTGCCCCTTGTCGTCGGGCTGGATGGCAGTTTCTATTTTAAGCCAGAGGCAGGCGGCCGCCTGTGGCTTAGCCCACACGACGAAATCGCCACTGAGGCATGTGATGCCGCGCCCGACGAGTTGGATGTCGCCGTCGCTATTGATCGTTTTCAACAGGTTGTCGATTGGCAGATCACACGGGTTGAGCGCAAATGGGCGGGGTTGCGCAGCTTTGCACCCGACCGTTTGCCTGTGATTGGGCGTGATCCTGATACGCCGGAATTCTTTTGGTTGGCAGGGCAGGGCGGGTTCGGCATTCAGACGGCGCCTGCGGTGGCATCAATGGCGGCAGCATTGTTGTTGGACAAAGCGCATTCAATTCCGAATGCTAACGCTGCTGATCACGCGCCTGACCGCCTTCGTTAGGCCGCTACCCTATTGCAGCAACATCCGCTGCATCGCTGGCCAGTCGGTCGGCGCGTTCGTTTTCAACATGGCCGCTATGGCCTTTGACCCAGATCCACTCGACAGTGTGCCGCGCAGCCGCCTCGATCAGGTCGTGCCACAACTCGGCGTTGCGGACCGGCTGCTTGGATGCATTCTTCCATCCATTGCGCTGCCACCCGCTGACCCAGCGAGTGATACCGTCGATCACATATTTGCTATCGGTATGCAGCCGGACCTCGCACGGCTCGATCAGTGTATTAAGCGCGCGGATAGTCGCGGTTAGCTCCATACGGTTGTTCGTCGTTGCAGGATCGCCGCCAGCAATTTCTTTTTCATGGCCACCATAACGAATGATCGCACCCCAACCGCCGGGGCCGGGATTGCCCTTGCAAGCACCATCGGTAAAGATTTCCACGGTTTTCATGCTGTCACGCGACTAGTCTATGCGCTGTGTAATGGTCAAGGCGGCGCAAGAACGCCAACGGGTCTTTTCGGGACACCATAGCATCCGGTGGGGTATTGATCCAATCGTACAGCCGCGTCAGCAAAAACCGCACACAAGCACCGCGCGCTAATATGGGGAGTGCCGCGCGCTCCGCATCGTTCAGAACAACCTGATTGAGATAGCCCGCAACAATGGCATCGCCGATAGCCGGGTTATAAACACTGCCGTCTGCATTAAAACTCCAGGCTGCATGAGTGACTGCCAAATCAAAGGCGCGCGCGTCGGTGCAGGCGAAATAGAAATCGATTAGACCAGTGACTTGGCCATCAAGAGTTAAAACATTGTCGGGGAAAAGATCCCCGTGAATCGCGGAAGTGGGGAGATTATTCGGCCAGCTACTCTCCAAATAGTCGCATTCCGCCGCGATCCTTGCCGTCAATCCGGGATGAAGTATATCACTCTGGCTAGGATCGCATTTATTAAACAAGGGCCGCCAATCGTTTAGGCTCAGCGGATTAGGGCGGGACTGATTAAAACCATCAAGCGCTGCGTGCACTGCGCCCAATGCGCTCCCGACATTATACGCGACGTCGGCCTGGGGCTCTGAAACCGAGACTCCGGACAGAAACTCAATCAGACATCCTTTGCGGCCGGCAACATCTTGCAGCCATCGGCCTTCGCGATCCTCAATAAAACGTGGAACAAGACACCCCCGTGCGTGCAGATGCGCAAGCAGATCATGAAAATAGGGTAAGTCCGCTGGATTTGTCCGGCTTTCGTATAGCGTCAGGATAAACCGCGACTGATCAGTTTCGAGCAAAAAATTGCTGTTCTCGACGCCTTCCGCGATTCCCTTCATAGCGATCAGCTTGCCGACGTCATATCGCGCCAACAACGCAGATGCTGCCTCGGCACTGACCTGCGTATAGACAGCCATCAGGCCGCTTCGGCTGCTGCCAACCCACGCGGAAGTTTGAATATGATGCTTTCCTCCGCAGTCACAGTCTGGCGTTCGGTCACGTCAAATCGTTCAGATATGCGCGTAATGAATTCGCGGACCAGCACTTCCGGAGCAGATGCTCCGGCGGTAAGGCCCAAAGTTGTCACTCCGTCTAACCAAGCAAAGTCCAGTTCATCAGCCCGCTGGACCAGCCGTGCAGTTGTACCGCACCGCTGGGCAACCTCAACGAGTCGCAGGGAATTGGAGCTATTTGGCGCGCCGATGACGATCACGAATTGGCATTCAGGCGCAATCGCCTTTACCGATTCTTGCCGGTTCGACGTTGCGTAACAAATGTCCTCACCCTTTGGGCCGATGATCGACGGAAAGCGTTGTTGAAGCACAGCCACAATGTCCGCTGTGTCATCTACCGACAGTGTCGTCTGCGTCAAGAACGACAGGTTATCTGGTTGTTCGGTTTGAAACGCGCGCGCATCGTCCACCGTTTCAATTAATGTCATTGCACCAGCTGGAACCTGCCCGAAAGTGCCGATAACCTCTGGATGCCGGGCATGGCCGATAAACAGGATATGCCGTTTCGCCTCAACTTGCCGTTCAGCCTGCTTGTGCACTTTTGACACCAGAGGGCACGTCGCGTCAAAATACTCAAGTCCACGATTTTCCGCGTCTTTCGGTACTGATTTCGGCACACCATGGGCAGAAAACACAACAGGGGCACCTGCAGGAACTTCGTCCAACTCCTCAACAAATACAGCGCCTTTTGCTTTCAGGCTGTCGACGACAAAACGGTTATGGACGATTTCGTGGCGGACGTAGACCGGGCTGCCGTGTTTTTCGAGCGCAAGTTCGACAATTTTGATTGCGCGATCCACACCTGCGCAAAACCCGCGTGGGGCAGCGAGTAATATGGTCAAGGGCGGCTTGTTGAGATTTTGTTCAGTCATTAGCAATGTCACATAATTACTGCGGAGCCGAAGGCCAAGGACTTTCGCGGCATTTGCAAAGAACGTTGCAGGGACGGGTACGGGCCGATAAGGGAAAGCAACTCCAGCCTGTGACGCATCGTGTTACGGGAATGAAACAAGGACATGATGTTGAAAAAATTCGCCCCCATCGCCGTTTCGCTTTTGGCGCTAGCCTTGTCTGGTTGCGCCAATGACGGGCAAATCGACATCAATTCCGGCGTAGGCGTCACTGCAACACGCACGGGTTGTCCAAGTGTCGCTGTTCCCGAGGGGACAGGTGACGTTACTTTGTTTAACTCGGCGGCTAGCCAAGATGCCACTGCAGTCGATGTGGTTGCGACCATCACAAAGCTGCGTCCGTCGTGTAACAGCAGTGGAGAACGGATTTATTCGGTCGCCAGTTTTGAAGTGCAGGCCCGCCGCATGGATCGCGGCGAAGCACGAAGCTTAACTTTGCCTTATTTTTCATCCGTTGTGCAGGGCGGCACTGCGGTCGTTGCTAAGCGCGTCGGACAGGTGACGCTTAACTTTGCCGCAGGACAAGACCGCGCCACCGCAACGGGCAAAGCGGCGGGCTATATCGACGGCACGTCAGCGCGTTTGCCAGCGGATATCGTTGAGCGGATCAACCGTAAGCGTAAGGCTGGCGATGCTGACGCAGCGCTTGACCCGATGGCTGACCCAGAAGTGCGCGCCGCGTTGCAACGTGCCAGCTTTGAACTGCTTGTTGGCTTCAACCTGACCGAAGATCAGTTGCGATACAACGTCACGCGTTGACCCTCAGTCTCGGATTGGCCGAATCGCCCCTTTGTCTTTCGACTATCACCGGCTAGGTGACGGTCTCTTTTTCCGTTGCTCATAGGTTTGGACAGTTCCGTGTCACTTTTTGCCCGTTTTGCCGTTGATGTCGATAATGCGCTGAATGCTCTGGTCGCGGCAGGCAGTGTGCCCGCTGGATTGGAACGGGGCAATGTTGCGGTCGAGCCGCCGCGCGATCCTGCGCATGGCGACATATCGACCAATGCGGCGATGGTGTTGGCGAAACCGGCGGGGATGAACCCGCGGGCTTTGGCGGAATTGCTGGCGGTTGAACTGGCAAAAACTGACGGCGTGACGTCAGTCGAGATTGCTGGGCCGGGATTTATCAATATGCGGCTGGAGGCTGCGGTGTGGCTGGCTGAACTATCTGAGATTGCAGGGGCGGGGGCAGATTACGGTCGGTCTCAGCTTGGCGCGGGTAAGACGGTCAACATCGAATATGTCTCCGCCAACCCAACTGGACCGATGCACATGGGGCATTGTCGCGGCGCTGTCGTCGGCGACGCGTTGGCAACCCTGTTGGAATTTGCAGGGCATAAAGTCATCCGCGAGTATTATATCAATGATGCAGGCGGGCAGGTCGATGTCCTCGCGCGGTCAGTGCATTTGCGTTATCGCGAGGCACTGTGTGAGGATGTTGGCGATATCCCTGAAGGGCTTTATCCTGGAGATTATTTAATACCCGTCGGGAAGCATCTTGCGGCGGAACATGGAAATGCTTTTGTTGGCGCACCAGAGGGCGAATGGCTGACGCTATTCCGCGAAACTGCAGTGGCCGCGATGATGGAAATGATACGCGCCGATCTTGCTCTGCTTGGCATACATCATGATAAGTTTGCATCGGAAGCTGTTGTTCAACAAGCAAAAAAGCCCGAAGCCGCCGAAGCATTTCTGCGCGAACGTGGACTGGTTTATGACGGAGAAATGGAAGCACCCAAAGGCGAGATCGATCCCGATTGGGAGCCCGTCACGTTGCCACTTTTCCGTTCGACGCAGTTTGGCGACGATCAGGATCGGCCGATTAAGAAAAGCGACGGCAGCTGGACCTATTTTGGCGCAGACATGGCCTATCACTTCCAAAAAGCCGAAACCGCCGACATGCTGATCGACATCTGGGGCGCCGATCATGCCGGAACAGTCAAGCGCATCAAAGCGGCTGTCATGGCGTTGACCGAAGGCAAAAAGCAATTTGACGTTAAGCTGGTGCAGATGGTCCGCCTGTTGCGCGGCGGCGAACCGGTGAAGATGTCCAAACGATCCGGCAATTTCGTGACCTTGGCGGATGTTGTAGGCGAAGTCGGCAAAGACGTTGTCCGCTTCACCATGCTGACCCGCAAAGCCGATGCGCAGATGGATTTCGACTTTGCCAAAGTGGTTGAGGCGTCGAAGGACAATCCCGTGTTTTACGTACAATATGCGCATGCGCGGATTTGCTCGACATTGCGTAAGGCCGATACGGACGAGGGCTTTAAGCCGTCGCCGGACCATATCGCATTGCTGGGCGACGAAGAAATCGCGCTTATTCGCGAAGCTGCCAACTTCCCGCGTATCGTCGAAGCTGCAGCAAAATCGGGCGAACCGCACCGCATCGCGTTTTTCCTCGGCGACCTTGCGGCTGCCTTTCATGCCTATTGGAATGTGGGGAACGACAGGCCCGATAAACGCTTCATATTGGCACAATCGCCGCAGTTGAGCGCAGCAAGGCTTTTCTTGGCCGACAATCTGGGGCAAGTATTCCGCAACGGTCTGCGTTTGATGGGGGTCGACGCCGCAACGCAGATGTGATTTTGAGAAAAAGGATGATGCCATGACAGATACCGGACGCGACAGCGTGGACACCGACGGACTGGGCCTAGATGATCCTGATCGCTTGCCTTGGCTGGAAACTGCCGATGGCTATGAATATGAAGAAGCCGCTTCGCCATTGAAGGTTGCAGGCCTTGTGCTCGGCGGGCTTGCGTTACTCGCGGCGATTGTAGGCGGCATCTATTGGTTCCAACGCAATCAGGCTGGCGGCCAAGGCAATGGCGAATTGATCGCGGCGCAAGAGGGCAATTACAAAGTTGCCCCTGCTGATCCCGAAGGCAAAAGCTTTGAAGGCGAAGGCGACGCTGCCTTTGCCGCAAGCGAAGGCAAAAAGGTTGACGCCAAAATTGATCCGGCGAAAGCGAAAGCTGCTGCGGCAGCCGCAACTGCACCGACCGCTGTTGCAGGCAAGTCTGCGCCAATCGCTGCTGGCTCTGCATTTGTTCAACTCGGCGCTTTCAGTGATGCCACAAAGGCTGAACAGGCCTGGGGTGCGCTTGGCAAACGGTTTGCTGCTATTTCCGGCAGCAACAAACGCATTGCCGAAGGCGCAGGCGAAGGTGGCCGCAAAGTCTTCCGGCTTCAGGCTATCGCAGCCAACAGCGCGGCAGCACAACAGCTTTGCACAAAGCTGAAAGCCGCCGGCGAAAGCTGCATCGTCGTCAAATAGGGGGCGTCGAATAAAGCTTGTCCTCTGGGGGGAGAGGCAAGGGCCGTGGTGAGCATTGTTCGCCACGGCCTTACTTTGCCTGCGTTATGCACAGTTTTGCAGAATGCTCGCGCGTTCGACCTTGTGTGCGACCGGAAACCGGCATAGCCAACACCGACAGACAAATTCGGGGTTGATATGAAACCAGTCATATTCGGATTGAGCGGGCTAACGCTAACCGATGATGAGCGGGCGCTGTTTCGCGCGTGTGAGCCCGCTGGCTACATATTGTTCAAACGCAATATCCAAGATCGTGCGCAGGTTCGCGCTTTGACTGACGAGCTACGCGCGCTGCATGGCCGCAACGATGTCGCGATTTTGATCGATCAAGAGGGTGGCCGCGTCACGCGGATGAAGCCGCCGGTTTGGCCCCAATTTCCGGCAGGTGCAGCCTTTGACGCGCTGTATGATGTGTCGGCGATGACTGCCATTGAAGCGGCGCGGAACAATGCAGAGGCGATTGCGCTGACATTGTCAGAGGTTGGCATCACAGTAGATTGCCTGCCCTTGCTCGATGTGCGTGTGCCAGAAACGCATGCGGCCATTGGCGACCGTGCGATGGGTAGCGATCCGATGCGGGTGGCTGCTTTGGGGCGTGCAGTGCTCGATGGTCTAAAGGCGGGCGGCGCGGTCGGTGTGGTAAAACATATGCCGGGGCAGGGACGTGCAGTGGTTGACAGCCATCATGAATTACCCACCGTCAGCGCGTCCAAAGCCGAGCTTGAACAGGACTTTCGTCCGTTCCAGTCGCTGAATTGGGCGCAGATGGGTATGACCAGCCATATTGTTTACGAAGCCTATGACCGCGTCCGGCCATCGACGATGTCGCCGATTATTATCGACGACGTGATCCGTGGTAAGATCGGTTTTGACGGCCTGTTGATGAGTGACGATCTGGACATGAAGGCTTTGTCTGGCGATGTGCCGAGCCGCGCTGTTGAATGCGTTGCGGCGGGTTGCGATCTGGCGCTGAATTGCTGGGGCCGGTTTGACGAGATGGTCGCTATTGTTGATCAGCTGCCGGACATTACGTTGCGTGCGCGGGAACGGCTGGACGCGGCGATGGCATCTATCAAGCCGGTCGATTTCGTCGCGGAGCGGCTGAGCGAATTGATGGCGAAGCGTGATCAATTGTTAGCGCTGGCTACTACTGACCAAAAGCTAACCATGGGTGCAACGGGCGCGGCATGAGCGAGTTAAGCGATCTGTTCCCAGAGGAAACGACCTTGGCGCCAGTCAAGGACGACGCCGAAACGCTGAAAATCGACATTGATGGCTGGGAAGGTCCGCTTGACCTGTTGCTAACACTAGCCCGCAACCAAAAGGTCGATTTGCGGGCAATATCCATCCTGCAGCTGGTTGAACAATATCTGGTGTTCATCGACAATGCGCGCGCGCTGAAACTGGAACTCGCAGCAGATTATCTGGTGATGGCGGCTTGGCTGACCTATTTGAAGTCAGCGCTACTGCTGCCCAAAGACCCGACAATCGACCCGTCGCCAGAGGAATTGGCGTTGCGGCTGCAACTGCGGCTCGAACGGCTGAACGCGATGCGCGAAAGCGGCGCGCGGCTGATGGCGCGTGACCGGATTGGCCGCGATATATTCCTGCGCGGTAACCCTGAAGGCCTGCGCGTTATCCGCAAAAACGTATGGGATTGCAGCTATTTTGAACTGATTACGGCCTATGCGCAGCTACATGCGCGCAACGAGCCGGTGCTACATGTGGTTAAACGCCGTGCGGTAATGACACTGGAAGAAGCGCTGGAGCGGGTGTCGAAAATGGTTGGGCAAGCGATTAGCTGGACCCATCTCGAATCGTTTTTGCCGCCCGATAGCATCCCCGGCCTACGCAAATCGGCGCTGGCATCAAGCTTTGCAGCGGTGCTGGAACTTGCCAAACGCGGCACAATTGATTTGCAGCAAGGCGGCAGTTTTGAACCCCTAATGCTAAGGGCAAAAGCATGATGATCGAATATGATATCGGTATGCGCTCGGTCGAGGCGACCTTGTTTGCCGCTGAAACGCCGATGACGGTTGAGCAAATTCGCAGCTATGTTGGCGACGCGATCAACATTCCCGACACGCTAAAGCGGTTGGAGGAGCAGTATAACGGCCACGGCATCGAACTCGTGAATCGCGGCAAGAACTGGCATTTCCAAACCGCCGCTGATCTGGCGCATTTGCTGCGACGGGAACGTGAGGAAAGCCGCAAGCTGTCGCGCGCGGCGGTCGAGACACTGGCGATTATAGCTTATCACGAACCCGTCAGTCGCGCGGAGATAGAGGCGATTCGCGGTGTGCAGATTTCGAAAGGGACGCTCGATGTGTTGATGGAGGCCGGATGGGTCCGCCCGGCTGGACGCCGCGAAGTGCCCGGACGGCCACTAATTTATGCCACGACCGCTGAGTTTCTGGCGCATTTTGGCTTGTCAAACCGCCGCGATTTACCGGGGCTGGCCGACCTAAAAGCCGCCGGACTGCTTGATCCGGTTGATCTGGCGTTTGAGAGCATGAGCGAGGCGGATGAGGAAGATGCAGCGAATAATGAAAGCGCGCTGGAAATATCTGGTCCGAGCGCCTAGATTACATGTATCGAGAGCGACAGGGGCATTTGCCCTTTGCTTAGGAGATTGAAATGGGTGCGTTTAGTATTTGGCATATGCTGATCCTTGGCATTGTGGTGTTGCTGCTGTTCGGCAAAGGCCGTTTTTCCGGAATGATGGGCGACGTCGCCAAAGGCATCAAGGAATTCAAAAAGGGCATGACCGAGGATGAAGCAAAAGCTCCGCCATCGCGGATTGAAGGTCCTGCGCCAACCGTTATCGATGCCGAAACGACCAGCGAAAAACAGAAATAATCCCGTTCGGGTTTGACCGATGTTTGATATCGCCTCCAGCGAGCTTTTGCTCGTCGCGCTTGTTGCGTTGCTGGTGATCGGGCCAAAGGATTTGCCACGCGTGTTGCGTTATGTCGGTAATTGGGTTGGCAAAGCACGCGGCGTTGCGGCGCAATTCCGCAACGGCTTTGACGAAATGGTGCGCGAATCTGAACTGGCCGATTTGGAAAAGAAGTGGGCAGCGGAAAATGACCGCATCATGCGGGACCACCCGCCCGAAAAGTACGAATCTTTGCCGCCGCCAGCCATGACCGAATTGCCAACTCCGGCAACGAACCCTAAACCCCGAAAACCCCGCAAGCCCAAAGCAGACACCCCGGTATGAGTGACTTAGACGACAGCAAGATGCCGCTGCTCGATCATCTCATCGAGTTCAGAAACCGGCTGTTGTGGTGCGTGTTGGCGCTGGCGGTATCGTTCGGCGTCTGCTTCTATTTTGCCTCGCCGATTTACGGCTGGCTGGTCCAGCCGCTGAAAAATGTTGGCCAAGATAAGCTTATTTACACAGATATTTTTGAAGCGTTTTTCGTTCAGGTTAAAGTCGGTCTGTTTGCCGCTTTGATGGTTAGCTTTCCGGTCTTTGCAACGCAGATGTATCGCTTTGTCGCCCCTGGGCTTTATAAGAACGAGAAGCGAGCGTTTCTGCCGTTCTTGTTGATGACGCCGATATTGTTCGCGCTTGGCGCATCGCTTGCCTATTTCGGCGCGATGCCAGTAGCGTTGAAATTCTTGCTAGGATTTGAGGGCAATGTCGGCGGCATAACCCAAGAAGCGCTGCCCGGCGTCGGCAATTACCTAAGCTTTGCGACGACGTTTATTTTCGGTTTCGGCGTGGCGTTTCAGCTGCCGGTGTTGTTGATGCTGTTGGAGCGGGCAGGGATCGTGACCCGAGATCAACTGATCGCAGGGAGGCGTTATGCCATAGTCGGCGCGTTCGCTATCGCGGCAGTGCTGACCCCGCCCGATGTAATTTCGCAGCTGATGCTCGCGATCCCGCTCTGCCTGCTCTATGAATTCGCCATCATCGCGATCTGGTTCACGCAAAAACGGCGTGATAAAAAAGCGGAGGCAGACGAAGTCGCGACAGGGACCGAAGTGACCTAAATCGCTTTATCGCCAGCTTCGCCAACAGACTCGATGTCACGGCCAAGGCCTTTGACGGTGTTACAAGCGGACAGCATTAGCGATGCGGCGATGAGAGTGGCGGCAACGATTTTGCGCATGGTTTTTCTCCTATTTGAGGTTGAGGCACACTATGGCCATTCTTAACTGAACGTCAGATGAGCCAATAGGTTCCTCAACCGCAAATAGCGCCTAAAAGCTAAACCTTGCCGTCACACGGAAGTCGCGTCCTGCCAGTGGCACAAAATCCTTGGTGAAAGATGCAGCGCGACGTGCCTCGACATCGAAAATGTTGTTGGCTGCTGCAATCAGGCT
Source organism: Sphingomonadales bacterium (assembly GCA_043771985.1). Lineage (GTDB taxonomy): Bacteria > Pseudomonadota > Alphaproteobacteria > Sphingomonadales > Sphingomonadaceae > Sphingorhabdus_B. The sequence continues at coordinate 18,253 of JAYVGQ010000072.1, forward strand.
GATGTTCTTACTGCGTCCAAATGGCCGCCATGTTGCCGAGGCATTGACCATCGTGAAGCTGTCGGTGGTCGTTTCAAAACTCGCCACGCGGTTTTGCGCATCGCTATATTCGACTTCGCCGCGCAGTTGCAGGTGATCGCTTTGTAGCTCAAGACCGCCAAGCAGACGCAGTGGCGGGATGCGAGGGGCTGGCCCAACATTACGAATGTTTGTACGGACATAATCGGCGACACCATCAACCACAAAGTCAAAACCGCCGATATTGCCGATCTGCGCGCTGGCCTCTGCTTCAACGCCCCAAACGCGGGCTTTGCTTTGGAAATATTGGAACACCGGAAGGTCATCTTGGACCGCACCTGTGGCATCTTCAAAAATGTAACTGCCGTAACGGTTGGCGTACAGTGTCACGCTGCCGTCAAAGCGAGTACCGTCCAATCGGGCATAGATTTCGCCGTTATAGGCGCGTTCGCTGCGAAAAGTCGGGTCGCCAATTTCAAACGATTGGGTTGCAACATGCGGGCCATCGGAGAACAATTCTTCAACCGAAGGCGCGCGTGCGGTGCGTGAGAGGTTCACGCCGATTTTAAGGTCACCGACAGTGTAGCCAAGCCCCAGTGCGGCCGACACGTTGTTGAAGTCGCGCGTGATATTCAGAGAGTTTGCTTTTAGGCTGGCACGGTCAAAACGGAGCGCCAATTCCGCATCAAATGCACCCAGCGCAAATTCCTGTAGCGTAAACACGCCCATCGTTCGCGTCTGCGTTGGTGGAACAAAGGCTTCATCGCCGATGGCTTCAAAATCGCGGGTTAAAAACTGCACGCCGCTTGCGCCGCGCCATCCGCCATTTTCGTTTTGAGTCAATTCAAGTCGCGATTCGATAGCCGAACTGTTGAACACGGTGCCGATATCGCCACCCTCCAACTCGGTATGCGTATAATCAGCATAGCCCGCACGTATGCGCAGCTTATCGAGGAAACCGCTGCCCAGCTCGACTTCACCGCGAAGGTCGAAGCGATATTGCTTTAGGTCGATGGAGACGCCGTCTTCCTCAATCTCCGCGCCAAAATCGGGGCGTTCGGCAATTCCATATTGCGTATCATAGACGTTGAACGAAACACCAAGATTGCCGCCATTATCAATAAACGCTGCGCCGACGCCTGCACTCCAAGTTTTGACGTCGCTATTGGGTAGGCGACCGCGCGCCGCGGCCCAACTACGCGCATTGGCGGCTTCGGTAGTGTTGCCTAATGTCGTCTGATCCGCAGCAAAAGCGAGTGCTTCAGCCTGCAGCGTTGGTGAAAGTATCGAACCACCGATCCGCAGATCGCCGCTGTTGCGATAGCTGCCGTCAGCGTGAACCACGAAACGGTCGCTAAGCGGCACATCGACCGAGGCACCTGCGGAATATTCGCGGGCGACGCTGGAATAGCTGGCGAGTGCATCGATATGCACTGCCTCATCAGGTATGTTGCGCGGGATACGTTTGTCGATGACGTTGACCGCACCGCCTGTGGCTTGCCCGCCAAACAGCAAGACTGCGGGGCCGCGCAGCACTTCGATCCGTTCGGTCGTTAGTGCATCGATAGTAACCGCATGGTCAGCAGACGTGTTCGATGCATCGATGTTGCCAATGCCATCGGTCAGCACCGCGACGCGGTTGCCTTGCGATCCGCGGATAACCGGTCGCGATGCGCCGGGGCCAAAGCTGGTTGCGGAAAGCCCGGGCAACTTGGTCAGCATTTCACCGATTTGTCCTTCGATCTCGGCGGCTAACGCTTCGCCCGATAACGATGAGGTGCCTGCCAGCAGATCAAGCCGCTCGAAATACGGGGCCGTGACGACGATTCCCGCATCAGTATGAAAATCATCATCCTGCGTGGTTTTGGCAGCTTGTTCCTGCGCGAAGGCAGGTGCAGCGATCAGCATCGTTGAAAGCAAAGCCGAACCGGCAAGCAGCGAAAGAATTTTCATCAGGAGACCTTTATATTTGGTGATACGGCGAATTCGAGCGCCTCGGTAGAGATAATGTAATAGTATAACAACACTCAATTTACGAAAATCGATGAATGGCATTTGAAGGTCGGCGAATGACCGTATCGTTGCAAAGCATCGCTTCGCAGCCGCAAAGGCGTGTTGGCTTGCACCTTTGCGGTTGGCGCACTAGCTAAGGCACTATGACAACTACGAACTCGACCTTGGACCTTATCGGCCATACCCCGCTCGTTCTGCTCAAAGGACCAAGCGCTGCGACCGGATGCGAGATTTACGGCAAATGCGAATTCGCCAATCCCGGCGCATCCGTAAAGGACCGCGCTGCGCTTTACATCGTTCGCGATGCCGAGGCGCAAGGGACGCTGAAACCCGGCGGGACGATTGTTGAGGGCACCGCAGGTAACACCGGCATCGGCCTTGCTTTGGTCTGCAATGCGTTGGGCTATAAAACGATCATCGTGATGCCCGAGACGCAAAGTCAGGAAAAAAAGGATACGCTGCGTGCGTTGGGGGCGGAACTCGTTCTCGTCCCCGCCGCACCTTATGCCAATCCGGGCCATTTCGTGCACACATCACGGCGGATTGCCGAGGAAACCGAAAATGCGGTCTGGGCCAACCAGTTTGATAACATCGCCAACCGCCGCGCGCATATCGAAACTACAGCTGAGGAGATATGGACGCAGATGGAGGGCCGCGTTGACGGCTTTACCTGTGCGGCGGGGACGGGTGGGACAATTGCGGGCGTTGGGCTGGGGCTAAAGGCCAAAGATGATGCTGTGACCATTGCTTTGACCGATCCCCACGGTGCGGCCTTGTATAACTTCTACGCGCATGGTGAATTGCGTGCCGAGGGCAATTCTGTTGCCGAGGGTATCGGGCAAGGCCGCGTTACCGCCAATCTGGATGGCGCACCAATCGACACGCAGTTTCGGATTTCTGACGAAGAGGGCATGGTTTGGGTTCGTCGATTGTTGGCCGAGGAAGGGCTTTGTCTGGGACTATCGTCGGGCATTAATGTTGCAGGCGCGGTGGCACTGGCCAAGCAGCTGGGGCCGGGCAAACGGATTGCAACGATTCTGTGCGATACCGGCTTTCGCTATCTCTCAACCTTGTACAATCCCGAATGGATGGCGTCGAAGGGCTTGCCGCCGATGCCGTGGCAACTGGACACGCCGAACGCTGCGGCCTAATTGAGCGGGGAAGGAACAATTATGGCACGGTCGAATGACTCCGCAATTCAACGGCTACAGGTCGGCTTAGTCGGACTGATTGTTGTGTTGCTGTTTGTCAGCGTTGCCAGCATGATTCTTGACGGGGCGGATGATCCGGAAAAAACCGCAGCAGCGCAGGCTGCGGGCGGAGAAAATGGAAAAGTCGCAGACGGGGAGCCTTTGGTCGAACTTGGCGTGACGCCAGTTGTCCCCGACCAGCCCGAGAAGCAAAAGACCGCGCAGCCTGCATCCGGCGCTCCGCAGAACTAACAATGCGATGGATAGGGTGAAGCTTTTATCCGGCGCGGTTGATCGGCGCGTTCTTGCTGGAGCCGTTGTTTTGGCAGCGATCCTTGGTAGCTTGCTGTATTTTGGCGTGGCCAAAAATGAGGACAAAAATTCACGCCGCCCCTCGCTGATGGTCATGTCGAGTATTCCGTTGCAATGGGGTGAGGCAAGTATGGCGCAAGTCGCCAAGGGCGAAGCGCAACCGTCGCCGCTATTTAAAGTGCTGGCGGAGAAAAACCGGCCGATGTTGATCGATGATTTTCAAAAGCTGGATGGGCCAGGCGCTACGCCGCTGCTCATGATCCAGCCACGGGCGCTTGCCCCGCGTGAATTGGTGCAGCTGGATGATTGGGTCCGAAAGGGCGGCACCGCAATCATCTTTGCTGACCCGGCGCTCGATTGGCCGAGCGACTATCCGCTGGGGGATCAGCGCCGCCCCCTGTTTACCTCGTTGCTCAACCCGCTATTTCGGCATTGGGGTGTCGAATTGGCGTTGCCTGTGGCTGATAACGATAACGCGGATGTGTCGACAAAAGCTGGCAAATACCCACTGTTGTTGAAATCCCCCGGTATCTTGGTTGCACCGAAAAATCCAAAAGCCACAGCGCGCTGTTCCATTCGTCGCGACGAATTCATCGCTTATTGTGCAGTGGGCAAAGGGCGGGCTTTAATTGTTGCCGATGTCGATATGTTGCACCAGGCTTTATGGTCCAGCGGCATGCTGACGTCCGGCACAGTCGATTGGCTGCAAAGCGTGATCACCGCATCGCGGAAAACTACCCCATTTCCGAATAATCTATGGGAAATTGCGGGGGATTAACGGAAGATATGGAACAACCACGGCTTTCGGGGGTTTTCGCAGGTTTTTGGCGTTCTATTTTTTCTAAGTTTGCGCACTTAGAAAAAAGAAACGTCAATAAAACAACGCTCTGCGAAAAGCATTAGTCGCATTCCCACAATATCCCCCTTTTCATCCACGAATTCCCCTGATACACCCTAAAAATATCCGGGGTGGATTCCTGATTCTAGGCTTTTCAAGGCCCAAGACGCAAAGGCGCGTGCTTTTGCGAGTGATGAACCACACCCAGAGGGAAGGGGTTTTGGGGGTTCGTGTCAGCACTCGTTGTCTATACAGGTTCCGGCCTATCGACGATCGATGCGAAGGCGCGCGTTACGATCCCTGCTGAATTGCGCGATGCGGTTGCGCAATCGTCCGGCGAAAATGCTGTATGCTTGCAACGCCATCCCAGCCTGCCGTGCCTGATTGGCTATGGTCGCGCCGAGAAAGAGCAGCGCAAGGTTGATCTGAACACGCAATGGTCCGCCGCTGTCAACAATGGTGGCGCATTCGACCGCGAAGTTGCAGGCGCTGGCGCGTCATCTATCTTTGAAACCAATTTTGAAACGTCGGGGCGCTTTGTCATGCCGTCGATGCTGAAAAGTCTTGGCAAGCTGTCCACCGGCAGGGCCTTTTTCTTTGGTGTGACCACCCATTTCATGCTTTGGAACCCTGATGTGTTCCTCAGCGACGCTCCGCCCGCTTTCGCGCATGTCCGCGAAGAGCTGGAATACTGGCTGAGCGAAGCGGCAAGGCGCGGCAAATGACCGGTGCTCGTCTCCATATTCCAGTCCTTCTGGATGAAGTAATTCACGCTCTGGCCATCACCCCAGGTTCAGTTGTTGTGGATGGCACCTTTGGTGCAGGCGGATACAGCCAGGCTTTTCTGGCTTTGGGTGCGCGCGTTCATGCTTTTGATCGCGACCCCGATGCGCTTGTAGCAGGTGCCGACCTTGCAGCGCAGAGTGGCGGTGCTTTGCATCTCCACTCTGCCTGCTTTTCTGAAATGGACCGGCATTTGGCGGATATCGGCGTGACGCAGGTTGACGCTGTTGTGCTCGATATCGGCGTTTCATCGATGCAGCTCGAACAGGCCGCGCGCGGCTTTTCGTTCCAGAATGACGGCCCGCTTGATATGCGGATGAGCCAGGACGGCGAAACTGCAGCTGACTTTGTTAACAATGCTGACGAAGAAGCCATTGCCAATGTGATCTATCTGTATGGCGAAGAGCATCGCTCGCGCCGCATCGCGCGTTTCATTGTCGCTGCGCGCCCTATCGAAAGCACAGGTGCGCTTGCCGCTGTCGTGCGCAAATCGCTCGGCTATCGCCAAGGCGCGCCAAAAGATCCAGCGACGCGTACGTTTCAAGCGCTACGCATCCACATTAACCGCGAGCTTGATGAGCTGAACCAGGGTTTAGAAGCTGCGGAACGCTTGCTGAAGCCCGGCGGGACGTTGGCAGTGGTCAGCTTTCACAGCCTTGAGGATCGCATCGTCAAACAATTCCTGCGCGAACGGAGCGGTGCGCTGAGCAGTGGATCACGGCACATGCCGATTGTCTCCGCCGCACGCGCGCCAAGCTTTGTCGATGTCTCGAAAGCAATCCGACCCTCGGCCGAAGAAATCACACGCAACCCCCGCTCGCGATCCTCGACACTTCGCAGCGCAATTCGGTCGGACGCTCCGGCTTGGTCATTGGAGAATGTAGCATGACACTCGCTATGAAAAAGCTGAAAAATTTTGGCTGGGTGGCATTGCTGTCGGTCATCATTGTTCTGCTGTATCCCATGTCGCTGAACGTTGGCGCGCTGCACAGCGAACTGGTCAGCACGGACCGTAAAATCATGGAAACAAAGCGCGAAATCAGTTTTTTACAGGCTGAATTGCGGACGCGCGCTAACATGGCGCAATTGGCTGAATGGAACGACCTGCTATATGGTTATGGTCCGCCGACTGCGGATCAATTTTTGGCAGGTGAGCGTGCGCTAGCTAACCTTGATGGTGTCGGTCCGGACGTGCAGCCGGTAATGGTCGCAGTGTTCGACGACGGCATTGCACCTGCCGGCGAAATTGGAAAGCCCGGTGCCTTTGCATCAAAGCTGGCAGAGGATGATGGCGATCAACCCGTTCGTATCGCAGTGCTGGATATCAAAAAATCGGATGTGCCTGTAAAAGCAATTGCGAGAAATTTGCCTAGCCGGACCGAGCGTCTATCCAATATGGACGATCAATTGCTGTCGGACAATTTGTTGAACGAGATTGAGAAAAAGGCAGCGCAGGAACGTAAAAGCAGATGACCACATTTGTAGCCCGTCCGACAAACCGCCAAAGCGCCAACGCGGCGCGATCAGCAACGGCATTGTCGTTTTGGCGATTGCTGGTGTTGGCGGGATTTTTCGGCGCGTTTATGCTGCTCATTATCGCGCGGCTCGCGACGCTTGCATTCTTTGAGGGTAGCAGCGCCTATGCTGCGACGACTAGCAAATATGTACCGGTACGCGGTGACATTATTGATCGCAACGGCGTACCGCTTGCACGAACAATTCGTGCCTATGCGATCTGGGTTAAGCCAGCGGCACTTTTTGGCAACCGGCGCAAACTGGCGCAGGATTTGGCCAAAATTTTCCCCGACACCGCTGAAAGCGAATTTTACGCTAAGCTGACCGCCAAAGAACCCGGCTATTTACGCAAACGTGCGCTGCCCGAAAAAGTCCGACAGGTACATAATCTGGGCGAAATTGCGATTGAATTTCCCCGCGAGGACGAACGGCTTTATCCGCAGCGTGATCTGGCCGCACATGTTCTTGGCTATGTCGCGCCCGGTGGCACAGGCGCGCTGGGCATGGAACGGGTGATGGATTCCAAGCTGCGCGATCCGAAGCTGCGCGGCGAACCCGTTGAGCTATCGATTGACGTCCGAGTGCAGGCTGCGCTGGAACAAGAACTGGCGCGGGGCATGAAAAGCACCGCGGCAAAGGGCGCTGCGGGTGTCATACTGGATGTGCGGACAGGCGAAGTGATTGCGATGGCGTCTTTGCCCTCGTTCAATCCGAATTTTCCTAACTTTGCCGATGAACGTACGCAGGCGGCGGACATTGCGGCTGGAAAAACACCTATAGAACATCAGGTTAACACGGTAACTAACCGCGTGTTCGAATTGGGGTCAACGTTTAAGCCATTGACCGTAGCCGCAGCGCTGGATGCAGGAACCGTCCGCAATCTGGCCATCCGCTATGATGCCACCGCGCCGATTGAAATCAGCGGCTTCAAAATCCGTGATACGCATCCGTCGGGACGCTGGCTGAACACGCCAGAAGCTTTAGTCCACAGCTCCAACATCGTGACCGCGCGCATTGCCGATAATCTGGGCCGTGAAAAGATGGAAGCGATGCTGAAAACGCTGGAGTTTGATAAGCGCCCACGCATTGAACTGGCCGAACGGTCGCGGCCTTTGTGGCCCAAAAGCTGGGGCCGGATCACCAATATGACTGTCGGCTTTGGCCATGGCATGGCGGTAACGCCGTTGCATCTTGCCACTGGCTATGCCGCAATGGTCAATGGCGGTATTTTCCGCCCCGCGACATTGTTCAAAGTGGCAGAGGGCAAGAAAGTTCCCGGCAAACGCGTCTTTGCCGCCGCCACCAGCGCACGGATGCGGCAATTGCTGCGAATGATTGTTGTCGATGGCACAGGTAAGAAGGCGGATGCCGCCGGATACCGCGTTGGTGGCAAAACTGGTTCAGCAGAAAAGCCTGGTGTCGGGGGTTATGCACGGAATCTTGTTGTATCGACCTTCGCTGCGGCTTTCCCGATGGATAATCCGCGCTATATCATCGTCGCGATGTTGGATGAACCCAAAGGAACCGCCGAATCAGGCTTTCAGCGCACAGCCGGCTGGACCGCCGCGCCTGTCGTCAACAAAACCGTAATGCGCATCGGGCCGCAATTGGGAATTATCCCCGACACGCACCGCGACGTTGATGTTTCGGAACTGATACCTCTACTCTGGTCACCCAAAGGGAAGACCTAATGCTGCTGTCAGCGTTGATTGGCGACGCTGCTGAGGTCCAGGGGGACGTGCGCGTAACAGGTTTCGCAATCGACAACAGGAAAGTTGCGCAAGGCACGATATTCGGCGCATTTCGCGGAGCCAAGTTTAACGGCGAAGACTTTATTGCTGACGCCATTGCTGCCGGTGCGATTGCTATCGTCGCGCACCCAGATGCCATAGTCGCTGGCGCGGTGCACATCCCATCGGATAACCCGCGAGGGACGTTCGCCCAAATCGCGGCAAAGTTTTTTGCACCATTTCCCAAGCACGTCGCCGCCGTCACGGGAACCAATGGCAAAACATCGACCGCTGAGCTTGCCAGGCAGTTGTGGCGCATGGCGGGGCATAATGCCGCCTCCATTGGCACGCTGGGGGTGACGACTGCCGAGGATCAGGTTCGCATTGGCCTGACCACTCCGGATATCGTCACCTTTTTGTCGAACATGTCGGGCCTGTCGCGCGAAGGTGTGAGTCATGCGATTTTTGAAGCCTCCAGCCACGGTCTGGATCAATACCGCGTCGCAGGCGTGCCCGTTGGCATAGTCGCGTTCACCAATCTTAGCCGCGACCATCTCGATTATCATAGCGATATGGACGCCTATTTCGAGGCCAAGATGCGGTCGTTTGACGAGATTGCGTCGGATACCGCGACGGCAGTTATCTGGGCCGATGATGCTTGGTCGGATAAAGCGATTGCGCGGGCCAAGGCACGCGAGCTGAACCTGATCACCGTCGGCGAAAACGGTAAAGGCATCCGCCTTATCTCTCGCAAACCCACGCAATTGGGGCAGGACCTGGAGATAGAGGTTCAAGGCGAGACGTATAAAGTCAAATTGCCGCTTATTGGCGCTTATCAGGCGGCGAACGCGCTAACCGCTTGCGGTGTTGTGGTCGGCAGTGGCGAGCGTGCCGACGATGTCATTGCCAATCTGTCGCGGTTGCAAACTGTGCGCGGGCGATTGGAACGGGCGGCTATCGCGCGCTCTGGTGCGCCAATCTATGTTGATTATGCGCACACGCCCGATGGCTTGGACGCAGCGATCAAAGCCTTGCGGCCACACACCAATGGCCGCTTGATCGTTGTGTTTGGTGCAGGCGGCGACCGAGATATCGGTAAGCGTGCGTTGATGGGTGCGGTTGCACAGGCGAATGCGGACATCGCGATTATCACCGATGACAATCCACGCAGCGAAGAGCCTGCCTCCATCCGCGCCGCAATCCGCGAAGGCGCGCCTGCCGCGCTGGATATCGGCAATCGGCGCGAGGCTATTACAAAAGCCATCCAAATGGCGGCGGCAGGCGACATCGTTTTGATCGCGGGTAAAGGGCACGAGCAAGGCCAGATTGTTGGCGACCGTGTGTTGCCGTTTGACGATGTAGAGGTTGCGCGGGAGTGCATTGCATGACCGCGTTGTGGACTTCTGATGCGCTGGCTGATGTGTTGGGTGCCGAGGCGAGCAGTGGTTTTTCATGCAACGGCGTCGCCTTTGACTCGCGCGAAATTGGCCCTGGTGATCTGTTCTTCGCGCTGAGAGGCGAACACAGCGATGGGCATCTTTTTATCGAAACCGCCTTTGCCAATGGAGCAGCGGGCGCGATTGTCAGCGAGCCAGCTGACGGTCGGCATATTTGTGTACCCGATACGATGCGCGCGCTGGAACAGCTCGGCATAGCGGCGCGCAATCGCGTTGATGCCAAAATTATTGGTGTCACAGGGTCTGCGGGCAAAACAGGGACCAAAGAGGCGCTGTTCGCGGCGCTGGATCGCGCATCCTTTGGCAAAGCGCACCGTTCGGTCAAAAGCTATAACAACCATGTCGGTGTGCCATTAAGCCTGTCGCGGATGCCCGCTGACACGCAATACGGCGTGTTTGAAATGGGGATGAACCATCCCGGAGAACTCAGCGTGCTGACCCAGTCTGTCCGTCCGCAGGTGGCCATCGTCACCACTATCGCCCCTGCGCATATTGAATTTTTCAAGGACGAAGCTGCCATCGCCGATGCCAAAGGCGAGATTTTTGAAGGCCTGGTTGCTGGCGGAACCGCAATCATCCCCGCCGATAGCCCGCATTATGCGCGGCTGCGGGCAAAAGCAGAAAAGCACGCCGATCATATCGTCTCTTTTGGATTTTCCGCCGATGCTGATGTGCGCTGTGTCAATCATGTTGGAGCCAATAACGGAGGTTCGTTAATCACTGCACAGCTTCCTGGCGGGATGCTGTGTTATTCTTTGTCACAGGCGGGCGACCATTGGATCGCCAATTCTTTGGCGGTGTTGGCAGCGGTTGAAGCAGTCGGTGCCGATCTGGCTGCAGCTGGCCTCGCCCTTGCAGAACTGGACGGCTTGAAAGGCCGAGGCGCGCGGCACACCATAGCCGTGCAATCTGGCGAAGCGTTGTTGATCGACGAAAGCTATAACGCCAATCCTGCGTCAATGGCCGCAACGATTACGGCATTGGGCCGTGTAAATGCTGATCGCCGCGTGGTGATTTTGGCCACGATGAAAGAGCTTGGGTCAAAATCCGCCGAATTCCACGCAGCGATAAAGGCGCATCTTGATGCGGCAGACGTCAGTTATGCACTTTTAGTCGGTGAAGAGATGGCTGCACTCGCTGAGGCGTTGGCACGCGACGTTGCATGGTCCGGTAAATTCACGCATTGCGCCAATGCAAAGGACGCTGTCGCAGTGGCACAGGATAACATCCGGCCGGGTGACGCAGTCCTCATCAAAGGGTCCAATTCAATGGGCTTGTCCACTGTGGTCGATACACTTGTTGGCTCGGCAAAGGGGTAGGGAAAACGCATGCTTTTTTGGCTGGCAGACTATTTTGATTATGCAGGGATATTGAACCTGTTCCGCTATCTGACGTTCCGGGCAGGGGCGGCGGTTGGCACAGCGCTTGTCATCGGCATGGTCATCGGCCCCAAATTCATCAGTATGCTGCGTGTGCGCCAAGGCAAAGGTCAACCGATCCGCGACGATGGGCCGCAAACCCATTTGGCCAAAGTCGGAACGCCGACGATGGGTGGCCTGATGATACTGACCGCGATTGCAGTGTCGATGCTGCTGTGGATGGATTTAAGCAACCTGTATCTCTGGGCTTGTTTAACGGTAATGTTCGGCTTTGGCTTGGTCGGCTTTATGGATGATTACGACAAAGTCACAAAGCGCAGCCATAAAGGCGTGTCAGGCAAAGTGCGGTTGTTGCTAGAGTTTATCATTGCGGGGGCGGCGGTGACGTTGATCGTGTCGCAAACTGGGGGCAAACTCTATCTGCCCTTCGTCAACGGGCCAGTCGCTGATTTGGGCTATTGGTATATAATTTTCGGCGCATTCGTCATTGTTTCGTTCGGCAATTCGGTGAATTTAACCGATGGCTTGGACGGTCTTGCGACCATGCCGGTTATTATCGCGTCGCTGGCGTTTATGGTGATCGTCTATCTGGTCGGAAACGCCAAATATGCCGAGTATTTGGGGCTGCCGTTCATTTTGGGTGTTGGCGATTTGGTCATTCTCTGCGGAGCTATAGTTGGCGCTGGCCTTGCATTCCTGTGGTATAATGCGCCGCCTGCGCAGGTATTTATGGGCGATACTGGCAGCCTTGCCCTCGGTGGAACATTGGGCGCAATCGCGGTTGTTTCGCATCATGAATTTGTGCTGGCGATTATCGGCGGTTTGTTCGTCGTTGAGGCGTTGTCTGTGATTATCCAAGTGTTCTGGTTCAAACGCACCGGAAAGCGCGTGTTCCGCATGGCGCCGATCCACCATCATTTTGAACAATTGGGCTGGCCGGAATCAACGGTGGTGATCCGGTTCTGGATTATTGCTTTTGTGCTGGCTTTGGCAGGATTGGCGACGCTGAAATTGCGATGATCACATCAGGCGCCTTTGGTGGAAAACATTACGCAGTGCTCGGCCTGGCAAGGTCGGGCATTGCCACTTTGCGAACGTTGGTCGCCAGCGGCGCGAAGGTGACCGCATGGGATAGCCGCGAAGAGGCGCGCTTGCTTGCGGGCGACAATGTGACGCTGGCTGATCCGATGGAGATTGATCTGGCGGGCTTTGATGGCGTGGTGGTGTCGCCCGGAGTTCCGCTAAACAGCCACCCGATAGTGCAAAAGTGCCGCGATGCGGGTGTGGCAGTGATTGGGGATATTGAACTGTTTGCGATAGCGCGGGCGAGCCTGCCTGCGCATAAAGTTGTCGGGATTACCGGCACCAACGGCAAATCGACAACGACAGCGTTGTTGTACCATGTTTTGCAGAGTGCCGGGATTCCCACGTTGATGGGCGGCAACATTGGCTTGCCAATCTTGTCGCAAGAACCTTTGCCGACGGGCGGCGTCTATGTGTTGGAGCTTTCAAGTTTTCAGATCGACCTGACCTATACGCTTGATTGTGATGTGGCGATTTTGACGAATGTGACGCCCGACCATCTCGACCGATACGACAGCTTTCTGGATTATGCCGCATCAAAAGAACGGCTGTTCCACATGCAACATGCGGACAAAGTGTCGGTTATCGCGGTCGACGATAATCCCAGTCGGATGATCGCTAGCCGCGTTCACCACCGGCTGAAACGTGTGTCGGCAACCGACATCGCCGACCAGTCGCGCTGGTCGTCATTGCAAGGTCCGCACAATGCGCAGAACGCAGCGACCGTTATTGCGACCTGCGAGGCTCTGGGACTTTCGGCTGAACAGATCGAGGTGGGGCTGCACAGCTATCCTGGCCTTGCGCACCGGATGGAGCGTATCCGCGAAGTGGGCGGCGTGCTGTATGTGAACGACAGCAAAGCGACCAACGCGACTTCGACCGCGCCTGCTTTGGCTGCGTATCCAGCGATCCATTGGATATTGGGCGGGCTGGCGAAAACGAACGATCTCGATGCTTGTGTGCCGCACTATGGCAATGTGATTGCGGCTTATGCTTATGGCCGCGACGGGCCGATGTTGGCCGAGCTGTTGCGGCCTTATATAACGGTTGTTGAGACGAACACATTGGACGAAGCGGTCAGTGCGGCAGCGGCCGTAGTGCACCGCGGCGAGACTGTGCTGTTGTCCCCCGCCTGTGCATCGCAAGACCAGTTCCGTGATTTTGAAGAGCGCGGTGATACATTTCGCCGTGCGGTCATGGCGTTGGCAGAGTAAGCGGCGATGCCATCCACCACACCCAATATATCGCAACAGCCCAAACGGCCCTTATCCTCGCGTCTAGGGCGTAGCGATCGTTCGCCGTTGAGTGTGTGGTTTTGGGAACTTGACCGCGTTTTGCTATCGCTGTTCATGGTGCTGATTGCGATTGGATTGCTGGCGGTTGCGGCGGCGTCGCCTGCAACCGCGCGGCGTTTGTCGACGGCGACTACAGATTTGAACCCGCTCTATTTCTTCTACCGGCAGCTGGGTTGGCTGGCGGTTGCGTTGCCGCTGATGTTCTTTGTCTCGATGTACCCCCGCGAACAAGCGCGGCGTTTGGGGATTGCTGCATTTGGATTATTTATTGTCCTGTTGATGCTCGTTCCTGTGCTCGGCAAAGAAGTGAACGGTGCGCAGCGTTGGATTGGCTATGGCGCAGCGTCACTGCAACCGTCGGAATTTTTGAAGCCGTTCTATGGCATTACGATGGCATGGGTGCTGTCGTGGCGGTTAAAGGACCCGACTCTACCGGTGCGGATCATCACCATGGGTGTCACCGGCCTGATCTGTGTGTTGCTAATGTTGCAGCCCGATCTTGGCCAGACAGTGTTGTTCGGCGGCATCTGGTTCGCGCTGATGATGGTATCGGGCGTTCCAGCCTCTCGGCTTTGGGGATCGGGCGTTTTGGCCGTTGGTGGTTTATTGCTGGCTTATAATTTCTATCCAGTGGCAACACAGCGGATTGATGCATGGGTGTTTGGCACGCAAGGCATCACTCATGACAAGCTGGCGATGGCTACACTGACCGCTGGCGGCATAACCGGCGTCGGTCCGGGGCTAGGCACAAAAAAATATAGTCTGCCAGAGGCGCATACCGACTATATTTTTTCGGTCATCGGCGAAGAATTTGGCCTTATAGCCTGTATGATCATCGCGATGGTGTTTTTCGCAATCCTCGCTCGCGTGGTGATCCGTATGCTTGACGAGCAGGATCAATTTACAATTCTTGCCTGCACAGCTTTGGTCGCGCAATTTTGTGGGCAGGCGATGATCAACATGGCGGTTAATCTGGGGATTTTCCCGTCAAAGGGGATGACGTTGCCGTTTATCAGCTATGGCGGGTCGTCGTTAATCGCTTTGGCCATCTGTTGCGGATTGATCCTCGCATTGACGCGGCGCAACCCGTATCTTGACCAGACGCCGTATATCGTAAAGGGCGGGCTATGACGATTTCCCGAAACTACATCTTGGCCGCAGGCGGCACCGGCGGGCATGTAATGCCGGCCTTTGCCTTGGCCAGCGAATTGATGCTGCGCGGGCACAACGTAGCGCTAATCACCGATGATCGCGGCATGAAAATTCCCGGTTGCCCGGAAAAGCTGGTGCGCCACGTGCTGCCCGCTGGTCGCCCGGGTGGTGGTCCGAAAGCGTGGCTGAACGCTGCGCGCAGTATCGCGCGCGGACGCGGGATGGCGCGCGAGTTGAACCGGCATTTTGAACCCAGCTGTGTGGTCGGCTTTGGCGGATATCCGGCGCTGCCCGCACTGCTTGCGGCGTTTGCCGATAAAATCCCAACGGTCATTCACGAACAGAACGCTGTGCTTGGCCGCGTCAACCGCTTCGTCGCGCCAAAGGTGAGTGCGATTGCGACCGCCTATCCCGATGTGTTGCGCGTGGCCAAAGGCCATGCCGCAAAGGTGACCTTGGTCGGCAACCCTGTGCGCGAAGAAGTCATTGCACTGCGCGATGAAACTTACCCGCCGCTCGACGAAAACGGCGTGTTCCGCGTGCTGGTAACTGGCGGAAGCCAAGGCGCGTCGATCCTTTCAGAGGTTGTGCCAGAGGGGCTGGCGCAACTGCCACTGAACCTTCGCCGCCGCCTGCAAGTCACGCAGCAATGCCGCGCAGAGGATCTGGACACTGTTCGCAAAATCTATGCCGAAAACCAAATCCCCGCTGATCTGGCGACTTATATGGAGGATTTCCCCGAACGACTTGGCTGGGCGCATCTGGTGATCGGGCGGGCAGGGGCATCGACGATTGCCGAGTTGACTTGCGCCGGACGCCCCGCGATTCTTGTGCCATTGCCAACCGCGATGGACAATCATCAGGCGTTTAACGTGAAAGAAATGGTCGAGGCAGGCGGTGCGCGTTCGATCCCGCAGCATCAATTTACGTCGAAAGAACTGGCAAAGCAGATACAAAAAATGGCACTATTGCCGGGTGCATTGGAAAACGCGGCAAAGGCTGCGCGCAGTTGCGGTCGCCCAACAGCGGTGCGCGATTTGGCGGACTTGGTTGAGACTTTCGGCCGCGCGCCCTTGATGCATACGATTAAGCCGCAAGCACAGAAAAACACAGGTTTTGGCGGCGCACAGCCCGCGATGGCAAAGGATATGAGCGCATGAAAGGTGTCGGCACCGACATTGGAACCATCCACTTCGTCGGCATTGGCGGCATTGGCATGTCCGGTATTGCCGAGGTGATGCACAATCTGGGCTATGCGGTGCAAGGATCGGACATTGCCGAGGGTTATGTCATCGAAGGTCTACGTAAGCGCGGCATAAAGGTCATGATCGGCCATGCGGCCGACAATCTGGGCGATGCGGCGGTGATTGTGACATCGACGGCGGTGAAGCGCGGCAATCCAGAGGTTGAGGCCGCCCTCGAACGCCGCATTCCTCTGGTTCGCCGTGCCGAAATGCTGGCTGAATTGATGCGGCTGAAATATACCGTTGCGGTCGCTGGCACGCATGGAAAGACCACGACGACCTCGCTGATCGCCGCGATGCTGGATGCAGGCGGGCTTGACCCGACTGTCATTAACGGCGGCATTATCAACAATTACGGATCAAACGCGCGTCTGGGTGATAGCGACTGGATGGTGGTTGAGGCGGACGAAAGCGATGGCAGCTTCCTGCGGCTCGATGGCACAATTGCAGTGGTGACGAACATCGACCCTGAACATCTTGATTATTATGGTGATTTTGACAAAGCAAAAGCT
The DNA here is from genome assembly GCA_043771985.1 of Sphingomonadales bacterium. GTDB lineage: Bacteria > Pseudomonadota > Alphaproteobacteria > Sphingomonadales > Sphingomonadaceae > Sphingorhabdus_B. The sequence goes on from JAYVGQ010000072.1 coordinate 34,774, forward strand.
GCCTATATCGAATTTATCGAGAATGTGCCCTTTTATGGCGTGGCAATTTTGTGCCTCGACCATCCCGAAGTGCAGGCAATTATCCCGCGCATCCGCGACCGGCGCATCCTGACTTATGGCTTTTCGGCGCAAGCGGATATTCGTGCTGACAATGTCCGGCACGAACTGGGCGGCAATACTTTTGACGTTGTGATCCGCGCGCGTGATGGCAGCAAGCGCGAGATTGCCGATGTATTCTTGCCGATGTCGGGACGCCACAATGTGCAGAACGCGCTGGCGGCGATTGCAGTGGGCATAGAGCGCGGCATGAGTGATGAGCTGGTTCAGGCAGGCTTTGCCAAATTCGGCGGTGTCAAACGGCGTTTTTCCAATGTTGGAACTGTCGACGGTGTCACGATTATCGACGATTATGCGCATCATCCGGTCGAAATCCGCGCGGTTTTGTCGGCTGCGCGCGAAGGGGCTGCGGGGCGGGTAATCGCTGTGTGTCAGCCGCATCGTTTCACTCGGCTAGAAAACCTGATGGAGGATTTCGCCACCGCATTTAACGACGCCGATGTTGTTTATGTCTCGCCGGTATATGCCGCCGGTGAAAGCCCGATTGAGGGCGTCAGCAGTGCGGAACTGGTCGGCAAGATCAAACGGCGCGGACACCATAGCGCGGCGGAAGTTGAAAGCGCAGAAGCGCTGGCCAAGGAGTTGGCGGCGACAACCCGCGATGGCGATCTGGTTGTCTGTCTGGGTGCTGGTGACATCACCAAATGGGCCGCTGGCCTTGCCGATGCGATTGCGGCGGCAAAGGGATGAGCGTTGCCGAACTGCCCGAAGTTTCCGGAAAGCTGACGGCGAACGCGCCATTGGCCCCTTTGGTGTGGTTCAAATCGGGCGGCGCAGCGGAATGGCTGTTTGAGCCAAAAGACATTGCTGACCTGCAAGAATTTTTGCGCGACCTTGATCCGGCAACGCCTGTCATGGCGCTGGGTCTTGGCTCCAATCTGATCGTCCGCGATGGCGGCTTCCCCGGCGTGGTTGTGCGCCTCGGCAAACCCTTTGCTAAAGTCGATGCGGTGGAGGACACCGTCCTTGATTGCGGCGGCGGAGCGTCGGGCATTTTGGTATCGTCCACTGCGCGTGATGCGGCGATTGCGGGCATGGAGTTCCTGCGTTCGATCCCCGGCACAGTCGGCGGCTTTGTTCGCATGAATGGCGGGGCTTACGGTGGCGAAGTGAGAGACATATTGGTCGATTGCGACGTCGTGTTGCGCAACGGTGATCTCGTCACGCTCTCCGCCGCTGATTTGCAGTACAGCTATCGCCATAGCGAATTGCCCGATGGCGCGATTGTTGTTGCTGCACGCTTTTGTGGGAAGTCCGGCGAACCCGAGGCGATCCAAACCGAAATGGATCGCATTTCTGCGGCGCGCGAAGCATCGCAACCGCTGCGTTCCAAAACCGGCGGATCAACCTTCAAAAACCCCGATGGCCATAAAGCGTGGCAGCTGGTCGATGAAGCCGGCTGTCGCGGCCTACAAATCGGCGGCGCGCAAGTTTCGGAAAAACACACCAATTTTATGATCAACACAGGCGATGCAACAAGTGCGGATATTGAGGCGCTGGGCGAAGAAGTACGCGCCCGAGTAAAGGCCAAGTCGGGCATTGATTTGCACTGGGAAATACAACGCGTGGGTATCTCCCTCTCCCCTTTAGGGGAGAGGGCTGGGGAGAGGGGGAGTCAGTGAAAATGGAATTATTTGTGTTATCAATATGGGGTCCCCTCTCCCAACCCTCTCCACTAAAGGGGAGAGGGCTATGATCCACGTAGCAGTCCTTATGGGCGGCTGGTCTAACGAACGTTCCGTGTCGTTGATGAGCGGCAATGGCGTGGCTGACGCGCTTGAGGGGCAGGGCTATAAGGTTAGCCGCGTCGATATGGACCGCAATGTTGCACAAGTGCTGGCGGGCCTGCGTCCGGACGTTGTCTTCAACGCGCTCCACGGCGTGCCCGGCGAAGACGGCAGCGTGCAGGGTATGCTCGACCTGATGGGGATCAAATACACGCATAGCGGCATGGTGACGTCGGTGATCGCCATCGACAAGGAATTGACTAAGCAATGCCTTGTTCCCGGCGGTATTCCGATGCCCAAAGGGACAATTGTTGACAGCGAGAGCCTGTATGCGGGCGATCCGTTGCCGCGTCCTTATGTGTTGAAACCGGTCAATGAAGGCAGCTCGGTCGGCGTCGCTATCGTCAAAGCCGACAGCAATTGCGGCAATCCTATTTCGCGTGATGCGACGGGCCCGTGGCAAGAATTTGACAGCCTGCTTGCCGAACCCTTTATCAAAGGCCGCGAGTTGACTGTTGCAGTGCTGAGCGGCAAATCATTGTGCGTGACCGAGTTGAAACCCAAAAGCGGGTTCTATGATTTCGATGCCAAATATACTGACGGACTGACCGAACATATCTGCCCCGCCGATATCCCGCCGAATATCGAGGATTACATGATGGAGCTTGCACAACGGGCGCACGAATTGCTCGGCTGCAAAGGCGCATCGCGCACCGATTTCCGCTGGGATGATGAGCTTGGCCGCGATGGTGTCTTTGTGCTGGAAACCAATACGCAGCCGGGTATGACGCCGCTGAGTTTGGTGCCAGAGCAAGCCAAGCAAAAAGGGATCAGCTACGCGGCGTTGGTCGATCAACTGGTCAAAGAAGCGCTGGCGTGAGGGGGCAAGCAGCATGAGCACCGTCGTTCGCAGAGGTAGCAAGCCGGCACCGCGCGCCCGCAAACGTGCGCCGCGCAAGACTGTGCGCCAGACCAGCTGGTTTGACCGGTTGTTGCAATCGCTACCGTTTACGCAAGCCGAGGTGCAGCGGTTTTTGACTTATGCCATTTTGGGTGTGCTGCTGATCGCGGCGTTGCTGGTCGCCAATTGGTTTGGCGT
>JAYVGQ010000073.1:0-38592 GCA_043771985.1 Sphingomonadales bacterium
TATGGAGACGTGGGTGAGTGGCTGAAACCAACGGTTTGCTAAACCGTCGTACTGATAATTCGGTACCGAGGGTTCGAATCCCTCCGTCTCCGCCAACAATAAGGGCTCCCGTTTCGGGGGCCTTTTTTGTTGGGTGAGCTGTGATAGGATAAGAACCCTTTGGTTCGGAGTTTGAGCGAAGCGGAGGTCAATCCCCGCGTCGCCGCCAATCGCCGCCACAAATAGTCTCTGGTTACAGGGGGTGCAAGTGAGCGCCGCTGTATTGGACGCTGTGTTGGCCGCTGTCCCGACGCCAAACAGTATGGCGCCGCCATAGGCGCATGGACGGGAACACTCGATTGCCGTAATTACAGTAACGATAGCCGCGCGATCCTGCCCACAATCATGCAGAGCGACGGGATAAAGCTGGCATGAACGCTCGATGATGCCCGCAGTAAGACCGCTCAATCAAGCCAGGCATGGCTGTGCGATCCCGCAGGTCAGACTCTGACTATCACTAACAAACGGCTATCCAAGCCGCCGACTTGGGATGTTGATCCTGTTCGTTCGTGGCGTCGTCGTAGTGCGTTAACGAACGGCCGGTTCCGATGCGCGCTAAAGGTTGGGAACGACCGCTTTGTCGGCGTCTCTTGCCATCCGTCTACACCTCTGCCTAGAACGCGATATGAAGACTGATATTGAAATTTCGAACGCCGCACAACTGCACCCTATCACTGAAATCGCACACAAATTAGGCGTCGATGCGCAGAGCGTTGAGCCTTATGGCCGTTTCAAAGCCAAGCTTAGTATTTCAATGGCAGAAAAACGAGAGTCTAAAGGCAAACTTATCCTCGTCACTGCGGTCAACCCGACGCCGGCGGGTGAAGGTAAAACAACAACGTCAGTTGGCCTTGCGGACGCGCTTAACCGGACTGGTCGCAATACGGTACTTGCGCTCCGCGAACCCTCGCTCGGGCCGTGCTTTGGCACCAAAGGCGGAGCAACTGGTGGCGGCTATGCACAGGTTGCACCGATGGCCGATATCAACCTTCATTTCACCGGTGATTTCCACGCCATCACTGCGGCGCACAATTTGCTTGCTGCATTGATCGACAATCATATCTACTGGGGCAATGCGCTGGACATTGATGTCCGGCGGATTGTGTGGCGACGCGTGATGGACATCAATGACCGCGCGCTGCGTGATATTGTCCAGTCAATTGGGGGCGTGGCAAACGGCTATCCGCGCGAGAGCGGATTTGATATTACTGTTGCTTCGGAAGTGATGGCGATCTTTTGCCTTGCTGAAAATTTAGCGGATTTGGAGCAACGGCTGGGCCGCATTGTCGTTGCGTATACTCGGGACCGCCAACCCGTGACCGCGCGCGACTTAAAAGCCGACGGCGCAATGACCGTGTTGCTTGCCGAGGCGATCAAGCCCAATCTTGTCCAAACCCTCGAAGGCAATCCAGCGATCCTCCATGGCGGCCCGTTTGCCAACATTGCCCATGGCTGCAATTCAGTAATTGCTACCAAGGCCGCACTGTCGTTAGGTGACTATGTCGTTACCGAGGCCGGATTTGGCGCCGATTTAGGGGCTGAGAAATTCTTTGATATTAAATGCCGTCAGGCTGGCCTCGCCCCAAAAGCGGTTGTCATCGTTGCGACGGTGCGCGCGCTTAAGATGAACGGCGGGATTGCAAAGGCTGACTTGGCCAGCGAGAATGTCGGTGCGGTTCAGCGCGGTTCGGTGAACTTGATCCGCCACATCGAAAATATTCGTCAGTTTGGTGTGCCTGCCGTCGTCGCGATCAACCATTTCGCGACTGACAGCGAAGACGAAATCGCGGTGATCAAGGCGGCAGCGGCGAAGCACGGGTGCAAAGCGATCCTGTGTCAACACTGGGCGATCGGCAGCGAAGGGGCCGAAGAGTTGGCACATGAAGTTGCGCTAATGGCCGACAGCAATGCCGCGCAGTTCGCCCCAATTTATGACGATAGTGAGACGCTGTTCGACAAGATGAACATCATCGCAACGCGCATCTACCGTGCAGCTGCCGCAGTCGCTGAACCAAGCGTACTGCGTCAGCTGGCAGCGTGGGAAAAAGCGGGATATGGGCATCTGCCTGTCTGTATGGCCAAAACGCAGTATAGCTTTTCAACTGACCCTGCAGCACTCGGTGCGCCAAGCGGCCATATCGTGCCAGTGCGCGAGGTGCGGCTGGCCGCCGGCGCTGGGTTCGTAGTCGCAATATGCGGGGAGATTATGACGATGCCAGGATTACCACAGGTTCCTGCCGCTGAGGGGATCGGAATTGACTCTCAGGGTGCAATCAAAGGGCTGTTTTAAGATCGGTCGCCGCCGGAACCCCTCAATCCCGGCGTCTCGCCAATACAATCCCAACCACGCCGTACGCGCGGCCAATTCACCTCACCTGACCTCACCTGACCTCACCGCACCGTCGCAGCCGCTCGCCGCTCGCGCTATGTGAACGGGTGGCAGGTTCCCGTGTCGCGCTTCAAAACCAATATCGGTCCAAGATAAATACGATGGTGTGGGTGTCACTTTCTATCATGCAATTACACGTTGGCGCACGGACAGGCGGGCGGCACTCTGGCCACGTTGATTGTTACCAACTCTGAGCCATTTCCCAAAAAATCATCGCGCGGCAGTTTCGTCCACCAATATAGCAACTGCATGGCGATACCTGGTATATTGTACATCAAACACCGTCGCCGCTATTTTGATCGCGGGACCAGGTTCTAAGCCTGGTTCGAGGACGAGGCCATTTGCCCCCAATTTGGCGGCACGCTTGCGCATTGACTCGTAAAAAACCCGCTCGCTTGTTGTGGTACCGTCGCCATTTGCTTCAAGTAATGCGATCTCGCGGTAAGGCTGCTTTATGCTTTCGCGCGACGTGTAAATTGTGACTTCACTTGCCAAACGAGCGGGTAAGATTTCGTTCGCCGACAACCGCGTCGCGTCTACATTCACGCATCCCGCCACTGCCAGAGCGAGCGCTGCTATACCTATCAATTTTATTTTCATATCCCATCTCCCCAGCGACGATCCTCAGCCGCCATGGTGTAGTGCTAATTTGTTTTTTATGAACAGTGTATTGCTGACTAACAAATCGATCTCGATACTCTGCACATCGTGCCGGGCAATGCACCCGTTTGACGCCGTGCCGGGCGATGGCCGATCCGCAGTGTTGAAAGCGCGACGTTGTCCCGACGTTGTTTATGCTGCCGCTTTGGCTGCAGCTGATGATGAGCGGTCACTGCGACCCGGAAAGTGAAATAGCAATCGCAATGCATACGACCGAATTAGCGGCGGAGGCGGCTCTTGCGTGATTTATGCAAAGAACGCTGGCTTCGTAACTTTTGAAAACTGACGTCAGCCTGACGGGAATGGTCCAAACGTGGGCGGTTGCTAAATGACGTCCGGTCGGTAACCAAAAGTGTTTGTCAAAGGCTTTGGCGACAGGCCAAGACGTCTTGTCACCAGCGGCGAAATTCGCCAACCTGCCTTATGGTTGAAATCGTTTACCAAAATGCGAACAGCGCTTTGCCCTCTTCGCGCATGCCGATGTCACGGCGATCAATGGTTGTCGCTGGACTTTCGACCGTTGTTGAATGGTATGATTTCACACTGTACCTCTATTTTTCGACGGTGCTGGCCCGGGTGTTCTTTGGAACTGGCCCACAGTCGATGACGGAAACGCTCGGCGGTTTTGCTATCGCTTACCTGATGCGGCCGGTCGGGGCCCTTGTTTTTGGTCATTTTGGTGACCGGCTGGGCCGGCGGGTAACGATGCTGGGTTCGATGGCTTTGATGACCGTTGCAATGCTCACAACCGCTATGTTGCCGACTTATGCCCAGATTGGCCCGCTTGCCGGCGTGCTGTTGATCGCGCTGCGCTGTGTGATGTCGTTTTCGGTTGGCGGCGAATATACTGGCGTCGTTGCGTACTTGATGGAAGGTGCCAAGGATAGTCGGCGCGGATTGATCACCAGCTGCGCATCTGCTGCAAGTGAGATCGGGGCGCTGCTGGCGGCCGGTGCAGCGGCGCTGACCGTTTGGGCTGTGCCAGAAGAATCGCTTGTATCATGGGGATGGCGCCTGCCCTTTCTGTTTGGTGCTGCGCTTGCCGGATTGGTGCTGATAACCCGCGCAACAATGGAAGAAACACCGGAATTCCTGCGTCAACAAGACGCCGGGACGGTACCGAAAAAGCCGATCCGCCAGACACTTACGCGACACCGTAGCGCTATTGCACGCGGCTTTGCAATTTCTGCGCTGGGTTCAATCACCTATTATGTCGGCATTACCTATGTCCCGGCGTTCCTTGATGCCGTTGGCACCATGCCGGAGACGCGGGCGCTGTCAATATCGATTCTTGCAGCGCTGACGGTTATCCTGGTAACCCCGATGATAGGGCTTGCCTCCGACCGTTATGGTCGTCGCCCCGTGCTGCTGGCGCTGGCACTTGGCGGCATATTGCTGCCAACAGGCATGTTTGCGGTAATGGCGGGTGGCGGGACTGCGACTTGGGCTGGTGCAATTGTTTTGGCCGCACTCGGCGGGGCAGTTAGCGCTGTCGGCGCGGTCACGACTGCCGAGCAATTTCCCGGCGAGGGTCGGCTCAGCGGCCTTGCATTGGGCGCGACAACCGCAACTGCCATATTCGGCGGTCTCACGCCGTTGGTTGCCCATCTGCTGGTGACGAACAGCGGATGGGCCGCAGCACCCGGCGCAATGATAGCCCTCGTCGCATTATGTGTGATCATGGTGTTTTGGCATATGCCCGAGACGGCGCCAGCGTGCGCCAAACCTTAAGCCACATTAGTTCGCAGCAAAGTTTTTGAAGCTGCACGGATGCGCGGGTTTAGATAGACGGCCGCCTTTCGGCCAATCCCAGCCATCAAGACCGCCGATTTTAATGCGTGACTATGCGGTCGCTATCAGGGCCCGTTTGAACTGCCTGAGCGACTGAAATGGTAGCGTCCACCGTCAGATGACTAAATTGCGCAACGCCTGCGCACCGCTGCGGCTGGCTTCGACCATGTTGCCGCCCGCAAGATGAAGCGCCATGCGACCTGAGCCGATAGGTTCTGCGCGACCAAGATGCGCGATGTTGATTATCGTGGAACGGTGCACACGGACAAACCCGTCGCTTGGCAGCCGCTCTTCAAACTCCGCCAACGACATGCGGACCAAATGCGCGCTGCCGTCGGCAGTGGCGACCTCGGCATAATCCTGCGCGCCGCGAATGAGCACGATGTCTTCGACGGCAACTGGTACCAGTTCGTCGCCCTGCTTTGTAAGGTAGCGATTAAGCGGTGCCTCGGACTGCACGATGCGCACAAGCGCCGTCGTTCGCCCTCCGCGCAGAGCGTAGGCGGTGGCAGCCACCAGTGCGTAAAGAACAAGCCCCTGAAACATCTGCCAAACAAAGGCGAGACCCGAGAAGCTGCCGAGCTCGATAAGCCCTGTCGATAGGGCCCGCGTCAGAGCGAGCATCGTCAGCGTCAGGCTGTACCAGATTAGCGCGAACAGCGGCGAAAGAATGATGTGCCATGCCATTTGCGCCATCACTCCCTGACGCAAAACGATGTGTTTCAGAATGATATAGATCGCGGCAGACAGCAGTGCCAACGGTGCCACATTGCTTAATGCCGTCATGATCGAATCGACCCAGCCGCCGTTGATTGTCAGTTGAAAAACGATGCTGTAAGCGCCGAGCAGCAGCACAACGCCGCCAAGATAGACAGCCAGCACCGAGGGTGGCCGTAAGGCATGGCCACCTGATGCGGTGCGGTTCACCGGTATCTGGCGCCCATTTGCCGCTTCGTCACGTTGGTTGACGGCAAAATCACGCGCGCCGCGATCAGGCGATGCAGATGAAACAGGTTCAAACATCTGGAGATTTATCCCATGCGTACATGTCGTCTGGTTTTCCTTCTTATTCTTTCCTGTGCAGTTCCGGCGGTGCACGCCGAAGCTCAACAGATCAAACTCCCCCAGCAAATCATCGACGGTGAACGGGTAGCACTGAAGGTGACCGGGCTACCCGCGCGAATGCCGGTTACGATACGCGCGCAGCGGATTGAAGCAAGTGGTGCTGAATTTGCAAGCGAGGCGAACTTCGTCAGCAATGATGCCGGCGTGGTCGATCCAGCGATCGCCCCATCGGTTAGCGGTGATTATCGCGGCCTTGATGCAGCAGGATTGTTCTGGTCGATGCGGCCGCTGACAGGAACGGCGAATAGCGGTGCCAGCGTAAAGATTACGGCGTCGATGAACGGCGCGATCGTTGCGACCGCAACTGCGTCGCTGGTCGATCCGGCAACGCTTATTGAAACGACCGACGTTCCTGATTTCGTCGGTGCTCGCCTATACCGCCCGCAAGGCAAGCGCCGCCTGCCCGTTATCATTTTGCTTGGCGGGTCAGAGGGTGGATCATCTTTTGGACGCCGCATGGGACCGCAGATGGCGATGCTCGGCTACGCAGCGCTCGCGCTCCCTTATTACAATCCGTCCTGGAACAATGAAGAGTTACCGGGTCTGCCGACGGCTTTTGTTGACGTGCCTGTGGACCGGCTGGATGCGGTTTATCGCTGGATCAACGGACGACCCGATCTCGACCACCGGCGCATCGGCATTTACGGCGTCTCCAAAGGCGGCGAGTTCGCGATGATCGCCGCGTCACGATATCGCTGGCTGCGCGCGGTAATCGGCATCGTGCCGAGCGACGTGGTCTGGGAAGGCTGGGGCCAGCCTGCATCCGGCGGCACATTATCCTCTTTCTCATGGCGCGACCGGCCTTTGCCATTCACGCCCTATTTCGACATCGGCCCAACCATTGCCGCGCTTGCGCGAGGCGAGCGGGCAAGCCTTGCATTCGCTCACGCGCAGGGCCGCCGCAACGCCCCCAATCAGGCAGCCGCTGCACGCATTCCGGTGGAACGCTTTGCAGGTGCAATGCTGGTCGCGGGCGGCGAGCGCGATCGCATTTGGCCGTCGGGAGCGATGGTGCAAGCGATTGCCGAGCGACGCGCCGATGCTGGCAGGGAAACGATCGCGCTTGTCTACCCTGAGGCTGGACACGGGTTGGCAACGACGGGATGGGAGCCGATGAACTATCCCGGTACCGAGACACTGGATGCGGATGCCGCCGCAAGCCAGACGATTTGGCTGCGCACGAAAGAATTTTTAGAAAAAGCTTTCGCACCGCCAAAACAATAGTCGCAGTGGACTTGTAACGTTTTGGTTTCGGTCACTTAAGGGTATAAGTTCACTTAAGGCGACGGACTATGGCGATCAAGCATACAGAAGATTTCAAGGTAGAAGTGGTTCGGATTGCGCTAAGCAGTGGATCGCCGCGCGCACAGATTGTAACTGATTTGGGCGTTGGTAAATCGACGCTGAGCACGTGAATATTCGCGTACCGCCCCTCTGATATGCCGGTTGCCCCGTAGGCGCACTTGGCAAAGGAGAATGAGTGGCTATGCCCAGAGATCCGTGTTCTGCAGGAGGAGAGGGAGATAGTTAAAAGGGGCCGCACAGTTCTTCGCTGGCCAAAAATCATGAGGTTGGCGTTCGTTAAGGAGTGGCGACATATCTGGCGTATGGGGACTATCTGCCGCGTCATACAGGTAACACCCTGCGGCTTTTGTAAATGGCTGACGCGCCCAAGTGCAAATGGGCTGGCGATATCCGCTCTATCCGGACCGGCCAAGGTTAGCTCTATCTTGCTGACATCTTCGACCTGCCTTCACCCCGCGTTGTTGGCGAAGCTGTGCGAGGATAAGAACCTTCTGGCTCGAAGCCGGAGCGAAGCGGAGTTCAATCTTCCGTCTGTCCAGGCTAGTTCGCAGAAAAATGGTGCCGGCTACAAGATTCGAACTCGTGACCCCCTGATTACAAATCAGGTGCTCTACCAACTGAGCTAAGCCGGCGTGCCTGTGTTGAGGCATCGTGCGACGCCCATTGCCTCAACTTACACCAAAGGTCCAGCCCTCTGTTTGGGCAATTTTATCTGTCATTAACTTTGGCTGCCAAAGTTGCGGGTTAGCTGCGGCTTTGGCTAGCCACGCGGCGGTCAGCAGCGCGTCGGTGCTATGGTCGTCATAGCGGTTGAGGGTCGCGGGGGCGGGCGTGCCTAGCGAGGAAAAGGCAGCATTGAGCGTCGTTTGGTCGCGAATCTTGCTGCGGCCTTTGGGAAGCTGTGCTGCGTTGGCGGCGATGCTGGTATAGATTTCGGCGATCACCGGGCCACGTTCTGGCATGGGATCAAACGGCCACACAGGGATGATACCGCGCAGCCGGTTTAGCAACCGCATGCCGGTCAGGCTGGATTTGCCGACCTGTGCTGCGCCAACAAGGTTGAGGCAGCTATAGGGGCGAGCTGACATTTGCGCGCGCGATTCGGTCTCGACAACGCGCAAGCGGCCGGATTTTTCTGCACCGTAACGGTCGCCCAATTGCCCCTGATGGCGGAAATAGCGCGACAGTTCGGGGTGTGCGACAAAGCTGTTCGCGGCAAGATGCGCGTCATTGGCGCATAGGTCATCGACTAGACGCCACAATGCGGGGGCGGATTGCGGGCTATGTTCCCAGTCTGGGAAGAACGCACCTGTATCGGCAAAGGGGAAGCCCATCGACAGGTCGAACCCGATCAGCATGTCGGATTGGCTTTCCGCTGCCATTATCAGCCAGTGCAGCACATCGGTGCGGCTCCAGTGGGTTGTGGTTGGGGTATGCAGCTGTGGTGCTTCACCGTACGCGCAGCTGGCAAGCGCGATGCCTTTTGGCCGCTCCACATTCTGGCCCGACCAATCAAATACCGCAAATTCCCCGAATGTCCGCATACGCCTATCTGGCGGGTATAGCCGCAAAAGAAAAGGGCGAGGCCGAAGCCCCGCCCAGTTTTGCTGTTGTGCTTGTGCTTATTTCTTGCGGGCAGGCGCCTTGGCCACCACTGCACGCTTCACCGTTTTCGCGGCAAGCGGCGCGACTGGCTTTGGTGCTACAGGCTTTGGCGCTGGTACAGGCGCGCGCAGGTCTTTCAACGCCTGCGCTGCTGCATCGCGCCCACCAAGGCCAAAGGCCAAGGCAAAGGCAACTGCAGCCCCTATGGCCAGTGCGCCAAAGGCATAGTCAACGATCAAGCCGCCAATTGCCATTTGCTTCAGCCCGATAAAGACGAACAGGCCAACAGTGATCCAATAGGTGACATTGGATGCAATGCCGGCGCCGGTCGCGTCCGCAATCAGGTTGCGCAGGATATTGGCGATGAGCACGCCGAACGCAATCAATACGGCGCCGAACACGACATTGCCCGCCTGTGCCAGCACTGTTTCAAGGATATTGGTTAGCTGCGGGAAACCAAGCATGTTGGTGGCGGCGATGGCAAAGAACACCATAATCGCGATGGTGACAATCGTTGCGATCACTCCCGATGCGTCGCGACCTGCTGGCAATATGCCCAGTTCGTTGATGGCACGATCTGCACCAAGGCTTGGCAACACATCGCGGATCAGGCCAGCGACCCAGCGTGAAATCACAAAGCCAAGGCCAAGCAACAGGCACGAACCGATAATCAGCGGTATGGCCTTAAACACCATATTCAGCAGGTTCATTGCCGGTTCGGTAATTGCGGAGATTTCCAGCATTTGCAGCGCCGCAATCGCGACAGGGATAATCACCAGGACATAAACGATTGTACCTATGGTTTTGCTGATCGCGCTGTTGCCTGTCATCGCCTCAACGCCGCCGCGGTTCGCCCATTTGTCAAAATTGACAGTGCTCAACGCAGTTTCGACAAGGTCGCGGACGATGCGTGCGATCATTGATCCGATAAAGAAAATTGCTCCGGCAAAGACAATGTTATCGATATAGCCAATAAAGTTACCGAGTAGCCCCTGCACCGGTGTAATCACACTATCAAAGCCGAGCTGTTGCAACACCGCAAGCAGGCCGAACAGCCAGACGAGCAGTGAAACGATCCGCCCCAACGCCATGCCGACGCTTTCGCCGCTAGACGTATCGCGTTGCAGGAACGAAATCTGGTCCACCATTTTGGCAAACGCCCATTTGGCGGCCTTTGCCAAGGCCCATGTGACGACCACAATCGCCACGGCAAAAAAGATTTTTTCGGCCCATTCCATGAGCAGACTCTGGTCAAATTCATAACCGGCTATTTGTATTGTTCCCATGATGCTCCCCCCGTTTTACGACCCTAATGGCCCTATGAAGCATATGGAAACTACCATGGAATCAACGCTTGAGCAAATTTTGCTTCACATAATGCGGCAAAGTAAAATTATGATTCAATATGAGTCACTTGGGCCGGTGAGTGGTTAATTACGCTCGGCTCTCAACCGGTTCCAATGCGCCATGCGTTCGCGGATTTTTGCCTCAAACCCGCGTTCGACGGGGGCGTAAAGTTCGGTGGGCGCGATGTCGTCGGGCCAATAATTGGTGCCGGAAAACCCGTCCTTGGCATCATGGTCATAGGCGTAGCCGCTGCCATAGCCGATGTCCTTCATCAGCTTGGTCGGCGCGTTCAGGATATTGGCGGGCGGCATCAGCGATCCTGTGTCAGCCGCCAGCTTCCACGCCGCTTTTTGCGCTTTATACGCGGCGTTCGATTTGGGAGCGGTCGCGCAATACAGGCAGGCTTGCACAATCGCCAGCTCACCTTCGGGAGAGCCCAAAAACTCGAACGCGTCTTTTGCGGCCAGACATTGCACCAGTGCTTGCGGGTCGGCCAAGCCGATATCTTCGCTGGCAAAACGGACGAGGCGGCGCAGAATGAACAAAGGCTGCTCGCCCGCGACCAACATCCGCGCCATCCAATAGAGTGCGGCCTGAGCGTCGGAACCACGCAAGGATTTATGCAGTGCAGAGATCAGGTTGTAATGGCCCTCACGGTCCTTGTCATAGACCGGCATCCGGCGATGGAGCAAAGCGGCCATTGCGGCTGGGTCGAGTGGGCTTTCGAGCGTAATCGAGAACAACGTCTCGGCTTGATTAAGGAGAAAGCGCCCGTCGCCATCGGCGCTAGCGACTAAGGCAAAGCGCGCATCGGCGGTAAGGGGCAGATCGCGCCCTTCCAGCACCTCGGCACGGTTCAGCAACTGGTCGAGAGCCACATCATCAAGCCGTTTCAGCACCATAACCTGCGCCCGCGACAGTAAAGCCGCGTTCAATTCAAACGATGGATTCTCGGTCGTCGCACCGACCAAAGTCACCAGCCCCTTTTCAACAAACGGCAGGAAACCATCCTGTTGGGCACGATTAAACCGGTGGATTTCGTCCACAAACAACAACGTCGCTTTGCCCATCCGCTGAACCTGTTCAGCCTCGGCAAAGGCTTTTTTTAAGTCCGCGACGCCGGAAAAAACTGCCGAGACCGACAGAAAATGCATGCCAACCGCATCGGCCAGCAACCGCGCGATGCTGGTCTTGCCCGTCCCCGGGGGCCCCCATAAAATCATCGATGACATCCGCCCCGACGCGACCATCCGCCCGATGGCACCTTCGGGACCGGTCAAATGTTCCTGCCCGATGATGTCGCCAAGTACAGTCGGCCGAAGGCGGTCGGCTAGCGGCGCATGGGCCGAAAGTTGCGTATTGGCTTGCGCAGGGTCGGGACCGAAAAGGTCGCTCATGCGGCTAGCGCGCGCCCATCTTCCTAACCGCACGTTGGCGGATCAGGCGGATGTACGTGTCGGCGACGGTCTGGTTGATTGCGTCCCAGCTATAGTCATGGCTGCGTAGCTCGCCAGCATCGCCGTGCTGCGTCCGCAACGCTGGGTCTTCGCAATAGACGCGCAAGGCCTCAGCAAATTGCGCAATCGCGCCGGGAGTGATTAGGCGGCCAGAGACATTGTCCACGACCAGACTTTGGCTGCCTGTTGCTTTGGCTGCAACAACGGGAAGCCCGCAAGCCATTGCCTCCAATGTTACATTGCCGAAAGTTTCGGTGACGCTGGGATTGAACAGAATGTCCATGCTGGCGACGGCACGGGCTAGATCTGGACCGCCTTGGAAGCCAACGAATTTCGCTTGCGGCAACCGGCTTTCAAACCAGCAGCGCGCGGGGCCTTCGCCAACAACAACCACGGCGTGCGCCACATTGCGGCGGTTTAACTGGTCGATTGTGTCTGAAAAGACATCGAGGCCCTTTTCCATCACCAAGCGCCCCAGGAAACCAATTACAGGAGTTGCATCGGCGATGCCCAGCGCCTGCCGCCAAGCCAGATCGCGGCGGGCGGGGAAGAAAATATCCCGGTCCACACCGCGTGACCAGATGTCGATGTCATAGTTCATCCGCTGTTCGCGCAACACTTGCGCCATCGATTCGGACGGTGCGACGAGCGCATCGCATTTGCGATATAGCTTTCGCAGCCATGCCACCGCCAAGGGTTCGGCGAACGACATGTTGTAATAGCGGAAGTATGTTTCAAATCGCGTGTGCACCGACGCAAGCACCGGCAAATCGCGGTCGCGCGCCCATTTGGCCATCAATCGGCCAACGCGGTCGGGCGCGGAAATGTGCATGATATTGGGGGCAAAGGCCTCCATATCGCGCTTCATCTCGCGCGATATGCGCAGTGGCAGACGGTATTCGGGGCGGCCCGGTATAGCGACCGACGGTACGCTGACCAAATCGCCTGTGGCTTCAAACGCCGGGTTTTCTACCGTCGGCGAATAGACCCGCACCTGAGCGCCTTGGCGTAGCAAATAGCCGACAAGCCGGTTCAGCGCCTGATTTGCACCATCGCGGACATAGTTATAATTGCCGCTGAAAAGCGCAATGCGCAGGTCGCTTGTCTTCATCTACAGGCTAATACCGATGCCAACCGCGATTGCCAATGGCGAAGCGCGACTTTAGGAATGTCGTCATGATTGAAACGACGGTTGACGCTTTGCTTGTGGGTATTCCAGTGCATTTTCGCGCTGATGGTGCGATCAGCAGTATCGGCTCACGAGTGTTGGTGGACCGCCCGGTAATGCTGACGTCGTTGGGCTTTGCGGGGGATAAGGTTGGCGATCCCATGGTACATGGCGGGCTGGATAAGGCAGTGCACTTCTATCCCGTGGAGCATTACGCCGCATGGGCAGACGATTTCCGCACGGCTCATGCAGAGCCGCACCGGTTATTGCAAACGCTAGGCGGGTTTGGCGAGAACATCGCGGCATCGGGTATGACAGAAGAGTTGGTCTGCATCGGCGACCGGTTTCGCATCAGCAGTGCACTGGTGGAGGTAAGCCAAGGACGGCAGCCGTGCTGGAAGATTGACCATCATTTTGGCGTGAAGGGGATGACGGCTGGGGTGATCCGAACAGGGCGCAGTGGTTATTATTTTCGGGTGGTTGAGGAAGGGCTGGTTGGCCCCGGCGATAGGATCGAGCAGGTCGAGCGAGCGCGGCACGGCTGGACGGTGGAGCGGGCGTTTCAGATGTTGATTGGGGGGCTGCATAAGGCCGAGGGTGCAGATGCGGCTTTGCGAGAGCTGGCTGGGATGGAGGAGTTGGCAGCAAACTGGCGGGCGCGGGCTGCGCAGTTGCTTAGCATGCTTTAATCACCGTTAGCTCTGAGCCTACCCAGCCGCCTCTCCCACCACAGCAGGCATATGCAACCGTACCCGCGTCACACGGCGCTCATCGCCGTCCAGCACTTCAATCTTCCAGCCGCTTTCGATGTGCAGCAACGTCTCACCCGCCTGCGGAACCTGCCCAGCGATCACAAACGCCAGCCCGCCCAACGTGTCCACATCGCCGTCAACCACAGCCAGTCTAGCGTCCAAAGCTTCGGCAATGTCATCCAGCTCCGCCCGCGCATCGGCATCCCAGATGCCGGGTGCGATCTCGCTGAACAGTGCCTCTGGCTCGTCATCATGTTCGTCCTCGATCTCGCCGACGATTTCCTCGACCAGATCCTCGATAGTGACTAGACCTTCGGTTCCTGAATATTCGTCAATGACAATCGCCAGATGCGTGCGCGTACGGCGCATTTCTTCCAGCAGCTCTAATACACCCATGCTTTGCGGCACAAAGCGTGGTTGGCGTATAAAGGCTTCGACATCCTCTGGCCGCTCGGTGCCTTCGGCGAGCACCGCAAACAGGTCCTTGATGTGGATCATGCCGGTGATATTATCCAGCGTTTCGCGATAAACCGGCATCCGGCTATGCCCGTGTTCGACAAAAGCAGCGACGGCTTCGTCGAAACTCGCATCGTCCGAAATGCCAAGAATATCGCTGCGCGGGACCATCACATCATCGACGCGGTGTTCCGAAAAATGCAACAGGTTGCGCAGCATGACACGCTCGGTCGCGGTCAGGTCGCCATCGTCTTCGTCGTCGGCCCCGTCCTCGGCGGCTTCTTCTTCATGCTCGATGATTTTTTCTTCCAGCTGCTCACGCAGCGTGGGTTCATGGTCCCGTCCAAATACCAGCGCGCGCAGGCGCTGCCATATTCGGCTGTCTCCATTGTCGTCGGATCGCGATTTCGATCCGTTACTACTGTCGCTTTCCGACATTATGTTGGCTTTGCTGCCTCCGTGTGGGTTGGGTCGTCGTTAAATGGACTGGCGCTATATGGATTGGCTAGGCCCAATGACGCAAGGGCTTTTACCTCCAACGCCTCCATATGCTCTGCTTGTGTGTCATCGATATGATCAAGGCCAACAAGGTGCAGCGTTCCGTGAACGATCAGGTGCGTGACATGGTCAGTAAGGCGAATGGCCTTATCTATGGCCTCCGCTTGGCACGTTTCAAACGCCAGTATCATGTCGCCGAGCAGAACTTCGCCGTCATCGGTGTTGGCCAAAGCAACCAGCTCTGACGGCTCCAGCATCGGGAAGCTCAACACATTGGTTGGCTTATCCTTGCCGCGCCATTGGGCGTTGAGGGTTTGCACCTCGGCGTTGGTCGACAGGCTGATGCTGAGCGACAAGGTGAACGGCGCATTCGCCAGATTGCCATGCGACGACACCGAAAACGCGGCCTTTACCGCCGCATCCGCCAGTGCTTGCCAACCTTGATCCCCGGTCCAGTCATCCGACTGGTCGAGTTCGACTTCAAGCATTCGGCCCCTCATAGGCATCGACGATTTTGCCGACCAATGGGTGACGGACAACGTCGCTGGAATTAAAGCGGATCGTTGTTATCCCCTCAACGCCGTCCAACCGCCCGACCGCATCGTTAAGCCCTGAATAGCTGGCACCGCCGGGGATATCGACCTGATTAGGGTCGCCGCAAATCACCATCCGGCTGTTCATGCCAAACCGCGTCAGGAACATCTTCATTTGAGCGACTGTTGTGTTCTGCGCTTCATCAAGGATGATAAACGCATCGGCCAGAGTCCGCCCGCGCATAAATGCTAAAGGCGCAATCTCAATTTCACCGCTGGCTATCCGCCGCTCAACCTGCTCGACCGGCAAGGTATCGTGTAACGCATCGTAGATCGGGCGCAGATAGGGGTCGACCTTTTCCTTTAAGTCACCGGGCAGAAAGCCCAACCGCTCGCCCGCTTCAACCGCTGGGCGCGACAGGATCAGCCGGTCAACCGCACCGGTTATCAACATGGCAACCGCTTGTGCGACCGCCAGATAGGTTTTGCCTGTGCCAGCGGGGCCAAGGGCAAAGATAATTTCGTCGCGGGCCAGCGCCTCCATATAGGGGATCTGCGTTGCCGAACGCGGCACAAGTGTTTTCTTGCGCGTCCGGATCATGATCGTTGGTGCCTCGCCGCTATCTTTGCGAACGATGCCATCCAATGTCGGTTCTGCACTCATCGAAATAATCGCCTGCACAGCCTCTGGCTCAATCAATTCATTGCGTTGCACGCGGGAATAAATATCCATCAGGACATCGCGTGCGCGGGCGGTAGCTCCCGCTTCGCCTTCGATCTGAACGCGGTTACCACGAGCAGAGATGTACACGCCCAGCCGGTTTTCGATAGTGACCAGATTGCGGTCAAATTCGCCAAAGACGGTGTTGATAAGGTGCGGCTTATCGAATTGCATTTCGAGCCGCGACATGTCGCCTGCTTGCGCTTGCGCCTTTTTGGACATTCAGGCGGCAACCTTCATCAGCATTTCTCCTTTGAGACTCATCGGACCGGACTCGGTGATGGCGACTGTTACGATATCGCCGATGTTGAGGCCCGGCGCAACTACATGAACCGACTGTAGCCACGGCGATTTTCCGATCAGCTGCCCAGGCAATTTCCCCTGCCGTTCCAGCAGGATGTCGGTGGTGCGGCCAACGGTTGTGGCGTTAAATGCGGTCTGTTGATCGACCAGCAAGGTTTGCAAGCGTTGCAACCGCTCATCGGAAACCTCGTTTGCGATTTGCCCGTTCATGGTCGCAGCGGGCGTCCCTGGACGCGGGCTGTATTTGAACGAATACGCCATGGCATAGCCAGCATCGCGAACGATGCTAAGCGTGTCTTCAAAATCGGCATCAGTTTCGCCGGGAAAGCCAACGATGAAATCGCCTGATAACGCGATATCGGGGCGGACAGCGCGGACGCGGTCTATGACCGCCAAGTACGAATCGCGGGTGTGGCTGCGGTTCATCGCCCTCAGTATCCGGTCACTGCCGGACTGAACTGGCAAATGCAGGAAGGGCATGAGCTTTTCGACGTCACCATGTGCCGCAATTAGCCCGTCGGTCATGTCATTTGGATGACTGGTCATATAGCGGATTCGGGCAAGGCCATCGATCCGGTCAAGCGCGCGGATCAGGCTGCCGAGGTCTTGGCCATCGGCTTCCCACGCATTTACATTCTGCCCCAGCAGCGTGATTTCTTTGGCGCCCGCATCGACCAGCGCCTTTGCCTCATCAATCAGTTCTGCAAACGGACGGCTGATTTCGGCACCACGGGTGTAGGGGACGACGCAATAGGTGCAGAATTTGTCGCAACCTTCTTGCACCGTCAAAAACGCCATCGCACCGGTTTTGCGGCGTTTGGGCAATGCCGCAAATTTATCGAGACCGGGCAGATCAAGGTCAACGCTGCGTTCGCCGCGGGCAACCGCTGCGACCATTTCGGGCAGTTTGTGATAGGCTTGCGGGCCGACAACAATGTTGACCTCCGGTGCGCGGCGGCTGATTTCGCCGCCCTCGGCTTGCGCGACACACCCCGCAACGGCGATAATCGGGTCGGGGCCGTCTTTGCGGCGAAGGCGACCGATTTCGGAATAAACTTTTTCCGCCGCTTTTTCGCGGATGTGGCAAGTGTTTAGAACAACCAGATCGGCAGCATTCCGGTCGCTGACTTCGGTCATGCCTTGGGCGGCAAACATCTCGGCCATCCGCTCGCCATCATAGACGTTCATCTGGCAGCCGTAGTTTTTGATCGCGTATGTTTTGGGGGATTCGGTGGTCATGCCGCAGGTCTATACATGGCTGCGATAATGGTCGCCAGACTGCATCGCTTCGGCAACGCGGTGCCTCACCTCCGCCGAAATCGCTTTACGGTCAGGATATAGCGCCGGATCAAATGGTTCCAGAAAATGCAACGTCGCGGTAATCGGCTTTAGATACGACATCACCCGCCAGAAATTCTCGAGTATGCCTTCCTCGCCTACCCATGACATGCGCGCTGTATGGCGGCCATAGGTCAGGAAAACCGGTTGCACCATCATGCCCGTAGGCGGTGGCACAAGGGCAGCAAACAATGCCGCTTTGAACGGCAACAGGCCCGGTCCGTCATGCGTTGTGCCCTCAGGAAAGATTGTGACCGGTTGATCTCCGGTCATCGCCGTGCGCAGCTCATCAATCTGATCGGCGACGCTCAACCGGTTCTCACGGCTGACAAAAATCGTATTGTTAATTGTGCATAGCCAACCGATCAGCGGCCATTTCTCTATCCCGTCATTGGCGACAAACGTGCAACCCGTCACGCCCGACATTACCGGAATGTCGATCCAGCTATGATGGTTGGATGCGTAAAAGACGTTTTTGCGGATACGTTTGCCGGTGGTCGCGGTGGCAATGCCGGCAGTCCAGCTGACGGATAATAAGAACAAACGCGGCCAAGGTGACGGCTGGCGGAACAACCGCCATAGATTGTGGAGAAACACACCGACGATCAACGACGCGATGATGACCAGCAAGCGCGCGACAAACACAACTTGCCCCAATATCAGGGCAATCGGATTCCGCTGTTTAATCGTCGCGGCTAAGGGCAACGCCATACAGCTCCATACGGTGATCGACCAACCGGTAGCCAAGCTTTTCAGCGATCAGTTTTTGCAATGCTTCCAATTCCGGGTCGACAAATTCGACGACTTTGCCGGTCTCCACATCGATCAAATGGTCATGATGCGCCTCTGGCGAGGCTTCATAACGCGCGCGACCATCGCCGAAATCGTGGCGATCAAGGATACCTGCTTCTTCGAACAAACGAACGGTGCGATAAACAGTGGCGATCGAAATCTTTCCATCAACTGCCGATGCGCGCCGGTATAGCTCTTCGACATCGGGATGGTCATCGGCATCAGATATTACCCGCGCAATCACGCGGCGCTGGTCAGTTATGCGCAAGCCGCGTTGTTGACAAAGGGCCTCGAGATCTATCTTGGTTTCCATATCGTATTACATTTAGTGTGCCGGTGGGATTCGTCAATCGAAACGGCCAGAATGAAAAGGGCCAGTCATTGCTGACCGGCCCTTTCAATGTTTCGATAAAAAGGCGTAGCTTACTTAACGACTTTTTTCTTCCGTCCCGATCCCGGCGCACGACCTAGGCCGATGGCTTTGGCAAGGATGCGGCGCGTTTCGGCATAGGCTGGTGCAACCATCGGATAATCGGCGGCAAGGCCCCATTTGGCGCGATAGTCATCAGGCGTCATGCCATAGCTTGTCATCAAATGGCGCTTTAGCATTTTCAGCTTTTTGCCGTCTTCAAGACAGACAATATAGTCTCTCTTTACCGAGTTACGGATAGGCACAGCAGGTTCGAGAACCGCCGGTACGGTGACCGCACCCGAAAGCCCGGCCAGCGCGCCGTGGACGTTGTTGATCAGCGTCGGCAAGTCAGAGACCGCCACGCTGTTGTTGCTGACATGCGCTGCGACAATATCTGCCGTGAGCGTGATCAGCATTTCGTTATTTTCTGCGTTTTCCATTGTCATTGTATTCCCCTTGACTTGGATTGTTGTGCGACCCTTCGATTACCAATTCGGCTTATCGATCCATAGTCCTTATCCAACCCAATAAAATCAGTCAACTGAATCAATGAAGAGTTAGAGTAAACAGGAAAGTTACAAAGCGAGCGCCATTGTTACCGAGTCGTGCTTGCTGCCGCCTGTAGATTTATAATAGCCAGCACGCCTTCCGATGGGTTGAAATCCCATCGAGGCATAGAATAAATAGGCATTATTACCGTCCCTTACTTCAAGAAATAGGGTTGAACGCCCCAATTTGGTACAGGCTTGACTTAGACTTACCATCAATTGCCGCCCTACGCCCTGTCGCCGTGCGGATGGCAATGTTCCGATCAACAGCAATTCTTCTTCGTCAACTACGCCCCGCGTTAAAGCAAACCCGACAACGACACCGTCTGATCTGGCCAGTAGCAATTGCCCACCGGGCATCGCCAGCGTTGAAAGGCATTGCGCAGCTGTCCACGCTTCACCAAATTCCGGGTCGAACGCATTGTTCATCACTGGCATAATAGAGGCCACATCAAGCCCGCTGCCGTGCGCTATTTCGATCAAGGCGTAATACCGCCGGGAAGTTTAGCATCAGGACCGCGTACATAAAGCGGGCTGGCTAGCAGCGACTGCACAGTAGAAATGCTGGGCCAAGAAATCGAATTTGGCAGGATGTCGATTGCCTGCCCAAATCCGCGCGATGCCACTAAACGGACCGCCATGTCACCTGCCACCAATGCCGCGCTGGAACGCTTAACAGCGATCTCGGGCGGCAAAGATTGCGCCTCGGTCAATGCGGCTCCGTCATCACCAAATGACTGAAAGTAATACTCGCCATGACCGCCGGTCATCACCACATCGACAGCCACAGCGTTGCCGTTCCGCGCCATAGCTGCAACCAGATCAAGGCAGCCATAGCCATAACATTCGGCACCCCAAGCCAGCGCCAGCGCGCGGGCAGCGGAGACACCGACACGTATGCCAGTGAAACTGCCGGGGCCGACATCAACATGGATGATGTCGGCGCGACCTTTATCGGGCAGTTCGGCAATCATTGGCACCAGCCGTTCGGCATGGCCGCGGCCAATGTCTTCGTGAAACGCGGCTATGCAAACATCGCCCTCAAACAAGGCAACCGAACACGCGCGCGTCGCAGTATCAATAATCAGCCGTCGCATAAGAACGACGCGTAACCGATCAGACGATCTTGTTAAAGCGATCAAATCCCGGACGTGGGCTGCGTTCAAAAATGCTGGCCGGATCGCCATAGCCAATGGTGGAGATGTAGTTCGACTTGATTTTGGTATCAGCGAAAAATGCCGCATCGACAGCGGCGTTGTCAAAGCCCGACATCGCGCCAACATCAAGACCAAGGGCACGCGCGGCGAGCGTTAAATATCCGCCTTGCAAGCTGCTGTTACGAAACGCCGTCGCCTCGATCATCGCGTCATTACCGACAAACCAGCTGCGCGCATCGGCGTGCGGGAACAGTTCGGGCAGCTGCTCGTAAAATTCCATGTCCATGCCGATGATCGCAGTTGCGGGCGCTGACAGGATTTTTGTCGCGTTCGCCGGCATCGAGAGCGCCGCGAGCTTTTCCTTTGATTCCTGACTAACGCACCAGATAACCCGCGCGGGCAGACAGTTGGCGGAGGTGGGGCCGTATTTCATCAACTCCCACACAGCTTCGAGCTGCTCGTTAGACACGGGGGTATCGAGATAGCCGTTATAGGTTCGCGCAGTGCGGAACAGTTGGTCCAATGCGGCATCGTTCAGCGGCGTGTTGATCGGCATAAGTAGCTTCCTGATTTCGGGAGAGGGGGAGATTTAAGCAGCCCGGACTTCAGTGACTTCCGGGACATAATGTTTCAGCAATTGCTCAATGCCGTTTTTCAAAGTGGCAGACGATGACGGACATCCGGCGCACGCGCCTTGCATCTGTAAATAGACAACGCCGCGCTGAAATCCGCGATAAACGATGTCACCGCCATCATTGGCGACAGCCGGGCGCACGCGGGTTTCGATCAATTCCTTGATCTGGACGACAATCTCTTCATCGGCTGGATCGTCGAGAGGATATTCTTCGTCAGCGGCGGGCACCGAAAATCCAGCAGCGGCGGGTTTGAACAACGGCAAATGCGCACTGAAATGATCAAGCAGGATCGACAGCACATCGGGTTTCAAATCAGCCCAATTGGTCCCCGGACCAGCGGTCACCGAAATAAAATCACGCCCGAAAAATACGCCGGTGACATCGCCCAATGTGAACAGCGCCTCTGCAAGCGGCGAAGCCTCGGCCTCATCCGCATCGGCGAAATCGCGGGTTCCACTCGCCATCACCACCTGTCCGGGCAGGAATTTCAGCGTGGCGGGATTGGGCGTGGTTTCGGTTTCTATCAGCATAAGCGATATGTGGGGAGGCTTAGCCTTTTTCGCAAGCGGCTTTTGCTTGACAGCGGCAAAGCTGGACCGGCATCGGTCAGCT
This sequence comes from Sphingomonadales bacterium, assembly GCA_043771985.1. Lineage (GTDB taxonomy): Bacteria > Pseudomonadota > Alphaproteobacteria > Sphingomonadales > Sphingomonadaceae > Sphingorhabdus_B. The sequence goes on from JAYVGQ010000073.1 coordinate 21,644, forward strand.
CATAGGAGAAGCGTTATCATGACAGATCAAAGCGGTAAAACGGCGTGGATTACCGGCGCCTCTTCGGGGATCGGCGAAGCATTAGCCAAAGCATTTTTGGCAGATGGCGGATCGTGCATTTTGTCTGGCCGGAATGTCACGTCGCTGGAGGCGGTGGCGGCGCATGCTCCCGATCGTTGTTTGATCTTACCCTTTGAAACAAGGCAATATGATAGCCTTCCCGCGCATGTCGAGGCAGCCATCGGTTTTCGCGGCGGCGTTGATGTGCTGGTCAATAATGCGGGTATTTCGCAGCGGTCGCTGGCGATTGATACGGCTCTGACAGTGTACCAACAGATTATCGACGTCGATCTGCTCGCGCCGATTGCGCTGACCCAAGCTTTGCTGCCGCACTTGTTGTCACGCGGGCGCGGGCAGTTGGTGATGATATCGAGCGTTGCGGGTAAGGTCGGCGTTCCGCTGCGCACCGCCTATTGTGCGGCCAAGCATGGCCTGATCGGCTATGCCGATTCGCTGCGTAGCGAAGTTGCCGGGCAGGGCGTCAACGTGCTGACGGTCGCGCCGGGTTCAGTGCGGACCAATGTCTCGCGCAATGCGCTGGCGGGGGACGGATCGGCGCGGGGCGTCAGCGACAAAGCCATCGACAACGGCATTGCTCCTGATTTCGTAGCGCGCTCGATCTGGGACGCCGTAGCAGGCGGAAAGCGCGAGATTGTGATCGCCGAGGGGATGGAGGCACAGATGCCAGTACTGCGCGCGAGTGATCCAGAAAAACTGTTCGATATGGTCGAGGCGATGGTTGCGGCAGGCTATGCGGCAAAGATGCAGGCTTAGCGATCTTAGCTGCGTCCCGCCCTTAACGCCGCCCCCGCTGCAAAGGGCGACAGGGCGGTCATCGCCAGACTCGTTGCGGCCACCAATTGCAAAGCATTCCCCGCATTATCGCCAAGCGTGCCTGCGCCGAATATCAATAAAGGTACTACCAGCGGAACCATCAACAACCCGCCAAGGGCCGACGCACCGTGCAAGCCTGCGGTCAGCGCGGCGATGGTAACGCCCAACCCAGCCAATGCAGGCAACGCAAAGGCCAACCCAAAGATCAGCGTCAGCGCTTTGTCTTCGGGCAAGCCCAGCAAGACGACTGCAATGGGCGTGGCCAACAACAATGGCACGCCGAACCCCGCAATATGTCCGGCGATTTTAGAACAGGCTAGCCACTCATCCGACCAACCGCGCAGCGCCAATTGGTCCAGCACACCCGACTGCCGGTCTGGCAGGATTAGCCGCTCAATCGGCAACAAGCTGGCGAGCAATGCGGCGATCCACAATATGCCGCCGCCAGTGCGTGCCAGCAACGCTTTGTCCGGTCCGACCACAAACGGATACAAAGTCGATACCGCAAGGTAGAAAATAACCGGCAGCCACAATCCGCCGCCGGTCCACGCCAGCCGTACATCGCGCCACACAAGCGAGAGAAAACCGCTCATGCCGCCGCCTTTTGCTTGGGCTGGTCCAGCATCACGCTACGCGCCACATTGACGGTCGGGGCGATGTGCGATGCAATCAGCGCGATGCCGCCGGATGACGTGTGGCGATATAGCGCCTCGTCGAGCCGCGCGACATTGGCTTGGTCCAGGCCGTTATACGGTTCATCCAGCAGCCAGATCGATGCGCCGCTGGCGATCATACGGGCCAGGCTTGCGCGGCGTTTTTGACCGGCGGAGAGGAATCGCACCGGCAGTTCGGCAAGTGGCACAAGGTCTAACGCCTCCAGCGCCTTTTCCAGCACAGCGTTGCTAACGCCGTCCATTTTTGCCCAGAAACGCAGATTTTCCTCGACGCTTTGTTCAGGGTCGAGTGCGTTGTTATCGTCGGTCAGGGCGATACTGCCGGCAATTTGTAGTCGCCCGGTGGTCAGCGGCAACAACCCTGCAAGCGCGCGAAACAATGTCGATTTGCCGCTGCCATTTGCGCCACGCACCCAGACAATGTCGCCGCTTTGCGCTTCAATAGAAAAATCACGCAACACCAATCGGTTGCCGCGCAAAATTGCGGCGTTGACCAGTGTGACGGCTGGCTTCTCTGCTTGACGTGCACTCATTGCGCGACATAGGCATGGGCGCACCAAAAAGCAAAGGCGGGTAAGGATTATGGGCGTTTCGAAACTGGACGATCAGGCACGCAGTTTGGCGCTGCAAGAACTGCCGCATTGGACCTATGACCAAGCAGCGCAAGGCATCCGCCGCACAATTACCTTCACCGACTTTGCCGAGGCGTTCGGGTTTATGGCCCGCGTTGCTATCATCGCCGAAAAAGCCGACCATCATCCCGAATGGTTCAACGTCTATAACCGCGTCGAATTTTTGCTCACCACGCACGATGCGGACGGTTTGTCCCAGCGCGATATTGATTTGGCAAAGGCGATTGACGGTTTCGTCTAAAATCTAGCTGCTGACAATTGTATCCAACCCCTCGATCAATCCGGTTGATTGGTTACGCAAACGTCCCGGGAACCAGCGCGCGGCAAAGGCCAGTTGCTTTGCCATTTTGTTGACCGTCGTGTGGACCTTTTTTCCATGCACCGCTGCCCAAGCCGCAGGGCCGATGATCTCAACCGGACTGACGGGAATGCCCGCCGCCTCCAGCCGTTCTTTGCCAGTCATGTTGCTGCCATCGGCGACTGCGCTGATAATGTTGGTGTCGATAAAGCCGGGCATCAACGACCGCGATTTTATCCCCAAGGGCGCCCATTCGATGTCATGCGATTCGGTAAGGCCGCGTACCGCAAATTTTGTCGCGCTATAGACGCTCAGCCCCCCAACGCCGTAAATTCCGGCCGCAGAGCTGGTGTTTAATACGCACGACCCCCGACGCAGATAGGGGAACACGGCGCGGATGCCACTGACCACACCAGTAAAATTGATCGCGATCTGCCGGTCGATATCGGCGTCGGTCATGTCCTGAATCGCGCCGCCAGCACCGATGCCCGCATTGTTGAACAAGACATCGACGGTGCCGCCGGTGTGCAAGACAAAGTCCGCTAGCGTCTTTGTCCATTGGTCGCGGTCAGTGACGTCCAGATGGTGCGTAGAATTTTGCCCCGCTGGCAACATTGCGGCGGTTTCCGCTGCGCCCGCATCGTTTATATCAGCAATTCCGACGAACCAGCCTTTGCCAGCAAAGAACCGCGCAACTTCGCGGCCCAGCCCCGATGCGCCGCCGGTGATGAAAATGCTTTTACGATTGTCCGCCATATTGATGCTCTCCTTGTGCCTCTATTTGCACAGATGTCAGCAGCGGAAAAGCCCAATGCGGCCAACCCCTGCTTGCAGTTGCGACGATGCAACGATATTTCTGAAAATCAAAGGAAAGGATTCCCATGTCGCGATTACCCGCGCTGTTCATTGCGCTGCTTCTTATGCTGTCTCCAGTGCAGGCACACGCAGAAATCCTTGCGACCTTCTACAGCCACGATTTCGGCGACCATTTCCCGCACACTTTCTTCACGCTGAAAGGTACGGTCGAGGCAACGGGAGAGGTTGTCGATACCAACTACGGCTTTACCGCCAAATCGACTTCACCTGCCATTCTGCTTGGTTCTGTCACTGGCATTATCGAAAGCAAAAATGCGAAGTACATTGCGGACTCGAACGCGCATTTCACGATGCAGCTTGACGATGCGCAATACCGGTCGCTGATCGCGCATGTCGAAAAATGGCGCAACATGCCGGGTAAAAGCTATAATTTGAACAAACAGAACTGTGTCCATTTCGTCATGGAAGCGGCAGCGTTACTGGGGCTTTCGGTTAACCGCAAAAGCAAGCTGTTCAAAAAGCCAAAGTCTTTTGTGCTGGAAATGATGAAGTTGAACCCGGATTTGAAGCTCTAATTGTCCGCCTAAATCGCTTCAAAACCCTCGGCATAAACGTGCCAAGTAAAGATCGCGGCGGCCCCGCGATGGGGGCGCCAGGCTTCGGCCATTTCGCGGATCATTTTTTCCGACGGGCGTACGTCTAGGCATAAAATCCGCTTTACGCCCTCTTGCACTGCTAAGTCGCCGGCAGGCCAAATGTCGCCGCGTCCTTCGGCAAACAACAGGTAAATTTCGGCTGACCAGCGGCCAATGCCTTTCACTTGCGTCAGATACGCAATCGCGTCCTCATCATCGGTTGGCAACGCATCAAGCGGCAGTGCGCCCGATAGCACCAATTCCGCCAGGCTGCGGGCATAGCCCTGTTTTTGACGGCTTAGCCCGCAGGCACGCAGCGCATCGAAATCCTGTGCAATCAGTTTCTCGGGCGCGCAGCCTTCGCCAAGCAACACCTCTAGCTTACTCCAAACGGATGCGGCCGCGGCCACACTGACTTGCTGGCCAACAATGGTGCGTAGCAACGTAGCATAGCCCGGTTCACGTAGGCGCGGCTGTGGATAGCCGGTTGCTTTCAACGCCGCGGCAAAGCGTTGTTCGCGCTTTGCCAATGCGTCGAGCGACGCGTTAAGCTGCTCCGCATTCAAGCCCACCGGCTCAATTCACCAGCTTTAGCAGCGCCATTGGCGGACCGAACGTGCGCGCGCCGATATCCCATGTCAGCACTTGTAGTCCGCCGATATCGCTGGGGCCTTCTTCGCTGTTATTGGCAAGGATATTGGTGTCTGTGCGAATGGTGAATGTGCCTTTGACCTCCAGCGGATCGACGTCTTTGCCCTTCATCCCCATGCCCGGCATCATCCCGCCTGCACCCATCAAAGCGGCCATCGACATGTCGGGGTCGTTGTGGAACGACGGTGCCTCAATCCGCACGCGGCCATTGTCCCAGCGGCTGATGTGGATCATCGGATTGCCCAACGCATAGCGCGGGATTACCGGAAAGGCGAAGTCATCGGCCAGCCGGCCTTTGGTCGAATAGTCGATTTTGAACACGCCATTGCCGATGTGTTCGACTTTGTTCCACGCCGCGAGCCGCTCAACCTCTTTAGTGAAGCGTTCAATGGTTTTTGGATCATCAGGGTCAACGCCGCCTAGCAAAGCCGCGAACATTTTCTTGGCCTGTTCTTTTTCCTTTTTGCGGCGGACCTGTTGGTCGTCCCAATCTTTTTTCTGTTCAGCGATTTCGGTTTCGGTGCAGTCGCGCTCTTCGAATTCATCCTCGAGTTCGGCATCTGCCTCGGCGGCGGCTTCGCTAGCCGCCTCGACTGCCGCTGTCGCTGCGTCAGCTGTGTCTTCAGCAGCTTCCTCGGCGCTTGCCTCTTCGACGTCAGCATCCTGATTCAGCGTGTAATCTTCTTGCGACGTGCGGGACGCAGCGGTCGAACCTTGCTGTCCGGTAATTGTGCCAAGCGCAGCTTGCGTCGCAAAAGAATCGCTTTGCGCCTTCAGCTTTGCGGCTTCCTTCTTTTTCTCTTTTGCCGCCTCTTCTATGGTCGATGCGTCGGGGGCTGTGCCGTAACAGGTTGCCTCGAACTCGGTTGATTCCAGACCCTCGCCTTCCAACTCGTTCTTCAACAAATTAGACAGGCCGACCAATTGGATTTCGCCTCTATAAAAAAAGCTGAATTCGCCGGATTTTAGGATCGTCATCTCTGACACAAATTCGCCTGGAAGCAGCAAACACCCTGTCAAGCTCATCGGGGCAACAATCGCTAGGCCGAGGGCGGCAAAACGCTTCAACTTCATTCAGGCATCCTTTCCTATTTGCGCCATATGGGCGGCATACAGCGCAATCGCAGCAGCGTTGGAAACATTCAGGCTTTCCATTTGGCTACTGATTGGCAGCTTTGCCAGCTGGTCGCAATGCTCCTCTATATTGCGGCGCATCCCTTCGCCTTCTGCCCCTAGAACCAGCGCATTACGTTGCGGCGCAAGCGCTTCGCCCAGAGTCACTTCGGCATTACCGGTTAGGCCAATCCGCCAATATTGATGCTCCGCAATTTCCTCTAGCGCGCGAGCCAGATTGACCACGCGGACCCACGGCACCACTTCTAGTGCACCAGAGGCAGACTTTGCCAACGCCCCTGATTCAGGCGGCGCATGGCGGTCTTGCGTAACCACCGCGATGGCATCAAACGCAGCAGCGGAGCGGAAAATCGCGCCGACATTATGCGGATCAGTCACTTGATCGAGGACCAAAATCGGACGCGGATCACCTTCATGCTGTTCCAATATGTCACCCAACCAGACGTCTTCCAACGGTGCAATCTCGGCAACGATCCCCTGATGCGGCGCGTCTTTAGGGACGAAACGGGCAAGATCCTCGGACTGGCAATAAATCAGGGGCAGATCCGATGGCAAATCGTACCCGGCAAGCGTTTCCCTGACGCCCCAAACTTTGATGATCCGCCGCTCGGGATTTTCGATGGCTGCCATAACGGCGTGACGGCCCCAGAATTTGGGATTGCCGCTGGTTTGCGCTGCACCACGGCGGCGTTGAGATTTATGTCCGGACATGCGCACTCTTTCGCCGCAAATATGTCGCGTGTCGAGCATGTCGGGGCATTTTATTTAACTTTGCGATACTAGCACTTGGTAAAGTGGTGTTTCGTTCAGGGACAATGCAGATATTCCTGTTATGTGTGCGACCACTTTTCCGGTCGGGGGATCAGATGACGAAGTTTGCATTTCTGGCATTACCATTGTTGCTTGGCGGTTGCGTTACGTCGATTGTCAAAGACGTTGTCATGTTGCCGGTAAAGGTTGTGTCGAAAACGGCCGATGTTTTGACCACAAGCCAGTCCGAAATCGATGAAAAGCGCGGGCGTGACATTCGCAAACGTGAAGAGCTTTTAGGTAAGCTTGCCCGCAAACGCGATAAAGCCCGCGAAGATTGTGCCGATGGCAACGACAAATCGTGCGATGAGTATAAAGCTTTGCAGTCCCAAATCGACGAGGCAAAACAGCGCGCCGACTGAACTTCATATATCGACAATTCCCCGTTACGCATTTAATCAACTGATTAAACGCGGCGCTCCAGTGCGGAGTGCTGATCGGCAAAGGGCGAGATATGGAATTTGACGACGTGATTATGGGGCGGCGCAGCATTCGCGGGTATAAGCCCGATCCGGTGCCGCAACACCTGATTGAGGAAGTCCTTACCCTTGCGATGCGTGCGCCATCATCGATGAATACTCAACCGTGGAATTTCTATGTTATCACAGGGGAACCGCTTGATCGCATTCGCCAAGGCAATACCGAACGCATGGTGGCGGGCGTGCCGCAATCGCGCGAATTCCGCACCGGCAATGCTTTCGAAGGCCAGCACCGCGAACGGCAGATTGGTGTCGCAAAGCAATTATTCTCCGCCATGGGCATCGCCCGTGATAATGCCGAACAACGTCAGGATTGGGTATTACGGGGCTTCCGCCAATTCGATGCGCCGGTGTGCGTGATTATCACCTATGACAAAGTTTGCGACGGCAGCGACGATACCCCGTTTGATTGCGGGGCCGTTGCAACCGCGTTGGTCAACGCGGCATGGTCACGCGGGCTGGGTGCTGTCATTAACAGCCAAGGCATCATGCAATCGCCCGTGGTGCGCGAACATGCCGGAATTGCCGACGATCAAGTGATTATGAAAAGCATTGCGCTCGGCTGGCCAGAGGAGAGTTTTCCGGCGAATGCAGTGGTGTCAGAGCGGAAGTCGGTCGATGAAGCAGCGGTTTTTGTGGGGTTTTGAAGTTAGGTTTTTACCGCCCAAACGAGAAACTCGATATTTCCCTTTGGTCCGGTAATCGGACTTTCGGTTAAGCCGCGCACTGACCAGCCGACGCTTTCCAGCCAAGCCTGAACCTCCGCGCAAACGCGCGCATGGATATCAGCGTCACGGATAACGCCGCCTTTGCCAACTTCGGAGCGCCCAGCTTCAAACTGCGGCTTAATCAACGCGACCAATTGCGCGCCTTGCTTGGCAAAAGTCAGCGGCCTCTCCAGCACTTTGGACAGGCTGATAAAACTGGCATCGCAGACGATCACATCCACCGGCTCGGAAATATGCTGCTCGGTCAATATCCGCGCGCTGGTTTGTTCGTGCACAATCACGCGGTCGTCGGCGCGCAATTTCCACGCGAGCTGGTTCGTCCCGCTGTCCACGGCGAAGACTTTAGCGGCACCTTGGCTCAACAACACATCGGTAAAGCCGCCGGTCGATGAACCCACATCAATCGCAACGACGCCGTTCACATCAATCGCAAACGCCTTTAGCGCATGCGCCAATTTAACCCCGCCGCGCGACACCCAGGGGTGATCCTGTCCTTTGACGGTAATCTCCGCGTTATCGGCGACCTGCTGCCCTGGTTTATCGGCGCGTTTGTCGCCCAGCATCACGAGCCCCGCCATAATCAATGCTTGGGCCCGCGTTCGGCTATCGGCCAGTCCGCGTTCGACAAGCAATTGGTCTATCCGGGTTTTTAAAGGCTTCATCAGAATGGGGCCTAGCGTGGTCCCCCGCTTTTGGCCATAACGTGCAGATGCGCACACAATATCTTGCTTTGGCCGTGATTGTTTTGACCACATCGTGCGCCGCACCGCAGCCGACGGCTAAGCCGCCTGTGGTTGTGTTGCCAGCGCCAATTGAAATGCCCGCGCCACTGCCAACGCAGCCCACAGTGCAGCAGCCCGCCGGCCATTGGACTGACTGGACTATTGCGGCAGGTGCCTGGGTCTATCGCCGTGATGATCGCGGTTCGATTGCATTGTATGGCACGCCGGGAGCCGATGCATTGGTCACACTGCGTTGTGACAAGGCGCGTGCAAAGTTGTTCTTGTCGCGCGCTAGCGATGTTGGCGGTACGATGATGGTGCGGACCAGCTCGACGTCGAAGGCAATAACGGTTCAACTCACCGGCGGAAAACCAGCATATGCGGCTAGCGAAATCGGCGGCAGCGACCCGGTCCTTGACGCGATGGCGTTCAGCCGCGGTCGTATCGCGCTTGAGCTATCCGGTACGCTGAATATCGCAATCCCGGTCTGGGCAGAAATCGGTCGCGTGGTTGAAGATTGCCGCGCGTAAGCTCCGCTGCAAGACCCGGGATATTCGCTGCAAAAAATATTAAATTCAAGTCTTGTTTTGTTGCTGCAATTGAATCACTTTCCTAACTGCGGAGGGCAATCTGATGCAACACGCAATCCATTTTCAACTAACGAAAGGAGGTGATCCGATGTCTCATGGTTCAGTTAAGGGGTCGGGCAATTCCGTTCGGGAGATCGGCTGCTGGTAACAGCAGAAATCCACTCCCGGCAGCGGCTGTCTGGCTGCTGACCCGTGTAAGAAAGGGGTCGTTCCATCGCGGATCGGCCCCTTTCGCCTGTCTGGCGTCACTGCCTGAGCCTTTCGGGAAAGAGTTTAGTTGCCTGTTACACTGCGTTGATCGAATTGCCGCTGGAAACTTGGGCGCGCGGCCCTACATACGCGGTGTATCGAAGGGCAAAGTAAAATGGCATTTATGAAAAGCGTTTGGCGGTTCCTTGTGGTGATCAAGGACGGATTAGCGCTGCTATTTTTGTTCATCTTTTTCTTTGCGCTTTATGGGTTTTTATCCAGCGGGCCAAATCCCGGTGCAGTGCGCGACGGTGCGTTGTACCTGCAGCTTGATGGCGTGGTGTTGGAACAACCGGCAACGGTTAACCCCATTGAGGAGCTGATTTCTCAGCGCGTGTCAGTGCGCGAATATCGTCAGCGTGACATTGTTCGCTCGCTTGACTTGGCGACGCGCGATGATCGGATAAAGGCGGTGGTCCTTGATCTTGACCGCTTTATGGGCGGCGGACAAACCAGCCTTGCCGAAATTGGCGACCGGCTGGACGCAGTCAAAAAGGCGGGCAAGCCGGTTTATGCTTTTGCCACAGGGTATAGCGACGATGGCTATCAACTGGCCGCGCATGCCAGCGAAATCTGGGTCGATCCACTGGGCGGTGTGGTGCCTACGGGGCCGGGCGGGTCGCGGCTTTATTACAAGGGTCTGCTCGATCAATTGGGTGTGAAGGCGAATGTTTATCGCGTCGGCACGTATAAATCTGCGGTTGAACCATTTCTGCGCGCTGACCAGTCACCAGAGGCCAAAGAATCAACGCAAGCATTTTATGATGAAATCTGGGGCCAATGGCGCGCCGATGTGGCAAAGGCCCGGCCCAAAGCGAAGATTGACGCTTTGTTGACTGATCCTGCGGGACAAGTCGAGGCGGCAAAGGGCGATCTGGCGCAGCTTGCGCTCACCAATGGGCTGGTCGACAAGCTTGGCGACAGAGTCGCGTTTGGAACCTATGTCGCGTCAAAAGTGGGCAAGGACCGCGCCGAAACCATCGGCGGCTTTGCGGCATCGCGGCCCGATGCATTACTTGCAGCGCACAGTCCCGCCGGTGATGGCGCGCCGATTGGTGTTATCACTGTCGCTGGCGAAATCGTTGATGGCAAAGCTGGGCCGGGGACAGCGGCGGGCGACACAATCTCCGCGCTCATTTATCAGGCGCTAGAGGATGACGACCTAAAGGCTCTGGTCCTGCGGGTTGACTCGCCCGGCGGCTCGGTGACTGCATCGGAAAAGATTCGGCTAGCGCTGGAGGCAGCTAAGAAGAAAAACCTGCCCATTGTGGTATCTATGGCCAACCTGGCGGCAAGTGGTGGCTATTGGATATCGACGCCTGCGACGACAATTTTTGCCGAACCGTCAACAATCACCGGCTCCATAGGTATTTTCGGCGTGATTCCGTCGGGCCGTGACGCGCTGGCGAAATGGGGCGTGACCAGTGACGGCGTTAAAACGACACCGCTATCAGGCGAACCTGATGTGCTCGGCGGGGTCAGCCCCGTGTTCGACCGCATGGCGCAAAGTGTGATTGAAAAGGGGTATCGCGATTTCCTGACGCGCGTTGCCACCTCGCGCAAAAAAACTGTCGAGCAAGTCGATGCCATTGGCCAAGGCCGCGTCTGGGCTGGCGGCACTGCGCGGCAACTGGGGCTGGTTGACCGCATGGGCGGGCTGGATGATGCATTGGCCGAGGCGGCGAAATTGGCGAAGCTAAACACAGGCGAATGGCATCCGCGCTATCTTGATCCACAAGCCGATTTTGCCAGCGGATTGCTCGGCGCGTTCATGCCGCCACCTGCGCATGCGATGGCGCCCGCTGACCTGTTTGCTCACGCCGCGTGGCAGCAACAAATACTGTTCGATCAAATGGCAGCGGATTTGCGGATGTTGGCGACGGCAAAGGGCGCGCAAGTGCGGTGCCTGGAATGCGCTGGCGTGGCTGGAGTGCCGGTGCGGGTTGGCGGTTCAGGTTCAAACCTTTGGCTCAAACTTTGGGCAATGTTAGAAAACTGACTTTTCGTTCCTAAACTTCGTCATTCCTGCGAAGGCGGGAGTCCATCACCGGCACTATAATTTCATCGGCAGGTGATGGACTCCCGCCTTTGCGGGGGTGACGAATTGAGGTGGCGTTGCTCTTGGTTAGCCGCTCCGAAACGCATTCGTGATCGGATATCTCCGGTCGCGACCGAAGTTGCGTGATCCAAGCTTCACGCCGGGAGGGGCCTGACGCCGTTTGTATTCGGCGATGTACAGCAGCCGCTCGATCCGCTCGACCACTTCGCGCGGGTGGCCCCGGGCGGTGACGTCGTCGACCGACAGTTCGTGTTCGACTAGGCCCAGCAATATGTCATCAAGCACGGGATATGCGGGCAGGCTATCGCTGTCTTGCTGGTCAGGGCGCAGTTCGGCAGACGGAGGGCGAGTGATGATCGCCTCGGGGATCACCGGCCCATCGGGGCCCAGACCGATGCGGCAGCGGTTGGCGTTGCGCCACCGCGAGATCGCAAACACTGTCATTTTATAGGCGTCTTTCAACGGATTATAGCCGCCCGCCATATCACCATAGATGGTCGCGTAACCCACGCTCATCTCGCTTTTGTTGCCCGTGGTCAGCAGCATGTGGCCGAATTTGTTCGACAATGCCATCAAGGTCAGACCGCGTATCCGCGACTGGACATTTTCTTCCGTAATATCGACATCGACATCGGCAAAGCTGCCTGACAGCATTTCGTCAAAGGAATCGACGGCAGGGGAAATCGGGATCGTATCAAGCTTGCAGCCGATCATCTTGGCGCACTCAGCGGCAAGATCGAGGCTGAGTTGACCCGTAAACCGGCTGGGCAGCATCACGCACCAGACGCGCTCTGGCCCCAAAGCATCGGCGGCAATCGCGGCGCAGATTGCGCTGTCGATCCCGCCCGATAGCCCCAGCACAACACCTGGAAAGCGGTTGCGGTCGACATAATCGCGCAGCGCGAGCACCATCGCTGAATAAATATCCGCCGGGTGATCTTCCCATTTGGCCATCGCGCCCGGCGCGCAGGACCATCCCGCATCACCGCGCGTCCAATGCGTGATCGCCAGATGCTCTTCCCAATCGGGCAGCCGGTGTGCGGCAACGCCGTCGGCATTCAAGACAAACGAACTGCCGTCAAAGACCAGCTCGTCTTGCCCGCCAACGCGGTTAAGGAACAACACGGGCAATCCAGTTTCAGCAACGCGTGCGGCAAACACTTCTTGCAACCGCCGGTCATCCTTATCGATTTCATACGGGCTGCCATTGACCGAAATCAGGATCTTAGCGCCCTGATTAGCCAGATGTTTTGACACTGTTGGTAACCAGCCGTCCTCGCAAATCGGCAGGCCCAGCCGAACGCCGCGAAACTCAACCGGGGCAGGCAGCGGCCCGCTCGTGAAAATGCGTTTTTCATCAAAGGTGCCGTAATTGGGCAGCTCATACTTTTTACGGATCGCGACGATTTTACCGCCGTCGAGCAAAGCGACAATGTTGAACAGCGCGTCTCCCTCTTTCAGGATCGAGCCAACAAGCATCGCAGGGCCACCGTCTGCAGTTGCCAATGCCAGTTTCGCCAGTTCCTCAGCAGCGGCCAGCTGGAACGCAGGCTTTAGAACAAGGTCTTCGGCTGGATAGCCAATCAGCTGCTGTTCGGGAAACAGGATCAGGTCCACATCGCCCGCTTGCGCAACCGCTTTTTGACGCCACGCCAGCATCGCTTCGGCATTGGCTTTCAGGTCGCCGACGCGCTGGTTTATCTGGGCGACCGCGATGGAGAGGGAGTTTGTCATAAATTCTTTTCTATTGTCCACAATCGAAGGCGGCAAGGCGATTGTCAGTTTTGTGTCACCTCGTTAGAGCAACGTCGAATCAATAGCTAAAGTGCGTCATTCCCGCGAAGGCAGGAATCCATCACCTGCCCTTGAAATTTATAGTGCCGGAGATGGACCCCCGCTTTCGCGGCGGTGACGAGGTTAAGGGGTGGAACAGCACATGAAATTGATGACAGGCAATGGCAATCTGCCGCTGGCCAAAGGGATCGCCGATTATCTCGGCCTGCCACTCACCGACGCGAGCGTCCGGCGCTTTGCCGACAACGAGATTTTTGTGGAGATCCACGAAAATGTGCGTGGTGAGGATATGTTTGTCATCCAATCGACCAGCCATCCCGCAAACGATAATTTGATGGAATTGCTGATCATGATCGACGCGTTGCGCCGTGCCTCGGCCAAGCGGATTACAGCGGTGCTTCCCTATTTTGGCTATGCGCGGCAAGATCGCAAACCCGGCCCGCGCACACCGATTTCGGCAAAGCTGGTGGCAAATTTGATTACCGAGGCAGGCGCTGACCGCGTGCTGACTGTTGATCTGCATGCAGGACAAATCCAGGGCTTTTTCGATATTCCAACGGACAATCTGTTCGCAGGTCCAGTGATGAGCGTGGATATCATGGAGCGGCACGGTGACAAGGCAATCACTGTTGTCTCCCCTGACGTCGGCGGTGTGGTGCGTGCGCGCGGGCTTTCCAAACGGATTAACGACGCGCCGCTGGCGATCGTCGATAAACGGCGTGAGAAAGCGGGCGTGTCCGAGGTGATGAACATCATCGGCGATGTGAAAGACCGGTTTTGCATCTTGATCGACGATATCGCCGATAGCGCGGGCACTTTGTGCAACGCGGCAGACGCATTGAAGGCGGCGGGCGCGTCGGATGTGGTCGCGTATATTACCCACGGCGTGCTGTCGGGCGAAGCGGTCAACCGGGTCAATGCGTCAAGCCTGCGCAAGCTGGTCATCACCGATTCGATCCAAGCATCGGATGCTGCGCGCGACAGCGACAAGATCCGCCAAATCCCCATCGCGCCTTTATTGGGCGAAGCGATCAAGCGCATCGCCGATGAAAGCTCCGTCAGCTCGCTGTTCGATTGATGACGAATTCAAAGATTCTTGACCACGCGAAAGAGCAATATAGCTGGGAAGCGCAACGGCGCGATAAATTGAATAGTTCAGCTAGTATTCCCATTGGGTTTGCCACGATCGGAGCGACTGTAATCGCGCCAGTGGCGGCGAAAATAAAACTTCCGTTCGACTGGGTTGATCTGACGCTTTTGGTTCTTGCTGGCCTAGCGATCATTTTTGGGGGAATTTTTGTTTTTCACACAATCAAGTTTTTTCTCGGCCCAATTTACAAGTACGTCGCGGACTGTGATTCCGTCGTAGAGTTTTGGAATGAGAGTAAAATTTATTATAAAAAGTATCCAGAATCAGGAAATTTCGACGATAAATTTGATGACTTTTTGCTGGGCACATTCTCAAAATGCGCGACCGTTAATTGTCAGAACAACGATGATAAATCTCGGCGGCTTTACCTGATGAATCGTTGGGTCCTAAGTTTAATGCTACCTTGCCTTTTGGCGTCTGCGTTGGTAGTAGTATTACCGATATTTGATCTGGAAAATAACGAAAGTCAAAAGAGCATGGTCGACAAAACGCCCACCTCAGTTCCCCCACCGCCGCAGCCACCCGCTGAAAGAGGTGTCAAAGATGGTGCCAAATCTCCAATGCCCAAAACTCAGTAACAACTAAAAAAGTGTGCTTTCTGCTGACTGTGACGCGGCTATTGCCGACAAGCATTGCTGCTGCCAATCAGTGTAATATATGACGCCTGCCGACATCACCCTTGCCAACCGGCTAGCCGATGCGGCGGGTGCGGCGATCCGCCCACTATTTCGCGCCGATTTTGCGCACGAGGCAAAAGCTGACAATTCGCCGGTGACTGAGGCTGACCGCGCCGCAGAGGCCGCAATCCGCGCGATCCTTGACAAAGAATGCCCGAACGACAGCATCGTCGGCGAAGAATTTGGCACAAAGGACGGCACATCCGGCCGGTGCTGGGTGCTGGACCCCATCGATGGCACAATCAGCTTTATGGCGGGGCGCCCGATTTTCGGCACGCTGATTGCTTTATTACAAGATAGTTTTCCCGTCCTCGGCATCATTGATCAATGTATCAGCCGCGAACGCTGGCTGGGCGTGACTGGTCGTCCGACTTTATTGAACGGTAAGCCAGCAAAAACCCGCGTTTGCCGCGAACTATCCGATGTTGTTCTGGCCAGCAGTGGCCCGCAGTATTTTGATAAGCATAGCGCCGAACATTTCATGGCGCTGGCGGCCAAAACTAATCAGCGCACGGTATGGGGCGGCGACTGCTATAATTACGGCTTGCTGGCATCGGGTCACGTCGATCTGGTGGTCGAATCCGGATTGAAACTGCACGATTTTGCAGCGCTTGCCCCCATCGTCGAAGGGGCGGGCGGCATCATGTGCGACTGGAACGGTGATCCTTTGCACGCGACGTCAGAAGGGCATGTGATTGCGCTTGGCGATCCTGCGCGGCTTGAAGAAGTGCTAGAGGCGCTTGCCGGTAATCATTAAGCGCTGCTGCTTACTTGCAATCCCCGCAAATTTACGTCACAAAATCCCATAATTACAAAGAATCACACAGCGTTGGTTGATGTGGTTCAAAAACGGGACGCATGATGTGCAAGTAGCAGAAGGCATCACCAGTGCGCAGTTTGTTGCGCCCCATGCCGATTTGCGCGCCTACGTAACGACCTATTACATTGCAGAGGTCAACAGTCCGGATGGCCAAATGGTCGAGGATTTGCTGCATCCCGAATGGGGCAGTGTTCGGTATATCTGTAGCGGCGCGGTGCAGGGCAGCGCCCATCCCGAGCCTCTGAAGCCTGTCCCGCCGGTCACACTTGTCGGGCATAGCAGCCGCGCGACACGTATTGGCTGTGTCACCATGCGGATCGTGAGCTTTGGCCTGCTGCCGCTTGGCTGGCATCATTTGATCGGGCTGCCGGCGGCGCGCTTTGCCGATCAATCAGTTGATGCCTACACGCTGAAAACCCGCATCAATTTTGCAGCTTTGTTTCCCGCAGTCGCCGCAGCGCAAACTTTGGAAGACGTCGCCGCTATCTTTGACAATGTGCTGCGTCAATCACTGATGCAAACGCCTGAGGCTGCAAAAAGTGATGATGATCTGATCCACGGACTGCATACCGCGTTGCTGGATTCAGACTTCACCAGCGTCACCGAAATTGCCGAGCGGTTGAATGTAAGCGGGATGCAGCTGGAGCGGTTATCAAAGCGCGTCTTTGGTTTTCCGCCCAAATTGCTGATCCGGCGACAACGGTTTTTGCGGACGCTGGCGCTGTTAATGCGGCAACCAGAGGCGAAATGGGGCGAGATCCTTGATCCACAATATTATGATCAAGCGCATTTCAACCGCGATTTCCAACGTTTTTTTGGTATGGCGCCAAAGCAGTATCTGGTGTTGGCCAAGCCGATTGTTTCTGTCGCCGCGATGGCGCGGATGAAAGCGCTGGGTGATCCGCTGCAAGGCAACCATGCGCCGGGTGGTGAAGCTTTGGGTTAAAGCTTGCTTTCTCTACCGAATCCATCTAGCTGCCCGCTTCCGAATAGATCGGCTGGCTAAAAGGGCTGCCATGTTGATCTGACACGGACTTCCAAAGGAGACCAAAATGCCCAAGCTAAAGACCAAAAGCGGTGTGAAGAAACGCTTCAAATTCACCGCAACAGGCAAAGTGAAGTGCGGCGTAGCCGGTA